>VYEX01000033.1 GCA_009842675.1 Acidimicrobiia bacterium | reverse complement strand
GGATCCCATACTTGCTCCAATCCTTGGAGCCTGCGCGAAACCCAGGGTGAATCAGCTGCGAGTAGCAGCGGAAGGTGTGGTAGGTGGGGTCGGCGATGACGGGCCAGGCGGTCACGCTGCTGGTGTCCACTGTGATCGTGATTCCGGTAGTAGCGACCGTCTGGACTATCGGTACTGATTGACCTTTGCTGTCGAGGGCCCAGGGGGCGAGTATTGAGCCGATCACCAGGTTGTCGTTGTTGACGAAAACGGCACCGCCGTTGTCCAGGCTCACCACGGAGATGTCTTGGTCGAGTTCGAGTTTGACGGTGTAGGACTTCGGCGCTTGGGCGTTTTCGAGGACGGCCATCATCCTGTAGCCCCGGTTCCCTTCAAGTCCTTGTACGAGCCAGCGGGAGTTCTCGTTGATTTGAAGCCCGGTTATCCCGACGGCGCCGATTTGCTTATCAGCGCCTTCGAGTATGAAAGCGACTCCGCAGTCGGATTCTAGCTTGCCCTCGACGATGGTTGGATCTGTGACGTCGGACTGGCGCAACAACTCCGTATGCTCGTCCAAGATCTTCAGCGCTGCGTCATCGTAGGTGGAGTTCTCTGCGACCTGCCCGACAGATCCATTCGTTGCAACAGAGCTGCCATCAACCGGCCCTGTCGGGCCGGGGCCGTTGCCGCCAGCGCTGTCGGTGGCGCTTCCGACACTGCCGCAACTGGTCGCGTTGTCCAGAGCGGGTTCCGCAGAAGCCACGGGGGTCAATACAGCTGCGAGCAGGCAAACGGCAATAGCGGCCATGGCCCTCGCCTTAGCTTGTCGAAAATGGCGGTGAATTCTCATCTTTTCCTCCTGTGTCTTGCCTGTGTGGCGGAATCCTGCGGGCAGGACTCCGACCAGGTGTAGCTGTCATTTGAAGATACCGGGAGTCGAATACGCATGAGAGCAAAAAGGGGTGTCAAAACACGACAAGCTTTTGTCGTATTTTGACACTTGACAGGGCTGGGGTGATGGCGTAAAAGCCGCGCGTTTTAGGGTAATTCTCAAGGGCCGTCGTTGGCGTTCACGTCTACGAAGAGGTTGCCGTCGTCCACCCACACCCCGAACTGGGTCAGGCCCTCCCCGGTGACCGAGTACACCAGCGTGGGATCGCAGGTGTCCACGAACAGCTTCCGCTCGGCGTCCCAGTCGACCACGCATTCGCCGCTCGCCCCGGGAGACTGCACGTCGAAAGCGAACCAGCCCTTCTCCGGATTGTCGCCGATGTGGTTGATCCAGATGCTTCGCCCCCGGCTTAGCGGGGCCCACGGCACCGGGCCCCGCTCGGCGATCTCGGCGGCCAGGTTCTCGGCGTCGCCGGCGTTGAAGTCGTCGTCTCCCAGCTTCACCTCAATGCGGTCGGAGCCGGCCAGCGACACCACGGCGAATACCAGTCCCACCCCCAGCCCGATGCTGATCACGGAGTAGACAACCGCTCGCAGCGGAGTGATCTTTGGGCCAGATGAGACGGGCACGAGTCCTTCCTCGGTTCGTTCCACTAGACGACGTTGCTCCTAGTATCGCGGCGAAGCAACGGCGGAACGAACCATCGCCGAACGACACCGCAAACTTGGCCATCGCGCTGTATTGGGGAGCCCGTGGATCTATTCGAATATCAGGGAAAACAGTTCTTCGCGTCGTATGACATGCCGGTTTCACCCGGCGAAGCGGTCACCACCGTGGACGACGCAGTGGCCGCCGCCGAGCGGCTGGGAACGCCGGTGATGGTCAAGGCCCAGGTACACACCGGCGGGCGGGGCAAGGCCGGGGGCGTGAAATACGCCGCCGACATCGACGCGGTGCGTACCCACGCGTCCAACATCTTGGGCCTCGACATCCGGGGCCACATCGTCGAGAACCTGTGGATCGAGAAGGCCTCCGACATCGCCGAGGAGTACTACGTGAGCTTCACCCTCGACCGGTCGGCCAAGCAGCACCTGGGGATGCTGTCGGCCGAGGGCGGGGTGGAGATCGAGGCGGTGGCCGAGGAGAACCCCGACGCCATAGCCAAGATCTGGGTTGATCCCGTGGACGGGCTCACCGCGGACCAGTGCCGCCAGTGGGTGCTGGCCGCCAATCTCAACCCCGACGTCACCGACCAGACCGTGGAGCTGCTGTTGAAGCTGTATGAGGCCTACACAAGCGGCGACGCCGACCTGGTGGAGATCAACCCGCTGATCGTCACCCCCGAGGGCCGGGTGCATGTGCTGGACGCCAAGGTCACCCTCGACGGCAACGCCGGATTCCGCCATGACTTGGCCCCCTTCGACGCCACCCAGCCTCGAGATGAGCGGGAGGCTGCCGCCCACGCCAAGAGCCTGCAATATGTGGGCTTGGAGGGCTCTGTCGGCGTAATTGCCAACGGCGCCGGTCTGGCCATGAGCACGGTGGACGTGGTGAACCAGGTGGGAGGAAAGCCGGCCAATTTCTTGGACATCGGCGGCGGGGCCAACGCCGATGTGATGGCCGGGGCGCTAGAGGTGATCAACAACGACCCCGACGTGCAGTCCATCTTCATCAACATCTTCGGGGGTATCACCCGGGGCGAAGAGGTGGCCAACGGCATCATCGAGGCCATGAACCGGGTGGACATCGCCTCGCCCATCGTGATCCGCCTCGACGGCACCAACGCCGACGAGGGCCGGGCGCTGCTGGAGCCCCATCTGAGCGACCGGCTCATGATGGCGCCAACGATGCTGGAGGCGGCCCAAGAAGCCGTCGCCCTCGCGAAAGGGGCCGCATCATGAGCATCTTCCCCCAAGGGAAAGCAGGCTTGGAATGAGCATCTTCATCGACGAGAACACCAAGGTGGTCTACCAGGGCCTCACCGGGAGCCAGGGCCGTTACTACGGCATGTTGAACCGGGACTACGGCACCCAGGTGGTGGCTGGCACCAACCCCAAAAAGGCGGGCACCGACGTGGAAGGCGTGCCCATCTTCGCCACTGTGGCCGATGCCGTTGAGTCCACCGGCGCCAACGTGTCGTGCGTGTTCATCCCCGCCGCCGGGGTGCGCAGCGCGGTGCTCGAAGCCGCCGAGGGCGGGGTAGAGCTGATCGTGGTCATCACCGAGGGCGTGCCCATGCATGACGAGGCTTTCTTCTACAACAAGCTCAAGGCCGACTACCCGGGGGTGCGGCTGCTGGGGCCCAACTGTCCCGGCCTCATCAGCCCGGGCAAGGCCAACATCGGCATAACCGCCGGCCACATCGCCAAAGAGGGCGGCCCGGTGGGCATCGTGAGCCGCTCGGGCACTCTTACCTACCAGGCGCTGTATGAGCTGAAGCAAAAAGACATCGGCTGCACCACGTGTGTGGGCATCGGTGGCGACCCGGTGCCGGGCACCTCGTTCATCGACTGCCTAACCGCCTTTGAGGAAGACCCCGAGACCGAGGCGGTCATGATGATCGGCGAGATCGGGGGGTCGGCCGAGGAGGAGGCCGCCGAGTTCATCGCCGCCAACGTGTCCAAGCCGGTGGTGGCCTACGTCGCCGGGCTCACCGCCCCGCCGGGCAAGAAGATGGGCCACGCCGGGGCCATCGTCTCGGGGGGCAAGGGCACCGCCCAGGCCAAAATGGACGCCCTGGCCGCCGCCGGTGTGCGCATCGGCCAGAGCCCCAGTGAAGCGGGCGACATCATGGCCGAGGTGGTCGCAGCCCTCTGAAATCAGAGGCGAATCGGCTGGCAAAAAGACATCGTCTGTGGGGCGGGAAACGGGTGGTAGGTTCGGCTCGATGCGACTAGCGGTGCTGGCCTCGGGCAGTGGGACGATCCTGGATGTTATGGCCCGCAGCGGCTTGCCCATCTCGCTGGTTCTGGTGGACCGGTCCTGTAAGGCCGAGAAGGTGGCGGCCGATCACGGCCTGGCCTGTGAGTTGGTGGAGCGGACCAGTTTCGGCCCCGAATTCGACCGGGTCGACTACACCCGGCAGGTGACCGAGCGCCTTCAAGCCGCCCAGATCGAGCTGGTGGCCATGGCCGGGTTCGGCACGGTGCTGGACCAGCCGATCCAGGATGCCTACGGGGGCCGCATCTTGAACACCCACCCGTCGCTGCTCCCCGCCTTTCCCGGCTGGCACGCGGTGCAAGACGCCATGGACTACGGGGTCAAGGTCACCGGCTGCACCGTGCACGTGGCCACCCTGGAGGTGGACGCCGGTCCGATCTTGGCCCAACAGGCGGTGGCCGTGGAGGCCGGAGACACGGTGGATACGCTGCACGAGCGCATCAAGACGGTGGAGCGCGACCTTTACATCCGCACTGTCCAAGAGATCATCGATCGGGGATATGTCCTATGAGCCAGGGAGCTGACCAGCCGCCCCGGGCGCTGGTGTCGGTGTACGACAAAACTGGAGTCATCGATCTGGCCCAGCGTCTGGTGGCCCTGGGCTGGGAGATCATCTCCAGCGGGGGCACATCCGCCGCTTTGGCCGACGCCGGGATCCCGGTCATCCCAGTAGAAGAAGTCACCGGTGCCCCTGAGATGATGGACGGGCGGGTCAAGACCGTCCACCCCGCGATCCACGGCGGCTTGCTGGCCGACCTGTCCAACCCCGGCCACGTGAGCGACCTGGCCGAGCGGGGAATCACGCCCATCGACCTGGTGGTGAGCAACCTCTACCCGTTCCGCTCCGACCCTTCGGTAGAGCAGATTGACATCGGCGGTCCGGCCATGGTGCGGGCCGCGGCCAAGAACCACGAGCGGGTCGGTGTGGTGGTGCAGCCCGACGACTACGACGCTGTGCTGGAGGAATTGGAGAGCGACGGCGCGCTGTCGGATACCACCCGGCGGCGGCTGGCCCAGGCCGCATACGCCCACACCAGCGCCTACGACACGGCCATTGCCGACTGGCTGACCGACGTCGACGACGAGGAGCTTCCCCCCACCGTGGCGCTAGCCCTGGAGCGCCAAGAGGTGCTGCGCTACGGCGAGAACCCCCACCAGACCGGCGCCCGCTACCGCATTGCCGGCCGGTCGAGTTGGTGGGACCAGGCAACCCAGCTCCAGGGCAAGGCCATGTCGTACCTCAATGTGTTCGACGCCGATGCTGCCTGGCGGCTGGCCCTCTCGCTGGGCGACGACCCGGCCGCCGTGGTGATCAAGCACGCCAACCCCTGCGGAGCGGCCGTGGCCGACGACATCGCCACCGCCTACCAGCGGGCCCACGAGTGCGATCCGGTCTCGGCGTTCGGGGGGATCGTGGCCGTGAACCGCCCGGTGACCGCGGCGATGGCCGAGGCCATGGCCGACATATTCACCGAGGTGCTCATCGCCCCCGACTACGAAGACGCCGCACTGGCCCTCCTGGCCAAGAAGAAGAACCTGCGGGTGCTCCACGCCCTGCCGCCCGAGGCTGCCGAGCTAGAAGTCCGCACCCTCGGGGGCGCCGCTCTGGTTCAGACCCCCGACACCGTGACCATGGACCGCTCAACCTGGCAGGTGGTGACCGAGAGGGCGCCCACCGACGAGCAGTGGGCTGACCTGGAGCTGGCCTGGCGGGTAGCGGCCCGAGTCGGATCCAACTGCATCGTGTTGGCTAAGGATCGCCAAGCGGTGGGCGTCGGCGCCGGTCAGCAGAACCGGCGCGACGCCGGGCGCATCGCGGCCGAGAAGGCCGCCGGTCGGGCCGCGGGCGGCGCCTGCGCCAGCGACGCCTTCTTCCCGTTCCGCGACGGCCTCGACGCCGCCGCCGAGGCCCGCTGCGCCACCGTCATCCAACCCGGCGGTTCCGTGCGGGACCAAGAGGTGATCGACGCCGCCAACGAGCACAACATGGCCATGGTGTTCACCAGCGAACGCCACTTCCGCCACTAGAGGTTGAGCAACTCAGTTATCTGGGTTGAGGCTTCGGGGCGGTTGAGGGTGTAGAGGTGGATGCCGGGGGCGCCAGCGTCTAGCAGGGTTTGGGAGAGCTTGGCGGCGGATTCGGCTGCGGCCCCGATTCTGTCGGGGGCGGGCATGGACTCAAGGCGGGTGAACAGATCCTCGGGCACGGTGGAGCCGTTCATGTCGGCGAAGCGGCGGATGCTCTTGGGCCAGATCACCGGCATCACGCCGGGGATCACTGGTTGTTGACACCCCAAGTCGGCCAGTTCCTCGCACAGTTGCACGTAGTCGGCGGGGTCGAAGAAGAACTGGGTGATGGCGAAGTCGGCCCTACTCAGCTTGGCGGCCAAATGCTGGCGGTCGGAGGCTCGATTAGTCGAGCGGGGGTGGACTTCGGGGTGGGCGGCCACTCCCACGCTGAAGTCAGCGGGATGGTCCCGGATCACTTCCACCAGCTCGGAGGCGTAGTGGAAGTCGCCGCTGATGGCTGACCCGTCGGGCGGGTCGCCGGCCAGGGCCAAGATGTTGGCCACCCCGGCGGCGGCATAGTCGTCCAACAGGGCGGCGACGCCCTCCCGGGTGTGGCCCACGCACGTCAAATGGGCCATGGCCGGGAAGGTCCGATCCCGGCAGATGTCGGTCACGATGTCGCGGGTGCGGTCGTGGCCGTCGCCGCCCACCCCGCAAGTTACCGACACGAATGAGGGCGACAACCCGGCCAGCTCATCCAGTGTCTTTTCCAGTTGCTTAGCGGCAACCTCGTCGGCCGGGGGGAAGAACTCGAACGACAGCGTGTTCTGGGCACCCAGCAAGTCGGCAATCCGGGTCATCAACGGTCAGCGTATGGCCCGGTCGACAGCAATTCGGCATTGTTTGCCGCTGCCCCACCAGCCCTTGCTGCTACTTGTTTCTTGGCTTCGTTGGGTGCCAAGGCTCGTCGGTATGCTCGCCTCATATGGGCGACAAGATCACAATCGGAGCTGATGGCAAGCTCAACGTCTCTGACAATCCCACTATCCCGTTCATCGAGGGCGACGGAACCGGGGTGGATATCTGGCCGGCGGCCAAGCACGTTCTGGATGCCGCGGCGGGCAAGCACGGGCGCAAGATCGACTGGATAGAGGTGCTGGCCGGGGAGAAAGCCTTCAATGAGACCGGTGACTGGCTTCCCCAGGACACCATTGAGAAGTTCACCGAGTACCTCATCGGCATCAAGGGCCCCCTGACCACTCCGGTGGGGGGCGGATTCCGCAGCCTGAACGTATCGATCCGCCAGATCATGGATCTGTACGTGTGCCTGCGCCCGGTGCGCTGGTTCACCAACGTGCCGTCGCCGGTGAAGAACCCGCAGCTGGTGGACATGGTGATCTTCCGGGAGAACACCGAGGACATCTACGCCGGGCTCGAGGTGGAGGCCTTCACCCCCGAGGCGGCCAAGCTGCGCGATCTGCTCCACGATGCCCTGGGCTGGAACATCGCCGAAGACGCCGGCATCGGCGTGAAGCCGGTGTCCAAGACCGGGTCGCAGCGCCTTCAGCGGGCCGCGCTGAACTATGCCGTGCGGCGGAACCGCAAGCGGGTCCACTGGGTCCACAAGGGCAACATCATGAAGTTCACCGAGGGGGCGTTCCGGGGCTGGGGCTACGAGCTGGTACGCGAGGAGTTCTCCGATGTGGCCGTGGGCTGGGACGACTGCGGCGGAGATGCCGGCGACAAGATCCTGGTGCAGGATGCCATCGCCGACATCGCCCTTCAGCAAGTGCTCACCCGCCCGTCCGAGTTCGAGGTGATTGCCACCATGAACCTCAACGGCGACTACCTGTCCGACGCCCTGGCCGCCCAGGTTGGCGGTATCGGCATCGCTCCGGGGGCCAACATCAACTACGTGACCGGCCACGGCGTGTTCGAGGCCACCCACGGAACCGCCCCCAAATACGCCGGGCAGGACAAGGTGAACCCGTCGTCGGTGCTGCTGTCGGGCGTGCTGATGTTCGAGCATCTGGGCTGGGACGACGCGGCTGAAGACATCATCAACGCGGTTGAGGCCACCATCGGCGAAAAGATCGTTACCTACGACTTTGCCCGCCTTATGGACGGGGCCACTGAGGTGAAGTGCTCGGAGTTTGCGTCGGCCATCGTCGACCGGCTCTAGTCACCTGACGGCAACCACTCTCCTCAGCTCCACACTCAGACCAAAGGAGGCTCGTCGGTGAGCGACCCCAAGCGAGTGGCAGTAACCGGAGCGGCGGGCCAGATCGGCTACAGTCTGCTGTTCCGCATCGCCAGCGGGCAGATGCTCGGGCCCGACGTGCCCGTCGTGCTTCAAATGCTGGAGATTCCCCCGGCCATGGACGCTCTGTCCGGAGTGGCAATGGAACTGGACGACTGCGCCTTCCCACTGCTGGCCGGAAAGATGTGTACCGACGATCCCAATGAGGCGTTCGACGGCGTGGACTACGCCTTGCTGGTGGGGTCGCGGCCCCGGAGCAAGGGCATGGAGCGCCGCGACCTGCTGGAGGCCAACGGCGCTATCTTCACCACCCAGGGCCAGGCGCTGGCCGCTGGTGCGGCTGACGATGTACGGGTGCTGGTGGTGGGCAATCCGGCCAACACCAACTGCCTCATCGCCATGAACAACGCCGACGGCATTCCCTCTGAGCGATTTACCGCCATGACCCGCCTCGACCACAACAGGGCCGTGGCGCAGCTCTCGGCCAAGTTGGGGGTGAGCGTGGGCGAGGTGAGCCGCATGACCATTTGGGGCAACCACTCGGCCACCCAGTATCCCGATCTGTTCAACTGCCAAGTTGGCGGTCAGTCGGCTGCTGACGCGGTGGGCGATCAGGCGTGGATTGCCGATGAGTTCATCCCCGCCGTACAGCAACGCGGAGCGGCCATCATCGAGGCCCGGGGCCTGTCCAGCGCCGCCTCAGCCGCCAACGCCGCCATCGACCACGTCCACGACTGGGTCCACGGCACTGCACCGGACGACTGGGTGAGCATGGCCGTGCCCTCCGACGGCTCCTACGGCGTGCCCGAGGGCCTCATCTCGTCGTTCCCCTGCACCACCGCCGACGGCCAGTGGTCCATCGTGGGCGGCCTAGAGCTAAACGACTTCTCCCAATCCCGCCTTGACGCCACCGTGGCCGAGCTAGCCGAAGAGCGCGACGCGGTTGCTGAATTGGGTTTGATCTAACCATCCGACACCCCTTTCTCTGACTCTCTCGACGACAACGGTCTGTGCTTGCCGTCCTCAAGGACATGGCCGCCGCGACAGACACTTGTAGAGGTCGGTCGCATATGCAGCCATTAGAGTTGTAAATCAAGTGGTATATTTTTCAATGGCGACGACTGCCACCCCTGTACCTGGCGGGGGGGGGGGGCTTCCTAGCAATTGTGGAGACAGGTGACTTTGCGGACTCGTCCGAGGGCGAAGCTCTTGCTGGCAAGCGCTGCGGTTGCCATTGCCTTCGCTGTGTCGGGCGGTGCTGTAGCGGTTATCGATGAACAGTCTGCGGTTGATCATCAATCGAATGAAGGCTCGGTAGCTGAGCGGTGCTATGCCCATCATGGCTTGGCCCAAAGGCCCATCCCTGTGGCCCGAACTGCCGACCTTCAAACCGATCTAGCCGTAGTGCAATGGGGCTACAACGAATCAATTGGGTGCTACCTCACTCTCGACGGTAACGCCCTGGCGGTGCTGCGCTGCCAATGGCTGTCGAACCACGCGCCCCTTTTGTCTACCCGCTGCCCTCCGAGTCAAATCTACAGGCACCTTCCTGCGCACGATGAACAAGCAGTTGCCGAGGCGGAAGCTGTAGCGAAGCGGTGTTTCGCTGCCTACGGAGTAGGCCTTGAGCCGATTCCGGTCGTCAAAACCGCCAACGGCCAAGTGGTGCTTGCCGCAGTGAGTTGGGCCCACGACGAAGCGAATCGGTGCCATCTGACAATCGATGATGTGGCTCTGGGCCAGCTTCGCAACTTCCACGCTACAGACCCGACCCGCAACAGCTTCCATGGATCTCTGTTGGCGCCGAAAGTTCTGGCAACGGCCGTCTCGGTAGGTACTCGTAATCCCTGCGCGCTCAGGATCTACGGCAAGGTTGTGTGTTGGAGATTGGATGGCCATTACACCACCCGACAACCGGAAGGCGCTTTTGTCGCGGTTTCGGCCGGTGGCGCCCATGGCTGTGGTGTCA
>VYEX01000004.1 GCA_009842675.1 Acidimicrobiia bacterium | reverse complement strand
CTTCGGTGACGGGGATAACCGGGGGTGGGCCCCAGGCAATGGCTGCCTTGGAGAACCCCGCGGCCATGGCCACCGTGAGCGCCAGCTCGGCCAACTCGGCTGGGGTGAACTCTTCGCTCAGAGCCGCCTGATCCGCCGCACTGAGTCCTGACGGGTCGGAGATCACTGCGTCGGCCATTCGCAAGGCCAGCTTGAGCCGACCCGGCAACTCGCTGTCGTCGTAGCCGTCTTGTATCTGCTCCACCAGATCTTCGGTTAGCCCCTGCTGCTTCGCACCTGCGAAGCGGAGGTTCTTTCAAATGTTGCAGTCGTTGACCCGGGCATTGCGGAGCCGGCCTACCTCTTTGGTGGCCTGGTCGAGTTGCCCTTCGCTCCACAGCGTGCCGTAGAAGCGGTTGAACACCGCAAACAGCTCCGGCTGATGGTCGAATAGCGACATTCCGCCTTCGGGAATGGCAATCCTGGTCATTCCATGACTCCTTTTAACACAGCCCGGCTACGAGCCAGGGCCTCGAATGTGGCAATGGCCGTGGTGAGCGCGGCCAATTCTGGTGCCGACAAATGCGCGTTCAGCTCGGCGCACAGTTCATCGGTCACCCCGTGGGCATCCAGCACGTATTGCTCGGTGAACGCCAGCACGACTCTCTCTCGATCGTCCTGAGGAGACGCGGCCAGCGCCCCACTCCCGATCATCTGCTCAACGCGGGTAGCGCAGAGCTTCAGCAATCCTTGATCCAGCCCCACACCATCAAGAGACTGCACCAACTCCTCCAGCGGGCCAGCCACATGGGGGTCCAATGCGGCCAGGAGATTGTCGGTTGACGGCGAGCCCATCTCGTTCAGCCCCCGAACATGGCCAGCCACTGCTCGGCCGAGCGGGGCATGAACACATAGTTGGTGCGCCGGGTCTCACCCATCGAGGCCGAAGGCTGGGGCGAGTACAGATGGCCGGGATACAAGGTGGCGCTGTCGGGAACCCGGGCCAGCCGCTGGGTGAGGCTTTCATACATGGCCGCCGGATCGCTGCCCGGCAGATCGGTCCTCCCGCACCCCTCCAAGAACAGCGTGTCGCCAGCCACCAGGCGCCCGTTGGTCAAAAAGCACTGACTCCCGGGAGTATGGCCCGGGGTGTGGATCATCTCGATGTCAACCTCCCCCACAGACAACACATCGCCGCTTTCGTGCCGGCAAAGATCGTCCTCCCCGATCCCGGTGGTCATGGTGACATAGCGGGCCTCATCGGCCTGTACATGCACCGGCACCGACACCAGATCTAACAACTCGGCCACGCCTGCTATGGAGAACTGCATCATTGACCCGCCCACATGATCGGGGTGGTAGTGGGTGGCCAACACCCCCGTAAGCCGCATCCCATCGGCCTCGACTACGTCCACAATCCCCTGCGGGTCGTAGGCCGGATCCACCACCACCGCTTCCCCGGTTTCGCGATCCCCGATCAGATAAACAAAGTTCACCATCTGCCGGGCCATCATGTCCCCCAGAGCCAAATCCCGTCCCGACAAAAGCTGCCGAAAATAAAGCCGCTCCTCATTCACCTTCCGAAGCATAGGGGGCGACGGGGAGCCTCAACCTAGGTGGTCGGGGGGTGGCGCCGGTGGCGGACCTGGCCGCTCCGACGGCCAGGCCGCTTCCGGTGACAGGACCCGCCGACCACCGGGGGTCAAGCTACAGGCTCGTCGTCCCCCTGGCGCCGCCATGCTTCCTCCGCCAACGAGACAACCTCACGCGCCGGCAACCCCAGCAGCTTGGAAGCCCTTACCGCCTCATCGTGCTCCACCTTTACGCGCCCCGCGCTCACCTTCACCCGAACCCTCCGCCCGTCCACATCAACCTCATGCTCCAACCGCGCCTGAGGCCAACGCTCGATCAACTGTCCCCGCACCCCCAGCGTGCCTGTCTCCTCCGCCAGCGTGGCCGCCACCTGATCGCCCACCGCAGGATCAGCCAACGCACTCACCGTGTAGGCCGGCCGCCCTTTCTTCATGACGATCGGCGTGATCCAAGCATCATGCGCCCCCGCTTCCAACAGTGTTGCCACCGTGTGGGCCAGCGTTTCCCCGGTGGCGTCATCCACGTTGGTCTCAAACAGCATCACCGGCTGGCCCGCGGGCCGAGACGCCGCCATAGTCCCCACCACCACTTGAGTCAGGTTGGGACGGTCCTCCAGTTGATTGTCGCCCGCGCCAAACCCGCTGACCGAGATCGTCATCGGGGGCATGGGCCCCCAGCCTTCCGCCAGCGCCGAGAGAATCGCCGCCCCGGTGGGCGTGGTCAGCTCCAAACCCACGTCCAAGCCGAACGTTGGGCAACCCACTAGCAATTCCACCACCGCAGGGGGCGGATTGGGCAGCCGCCCGTGGGCACTGCGGATCATTCCCCGCCCGCACGCCACCGCACTGGAGTAGACCTCGTCGATCCCCAATACCTCCAACGCGGCGCAGGTGCCCACCGCGTCGATGATGGCGTCCAACCCGCCTACCTCATGAAAATGGACCTGCTCTGGTGGTCGACGATGCAGCTTGCCCTCGGCCCGGGCCAGGGCATCAAATACCGCCAGCGCCCGGTCGGCCACCCGGTCGGGCAACCGAGCTTCCCCAATGAGAGCGTTGATGTGGCTGGCCGTGCGCACCACCGACGTTTCCTGGGTAATCACCCGCACGTCAGTCGCCGCTACGCCCCCTCGCTGGGTGGGATGAGCTTGCAGGTCCCACCCGCCCAGGGGCAGCAATTCGCACATTTCCCGCACTTCAGCAACATCGGCCCCGGCATCGATGAGCGCCCCCAGCGCCATGTCGCCAGCAATTCCGCTGAAACAGTGAAACCAGGCGATCTGCGCTGGCTCAGCCATCACTCGCCCCGCTCAATTCAGCCTCCGTTGCTGCCCGCTCTCTTGATTTGAGCAATCGCAGCACCGCGCAGGCCGCTCCAAATCCATTGTCCACCCCCACAACGGTCACCCCGGCAGCACACGAAGACAGCATTGCCAACAACGGGGTGACCCCTTCGAGTGAGGAGCCGTAGCCAGCGCTAGTGGGCACCGCCACCACTGGCGCCATTGTGAGCCCGCCCACTACTGAGGCCAAGGCGCCTTCCATGCCCGCGATTACCACCACGGCGTCGGCCGATGCCAGAACCTCGACTTCGCCGAGAATCCGGTGTAGCCCAGCCACACCCACGTCGTTCAACCTCTGCGGGGCCAGGCCGTGAGCAGCCAGAACCACTCCGCATTCGTCGGCCACCGGAAGATCGGCAGTGCCCGCTGCCGCCAGCACCACCCGCTCGGATCTGGGCGAAGCTGGCCTCCAAACCACCGTGGCGTCGTAACGCTCCCCGTGGGGATTGATGTGCAACG
Organism: Acidimicrobiia bacterium; assembly: GCA_009842675.1. GTDB lineage: Bacteria > Actinomycetota > Acidimicrobiia > Acidimicrobiales > Bin134 > Poriferisocius. The sequence goes on along the minus strand of VYEX01000004.1, from coordinate 6,715 downwards.
AGGTCGCCGCCTGCTCGGCTGATGCCCGGGTCAACAGCACAGGACCGCCGGGCTGATCGAGCAGCTCCTTCACGATGGCCGCGCACTGGTCGGGCGTTTTGCCCGGTCCGTACACAACCTCGGCCAGCCCCTGGCGGAGGCTGCGATGATGATCCACCCGGGCAAATCCCAAATCGGCAAACGGCAACCGACGCAACCGCCGAACCGCGTCATCAGCCGAAACCGTTCCGTCGCGTACGTCAGTCATCAATTGCCGAAGAAAGGCTTCATCCACCTCAATATCCCGTCATTTTCAACTAGTCCCCGAATTTTCTCACAACGACCGCAATGAAGCAGACCGCTATCCTGCCCCTTTGTGACTTCCTCTGCCCGCTCTGAGCGCCATGTGGCCTATCTGGGGCCACCGGGTACGTTTACCGAGGAAGCGCTACTCACCCAGCCCGACCTGGCTGAAGTCGAACACTTGCTGTGCCGATCAATCCCCGAAGTGCTCGAGGCTGCCGCGACCGGCCGCGTCGATTTGGGATTCACGGCCATCGAGAACTCCATAGAGGGCACGGTAAATGTCGCTCTCGACGCCCTCATCTTCGAGCACGATCTGCTCATACAGCGAGAGGTGGTCATAGATGTCCGCCTTCACCTCCTCGGAATTCTTGGCGCCTCCATGGACAAAATCCAGCGGGTAATCAGCTTTCCTGTGGCCACCGCGCAATGCCGACGATATCTGACCGACAACCTGCCCCACGCCGAAGAGGTGGCGGCCAACTCCACCGCAGCGGCGGCGCGCGATCTGGCCATCTCCCAAGACGTCACCACCGCCGCCATCGGCACCGCTCTATCCAAAGAAATCTACGGACTCGAGCTGGTCGCCACCGACATCGAGGACCATCCTGAAAACCAGACCCGCTTCGTCGCAGTATCAAAGTCCGGAGTGCCTGCCCCCACCGGACACGACAAGACCTCCATCGTGGTCTTCCAACGCGCTGACCGGTCGGGCTCTCTGATGGGCATCCTCGCTGAATTCGCGGCCCGCTCCATCAACCTCACCAAACTGGAGTCTCGACCCACCAAGAAGGCCCTAGGCGACTACTGCTTTTTGATCGACCTCGAAGGCCACGTTGCCGACCAGCTGGTAGCCGACTGCCTCACCAGCATTGTGGCCAAGCACGGCGAGGTGAAATTCCTTGGCTCCTATCCCACCACCACCAGGGGCAGCGAAGAGAAAACCAGCAACGCCTCCACTGCGTGGGCCGAAGCCCAAGACTGGATTGAGGAATTGCGCGGTCAAGTAGAGCCCGAGTGATTTGACAGGTTCTAATAGGTTCCATTAGAACTGTTGCCGACCACTTCCCCCAAGGACGCGGAGGAGACCATGGAATTCGGCATTTTCGTCAACGGCTACATCCCTGGGCCGGCAGCCCACGACACCGAGACAGAGCACACCGCTCTAATGCGAGAGGCCCACTACGCCATCACCGCCGACAAGTACAACTGGAAGTACGTCTGGTTCGGCGAGCACCACTGCCTCACCGAATACAGCCACATGTCGGCTCCGGCCCCGGTCATGGGCTATGTGGCAGCCAAGACCGACCGCATTCATCTCTCAACCGGCATCACCAGCCTGCCCACCGCCAAAGAGCACCCAGTTCGCATTGCCGAACGGGCCGCCATGCTCGACCACGTCACCGAGAACCGCTTCGAGTTCGGCACCGGTCGAGGAGCGGGCAGCCACGAGGTGGCCACTTTCGGAGGGCTCACGCCGCCGGAAACCAAGTCGATGTGGGACGAGGTAATCCGCGAGATCCCCCGCATGTGGGAGCAGCGCGACTACTGCTTCGAGGGCGAGCACTTCTCGGTGCCCAAGCCCCATAACGTTCTGCCCAAGCCATACGGCAACGGCCATCCCCCAATTTGGGTGGCGTGCGGCAACCCACCCACGTTCGCCAAGGCCGGCTCGCTGGGCATCGGCGCCATTGCATTCAACTTCGAGCCCATCTTCAACCTCAAGGGTCGCATCGAGGCCTACAAGGAGGCCATCGACAGCCCGGTGGAGCAGATCGGCCAGTTCAAGAACGACAACGTGATGATGACCAACGCGGTCATCTGCCTCGAGGACCGTGAGCGGGCTCGGGAAATTGCCAAGTCCAAGGGCCGGGGCTACCTGGTCACCATGGTGAACCTCTACCACGACACCATGCCCAAGTCGCCTGACGCCATCACTTGGCCGTCGGCTCCCACGCAGATCGAATGGACCGACGAGATGCTCGACGGGGCCATCGCCGGCGGCTACATGCTGTGCGGCAACCCTGAAGAGGTGTGCGAGCAGGTGGCCCGCTATCAGACAGTGGGCTGCGACCAGGTGGTATTCGGCCTCCCAGGCGAAGGCATGGAGCACGATGAGATCGACGAGATGCTCGAGGTATTCGGCACCAAGGTCATCCCCGAGTACGACCCCGATCCGGTTCATTCCACCGACCGCTACCGGGCTACCGCCCAGCGCCGCTACTCCGACTTCCAGTTCCCACTGCCCGAGGGCATCGACGTGGAGCTCATTCCTGAAACCGCGCTGTTGCCTCTAGGCCACGGCAAATAGGCCGCTTAGACCGAGGAGCGAGCGGCGATGCCGCGCGACGCCACCGAAACCCGAAGCCGACTGATCGCCGAAGCCGAGCGGCTATTCGCCAACCAGGGCATCTGGCGGGTACGGGTGCAGGACATCGTGGCCGCGGCTGGTCAGCGGAACAGCTCGGCGCTCTCTTATCATTTCGGCTCCCGCCAAGGCGTGCTCGACGCCATCCTGCGAGATCACGGCGAACCAATCGACCAGGAGCGGGGCCAGGTGTGGACCGAGGAGGGCGACGACGGGACACCGGCGCTCATCGAGGCTCTGATCCGACCTCTCACCCGTCGTTTGTCCACTTCAAGCGGGCGGTGCTACCTGAGGATCGTGGCTCAACTCAGCGCCGAATTCGCCCGCTGGGATCTAGACCCCACCCACGTACCGGCCAACCTCAACGCCATCTTGCGCCTGCTGAGGGATCGGGCCCTGGCCAACGACAAGGCCCAACGAGACGAGCGGGTACTGGCCATGATCCAGCTGATGACCGCCTCGCTGGCTGAACGAGCTCGCCGCATCGAGGCGGGCGATCCCCTGGACACCGATGAGAACGTGTATGCCGCCAACCTGGTGGACATGCTGACTGGGATCATCGAGGCACCGGCTCGCGCCGCGCTCATTGCGACGCCGGTCCGGTAGCTTTCTTCTGTGCCCGACAATTTGAGCGAGCGACCCCTCACCGGCCTGTGGTTTGAAGAGCTCACCCCGGGTTTGGTCGTCCACCACGCCATCCGCCGCACGATCACCGAGGCCGACAACGTGGCCTTCACCACCATGACCATGAATCCCGCGCCCATCCACCTCGACGCCGACTTCGCCTCGGGCACTGAATTCGGCAGACCGCTGGTCAACTCCCTGCTCACCCTGGGGTTGACCGTGGGTATCAGCGTCCATGAGACAACCATGGGCACCACCGTGGCCAATCTGGGCTTCAAAGAGGTCTCGTTCGGAGCCCCCGTGTACCCCGGCGACACCCTTCGGGTGGAAACTGAAGTGCTCGACGCCCGACCCTCTGCATCCCGCCCCACCCAGGGAATTGTCACTTTCGAGCACCGGGCGTACATCGTGGGCTCAGAAACCCTGGTGTGCAAGGCCGTTCGCTCTGGCTTGATGCATTGTCGACCGCCGCAATAGGCCATGCTTTGGGCATGAACCGACTTGAGAACAAGGTCGCCATTGTCACTGGGGCGGCCTCTGGCATCGGACAAGCCACTGCGGCCCGGCTACGGGCCGAGGGCGCAACCGTGGTGGGCATCGACCGAGACGCGGTCGACGACGTGGACATGGCCATAAAGCTTGACCTGCTTGATCTGGAAGCCATTGCCCCCGCAGTCAGCCAAGTGGTGGATGCCTATGGCCGAATCGACGTGCTGTGCAACATCGCCGGGATTGGTCATTTCGCCAGCGACGAAGGCGAGACTCTCGAAGCATGGAATCGGGTTATCGGCGTGAACCTCACGGGCACTTACTTCATGTCCCAAGCTTGTTTGCCCCACTTGCTCGAGTCGCAGGGCTGCATTGTGAACACCGCCTCAACCGCCGGCACGCACGCCCAGCCGTGGAGCTCGGCATACTCCGCCTCCAAAGGCGGCGTCATCGCCCTCACCCAAACCATGGCAATCACCAACGGGAGATTGGGCATACGGGTCAACTGCATCGCTCCAGGCGGGGTGGAGACAGCGATCGGGGCCCAATTCACCCCTCCAGAGGATGCGGATCTCACCCTCATGGCCCGCATCATGCCCTTCCAGCGCCCCGGCCAAGCTTCCGAGTTGGCCTCGGCCTTCGCCTTCTTGGCCAGCGACGACGCCAGCTACTGCAATGGGATCGTCCTCAGAGTTGACGGAGGGACAATGACATGAGCCACCCAACACCACCCCTCGGCGGCCTTCGAATTATTGAGAGCTCGTTGCTCGGACCGGGGTTCTTAACCACGTTCTTATCCGATCTCGGGGCCGATGTGATCAAGGTGGAGCCTCCCCAGGGCGACTACATCCGCCAAATGACCTGGCCCATTGTCAACGGGGTATCGCTTCTTCATTTGCACACTCACCGAGGCAAGAAGAGCGTGGTGCTCAACCTGCGCGAGCCCGAGGGCGTAGAGCTGTACCTGGAGCTCGCCCGCAACGCAGACGCCGTGGTGGAGGCCATGCGGCCCGGCGCTCTGGAGCGTCGGGGCTTGGGCTATGAGCAGCTCAAAGAGGTGAATCCCCGGATCGTGTTCGCCACCATCAGCGGCTACGGCATGACCGGCCCCTACAAGGACATGCCCAGCCACGGCATCGCCTACGACACTTGGGCTGGTCTCATCCCTCCCGCTTACGACGATGACGGCTTCTGTCGCATACCGGAAATGCCCAACATCGGGATCAACATCGCCCCGCTCATCGGCGCCTTCGCCCTCTTGGCCGGCATCATTCGGGCCCGGGAGACTGGGGAGGGGTGCCAGCTGGAACTGGCCCAGTCTGACGGTGCTGCCTACATGGACTGGTACCGCATTGAGACGTGGAAGGCCTACGAGCGGCCTGAAGACGAGGTTACCGGCAATCCGTCGGACGACTATGAGCGCCGGGCGCCCGGATTGGCCGGCATGTGGGAGGGTGTTCGCTACCAGATGTACGAGTCGTCCGACGGCCATGTGCTGTTCATGGCCTCCGAACAGGCTTTCTGGCGCAACTTCTGCGAAGCCCTCGATCGCATGGACCTCTTTGACCGCTGGCCGGGGTCAAAATACGCCGACCACGCCCGGGGCAATCTGGAATTGCAGCGGGAATTGCGGGATATCTTCCGCACCAAAACCAGTGCCGAGTGGCTGGAGTTCGGCGATCGGGTGAACACCCCCATCGCCCCGGTGAACAACGCCAAGAATGTGGTCGAAGACCCGCAGTTCCAAGACCGTCTGCCCCTGTTCACCACCGAGCAAGTGGGCTGCGAACAGCTCCCTCTCCCGGTCAAGTTCTTCGACGAGGAGCTCCCCGTGCCTACCCACGCCCCCACCGTCGGCCAGCACACCGAAGAAGTGTTGAGCGAGGTGCTGGGCTTGGGCGATGACCGGTTGTCGGCGCTGCGGGAGCAGGGCATCTTCGGATGACCGGATCCAGCTCGGCCGACTCAGTGGCCACCGAGCTGCTGAACGAAGTCGTCGAGTTGACCCGCGAGGCCGGGCGCCTCACGCTGCGCTGGTTCAACGATCATGAGCTAGCCGTGCATCGCAAAAATGACGGCTCGCCGGTGACCGATGCGGACAAGGCCGCGGAGGCGTTTCTTCGGGAAAATCTGACCAAGAGATTTCCCGACGACGCGGTGATTGGCGAAGAATTTCCCGAGGAAGAGGGCACGTCGGGGAGAACTTGGATCATCGATCCCATTGACGGCACTCGGAGCTTTGTCCGCGGCGTACCCCTGTACACCACGTTGTTGGCCATGATCGACCAAGACGGCCCCGCCATCGGCGTAGCGGCCGTCCCCGGCCTCGACGAAGCGGTATGGGCCGGCCGAGGCTTGGGCTGCTACCACAACGGCCGACGCTGCCAAGTGAGCTCGCAAGCCGAATTGAGCCGGTCCTATCTGTGTGCCTCCGGCTTCGAGTGGTGGCCCGACGGTGCTTTCGACCGAGTACGCCAGACCGGTGCCCGCATGCGCACCTGGGGAGACGGCTACGGATACGTGTTGGTCGCCACCGGCCGTACCGAGGCCATGATTGACCCAGGCCTCAACGTCTGGGACATAGCTCCCATGCTGGTGATTGTTCCCGAGGCCGGCGGCCAAGTCTCCCAATGGAACGGCACCGACACCCCATCCGCCGGCGACTGGCTAGCCACCAACGGAAACTTCCACGAAGAACTCCGTTCTCTCCTACAGAACGAGTGAGGGTGGAACAGGGGTAGGCGTGGTGGGGGGTGGCGCCGCAGGCGGACTTGGCCGCTCCGCCGGCCAAGCCGCCGGAGGTGACAGGACCCGCCACCACGCCGGTAGGTGGCAACGACAAACCCCTAACCCCCAGCAAACTCCTCCGACACCACCCCATGCCCAGCTACCAGATCCAAGAACTCCCCCGCGTCCACAATCTCCGACAACCCCACAACCCCAGACCCTGAC
>VYEX01000055.1 GCA_009842675.1 Acidimicrobiia bacterium | reverse complement strand
TCCGAAACTGGTCGGCATCGTCTGCTGCCCCCACCCCGGCCCAGCCCCACAGCCCACCCGCTGCAAACTGAACAACTAACCGCCGCCTAATCAGCCACTACATCGCTCTACAGCGCTCAAGCAGACGTAGGTTCGCCGATCTCCTTGAGGGCGTCGCCGATGGCGGCCCGAAGCCGGCGGGCCAGATGAGGGGGCAGATGAGCTACCAGCCCATAGCCGGCCTGGCCAACCTCCTCAATGGTGAGCACCACCCGGGGGGTGGCGTCCTCATAGTCGTCGGCAATGGCCACCGCCCATGACACCGGGGAGAACTCGTCGTCGTCTCCGGGAGGAAGGTCGGCTGGGTCGAAGGGGTAGTCGTCTATAGACCGGCGCACCGGATCGATGGTAATGGCGGCCGGTATCGGAGTGACAGCAGGGGATTACCGGTATCGGAGCGATAGCAATGGCCGCCTGATATGTCAGTACGGTTTGGATGTGGCTGCCGGTTTAAATCTCGCAAACGACGCCTTTCTGCGGGCGTGCCGCGGCCTGCCGGTAGACCAGGTGCCGGTGTGGTTCATGCGACAAGCCGGACGGTCGCTACCCGAGTATCACAAGGTTCGGGGCAAGGGGTCGATGCTGGACACCATCGCTCGCCCCGAATTGGCCACCGAGATCACCCTTCAGCCGGTGCGCCGCTATGGAGTGGACGCGGCCATCTTGTATTCCGACATCGTGGTTCCCACCCACGCCATCGGATTCGGTGTGGACATCGTGCCTGGAGTGGGGCCGGTAGTGGAGCAACCGTTTCGGGGGGCCCGCGACCTCACCCGGTTGCGCCCCCTCGACCCCGAGGCCGACACCCCGTATGTACTGGAGACTGTCCGCAACCTGGCGGCGGAGCTCGACGTGCCGTTGATCGCCTTTGCGGGGGCTCCGTTTACCATGGCCTCCTATTTGGTGGAGGGGGGCCCCTCGCGCACCCACGCCCTAACCAAGCGACTTATGCACAGCGAGCCCGAGTTGTGGTCTGCGCTGTTGGATCGCCTGGCCGATCTGGCCATCGCCTCCATCGCCTCGCAGCTCGACGCCGGGGCTTCGGCCTTCCAACTGTTCGACTCGTGGGCCGGAGCGCTGGCTCCCGACGAGTACCGGCGATTCGTTCTGCCAGCTAGTCAGCGGATCTTCGCTGAGCTGGGCAGTCGAGGCGATGGGGCACCGGGCATCCACTTCGGCGTGGGTACCAGCGAGTTGTTGGAGTTGTTGGCCAAGGCTGGAGCCGACGTGGTGGGGGTGGACTGGCGGGTACACCTGGACGACGCCCGGGAGCGGCTGGGACCCGACATCGCGGTGCAGGGGAACTTGGACCCAGCTGCGGTGCTGGCCCCGTGGTCAGTGGTGGCCGAGCGGGCGATCGACGTGCTCAACCGCAATTCCGGTCAGCCGGGGCACGTATTCAACCTGGGCCACGGCGTGCTGCCCGAGACCGACCCTGAGACACTGGAACGAGTGGTGGAGCTGGTACACGGGTACAAGGCCGCCCCGTGAAGGTCGCGGTTGTCGGGGCGGGTATCACCGGGTTGGCCGCCGGATATGAGGCGGCCAAGGCGGGGGCCGAGGTGTTGGTGTATGAGGCCACCGAGCGGCCAGGCGGGCGAATTCTCACTACCAAGTTGACCGGTCAGCCGGTGGACGCGGGGGCGGACGCTTTTTTGGCCCGGGTGCCGTGGGCGACAGAGCTGTGCCAGGAGCTGGGATTGGGCGCTGAACTGATCTCGCCGGCTCAGCGGACAGCGTTCGTGTACTCCCGAGGGGCGCTTCGGGCGCTGCCCCTACCCAATGTGCTGGGGGTGCCGTTGGACTTCGACGCCTTGGCTGCTTCTGGGATCGTCTCATCCGAAGGAGTGGACCGCGTCCGCCTAGAGCCTGATCTGGCCGGGTCGCCGCTGGTCGGTGACCAGTCGGTGGGCGAGCTGGTACGGCGCCGGTTGGGCGATGAGCTGGCCGACCGACTGGTGGATCCGCTGATCGGGGGCATCAACGCCTCTTCAATCGACGACCTGAGCGTGCAGGCGGCAGTACCGCAGTTGGCCGAGGCCGCTTCTAGGGGCACCAGCCTGGTGCAAGAGCTTCGTCGGCTGGCCGCGTCGTCGACCGCCGATCCTGCCGCGCCGGTGTTCTATACACTGCCTGACGGCTTGGGACGGCTGACCGATGAGCTAGCCGACCGGCTGGGCAATCGGCTGCGACTGTCGTCCCCGGTGGCTGACCTGGGTGAGATGGATGCCGATCAGATGATCGTGACTCTCCCCGCTGACGCAGCCCGCGCCCTGGTGGCCCCGGTGTCACCCCGCACGGCCGAATTGCTGGGCACCATCGACTACGCATCGGTGGTGCTGGTGACGTTGGCGTATGACGCCATCGATGTCAACCACCCCATGGAGGGGTCGGGCTACCTCGTTCCCGCGGTAGAGGGTCGCACCATCACCGCCTGCTCGTGGGCGTCGAGCAAATGGGCTCATGTGGGGTCGCCCGAAACGGTGGTACTACGGGTGTCGGCCGGGCGCTATGGCGACGACCGGGCCTTGGCCCTCGATGACGTAGCTCTAGTGGGCGCGGTGCGAACCGATTTAGCGGCCACTATGGGCTTGAATGCAGAACCGCACGAGGTGCGCATAAGCCGGTGGGAGCGGTCGCTGCCTCAGTTCCGACCCGGCCATCTGGAGTTAGTGGCCGACATCGAACAGTCGTTGGCCAATGACGCCCCCTGGGTGCAAGTGACCGGAGCCTGGGCTCGGGGCTTGGGAATTCCAGCCTGCATCCACCAAGGCAGACAAGCGGCTCAGGCCAGCTTGGCCCAGGGCGCGGCCGCCCGATGAGCAGCCCGAAGTTGGCGCTATGGATCCGTACCAGCGGGTGGGCGGCGGCGGGCTCATTGGCAGCAGGCGGGCTTGTGGCGATATCGATGCCCCCTTGGGGGTGGTGGCCGCTGGCTCTGGTCGGGCTGGTGGCCTTCGAGCGCCTGATTGCCGACCAGCCGGTTTGGGCCCGGGCGTGGCGGGGATTCGGCTTCGGGGCCGGCTGGCTTTTCCCGGCCACCTTCTGGATGGTGGACTTCACCCTGCCCGGCTATCTGGCGGTGTGCATGGTTTTCTCCGCGCTCTATGGCCTGGCTGGCGCAGTCTGTCCTCCGGGGCGCAGTCGGTGGGTGGCGTTGCCCGGCCTGTTCGTGCTGGCCGGAGCAATCCGGTGGCGCTGGCCGTTCGGCGGGGTGCCGCTGGCCACCCTGCCCATGAGCCAGGTCGACACCCCATGGGCCACCACCGTGAGAGTGCTCGGTCCGTTGCTGCTGGTGGGAGTGTGCACGGCCTTTGCCATGGTGTTGGCCGCCGCGCTGGATCGTCGGTGGCAAGTCGCTCTAGCTCTGGCCGCGGTGGTGTTGGGGTTTTGGGGATGGGCGGCGTTGGCCCCTCGGGGCTCGGCGAATGGCACCATCGACGTGGCCATCGTGCAGGGGGGCGGACCGCAGCGGACCAGGGCGGCCAACACTGTGCCCGGCGTGGTGTTCGAACGCCATCTCGAAGCCAGCCAACTGGTGCAGAAGCCGGTGGACTTGGTGGTGTGGCCCGAAGACGTGGTGGACGTACACGGGCTATTCGTCAACAGCGAGGAGCGGCTTAGGCTGGAGGAGTTGGCCCGGGAACTGGATGCCACGCTTGTGGCTGGGGTGGTCGAAGACGTGTCGACTACTGAGGCGGCCAACTTCGCCGCGGTGTTCGCTCCCGACGGAACCCTGGTGGACCGATACGACAAGGTAAGGCTGGTGCCGTTCGGGGAATACGTGCCACTGCGGTCGCTTATCGAGCCGCTGGCCCCCGACTACCTGCCGGCCCGGGACATGCGTCGGGGCGACACTCCCGCGGTGGTGGACACACCCGTAGGCCGCCTCGGGGTGTCCATTAGCTGGGAGATCTTTTTCGAAGACCGGGCTCGCGATGCCATCGGCAACGGCGGTGAGGTGCTGTTGAACCCCACCAACGGAGCCAGCTACTGGCTCACCATCGTGCAGACCCAGCAAATCGCCAGCTCCCGCCTGCGGGCTCTGGAGACTGGCCGCTGGGTGGTGCAATCCGCCCCCACCGGGTTCAGCGCCTTCGTCGACCCCGACGGCAACGTTTACCAGCGCACCGGCGTCTCAGAGCGCAAAGTCATCCAAACCGAAATCGAGCTCCGCACCGGCCAATCTCTCGCTACCCGCGCCGGCCCCTGGCCCATGATCGCCCTCGCCCTCGCTGCCCTCCTAGCCGCCTGGGCAACTCGCCATCGGGCACATGTACTAGACTTGAACGTTCACTGATTTTGCGCTCACTCTGAGGAGCATCCCGATTCATCCCGATCACACCGCGGAGCAGTCCTACATCGATCGGGCCCACCAAGCCCTCGAAACAGCTCGGGAACGAGCCTTGTCGCTGCAAGACATGGTGGAGGTGGGCGCAGGCGGCACTCACCAGGCTCGATACGAGCGGGAAATCATCTGGGACTCCATCAGCAACCGCCTCAGCGCCCTTGATATTGGTGACTCCTCGCTGGTCTTTGGGCGCCTCGACTGGAGCGATGATCAAGACAAGGGCGGCGACCAAGGCGGTATCCCGGGCGGCGACCAGCTCTATGTGGGCCGAGTGGCGGTGTGGGATGACGACCAGGAGCCGGTGACCATCGATTGGCGGGCCCCGGCTGCCGAGGCGTTTTATCGCGCCACCGGCAGCGACCCTATGGGCCTGTCTCGGCGCCGTCATTTTGTCACCAGAGGCCGGGAGCTCCTGGGAGTTGAAGACGAGTACTTCGGCGAGACCAACGGTCGAGGTCGGTTGCCATTAATCGGGGAGGCCACGCTGCGAGCCGGACTGGAGGCCGGGCGCACTGGTCGCCTTGCCGACGCCGCCGCCACCATCCAGGCGGAGCAGGACGCCATCATCCGCTCGCCGCTTTCCGGTGTGCTGGTGGTACAGGGCGGTCCCGGCACCGGCAAGACGGTGGCTGCCCTCCACCGAGCCGCCTACTTGCTCTATACCCACCGCTTCCCCCTCGAAGGGCAGGGAATGCTGGTGCTCGGCCCCAACCGCCTGTTCCTCACCTACATCGAGCAGGTGTTGCCGTCGCTGGGCGAGGCCGGTGTGGAGGTGTCGATGCTGGCCGACCTGCTGCCCGGCACTCGAGTAAAGGGGCTCGACGACTCCCGGGTGTCTCGCATCAAGGGTGATTTGCGCATGATTACGTTTTTGCGCCGAGCCCGCCGGGACCGCCAGCGCCCGTTGCGCTCCGACGTGACGGTGGGATTTGGCCTGCGCCGGCTCCGGCTCACCGTCGAACAGAGCGAAGAGATTGTGCGCCAGGCTCGCAAGCGATTCCGCACCCACAACCGGGCTCGCCGATTCGTAGAAGAGCAGATGTACCAGCACTTAGCCGACAGCGGATCGCGCTCCAACAGTCCGGGTCCCGATGTCGAAACGGTGCGCGAGAGGCTTCACGGCAGCCTAGAGCTGCGTGAGGCCCTGGAGTGGATGTGGCCAGTGCTCACCCCGGCTCACTTCCTCCACGACTTGTTCGGCTCAACGGCCTTGCTCCGGTCTGCGGCAGGGTCCGTGCTCACCTACGAGGAAACCGAACTGCTTTATCGCTCCCGAGCCGCCCACGCCTCCGAAGTGGTGTGGACAGCCGACGACGCCCCCCTCCTCGATGAGGCGCTGGCCCTGCTGGGTCCCCGTCCCGGCCACAAGCTGGCCGACGTGATTCGCACCTACGGCCACATCGTGGTGGACGAGGCCCAAGATCTCTCGCCCATGCAACTCCGAATGATCAGCCGCCGCTCGCTCAACGGTTCGATTACCGTGGTGGGCGACATCGCTCAGGCCACCTCGGCGTGGGGGCATGACTCCTGGGACAGCGTCGTCGAACATCTCCCCAGAAACGTCGATACCCGCTTTGCCGAGTTGTCCATCGGCTATCGCCTACCCGAGCCGATAATGGAGGTGGCGTCTCGGGTGCTTGACGCGGCCATTCCCGGCCTCGTCCCACCCCGGTCGATCCGCACCGAGGGTCGGCCCCCCCGATTCGTACCCATCCTCGGCCATCAAGCGGCGGCTTCGGGAAACGGACAGGGCCGTGATTCCAGCCACAACAGCCTGCTTTCCGTTGTTGCCCAAGAAGTGCATACCGAGTTGGGGGCGCTGGGCAACGGCAACCTGGCGGTGATCTGCCACGCCACCGCGGTGGAGGCCATCTCTGACGCACTGACCGACGCCGAGGTTGACCACGGTCTGGTCTATGAGCGGGGCTTGGAGTCGCAAGTGACGATTGTCCCGGTGGAATTGGTAAAAGGACTAGAGGTGGACACCGCGGTTGTCGTGGAGCCGGCCGACATCTGCGAGAAGCTCCCCAAGGGTATGCGAGCCCTCTATGTGGCCATGACCCGAGCCACCCAGCGCTTGGTTGTGGTCCACGCCCGGCCGCTGCCCGAGCCCCTGATTCCCGATAAGGAGTGAGGCGATGGCCCACAATCCCCACAGCCTCACCGACGAGATGAACAGCTTCCTCCGGGATCGCCACTTGGCATCGCTTACCGTGCTGCGTCCTGACGGCACCCCCCATGTGACTCCGGTGGGGTTCACCTGGGATCCCGAAACCGCCACTGCCCGCATCATCACCTGGTCAGGGGCAAAGAAGGTGAGCTTGTTGGAGGCATCGGGAGGCGGGCGGGCCGCGCTGTGCCAGGTTGAGGGAGGCAGATGGGTCACCTTGGAGGGATTCGCCGTCGTCACCGCCGATCCCGAGCAGTGCACCGAAGCCGTGGCCCGATACGGCCAGCGATACAGCCCGGCCAAAGACCGGGGCGCCGACCGCCGGGCAATCATCATCGAGGTGGACTCCGTGTTGGGGCGTGCCTAGTGAACCCCAAGAGCATCGGCCTCAGCGCCAACGTGCAGGAGTACCTGGTGGCCCACGGCGCGGGCATCGACCCCATAGCACTGGAGCTAATCGACGTCACTGCCGAGATGGGCCGCATCTCCGGTATGCAGGTAGCTCCCGAGCAGGCCGCCTTCATGACCATGCTCACCCGCCTGCTCGACGTGCGATTCGCGGTGGAGGTGGGCACCTTCACCGGCTTCTCGGCTCTGTCCATCGCCCGGGGGCTGGCTCCCGGCGGGCGGCTGCTGTGCTGTGATGTGAGCGACGAGTGGGTAAGCGTTGGGCGGCCGTATTGGGAGCGGGCCGGGGTGGCCGACCGGATCGAGGTGGTGATCGCCCCCGCCGCCGAGACTCTGGCCGCTCTACCCAATGACCCGCCCATCGATTTGGCGTTCATCGACGCCGACAAGCGGTCTTACAAGACCTACTACGAGGAAATCGTGCGCCGCCTCAGCCCCAAGGGCATCATCTTGGTGGACAACGTGCTGTGGGGTGGTCGGGTGGCCGATCCTGATGCCGACCTCGAAGAGAACCCCGACACCGCCAATATTCGAGAATTCAACGCCTCCGTAGTGGCAGACCCCCGTACTGCCCAAGTCATGCTCCCCATTGCCGACGGGCTGACGCTCATAACTCTGGCTCCATAAGGTGCGCCACTGGTCCTCGACCAGTGCCCAAATCCCAGTCGGCCGACCGCACAATGCACTGTCGCGCAAACCCCTTAGCCGTCGCGATCGCTTCCATCGGCTCTTGGCCCGCGGCCAAGCCTGCTGCAACCGCTGACGAGAAGGTACACCCCGTCCCGTGGTCGTTGGCCGTTTCCACTACCTCGCCGGCCAACTCCCTCCAGTCGCCGCCGTGGTGTACCCGATCGGTGGCGGTGGCCTCCCCAGTCACCACCATCCATCCGGGGCAAAGGGCGCCCAGATCGCCAAAATCGTCCAATCCGGCCACTTCCTGGAGCACTGCGGCCTCCCGGCCATTGGGCGTGGCGACGGTGGCATTTCTAAGCAACTCCACGTAGTGGGCCTCCGCCCCGGCGTCCAGCAGCCGGGCACCGGTAGACGACACCATCACCGGGTCGACCACCAGGTTGGGCAGCCGTCCAGCCGCCGCGTATTCGCCTACCACGGCGATGACGTCCCGGTTGGCCAGCATCCCGGTCTTGACTGCGGCCACCGGAAGATCGTCGAGCACCGAGTCGAGCTGTTGGGCCACGAAGTCGGCCGGGATGGGGTGTATTCCCTGCACGCCCGCCGTGTTCTGAGCGGTGACTGCGGTGATCACCGCAGTCCCGTGTACTCCCAGCGCCGCGAATGTAGTCAGGTCGGCGGCCACTCCGGCGCCGCCGGACGGATCAGACCCGGCCACGCTCAGCGCCACGGGAGGATTCATCCGGAGTGCCACTCGTCCAATAGCGCGGAGATGGTTTCTTGGGGATCGGGGCTGCGGGCCACTGCACCCTGCACGGCGACGCCGGCTGCCCCGGCATCCCGACAAGCGGCTACCCGCCCCAAGTCGATTCCCCCCAAGGCGTACACCGGAACATGGGCCTGTCGAACGATCCGTCCGAGTCCACCCAGCCCCAGAGGAGGCCCGTAACCCGGCTTTGAATCGGTTTCAAAAACCGGCGAGATGGTCACGTAGTCCACCCCGTCGAGTTCGGCTTGGCGCACATCATCCAGCCCATGGCACGACCGGCCGACGATGCCCCGGTACATCTTGGGATAGCGGTCGAACCCGGAGAGATGAACCCCGTCGGCCACCGGGTCGATCATCGATCCCAGTATCAGGCACTCGGTCTGTTCCCTCATCAGTTTGGCCAGCTCCCGCCTGATATGAGCTGGCCGGTCTTTGGCCCGAAATATCACCGCGGGGGCCTTCACCACCACGTCGGTGAGCACAAGCAGCTCAGAAGAAGGCGCCCGAATTGGGCTGAACGGGCGGCGGTGGTCAGAACTCGGCACGGCCCTGGGCGGAAGAGGAGGCCTCGGCGAGATATCGCTTGGGTATCCGACCGGACAGCCGCGCCCGCCGCCCGGCTTCGGTGGCCAGCCTCATAGCGATGGCCATTTGCTCGGGGTCGCGGGCCCGGGTGATGGCCGACGCCACCATGACCGCATCGCACCCCAGCTCTATGGCCAGAGCGGCGTCGGAGGCGGTGCCGATGCCTGCGTCCAACACCACCGGCACCGATGACTGCTCCACGATCATCTCAATGTTGTGGGGGTTGCGGATGCCCAGTCCTGATCCGATCGGCGCCCCCAGTGGCATCACCGACGCGCAGCCCAGGTCTTCCAGCCGGCGGGCCAACACCGGGTCGTCATTGGTGTAGGCCATCACGGTGAAGCCGTCGTCCACCAGGGTCTCGGCCGCCTCTACCAATTCGATGCCCTCAGGCAGAAGGGTGATATCGTCGGCGATGACCTCCAACTTCACCCAGTCGGTTTCGAACGCCTCCCGAGCCAGCTTGGCGGTGAGCACCGCATCGGCTGCGGTATGGCAACCGGCGGTGTTGGGCAGCACGCCGAGCCCCAGGCGATCGATCACTTCCAGCACCGAACCGGTGGCCTCGGGCGACACCCGCCGCAAGGCCACCGTGACCAGCTCGCACTCCGAGGCGATCAGGGCCCGCTCCAGCACGGCCAGGTTGGGCGCGCCCCCGGTGCCGGTGATCAACCGGCTGGTGAAGCTGCGCTCAGCCACGGTCCACGAATCGCCCATTTAGATCTCCTGTTCCAGGGGGTCGAAGTCGCCCATCTATCCTCCCTGGGCCGCTTCGAGGATCTCGACTCGGTCGCCCTCGGTCAACCGCGACTCGCCCCACCGGCTGCGGGGAACGATCTCTCGGTTGACGGCCACCGCCACCCCCCGCTTGTTGGGGGCCAGTGTGCCTACGGTGCTGTTGGCCGGCACGTCGCGGCTCTCGCCGTTGACGGTAACGATCATGCTGGCCCACTCATCCTGGGACTCCGCTGAGGGGCTGTTCGGCCCCGGAAGAAGGGCCGCCATCGGTATGGAAACGGTTGGGGCTGAACGGAGCTAGGTCTACCGGGGGTTTGCGGCCTAGCACCAGGGCCGATACCGCAGCCGCGGTTATAGGCGCGGTGAGAATGCCATTGCGATAGTGACCGGTGGCGTACACGATGCCGTCGTCACCGGCCCCGATGATTGGAGCGTTGTCGGGCGCACCGGGGCGCAGGCCAGCCCACGTTTCCACCAGGTCGATCTCGCTGAGCCCGGGCAGCAGGGCCAACACGTCTCGGAGCAGCTCGTAGACGCCGCCCGCGGTCACCCGGGTGTCGAAGCCCTGTTCTTCTTGGGTGGCGCCCACCACGATTTCGCCGTCGCTGCGGGGAACCGCGTACACACTCGACCCCCGAACCACCCCCCGTACTGGCAGCCGCAACAAACCCTCGGGGCCGCTCAAGCGCAGGATCTGCCCCTTTATGGGCCGGATGGGCACTCCCAGCAGTCGTCCGGTCCACGCCCCAGCAGCCACCACCACCTGCTGGCAGGCCATCACCAGGCCGTCTTCGGCCACCACCTGGTTGCCAGTCACTTCAGTTGCTGAGACCGCAAGGGTGGGCACCCGATTCAGCAGCTCGGCCACCACTCGACGGGGATTCACCTGGTGGTCGAGCGGAGAGTACACCCCGCCCCGCACTCCGGGGGCGAGCAGCGGCTCACGGGATCGGCATTCCCGGCGGCGGAGCCGCTCAACGGGCAGGCCCTCCTGTTCGTGAAGATCACCCAGATTGTCAAGCAGCGCCTTGTCGTCGGCGTCGTAGGCCGCCATCAGCATTCCGTTGCGGCGGTAGTCCACAAAGTCGACCCCGAGCTCATCGGCGAACGCCGGCCACGCCTTGCTGGCGGCCAAGTTCAGGCGGAGGATATGGCTCTCGCCCCAGTAGGCCTCGTGGATAGGGGCCAGCATCCCCGCCGCGGCGTGACTCGCCCCGGTGCCCGGCGCGGGGTCGAGCACCAGCACCTCAACGCCTTCCTGGCGAAGCTGCCATGCGGTTGACAAGCCGATGATGCCACCGCCCACGATTACGACGTCGGGCCTAGCGGGCACGTCAGCCACCGAGGGCCTCCAGCAACTCGGCGGTGGCCGCGATGGGGTCGGCGGCATGGGCTACCGCACCGATCACCGCCACCCCGCGGGCTCCCGCATCCAACAGCTCCGGTACTCGGTCCACGGTGATGCCAGCGATGGCGATCACCGGGATGTCGACGGCGGCGGCCACCTTCTCCACTCCGGCAGGTCCGAGGGGCTCGGGCAGCCCATCTTTGGTGGCGGTGGCGTACACCGGGCCCACGCCCACATAGGAGGCGCCGTCAGCTTGGTGACAAAGTGCTGTGTCGGGGTCTCGGGCTGTGCCTCCCACCAGCCGGTTGGGGCCGAGCAGTTTTCGCAGGTCAGAAACCGGCAGGTCGTCGGCACCGCCGTGTACCCCATGAGCTCCGGCGGCCAGCGCGATGTCGGCCCGGTCGTTCACGATCACCACCGCATCGGTGGCTTGAGCCGCGGCCACGATGTGCTCGCACTCGGCCAGCACTGCGGCATCACTCAACCCCTTGATCCGCACCTGCACCGCAGGGGCTCCGCCCCGAAAGGCCTGGTCGGCCAATGAGGCGCAGTCGGCGATGACGTGCAGCTTGGGAACATGCAGGGTCACGACCCGGCCGAGTAGATCTCGGCGCCTTTGTCCCGAAACTCGTCGGCCTTGGACTTCATCCCCAGCTCGATGGCCACCGACTCGTCCACCCCTTGGCGTGCGGCGTAGTCCCGCACGTCCTGAGTGATCTTCATGGAGCAGAACTTGGGTCCGCACATGGAGCAGAAGTGGGCGGTTTTGGCCGGCTCGGCCGGGAGGGTCTCGTCGTGGTACTTCAGGGCCGTCTCGGGATCCAGCGAGAGGTTGAATTGGTCAGCCCAGCGGAACTCGAACCGGGCCTTCGACAGGGCGTCGTCCCACGCCTGGGCCCCGGGATGGCCTTTGGCCACGTCGGCGGCGTGGGCCGCGATCTTGTAGGCGATCACCCCGTCTTTCACGTCGGCCCGATTGGGCAGCCCCAAGTGCTCCTTGGGGGTCACGTAACAGAGCATGGCGGTGCCGTACCAGCCAATGTTGGCCGCCCCGATGGCCGAGGTGATGTGGTCATAGCCCGGGGCCACGTCGGTGGTGAGCGGTCCCAGCGTGTAGAAGGGGGCGTCCTGGCACCACTCTCGTTCCAAGGTCACGTTCTCTTTGATCTTGTCGAGCGGCACATGGCCTGGCCCTTCGATCATCACCTGCACGTCGTGGGCCCAGGCTCGGCCGGTTAGCTCGCCCAGGGTCTCCAGTTCGGCCATCTGGGCGGTGTCGTTGGCGTCGGCGATCGACCCCGGACGCAACCCGTCGCCCAGCGAGAAGGCCACGTCGTAGGCCGCGAAAATCTCGCACAGCTCGTCGTAGTGGGTGTAGAGGAAGTTCTCCTGGTGATGGGCCAGGCACCAAGCGGCCAAAATCGATCCGCCCCGACTCACAATCCCGGTTGTGCGCTCGGCGGTGAGCGGCACATAGCGCAACAGCACCCCGGCGTGGACCGTCATGTAGTCCACTCCCTGTTCGGCCTGCTCGATCACCGTGTCCCGGTAAATCTCCCAGGTGAGCTCTTCGGGGCTGCCGTTGGTCTTCTCCAAGGCCTGGTAGATGGGGACGGTACCGATGGGCACCGGCGAGTTGCGAATGATCCACTCCCGGGTGGTGTGGATGTCGGAGCCGGTGGACAGGTCCATCACCGTGTCGGCCCCCCAGCGGGTGGCCCAGGTCATCTTCTCCACCTCCTCGGCGATCGACGAGGTGACTGCCGAGTTGCCGATGTTGGCGTTGACCTTGGTGAGGAACTTGCGACCGATGATCATCGGTTCTGACTCGGGGTGGTTCACGTTGGCCGGGATGATTGCCCGGCCCCGGGCCACCTCAGAGCGCACCAGCTCGGCGTCGAGGCGCTCGCGAATGGCGATGAACTCCATCTCCGGGGTGATCTCCCCCCGGCGGGCATAGGCCATCTGGGTCACCGCCGCGCTCTTGGCTCGCAGCACCGGACGGCGCTCGCCCAAGAACGGGTCGGAGGCGGCACCGTCGCGCACCGCCCGCCGACCGTCGTCGCGCAGGTC
The DNA here is from genome assembly GCA_009842675.1 of Acidimicrobiia bacterium. GTDB lineage: Bacteria > Actinomycetota > Acidimicrobiia > Acidimicrobiales > Bin134 > Poriferisocius. Next base: position 38,402 of record VYEX01000055.1, on the reverse strand, counting down.
AGCACTTCGCCCCTCGATCTCGGTGGTGTCGCACCGCTCGGTGATCCACTCCAGCCGCAAGGGCGGAAGACCCACGCTGGGGTTGGAACCCGGACCGCTGGTGTCGTACAGCAGAAACGGCGGCTCTGGTTCGGTCAGGTTCACCTGGGTGAACGGCACCCGCACGTCGGGCCGGCTCCCGGTTTCGTACACCTTTTCACGAGCAGGCTTTTGGCTGGAGGTGGAGCCTTCCTGGATCGGCGCGTTGCCGTTGGTGCTCTCGCTCATCGTCATCTCCCTTCGCCGGCGTTATCCGGATCAGGTTCGGCGGTCGGTGCCAGCGGACACCCTCTCAGCCCGACGATCCTCGAGCTCCCGCGTGGTTTTCTATTCACTCTCAGTATATTTCGACGTATGCTGAGTTAGACCGCACCGGGCCCTAAAAAAGGCCCGGTGCGGCCCAAGGAGACAGCAGAGCTGCCTCCTTCACGGGACTACCCGTGATCGGGCCGGTGCAGACTTGACACCTCGCCGGGAGGGTTCAATTCCCTCTAGTTCCACTCAGCACCCTATACGGTCGTGATGTCGTTCACCACCCCCTTTGCCGTGGGTGGGCCGGCCGCCCAGCCAGTGCTGCCTCTGTGCTTCATCTACGGCTGAGATAGCGGTTGATGAGGGATTGGGTGGAGGAGTCGCGGTTGGGGTCGGGGGTGGCCGAGCCGGTGAGCTCGGCGGCGATTCCGGAGGCCAGAGTCTTGCCCAGCTCCACTCCCCACTGGTCGAACGGGTTGATGCCCCACACGGTGGCTTGGGTGAACACCTTGTGCTCGTAGAGGGCTACCAGCTGGCCCAGCGAACGGGGAGTGAGCTGGTCGCCGAGGACCACGGTGCTGGGTCGGTTGCCGGGGAAGCTCCGGTGGGGATCGCCGGTGTCGGGGGCGCCGAAGGCCAGCGCCTCGGCCTGGGCGAACATGTTGGCCATGAGCAGGTCGTGGTGTTCAGCCAGCCCGTGGTTGGGTTGGCAGAAGCCGATGAAGTCCACCGGGACGATGTCCGTGCCTTGATGCAAGAGCTGGTGGAAGGCGTGCTGGCCGTTGGTGCCCGGCTGGCCCCACACCACTGGGCCAGTGGCGGTGCCTACCGGGCTGCCGTCGGCCTGCACCGACTTGCCGCTGCTCTCCATGTCGAGTTGCTGGATGTAGGCCGGGAACAGGGCCAGCTCTTGGGCGTAGGGGAGCAGCCCGTAGGTGGGCCAGTCCCAGAAGTTGCGGTTCCAGATGCCGATGAGCCCCAAAAGGGCGGGCAGGTTCTCAGCCCATGGGGCGGTGCGGTAGTGCTCGTCTATTTGGTGCATTCCGGCCAACAGATCGGCGAAGGCATCGGGGCCGACGGCGATCATGAGGCTGAGCCCCACCGCGGAGGCCAGCGAATAGCGGCCGCCCACCCAGTCCCACATGGCGAAAACGGCATCAGCGTCGACGCCGAAGTCCTGGGCCTTGTCGGGGCTGGCGGTGACGGCGGCGAAGTGTCTGCTGGCTTGATCGGCACCCACGGCGTGAGCGATCCAGTCTCGGGCGGTGATGGCATTAGCCAGGGTCTCGGTGGTGGTGAACGTCTTGGACACCACGATGAACAGGGTTCGAGCCGGGTCCAGGCCCCGGGTGGCGGCACCGAAATGGGCGCCATCCACGTTGGACAGAAAGCGCACTTCCAAGTCTTGGTCGGCGTAGGCCGCTAGTGCCGCAGTGGCCATGGCCGGCCCCAAGTCCGACCCGCCGATGCCGATGTTCACCACTGCCTGCCACCGTCCGTCGCGGGCTTCGGTGGCGAAGGCGGCCATGTGGTTCAGCTCTTGTCGAACTTCAGGGGGCGGGGCCGGTCGGCGAAGAGCGGCGTGCCAGGCGGGACGGTTTTCGGTGGTGTTCACCGGCTTGCCATCGAGCATGGCCTCAATCCGGTGCCGCAGCCCGATCCGGTCGGCCAAGGCGGCGAGCATCGCCACTGTCTCGTCGGTCAGCCGGTTCTTGGAGTAGTCCACCAGCAGCCCATCGGTCTCGGCCACCAGCCGCTCGCCCCGCTGCGGGTCGCGGTCGAACAGATCCCGCAGATGCACGCCCTCAAGCGCCTCTCGGTGGGCACTCAGCGCTTGCCACTCGCCGGTGTCGTGCATGCTCCGCAGCGTAACCGGGGCTTGCGTCGCCGCTGGACGACTATTCGTAGGAGATGGCGTCGAGGACGTTGAGGCGACTGGCCCGGCGGGCGGGTATCGAAGCGGCCAGCAGGCCGGCAACGGCCACCACCACCAAATAGATCCACAGCGTGCCCCACGGGATGGCGAATGACGAGACGAAGTTGTCGGGGATGATCTCCACCGTGGCCCAGCCGAACAGCACCCCGACGGTTATGCCCATGAGCCCGCCGAACACGGCCACGATGCCCCCCTCCCAGCGGATCATCCGCCGAGCCTGGCGACGGGACATGCCCACTGCTCGCAGTAGGCCCAGCTCCCGAGTCCGCTCGAACACCGAGAGGGCCAGCGTGTTGGCCACTCCCATGAGGGCGACGATCAGGGATATGGCCAAGAAGGCGTTGACCACCCCCAAGAACGTGTCGATCTGGCTCTCTTGGGTTTCTTGGAACTCGGCCTGGTCCCGCACGTTGAGCTGCGGGTAGGCCAGGGTGGCCTGTTCGATTGCCTCTCGAGCCTGATCTGCGGTGTAGCCCGGTGCGGTGAGGGCAGAGATGAAGCCGTCCTCTTGCTCGACCAGATAGCGGTCCCAGTCGACGATATCGATCAGCCAAGAGCCGAATATGGCATTGTTTTCGAAGATGGCCGCCACCTCAAAGGTCGCCGTCTGGCCGTCGGAGAATTCCAGCTCCACCGGATCGCCGACGCCGACCGCCAAGTCGTTGGCCTGGTCGGTGTGCAGGGCAACATCGCCGGGACCGGCACCGGCAAGGCTGCCCCTGGTTACCTCGATGTCGAAGTGCAGGGGGAGGACATCCAGATCAACGGCTCCGACTTCGTCGACATCGCCGTCGATCACCGACCGGACCCCCTCGAACTTGAACCGAGAGGCCAGCACCGAGGCCACCTCGTCGCGTTCGCTGATCCTCTGGGCCGCTTGCGTGCTGAAGGTCTCGGTGGGGTCGCCGCAGCCTCCCGGGCAGATGAGCCAGTCGGACTTGACCGAGCGGTCCAGGGTGTCATCCAGGGTCTGTTTGAACGACTGTCCCAGCACCGAGACCATTGACACCAGAGCCAGGCTGATCATGAGAGCCGAGGCGGTGTTGGCCGTACGCCGGGGGCTGCGCTCCGCGTTCTGTCGGGCCAGCCGCCCGCTCACTTGGGAGACCCTGGCCGGGATCCATCCCAAGACTCTGGAGACCGGTACGGCAAACACCGGGCTGACCAGGTTCATCCCCACAAACACCAACAATGCGCTCATGCCCAAAAGGGCCAATAGCGAGCCGGTCGGGAAGTCTCCGACCACGGCAACGATGAGCATGGCCAGGCCCAAGATCAACACCCGGGCCTGTCCCACCGGCTGGGGCAGGTTGCGGCCCCCGACGAAGGCCAGCACCGCGCCAACCAGCGCAGTGACCACGATGACTGAAGCCGTTTCCGAGACGATTCCGAATGCCACCAAGATCACGCTGGCCGCGGTGAGCAGCTTCTCTAGGCCGGTCGAGCGGCGCTCCTCGGTGAGTCGGGGCGGCATATTGCCGGTGAGCGCCGCCATGGGAGTCACCCGGCGGGCTCGCAGGGCAGGCCAAATGGCCGACACCGCGGTCACGCCCACCCCGACCAACACCGCGGCCAGAATCGAGTTGGTGCCCACAACGATGGGCGCATCGGGCAAGCCTGCGCCGAAGCCTGAGATCAGCGCTCGGATGCCAAGAGAAATCAGCACCCCCAGTCCGAGCCCGGCAGCGCTGGCCACCACCCCGACGGCGATTGCCTCGCCGACCACGATGGCGGTGATCTGCCGGCCGCTGCCCCCCAAAGCCCGCAGAAGCCCCAGCTCCCGAGTGCGCTGGCTCACCAGGATGGTGAAGGTGTTGTAGATGATGAAGGCCGACACCACCAGGATCACCACGGCGAATCCCAGCATGAAGTACTCGAAGAAGCCGATGAACTCGTTGAACAGGTCGGACTGTTCCTCCACCAACTCCTGATTGGCCACCACCTCCAAGCCATCGTCAAGCACCGTGGCCACGGCCGCCGATGCCGCCTCCGGTGAGGTGTTGGGCTCCAGTCGGATGTCGATGCTGTCGTAGCCCCCACCGTTGTGCAGCAGTTGGCGGGCGGTCTCGATGTCCCAGGCCATCATCTGCGCGCCCGCGGTGGCATTGTCACCGCTGCCGTAACGGAACAGTCCGACCAGGGTGAACGCTTCGGTGCCGCCGGGGGTGGACACCCGGTAGCGCTCGCCGATCTCGAAACCGTTCTCATCGGCGGTGTCGGCATCCATGGCGAACTCGTCAGGCCCGGAGGGGATCCGGCTGACGCCATCGGGCCACACCTCGAGAGCTCCCAGGGAGTCGTCGGAGGGCCAGCCGATGCCGATCTGCGGCGGCCCGAAGAGCTCCACCGCTTCGCCGTCAGCGGTAATGGGGACCACGTTGAACTCGACCACCGTCCCCACTGCGGCAGCCACCCCGTCCACCGACCTCACATCGTCGAGGAGCTCGGGGTCTACCAGCGTTCCGCTCTCGCCCCGGTCGCCGAAGGCCAGCTCGGGCCGCACCGACAGATCAACGCCTTCGAAGATGTCCTCGGAGAGGGTGTCGAACGTGGAGCGAAGCCCCGAGGTGGTGACCAGCACGCCTACGGTGAAGCCCACGCTCACGACGACGGCCAGCGTGGTCAGCACGAACCGGATGCGGGTTCCGGCGATGCTCTTAAGGGCGTAGCGGATGAGGCCTATAGCGGCATTCTTACTGGTGAGCGATGGCTTCTAACACATTGAGGCGGTTGGCCCGGCGGGCGGGGAAGAAGGCGGACAGCATTCCCGCTAACGCCGACACCACCAGGTAGATCACCAGCGTGAGCCACGGCACGCTCACGGTGGAGATGACACTGCTGGGGAGGGCGGCAGCAGTGATGGAGCCAGCCACTACGCCGGTGGCGATGCCCACCAATCCTCCGAAGACAGCCACGATGATGCTCTCCAGGAAGATCGTCCCCCAGGTTTGCCGCTTGGCCATGCCGATGGCTCGCACCAGTCCCAACTCCCGGGTTCGCTCGAAAATCGAAAGCGCCATGGTGTTGGAAATGCCCACCACCGCGATGAGCAATGCGAGGACCAAGAACACGTTGATGATGATCAGGAACGTGTCGATTTCAGAGGCCCTGCCCTCTTGGTATTCGACCTGGTCCTTGACGATGACCTGGGGAAAGTCGGAGAGCTTTGTTTCCAGGCTGGACCGAGCCTGGTCCATGTCAATCCCCGGAGCGGTGATGGCGGTGGCCAGGTTGTCTTGGCCTTCGCCCATGAGGTGGCCCCAGTCGCTGAAGTCAACCACCAGGGGACCGACCACAGAATCTTCGGTGTGGAGGGCGACAACTTCAAACGTCGCTTCTTGCTCTCCGGGGAACTCGAGGAACAGTTGGTCTCCTAGGCCGATGTCCAGGTCATCGGCTAGGTCCTTGTGTACGAGCACATCTCCTGAACCAGCGCCCTCCAAGCTGCCGGCAACCACGCCCGGATTGACATGGGGGGAGAACGAGTCGAGGTCGGTGGCTGTCACTCGGCGTTGTTCGCCATCGGGAGCGCGCGCTCCGTCGGGGCGGAATTGGAAGGCCATCACCGATTCCAACTCGGGCATCTCAGTCATTCTCTGAGTGGCCTCCTGGCTGAACGCGCCCAGAGCAGTGCTGAAGGTGCCCAGATCGGTGTTGCATTCGTTGACGCAGACCAGCCAATCGGCCTCTACCGAATCCCCAAGTTGGTCATTCAGGGTTTGCTTGAAGGATGTCCCCAGCACAGTGACCAGCGACACCATGGCCAGCCCGATCATGAGCGCTGAGGCGGTGGTCGCGGTGCGTCGGGGGTTGCGGGCCGCGTTGAGCCGAGCCAATCGACCGTTGATGGTGAACAGGCGGTCGGCTGGCCAGCCCAGGAACAGCGACATAGACCGGGCAATCGCCGGGGTTGCGATGTTGACCCCCAGAAGCATCAACAATGCCCCCAAGCCAAGCGGAAGGAGGAGTTGGGAAGTGGAAAGGTCGGCAAAGAGCCCAATCAGCAGCAGAATCAGCCCTACCCCGCCGGCTGCTGATCCGATGACCAAGGCGCGTCGCCGATTGAAAGGATCGATTTCGGCTTCGTCGGCCAGCGCCACCATGGGCGTAACCCGGCGGGCCCGCATGGCCGGCCAGATGGCGGTAACCATGGTGACGCCGATGCCGATGACCAAAGCGGCAACAACGGTCCACCCACCGATAATCACGTCGATGCCGGGTAGGTGAGCGCCGGCGCTGTTTAGCGCTCCGGCAATGCCGATAGCTACCAATATGCCGAGCCCGAATCCCACGATGGTGGCCACTATTCCGACGATTAGCGCTTCCACCGCCACCACTTGAGCGATTTGGCGTCGCTCGGCGCCGAGTACCCGCAAAAGACCCAATTCTCTGATGCGTTGCCCCATGACCAGGGTGAACGTGTTGTATGTGATGAACGCCGAAATGATCAAAACGATGATCGCAAATGCCAGCAAGAGGCTTTGGATGCGGTCGATGTTTCCGGCAAATTCCGCGTTGCTCTCATCGATGTTGTCCTGCCGGGAGATCACTTCGATATCGGGGCCCACGAGGGAACCAATGGCCGCGACCACCTCCTCGTAAGATGCTCCCGGCGACAGCTTCCCGTGGATGAGGTCGTAGCCGCCTCCGTTGTGCAGTAGCTGCCGGGTTCTATCCATCTCCCAAGAGACGGTCTGAAGCGCGATCCGAGTCTCGGGGTCGAGGAAGTACAAGTAGCCGACCAACTCGAAATTTTCGGTGCCGGCGGGAGTGGCGATGTCGTAGTGCTGGCCGATTACGAAATTGTTCTCCCGACCAGTGAAGTGGTCGATGGCGAATTCATCGGGCGCGATGGGCTGGCGGCTTATGCCGTCGTCATAGACATAGATCGTGCTCAGCGCCTCATTTTCGGGCCAGCCGTAGCCGATTTGGCGTCCTACGCCGGGGTCCAGGGCGTTGCCATCGCCGTCGATGGCAACGACGTCGAATTCCTGCGCCAATCCGGTGACTGCTTCAACCCCGTCGACCGATGCGATCTCATCGCTAAGCGACACCGGGAGGAGGGGCACGCCCTCGTTGCGATCGCCGACGTCGGAGGAGGCCCGTACGGTGAAGTCGTATTTTTCGTAGATCTGGCCCGCCAGGCTATTGAGGGAGGCGCGGAGCCCGTCGGTGGCAATCAGCACCCCGGTGGTCAGGGCCACCCCGATGATCACGGCAAGGGTGGTGAGCGCGAACCTCACCTTGACGCCGGCGATGCTTCGGAGGCTGTATCGCAGGAGAGTCATCCGCCGACTACCGAGTAATGAACTTCGAGGAGGGGTTACCTGGCTGGGCCCAAACTCAGTCGTCCAGGTCCTTCATGTATTCCAAGACCTCTTCCATGGTTGCCCCCTCTGTTATGCCCCGGACGAACTGGCCCACTTGCAGAATCTTCATGTAGTCGAGGATTTGATCAGCGGTGGGATTGAGCATCTCGCCCTGAAGTCTGCCGTCGGCCAAGAACACGGTCCGGTCGGCGAACGATGCCGCCTTGGCGTCATGGGTGACCATCACAATGGTCTGGCCCAGATCGTCCACCGCTTCGCGCATGAACTTCAGCACGTCGTTGCCCGACCGGGAGTCGAGGTTGCCGGTGGGCTCGTCGGCAAAGATGATCTCCGGCTGGCTGGCCAGCGCCCTGGAGACTGCCACCCGCTGTTGCTGGCCCCCCGATAGCTCGTTGGGCCGGTGGGTAAGTCGATCGGCCAGTCCCACGGTGGCGATCACGCTGTCGACCCATGCCTGGTCGGGTTCGCGCCGAGCCAGGTCCATGGGCAGGGTGATGTTCTCGATGGCGTTCAGCGTGGGCACCAGATTGAAAGCCTGGAAGATGAACCCCACTCTGTCGCGGCGCAGCAGGGTGAGCTCTTTGTCCGACAGGGTGCTCAGGTCGGTATCGCCGATGAAGGCGTGACCTTCGGTGAGGTTGTCGAGTGCGGCCATGCAGTGCATGAGCGTGGACTTGCCCGAACCCGACGGGCCCATGATGGCGCTGAATTTGCCCTTCTCGAAGGTGATGTCCACCCCGTCAAGGGCTCGGACTTCGGTCTCCCCCGACCCGTAGATCTTCACCGCTTCCACCGCTCGGGCGGCAGCCATGGTGTCGGTGGCCAGCGTGGACGCATCGCTCATGGAAAAAGCACCCCTTCGGCTCCAGCCAGGTTTTCCTTGGTGGAAATAGTGGAGATTATGGCTGGGAGACTACACGAAGGTAGGGCTTTTGCTCGTCCCAGCCGTCGGGGAACAGCTCCGCGGCCTCATCATTGGAAAGGGCGGGCACGATGATCACGTCATCGCCGTGCTGCCAGTTCACCGGAGTGGCTACCTTCTTGGTGGCGGTGAGCTGGAGCGAGTCGATCACCCGAAGAACCTCATCAAAGTTGCGCCCGGTGCTGGCCGGGTAGGTGATGGTGAGCTTCACCGCGTTGTCGGGACCGATCACGAACACCGAGCGCACCGTCATGGTGTCGCTGGCATTGGGGTGGATCATGTCGTAGAGGTCGGCCACGGCGCGGTCGGAGTCGCCGATCATTGGGAAATTGGGGCGGATGCCCTGGGTGTCTTCGATGTCCTGAGACCACGCGATGTGGTCTTCGACCGAGTCGCACGACAGGCCGATCACCTTCACGTTGCGGGCGGCGAACTGCTCGGCCAGCCGCGCGGTGTAGCCCAATTCGGTGGTACACACCGGGGTGAAGTCTTTGGGGTGGGAGAAGAGGACCGCCCAAGAGTCCCCCTTCCACTCGTGGAAGGAGATGGTTCCCTCGGTGGTTTCGGCGGTGAAGTCTGGGGCGATATCGCCTAGTCGAATGGCCATTTCCGGCTCCTTGCTCTGCTGCGATTAAGTCTGGCCAGCCTACCCGGTTGGGGCAATACCTGACTAAAGAGGTCTGGATTAGTGGCGCCGCTTGCTTCTACTCAGGGTCCTCGGGGGTGCGGCGGCCGCGGAAGAGGCGGCGGATGCGGCCACCCTCAAGGTCCTCCGTGGTGTCGTCGGGAGTGCCGACGGCAACCTGCAAGGGTCCATCGGTCTGGTCCACCAAATCGAGAACCGACTCCGGGTCGTCGCTGACCATGATCGGGGCCTCGTAGTCGGGCTCGACCTCTTCGGGCTCTTCGGTCTCGAACAGAGCGGTTTCCAGCGCGGCGCGGATTTCCTCCAACTCGAACTCGTCGGTGTTCATCACCGATCGAAGGCTGGTCATTGGGCTTTGGGAAAACTGGCGGAGCCGCTCGATCCATTCATCCCGATACTGCACATAGATGAGGTGCTGTCGACGGGCAGTTTCGTAGTCGCTCTTGATCACTGCGAAAACCGCCGCCTCGCCGGCCACGTGCATGGCGCTCAGTTCGGCCCGCATGACCGGTGAGGGATGGCTGGCGATGGCCTCTCGCATCTTCGGGGCCAGCTCATCGTGTCCGGCCAACAGCTCGTCGCGCTGGCCCATGTCGATCTGAAGTCCGGAAGCATTGATATCGCTCAACACCTTCTGGTGGTTCTCTATCCAGTCCGACACCGTTTGCTCGTTCCGGCGGTGCCATTGGGTCAGGAGCTCTTGGCCAGATCGGGAGATTCCCACCACATCAGCAACGTCTTCCGCGGGATCTTCGACCAGCTCTAGCGTTGGTCGGCCGTTGCCCGTGCCGTTCTCTAAATCGCCCTCCGACGGGGAGTACTCAGCCCCGCCGTCGAACAATTCAGGTCGGCCGATTTGATCCTCAACCCCAGCATCGGGGGTTGGGCCGGGAAATATGTCCCACAACGCCTTCTTCTTGCGGGTTGTCAGGGCCACAATGAGGCCAAGCAGACCACAACCCAGGATGATGGCAGCGGGAATTAGAAGCCCAGCGCTCACGACTCGCCAACTGTGCTGGCAGCTAGCACACGAACGTTGGCGGTCGGGGCCGGGGTGGTGGCGGTGTGCTGCCGGCAAGACCAGCAGGTATCGCGCGCCGTGCCCCACCAGGTGACATCGCAAAGAGGACACCACATGGTGGCTTTGCGCCTTGCCTTGGGCGCAAGAAGCCATGCGCGAGCCGGAGCGGCCATGTATCCCACACTAGAAGCGCGGTGTGCCGAAATTGTGGATATCCACAACCTGCTGTCCGACCAGGGTTCGGACAACGCATTGCCGTCAGTCGGGCTACTAAGGCGCCGGCTCTTCTTCGTCGGGAGGAATGATGAGCTCTTGGCCGACCTGGATCAGGTTGGCTGCGGTGATGTTGTTGGCCTCGAGCACCTCATCCAGGGTCTTGTCGTACTTGAGGGCGATGTCCAGCAAGGTGTCGCCGGCCACCACGATGTGGGTGCGCTCGCCGGGGCGGACGGTTCCGTCGCTGTTGAGCACCACCGGCGCGTCCTGGGGAATCTCAATCTCCTGGCCGATGCTCAATACGTTGGGGTTCTCCAGCTCGTTGACGGCGTCGATCTCCTGCCACGTGATGCCGAACTCGTCGGCGATGCTGCCCAGCGTGTCGCCCTCACGCACGACGTAGATGAACGCTTCTGGAGTTGAAGTCGGCGTTGGGGTGGGGGGAAGGGTCGGCTCCGGGACCGCGACGGTGGCAGTGACCAACTCGTCGGAGTCCACGCCGATAGGGCGATCCTCCGAAGTCGTTCCTCCTCCTCCGCCGCAGGCCGCGCCTAACACAGCCAACATCAGCACCATCAACAACAATTGGGCCCGGCGCATGGCGACACCTCCTCTACAGCCAGTGGCCCACAACAATACGCAACGCGCCCCAAAACCTAAAAAAGAACGATCACCGTCGTGTACCGAGAACTGTGAATGTCGGTGAATGACCACCTTCTGAATGGATGCTGGCAACGACAACCACGCGCTGGACTGATGCTGGCAACATGGAGGAGTGTCCACTGTCGGCATCTTGGTGAACCCGCGTTCGGGCAGCGATGTGCGCCGCCTGCTCACCAGCGCGGGATCGTCCACCGTCGAGGACAAGGTCAGCATTCTGCGCCGCATCATCCACGGAGCGACCGAGGCGGGGGCCGAGGAGGTGGTGTTGACCCGCGACCCGTTCTCCATCACCCGGCGGGCCACCGAGAACCTCCAACTGCCCCTGAAGGTGGTGTTTCTCGACCTGCCCCTGCACCACAACGAGCGGGATTCGGTGGACGCCGCTCAGGCGATGCGGGACGCGGGATGCGGCTCAGTGGTCAGCCTGGGAGGAGACGGCACCAATCGGGCACTGGCCTTGGGATGGCCCGACGCGCCGCTGATCCCGATCTCTACTGGAACCAACAACGCCTTTCCCGTCCACGTTGAGCCCACCGTGGCTGGAGTGGCCGCGGGACTTGTTGCCACCGGTGCAGTGAGCCTCATGGCCCATTCGGCCCGGGCCAAGGTGGTGGCGGTGGAGGTGACCGGTGGTGACACCGGCACCGAGACCGACATGGCCCTGATTGACGCCGTCGCGGTAAACGATCCCTACGTGGGCTCTCTGGAGCTGTTCGATCCCGAGACCATGATGCTTGGCGTACTGACCCAGGCCGATCCGGCCGCCATCGGTTTCAGCGGCTTGGCTGGAACGGTGCTGCCGTGCCCTTCCGTCGAGGAACGCGGGGTGGTGTTGGAATTTGCGCCCCCGAGTCTGAACCCGGCTCGGCTGGTGCGGGCGGCGTTGGCCCCGGGGTGGTTCGCCACGGTTGGCTTGGTCCGAAGCGAGTATCTGGATCTCGACACCCCGGTAGAAGTGGATGGACCGTGCCTGTTGGCCTTTGACGGTGAGCGAAGCCGTCGCCTGCACGCTGGCCAGACCGCTTCGCTGCGGGTGGTGCGCCAGGGTCCCCGGGTCATCGACGTAGGCGCAGTGGTGCATTCGGGAGCCCGAACAGGCGCGTTTGAGCTTCGCGTGGGAAACTCTGAACCATGAGTGCAGACATAGTCATTCGCGGGGGAATTGTGGTGGACGGCTCGGGCGAGCCGGGACGGGAGGCCGACGTCGCCATCACCGGGGATCGCATCAGCGAGATCGGTTCAGGCTTGTCGGGCAAAGTCGAGTTGGACGCCGGCGGCCAGGTGGTGGCCCCCGGCTTCATCGACATCCACACCCACTACGACGCCCAGGTGTTCTGGGACCCGGCCCTCACCCCGTCGTGCTACCACGGGGTGACCTCGGTGATTGCCGGCAACTGCGGTTTCTCCATCGCGCCCACCCGGCCCCGCCACCAGGACCTCATCGCCCGCACGCTGGAAAACGTCGAGGACATGAACGTGGACAGCCTGGCCGAGGGCATCCCCTGGGACTTCGAGACGTTCCCCGAGTATCTGGACTCCATTTCCAACCGGGGCATCGCCCTCAACTTCGGGGCCTACATCGGCCACACCGCCCTGCGGCTGTTCGTAGTGGGCGACGAGGCCTACGAGCGGGCGTCCACCGACGAGGAGGTGGCTCGCATGGTGGAGGTTGTGGCCGAGGCCATCGACGCCGGGGCGGCCGGGCTGGCCACCAGCTTTGCCATGACCCACCGGGGCGCCGACGGTCTTCCCATCCCCAGCCGATTCGCCACCCGTGATGAGTTCGAGTCCCTCATCGGCGTGCTGGGCCAAAAGCGCCGGGGAGTGGTGTCGATTGCCCCCGGAGAGCAGATAGGCATCGACGACATGTACGCGTTGCAGCCTCAGGTGGGCGTGCCGTTCACCTACGGCGCCCTGTTGACCTTCCCCAACGGGAACCACGAGAAGAGCGCGGCCAAGAACCGGGAGGCGTGGGAAAAGGGAATCCAGGTGTGGCCCCAGGTCACTCCTCGCCCCCTCACCTTCCAGATGGTGATGTCCGACCCGTTTACCCTCAACGTGAACCCCGAGTTCGCCGCGTTGATGAGCGAGGACCACGACGCCCGGCTCAAGTCCTACGACGACGAGGATTGGCGCAACCGGACTGACGAGGCGTTCAAGCACCAGAAGGCCATGAAGCCCCGGTGGGAGACGTTCCAGATCGCCGAGACGGGTTCCCGGCCCGAGCTGATCGGACGGCGGCTCACCGACGTGGCCGAGGAACTGGGGGTGCGCCCCCTCGACGTTCTGCTCGACACCGCGGTGGCCGACGATCTGACCACTCGGATCAGCTGCATCATCGCCAACGACGACCCCGACGGGGTGGCCATGCTGTTGCAGCAGGACGGCTGCACGCTGGGCCTGTCCGACGCCGGGGCCCACGTGGGCCAGCTTTGCGATGCGCCCCAAGCCACCGATTTCTTGGGCAATTGGGTGCGCGACCGCGAGCTCATGCCGATGGAAAAGGCGGTGCGGAAGCTCTCGGGGGTGCAGGCCGACCTGTTCAATCTGGTGGATCGGGGCTATTTGCGGGAGGGGGCCTATGCCGACGTGGTGGTGTTCGACCCCGACACCGTGGCGCCCGGACCGCTGCGCCGGATCCGGGACTTCCCCGCCAACGCCGAGCGGCTCACCGCCGACGCCTCCGTGGGCATCAACCATGTGCTGGTGAACGGCACGCCCATCCGCATCGACGGCGAAATGGATCAGAGCGGCGTGGACGCTCATCCCGGCGACATCCTGCGCCCCTCTGCTCGATAGTCCCAACCAGGCGTTAACGCAGAATTGGCAAAAGTCCTCTGGCGTTTTCCGTTGGAGCGGGCCTAAGCTGGCCTTGAACGCAAGAGCGACAGCGTGGTCGTTCCCACATGATGACGAGGAGATCGCCATGGGGGAAAACAAAGACTGGCGCGTAGAGCTGAATAGAGCAGGGGTTGGCCTGCACGAGCTCTTGTCCGAGGGCATGCCTGCTGACAATCCCGATGACTGGGTGCACCGCCTTGAAGACCAGCTCGGAGAGCTCAGCCGGGCGCTTACCGGTTTCTGCTCGGATTGCGACCTCGGGTTGTTCGACGAGTGCATCGAGCTGGCCCCCCGGCTGGTGCCCCAGGTGAACAAGATCCGCACCGAGCAGGTTCAGCTCCAGGCCTCGGTGCAACAGCAGATCCAAAAGCTGCACACCCAACAGCCCGACTCCAGCCTGGAACGGTCGATGGCCGACATTGTCCACCGGGTGGACCAGCTCAATCACCACGCAGTCGATGTGGTGTACAGCGCTTACGAAACCGATCTCGGCGGCCCCGGCTGATTCTCTCTTAGCCGGAACAGCTCAGAGCTCTCCGAATTGGCGGTCGCCCGCGTCTCCCAAGCCGGGCACGATGTAGGCCCGATCGTTGAGGCCTTCGTCGACGGCCGCGGTGAACAGATGCACCCCGGGGGCGGCGGCTTCTAGTGCCTTCACCCCTTCGGGTGCGGCCAGCACGCAGACCGCGGTGATCTGTTCGGCCCCAGCTGCGGCCATCCGCCCGCATACGTAGGCCAGCGATCCACCGGTGGCCAGCATCGGCTCCAACACCAGCACCGCCTGGCCGCCGAGATCGTCGGGCACGGTGTTGAGATAGGGCTCGGGCTGGAATGTCTCCTCATTGCGGCGCACGCCCAGAAAGCCCACCGCGGCCTCCGGCAGCAGCCTCCGGGCGGCGTCCAGCATCCCCAGACCCGCCCGGAGCACCGGCACCAGCAGCGGGGGATCGTCGATTCGGATTCCTGATGTGGGGGCCAGCGGGGTGGCCACTTCCACTGATGCGGCGGGAAGGTCTCGCAAAGCCTCGTAGACCAGAAGCCCGCTCAGCTCCTCTAGGGCCTGCCGGAACTCTGGCGACGGGGTGTCGGCCCGGCGCAGCGTGGTAAGGCGAGCCTGCACCAGCGGGTGATCGACGACCGTAACGCTCATTACCTCACCTTAGGCATGGATCACGGGTGACCGGTTGTCGAACCGCCGCTCTATCCTTGGTCCCGTGACCGATCTGCTTGCCGTCGAGACCCCGACGGGACCGGCCGATGCCGTGGCCGGCGTGCGCATCACCCCGGTGGACGCCGTGGGGCTGGAACAGCGGGCCGCGTCGTTGTGTACTCGGTCGATCAAGACATCCTCCAAAGCGGCGGCCCTCGACTTGGCCATCCGGATGATGGACCTCACCACCCTGGAGGGGGCCGACACCCCCGAGCGGGTCCAGGCCCTGTGCGCCCGAGCCCGCCACCCCGACGCCGCCGACTGGTCGGTGCCCCCGGTGGCCGCGGTGTGCGTATACCCCGAGTTGGTGCC
This sequence comes from Acidimicrobiia bacterium, assembly GCA_009842675.1. Lineage (GTDB taxonomy): Bacteria > Actinomycetota > Acidimicrobiia > Acidimicrobiales > Bin134 > Poriferisocius. The sequence continues at coordinate 23,014 of VYEX01000055.1, read as the reverse complement.
GGTGGCCGTCGAGGCGCTGGCCGACAGTTCAGTAGCGGTGGCCAGCGTGGCCGGGGGATTCCCCGCCGGCTTGGCCCCCCTTGATGCTCGTTTGGCCGAGATCGCCTGGGCGGTGGCCGCCGGGGCCGACGAGGTGGACATCGTGCTGAACCGCTCAGCGTTTCTGTCCGGGCGGTACCAGAAGGCCTACGACGAGATCGCCGCGGCCAAGCAGGCCTGCGGATCGGCCCACCTCAAGGTGATTCTGGAGACCGGGGAATTGGGCTCCTACGACCAAATCAGGCGGGCATCCATGCTGGCCATGGTGGCCGGGGCCGACTTCATCAAGACCTCCACCGGCAAGATCGGCACCTCGGCCACTCCACCCACCGCCCTGTGCATGGCCGAAGCCATCCGTGACATGGCCGAGCAAACCGGGCGGGCCGTGGGTCTCAAGCTGGCCGGGGGGATCCGCACCGCCAAGCAGGCTTGGCACTACCTGGTGATCGTGGGCGAGACCCTGGGATCAGGATGGCTGACCCCGGAGCGGTTCCGCCTTGGAGCATCCAGTCTGCTCAACGACGTGCTCATGCAGCGGGCCAAGCTCGGTGACGGCCGCTACCAGCGGCGGGAGGATTTCAGCGTTGACTGACCGCTCTTGTCTCGGTCGTGATATGGAGCCCGTCGGCGACTTCAACCTGGAGTACGCGCCCGCCCCCGAGTCCACCGCCCCGGTGAAACTGGCCTCTCAGTACGGCCTGTTCGTGGGGGGCGAGATGGTGGAACCGGCCGCGGGGGCGCTGGCGCCCACCATCAACCCGGCCACTGGGGAGGCGTTGGCCGACGTGAGTGTGGCCGATGCCGCCGATGTGGACCGGGCGGTGGCTGCGGCCCGCGCCGCCTGGGAGGGAGGATGGCGGGATCTGTCCGGTGCGGAGCGGGCCAAGTACCTGTATCGGGTGGCCCGGCTGCTGCAAGAGCGGGCCCGGGAGTTCGCCGTCTTGGAGACCATGGACGGGGGCAAGCCCATCCGGGAGTCCCGGGATCTCGACATCCCGCTGGCCGCAGCCCACTTCTTCCACTACGCCGGTTGGGCCGACAAGCTCGACTACGCCTTCAGCGGACGCCGAGCCGCGCCGATAGGGGTGGCCGCCCAAGTCATCCCGTGGAACTTCCCCCTGTTGATGGCGGCCTGGAAGCTGGCTCCTGCGCTGGCCTGCGGGAACACCGCGGTGCTCAAGCCGGCGCCCACCACTCCGCTCACCGCGCTGTTGTTGGCCGAGGTGCTGCGCGACGCCGAGCTGCCCCCCGGCGTGGTCAACATCATCACCGGCAACGACGCCACCGGGGCGGCGCTGGTGTCCCATCCCGGCGTGGACAAGGTGGCGTTCACCGGTTCGACCGAGGTGGGCCGGGCCATTGGCGCGGAGCTGGCCGGGACCCCCAAGCGCCTCACCTTGGAACTGGGGGGCAAGGCGGCCAACATCGTGTTCGAAGACGCCGCTTTGGATCAGGTGACCGAGGGCATCGTCAACGGCATCTACTTCAACGGCGGCCAGGTGTGCTGCGCCGGGTCCCGCCTGTTGGTGCAAGAGACGGTGGCCGACGCGGTAATAGGCAAGCTCCAGCGGCGCATGGACACCTTGAGGGTGGGCGATCCACTGGACAAGAACACCGATATCGGGGCCATCAACTCCCAAGCCCAGCTAAACCGCATCACCGAGCTGGTGGCCTCCGGCGTGGCCGAGGGGGCCGAGCTGTACACGCCAGAGTGTGTGCTGCCTGAACAGGGGTTTTTCCACCCGCCGGCGCTGTTCACCAACGTGTCCACCGCCCATCGCATCGCCCAGGAGGAGATCTTCGGCCCGGTGTTGTCGGTGCTCACTTTCCGCACCGCCGAGGAGGCGGTGGCCAAGGCCAACAACACGCCCTATGGGTTGTCGGCCGGGATCTGGACCGAGAAGGGATCGCGCATCTTGTGGATGGCCGATCAGATGCAGGCTGGCGTGGTGTGGGCCAACACCTTCAACCGATTCGACCCGGCCAGCCCCTTTGGCGGCTACCGGGAGAGCGGCTACGGCCGTGAAGGGGGCCGAGCGGGCCTTCTTCCTTACGTGGATCTAGTCGCATGAGCAGCCGGCTATCGGTCAACAAGACCTACAAACAGTTCGTCGGCGGTGCCTTTGAGCGCTCTGAGTCGGGCCGGTCGTATCCGGTGGTCGGGGCGGGGGAGCAGCTCTTGGCCCACGCCGTCCAGGGGTCGCGCAAAGACGTCCGCGACGCGGTGGCGGCCGCTCGTTCGGCCCAATCGGGCTGGGCCGGGCGTACCGCCTACAACCGGGGTCAGATCCTTTACCGGGTGGCCGAGGTGATGGAGTCGCGCCGCGACGAGTTCTGCGCCGAGGTGCTCCGGGCAACCGAAGGGTGTTCGGAGGAAGCCGCCGCCACAGAGACCGCCACAGCCATCGACCGCTGGGTGTGGTACGCCGGCTGGGCCGACAAGTTCCCCACCGTTTTGGGCGGAGCCAACCCGGTGGCCGGCCCCTACTTCAACCTCAGCGTGCCCGAGCCCACCGGAGTGGTGGGGATCGTGGCCCCCGACGAGCCGCCTCTCCTGCCGCTGGTGTCGCGGCTGGCCCCGGTGATCGTGTCGGGCAACACCGCGGTGGTGCTGGCCTCCGAGCGCTGCCCGCTGGCGGCCGTCACCCTGGCTGAGACCCTGGCGCTGAGCGATGTGCCCGCTGGGGTGGTCAACATCATCACCGGCCACCGCGATGAGCTCGTCCCCCCGCTGGCCGGCCATGTGTCGGTCGATTCGCTGGACCTCACCGGTTGCAACTCTGAACAGGGCGGGGCGGCAGCCCGTCAGGCGGCGGCCACCATCACCCGGGTGGTGAGCGCATCGGCCGCCGAGCGCCAATGGGCCGATGAGGCCGCCCAGAGCCCCTATCTCATCGACGCCTTCTGCGAGACCAAGACCGTCTGGCACCCCAAGGGACGATGAGTCCGGGGCCGTTTGTGCTCGGCGTCGACCTCGACGGGGTGTGCGCCCAGCACACCGTGGCTTTCCGCAAGATCGTGGCCAAAGAGAAGGGCGTTGCTGAGGAGTCGTTGACCCTGGAGTGCGGGTGGGGCTTTCAGGAATGGGGCTTCGAGGACGGCGACTTCGAGACCTACCACCGGCGGGCGGTGGTGGAGCATCGGATGCTGGCCGACATGCCGGCCATGCCGGGGGCTTCCAAGGCGCTGTGGCGGCTGTCGGAGGCCGGGGTGTGGATCCGCATCATCACCCACCGGCTCTACACCAACTGGGACCACGCCATCGCCGCCGGCGACACGGCAGAGTGGCTCGACAAGGCCAAGATCCCCTACCGCGACCTGTGCTTCGTGGGAGGCAAGACCGCGGTGGACGCCCATGTCTACATCGAAGACGCCCCCCACAACGTCGAGGCCCTACGGGAAGAAGGCCGAACCGTCATCGTGTTCGACCAGCCCTACAACCGGGATCTCGACCCACCTCGGGCCACCACTTGGGACGAGGTGGAGGCCATCGTTTATGACGAGTTGGCCGCCCACCAGGGGGCCGTGCAGCACCAACTCCCCACCTTCGACCCCAGCACCGACCGCCTCGACGACCGCTCACCCTGAGGGGCCGGCGCGGGGTGCTGGTGGTGAGAAACACCTGGTCCGCCGGTTGACGCGGAGTGTCATACACGATAGTCTCATTGTATGACAATGCTGAGCTTCCGGGTGCCGCCCGAAGAGGCGGTCAGGGCCAAGGAGGCGGCCGAATATATGGACATTGCCCTCTCGGAGTTGTACCGCGAGGCGTTGCGCCGTCACATAAACGCCATCTTGGCGGAGCGCGATGCGGAGATCTACGAGAGGATGCCGGTGACCGAGGACGAGCTGGCCTTGAGCGCCGTTTCGTATTGGCTCCCGGCTGAGGACTGGTCGGACTGGATTATTGACGATGACGCAGAGGGGTGAGATCTGGTTCGCCCAAACCCCTAGCGGCGACCGCCCGGTGCTTGTGCTCACCCGTGACCCAGTTGCCGCCCGCATCGGGGCTGTGGTGGTCGCCGAGCTCACCCGGACGATCCGAGACATCGCCTCTGAGCTGCCGTTGACCACAGACGACGGCGTTCCCGTTGAATGCGTGGTCAACTTCGACAACGTCAATACCCTCCCTCGCGACGCCTTTCGCCGCCGGGTGGCCCAACTCAGCCCTGCACGCATGGAAGAGGCCTGCCAGGTGCTCAAGGCCGCCACCGGCTGTTAGCGGTGCGCAGGGCCGATCGGGTCTGCCCGGTTAGCCCTAATGGTCGAAGTTGAGGACCAGCGGGCCGACTTCGCCTTCTTCCGCATCGAACCAGAGGGCGATGGCCTCGCGGGCGGTGGCCTTTACCTTGGCGCGACGCCGAGCCTGGGAATGGCACCCAGGCAGGTTGTCGGCCTTAATCGCCCACCATCGGCCGGAGCGGACGACGGTGACGTGATGGGTGTCGCTCACCGATGGCTGTGCATCGGTGCCGCTAGCTATCGCCATGTCTGCTCCCTTTCTGTGCCGCAGTTCCAGCATAAGCCCTTTCCTGCGCGCGATGCCTCGAAGTTCCTTCAGCAGTTCCACCCTTTTCACCAACGAAAATCGTAACCAACAGATAGTATATTTCAATTATATCTGTTAATTTTTATAGTGAATCAAATGCCGATTGGGTGCTGTGGTTTACATTACCTGTGATACTGTGAAGAGTCACTTGAGAACCCTGGAGGAGAGTCGGTGAGGAATATCACAGTGGCGGTAGATGAGGAAACGCACCGGTTGGCGCGTATCCGAGCAGCGGAGTTGGACACCTCGGTGTCGGCCCTTGTGCGCGGCTATCTCCGGGGGCTCGCCCGGGGAGACCAGGCGGCGGTCGGGGCCGATGCGTTAGCGGAAACGGAAGCCGAGCGCCGACAGAGGCTGCTGGGTGAGGCCATCGACGACATCACCGACAATGGCGGAGGTCTGCGGGTAGCTGCCCATGTGCCTCGGGACGCCCTTTATGAACGCAGTGCGCTTCGTTGACACCAACATCTTGTTGTACGCCGTCAGCGCGTTGTCCGAGGACTCGGCCAAGCGCGGCCGCGCCCTTGCGCTGTTGGAGAACGGCGATCTGGCCCTGTCGGTGCAGGTGATCCAGGAGTTCTACGTTCAAGCGACCCGCCCGAGCCGCGCCGACGCGCTCACCGCCGAACAGGCGCTGCGCTTTCTGGAGGCGATTGACAGCTTTCCTGTTCAGCCGGTGACGGAGCAGATCTTCCGACAGGCCGTGATTATCAGCCAGCGTTTCGGGCTGTCGTACTGGGACAGTGCGATATTGGCCGCGGCGGATGCGATGGGCTGTGAGATCGTCTTCTCCGAGGACATGAGCTCCGAACAGGACTACGACGGCATCCGGGTGGTCAACCCTTTTGAAGACAGCCGCGCTGAATCTTGACCGGCCCTCGTCGGGGTTCGGCTTATGGGGCGAGGCGTAGCCGGTTAGGTGGCGGGGGTGCCGGTGACGGCGGTGCCCACCCCGAATGATCCGCTACTGGTCGGCCAGCCAGGAGGGGAGTTGGCGGATGTCGGACAGTTCTACCCAACTGTCGTGGGGGGAGATGGTGGCGTGCTCCAGGTCCCAGGTGAGGTGATAGGGGATGTGGACGCCCCGGCCGCCGAGGGAGACCACCGGCTCGATGTCGGAGCGCACCGAGTTGCCCACCATCACGAAGCGGTCGATGGCGATGTCGTGGCGCTCCAACAGCCGGGAGTAGGTGGCCTCGTCTTTCTCGGCCACGATCTCCACCGCGTCGAAGTGGTCGGCCAGCCCGGAGGCGGCGATCTTGGTCTCCTGGTTCCACAGATCGCCCTTGGTGATGAGAACCAGGCGGTAGCGGTGCTCCAACTTCTCGATGGTGTCGGCCACCCCCTCGAGCAGCTCCACCGGGTGGGCGTGCATCTCTTTGGCCCAGCCCACGATGGTGTGGATCTCCTGGGCGGTGATCTGGCCCTCGGTGGCCTCGATGGCGGTCTCGATCATCGACAGCACGAACCCCTTGATGCCGTAGCCGAAGATGGCCACGTTGTGGCGCTCTAGCTCGATGAGCCGCTCGTGGAAGTCCACGTCGGGCAGGTAGCGGGCCACGAGGTTGGCCATTCGCTGCTCGTAGTCGGCAAAGATCGACTCGTTATGCCACAAGGTGTCATCGGCGTCGAGGCCGACGGTTTCAATGGTGGCCGAGGTCACAACGAGAGGGGACCGTAGGCCGGTTTGACGATCTTGTTGATGATCTCCAGCCGCTCGTCGAAGGGGATGAACGCGCTCTTCATGGCGTTGATGGTCAGCCACTGGATGTCGGCCCAGCTGAAGCCGAACTCGTCCACCAGCTGCATCACCTCTTGGGTCATGGAGGTGGCGCTCATCAGGCGGTTGTCGGTGTTGACCGTGATCCGGAACCGCAGGTCGCTCAGCAATTTGATGGGGTGCTCGGCGATGGACGGCGCCGCCCCAGTGTGGACGTTGGACGTGGGACACAGCTCCAATGGGATGCGCCGATCCCGCACGAAGGCGGCCAGGCGGCCCAGCTTGGGAGCGCCGTCGGGGCCGAAATCGATGTCGTCGACGATGCGCACCCCGTGGCCCAGGCGCTCGGTGCCGCAGTACTGCACCGCCTCCCAGATGGACGGCGGGCCGTAGGCCTCCCCGGCGTGGATGGTGAAGTGGAAGTTCTCCCGTTGGATGAGGTGGAAGGCGTCGAGATGGCGGGTGGGCGGGTTGCCGGCCTCGGCCCCGGCGATGTCGAAGCCCACCACGCCCCGGTCGCGATGGCGAATGGCCAGCTGGGCGATCTCCAGCGAGCGGGCCGCGGTGCGCATGGCGGTGAGCAGCGTGCCGATGCGGATGTTTCGGTTGGCGCTGCCCGCTTCGAAGCCGGCCACCACCGCCTCAACCACCTCGTCCAGGCTCAGCCCATCCTCGGTGTGCAGCTCAGGGGCGAACCTCACCTCGGCGTAGACCACTCCGTCGTCGCCCAGGTCTTCGGCGCACTCGGCCGCCACTCGCTCCAGGGCGTCGCGGGTCTGCATGACGCCCACGGTGTGAGCGAAGGTCTCCAAGTACAGGGTGAGGTCTAAGCGGCTGGCCCCTCGCACCATCCAGCGGGCCAAATCGTCGGCATCGGTGGTGGGCAGGTTGTCGTGGCCGGTCTCCGCCGCCAACTCCACCACGGTCTGGGGGCGCAGGCCGCCGTCCAGGTGGTCGTGCAGCAGGACTTTTGGAGCGGCTCTTACTTCTTCGATTGTCGGATGAATCACTGCCCTAATGGTACGGAATCCGAGCGGCAATCAGGCGGCGAGGCTCGGGAGCGGTGTCGGCGATGGTCAAAGCTGAGCTCAGGGCCTCGTGGGCCGCGGGCAAAAGGGACGGGTCGTCGGTGTGGAGTTCGGCGATCACCTCGCCCGCCGCCACCCGGTCACCGTGCACTCGGCGCAGTAGCACCCCGGCCACCGCCGACACGTCGTCCTCCTTGCGGGCCCGGCCCGCGCCCAGCCGCCAGGCGGCCACGCCCACGGCCAGGGCGTCTATGCGGTTGACCACCCCGTCGGCCGGGGCGGTCCAGTGCTCCACCACCGGGGCGGCGGGCAGCGCAGCGGAGGGATCGCCGCCCTGGGCCGACACCATGGCCCGCCACACGTCCATGGCCCGGCCCGAGGCCAGCACCTCGGCGGGGTCGGCGTCCAAGCCGGCGATGGCCACCATCTCCTGGGCCAAAGCCAGGGTCACCTCCACCAGGTCGGCGGGCCCCCCTCCGGCCAGGGTCTCGACCGATTCGGCCACCTCGAGGGCGTTGCCCGCGGCCCGGCCCAACGGCTGGTCCATGTCGGTGAGCAGCGCCACGGTGTCCACGCCGTGGGCGTGGCCCAGCCCGACCATGGTGCGGGCCAGCTCCTCGCCGATGGCCGGATCGGGCAGGAACGCCCCCGAGCCGAACTTCACGTCCAGCACCAGCCCGGCGGTGCCCTCGGCGATCTTCTTGGACATGATCGAACTGGCGATCAGCGGGATCGACGCCACAGTCCCGGTCACGTCCCGCAGGGCGTACAGCACTCGATCGGCAGGGGCCAGGTCGGCGGTGGCCGCGGCGATCACCGCGCCCACGTTCTGGAGTTGGCCCAGGAACTGATCGTGGCTGAGGGCGGCTCGCCAGCCGCTGATGGCCTCCATCTTGTCGAGGGTGCCCCCGGTATGGCCCAGGCCCCGCCCGGAGAGCTGGGGCACCGCCGCGCCACAGGCCGCCACCAACGGGCACAGCACCAACGACACCTTGTCGCCCACCCCGCCGGTGGAGTGCTTGTCGACCGTGGGCCGGGCCAGGCTCGACAAGTCCAGCCGCTGGCCGCTTTCGATCATGGCCGCGGTCCAAGTGGCCAGCTCTCGGCCGGTCATGCCCCGCCACACAATGGCCATGAGCAGGGCGGCGGCCTGTTCTGCGGGGATGGCGCCCGAGGTGATCCCGTCGATGAACCAGTTGATCTGCTCGTCGCTCAGCTCGCCTCCGTCACGCTTGGCGACAATGAGATCGACTGCGTTCACGGTTTGTCCTCGCCTCGGGGACTCACGCCACCGCGTTCACGGCAGGTCGTCGGGGCCGAAGGCGCCCGGTAGCAGCTCGCCCACGGTTTGGGTCTCGTTCACCTGGCAGTTGGCACCGCCCGCTTCGTAGAGCAGTTGACGGCAGCGCCCACAGGGGGTGAGCGGGTTGCCGTCGCCGTCGGTCACCGCCACGGCCACCAGCCGCCCGCCCCCGGTGCGGTGGAGGTCGCCTACCAGGCCGCATTCGGCACACAGCGTGAGCCCGTAGGAGGCGTTCTCCACGTTGCACCCAGTGACAATCCGCCCGTCGTCGGTCAGCGCGGCCGCGCCCACCGACAGCTTCGAGTACGGGGCGTAGGCCCCCGAGGACGCCTCATGGGCGGCAGCCCACAGCTCACTCCACGGGATCTCCTGCGTTGCGCCCATTTCGTCTCTTTTCGGCTACTTGCTTCGCTGGAATGGCTGGCCCGCGGCCGCCGGGGGTATCGAGCGGCCCACCGCCCCGGCCACCACCACCAGCGTGACCACGAACGGCAGGGCCTGGAGGAACTCGCTGGGAATCTCGAACCCGCTCACCTCCACCCCGAGGAACTGGAGTCGGGTGCCCAGCGCCCGGGAGAAGCCGAACAGCAGCGCCCCGCCGAACGCCCCCCACGGGGTCCACTTGCCGAAGATCAGGGCGGCCAGGGCGATGAACCCCGCCGCGTTGGTCATGTTGTCCTCGAAGCGGGTCTGCGACTCCATGGAGAACCAGGCCCCGGCCAGACCGGCGATGAGCCCGCCCAGGATCACCGACTGGTAGCGGATCCGAATCACGTTCACACCCAGCGTCTCGGCCGCGTGGGGGTTCTCGCCGCACGATCGCACCCGCAGCCCCCACGGCGTGCGGAACATCACTAGCCAGGTGCCGATCACCACCAGATACATCATCCAGTAGATGGGCTTGCCCCGGAACAGCTGATCGCCGATCACCGGGATTTCCGACAGCAAGGGCAAGCCGAACTCAGAGGTCCCCACCCCGGTGGTGATGCCGGTCTTGACGATGACCTCTGAGCGCAGGAAGCCGGTGAGCCCCAAGGCGAACAGGTTGATCACCACCCCCGCCACGATCTGGTTCACCCCGAAGCGGATGGACAGCACGGCCAAGAGGGAAGCCACCAGACCGCCAGCCAGCACCGAGATGAGGATGGAGAACCACAGCCATCCGGTGGACTGGGCGTCTCCGATGGTGGCGTAGGTCATGTAGCCGATGCCGGCGCCGGCCAGCATGGTGCCCTCGATGCCGATGTTGATGATGCCCGAGCGCTCGCACCACAAGCCGGTGGTGGCCCCCAGCGCCAGCGGGGTGGCCAGCACCAGCGATTCGTTGAACAGGTTGATGATGTTGGTGCTGGGGTTGTCGGACAGCGCCAGGCTGAGCACCAGCACCAGTGGGATCAGCGCTATGGCGCTCAAGAGCCGGGCCGGACTGGCGTACCGCCGGGCATCGGGCGGCGCGAATCCCAGCACCGCGGCAACCAGGAACAGCACGCCGATGGCTATCACCCACGTGGGGGGATGGAAACCGATGCCGGCCGGGTCGGGGGGCGGCTCGAAGTTGAATCTCCGGCTGGTGCCGCTGATGGCCGGGGCCACCCCGGCAATAAGGGCCACTCCCAGCACCCCGAAGACCAGCCCGGTCACCGTCTGGCGACTCAGGCCAACCCGCTCGGAGGCTCCGGAGGCGCCCACGGCGTGCTCGACGGTGGTCACACCGACCCCTCGATGGATGTGGCCTTGAATGGGCTTTGGTCCATTTCTCGCACCCGGAACAGGTAGCGGACGATGGCGTCAGCGGCCACGAACAACAGCACCATGGCCTGGATGATCCTCACCACGTCGATGGACACGTCGGCTTCCTGCTGCATCAGCGGGGCGCCCGACAGCATCGACCCCCACAAAAGGGCGGCGGCGATGATGGCCACCGGGTTGGTGCGGGCCAGCAAGGCGATGGCGATGCCGTCAAAGCCCATCAGGAAGAACGTGCCCGGCTGGAAGAAGCCGTTGGTGCCCGATATCTCCGAGGCCGCGGCCAGCCCGGCGAATGCCCCCGAAGCGGCCATCGAGATCACAATCACCCGGTTCACGTTGATCCCGGCGTAGTGGGAGGCGTGGGGGTTCAGTCCCACGGTGCCCACCTCGAACCCGAAGGTGGTGCGGTTGAGCACGAAGGCCACCACGAAGCAGATGCCCAGCAGAGCGAGCAGGCCAGTGTGGAGAACGGGCTGGCTGTCCACCAGCTCGGGCAGCACCGCGGTGTCGGCGATGGGGTCGGTGCGGGGAACCGTGCTCTCGGTGTCCCGCAGGACTATCGGATCACGGGAGTTCACCATCCAGCGGACTCCGAACAGCACCAAGGAGTTGAGCATGATGGTGCTGATCACCTCGTGGGCACCGGTCTTGGTGCGCAGCACGCCGGGAATCCCGCCCCAGAAGGCACCCCCCAGCGTGCCCGCGATGAGGATCAGCGGGATGGCCACGATGCCGGGCAGGTCGGACATCCACGACAGCGCCCCCACGTAGGCCGCGGTGATGCCACCGGCTAGCAGCTGACCCTCAGCGCCGATGTTGAAAAGCCCGGCTCGGAAGGCGAAGGCCAAGGCCAAGGCCGATCCGATGAACGGCACCGACCGGGCCACCGACCCGGCGATCTGGTCGCCCCCGCCCACCATTCCCCGCAACAGCGCCCAGTACGCGGTGAAGGGGTTGACCCCGATGATGGAGATCAGCACGCCGCCGACCACGAACGACAGCAATATGGCGTAGAGCGATACGTACAGCGGTTGGAGCCGCCACGCTTCGGTGAGCAGGCGGTGGACTTGGCTGGCGGCCCGCCCAATCCCGGCGTTGGCGTTTTTGGCGGCGCTCACGACTGGCCTTCCGCGCTGCCGGTGGCCATGAGCAGGCCCAGTTCCTCGCGGGTGGCGTCGGCGGCGTCCACCGTACCGGCCAGTCGGCCCCGGTAGAGAACACCGATTCGGTCGGACAGCGACATGATCTCGTCCAACTCGGCCGATACCAACAGCACCGCCACGCCCTGGTCGCGCAACTCGATGATCTTGCGGTGGATGAACTCGATCGATCCCACGTCGAGGCCCCGGGTGGGCTGGGCCACGATCAATGCCTTGAGATCGCCGGTCAGCTCTCGGGCCACGATCACCTTCTGCTGATTGCCACCCGACAGGGTGTCGATGGTGGCGTCGACCCCGGGAGTGCGGACATCAAACTGCTCCACCAGCTCTTCGGCCTCGGCGTTGATGGCCGCGGCGTTGCGCACCCCGCGCTGGGAGAACTGGCGGTGGTGATAGCGGTTAAGCACCAGATTGTCGGCGACGGTGTACTGGGCCACCACTCCGTGCTTGCTGCGGTTCTCGGGCACATGGGCCACGCCCAACTCATGGATCTTGCGGGGAGTCCAGTGGGTGGTCTCTTGCCCGAGCATCTCCACTCGCCCCCCGGTCGCCGGACGCATTCCGCAGATGGTCTCCACCAGCTCTCGCTGGCCGTTGCCCTCCACGCCGGCGATGCCGAAGATCTCTCCGGCCCTCACCTCCACATCCAATCCGGTGACCGTCTCCACGCCCCGGTCGTCTTGTGAGCGCAGGCCCTGCACCCGAACCACCGGCGCCCCCGGATCGGCTTCGGCCTTGTCCACCCGGAACACCACATCGCGCCCCACCATCAGGTTGGCCAGCGACTGCTGGGTGGCGCCCTCGGCCGTGGTGGTTCCCACCACCCGCCCAGACCGCAGCACGGTGATGCGGTCGGCCACGGCCAGCACCTCGCGCAGCTTGTGGGTGATGAAGATGATGGACTTGCCCTGGCCGGTGAGGCTTTCCACCACCCCGAAGAAATCGTCCACCTCGCCGGGAGTGAGCACCGCGGTGGGCTCGTCGAGGATCAAGATGTCGGCGTCGCGAAACAGGGCCTTGACCAGCTCAACCCGTTGCTGTTCTCCCACCGAGAGCTCGCCCACGGTGGCATCGGGGTCCACGGCCAGCCCGTAGCGCTCAGCCAGGGCGTCGATCTGGCGACGGGCGGTGTCAAGGTCTAGGAACGCCCCTTTGGTGACCTCGTTGCCCAGGATGATGTTCTCGGCCACGGTGAACACCGGGATGAGCTGGAAGTGCTGGTGGACCATTCCGATGCCCCGGGCGATGGCATCACCCGAGTCCTCAAAATGCACCTCTTCGCCCCGCACCTTGATGGTGCCCTGGTCGGGCCGATACAGCCCGAACACCATGTTCACCAGGGTGCTCTTGCCGGCGCCGTTCTCTCCCAGCAGGCAGTGGATCTCGCCCTGATTGAGGGTGAGGCTCACGTCGTCGTTGGCCACCACCCCTGGAAAGGCCTTGGTGATGCCCTCGACCTCCAGCACTGTGCCCCCGCTTGCTTGAGCCATGCGCAGCCCAGGCTACGTCAAATGACGTCGGCCGAACGCGAAAGGCGGCGGCTGATTTCTTTCAGCCGCCGCCTTTCAGTTGTTGATCACAGGATCGGTTAGTCGCAGAGGGAGCCTTCGCCTATGAACAGGCCGTCGATGCCGCACACACCGGTGTCGATGGTGCCGCCGGCCAGTCCGGCCCGCACCATCTCCACGTTGGCGGCCGCTTCGGCGCTCACCGCGGCGTCGTGGAATGGGGCGTAGGTGATGCCCAGGTTCTCGGCGGTGAGCACGAACGGCCCACCGGCGAAGGTGCCCTGGATGGTGGTGGCGATGTTGCGGAACACCGACAGGTCCACCCGCTTGATGGCCGAGCTGGCCAGGTACTCCGAACCAGGAGCCGTGCCGCCGTTGAAGGTGGTGTAGTACTCGTCCTGGTCTACGCCGATGCCCCAGGCCCCGGCCTCAGCGGCGGCCTTGATTCCGCCGGAGCCGGTGGGACCACCAGCGCCGAAGATCACATCGGCGCCGTCGCCGATGAACTGCTGGGCGTCGGACGCGCCCTTGGCCGGATCGGTGAAGCTCTCGTTGTACACCGACAGCACCTGGATGTCGGGGTTGATGTACTTGGCGCCGGCCTCGTAGCCGTTGACGAACTTCACCACCGGGGGTACGTCCTCGCGTCCGGCGACCACGCCGACCACCCCTGACTGGCTGAGCGAGGCGGCCAAGGCACCGGCGATGAAGCCGCCCTCGTGCTCGTTGAACAGCACGCCCACATAGTTGGACGGGTACTCGGGGTGCCACTGGTCGATGCCGATGTAGTTGATGTTGGCGTTCTCGCTGGCCGCGGCCATGGTGTCGGTGCCGAGCAGGAAGCCCACGGTGATGAGCACGTCGGGGTTCTCGCTGGCTGAGGTACTCAGGTTGGCGTCGTAGTCGGCCTCCGACGCGGTCTCGATGACGCTGATGTCCTCGATGCCGAAGCATTCGGCCGCACCAACCAAGCCCTCATAGGCGAACTGGTTGAACGTGCCGTCGTCCACCTTGCCGATGTCGGTGACCATGTTCGCCCGGAAGCCGTCGGGGGCCTGGAGGCCGCCCCACGCCTCGCATTCTTCCTCCAACGAGATCAGGGCCCCGGAAGGCGCCATTGGTGCCTCAGGCTCCGGCGCTTCGGTTGGCTCGGGGGCCGGAGCCTCGGTGGGCTCAGGAGCAGGTGCTTCGGTTGGTTCCGGTGCCGGGGCCTCGGTAGGTGCGGGCGCAGGAGCCGCACCGTCATCATCGTCGTCGTTGCCGCAGCCGGCCGCTACCAGGGCCAGGCAAAACAGCAGGGCCAATAGAGCAATGAGTTTCTTACGCATCTGAACCCCTCCGTCTGATGCCAGTGGTTGGACACACGAGGCTAGCCCAGGACGGTGGCAGCCACAGTGTCGAACACGGTGTCGGATCAGTGAGTTTGAGGAGCCTCAAAGTGTCTAGGGTGGGGCCATGTCAAGGCTTGCAGGAAAGACAGCAATCGTTACCGGCGCAGCTCGGGGCACTGGGTCGGTTATCGCCCAAATGTTCCGGGATGAGGGCGCTGTGGTGGTGGCCACCGATATCGCCGAGGACGACGGAGTCGTCAAGCTCGACGTGACCAATGAGGCCCATTGGGACGAGGTGGTGAGCGGCATGGACCAGGTGGACGTGCTGGTGAACAACGCCGCCATATTGCACTTGGGGTCCATCGAGCGCACCCCGGCCGATGTCTACCGCCAGGTGCTGGACGTGAACCTGGTCGGCCCGTTCTTGGGCATGCGCGCCGTGATCGGACCGATGAAGGCGGCCGGGGGCGGCTCGATCGTCAACATCAGCTCCATTGACGGACTCATCGGCATGAACGGGATTTCTGCCTATGGGGCCAGCAAGTTCGGCCTTGGGGGGCTGATGCGCTGTGCCGCCCTGGAATTGGGCCGATCCGGCATCCGGGTCAACAACGTGTGTCCCGCGGGCGGCAACCCGGCCATGTACGCCCAGTGGTTCGACCAGATGATGGCGTTTATGGATGAGACCGCGGCCTACTCGGCCAATCGGGGCATCCCCGGCGAGGTCCCGTTGGAGGGCATCGCAGCCGCCGCGCTGTTTCTGGCCTCCGACGAGTCGTCCCACATCACCGGCGCCGACTTGCCGGTGGACGGAGGAGCGGCTGCCGGAGTGTATATCGGGGGCATCAACTCCCTGGAGTGACTGGGCGCCGCAAAGTCTCAAATCCAAGCATTGGCGGTATTATTCAGCTAATCAGCCTGGCCCCCGGCGGCAGAGGAGAGACGCATGGCTCCGCCCACTCGCACAGACGAAGAGATCATCGGACGCGCCGACGTCAACGACATCGACACCATCATCGATATCTCTCGAGCCAACAGCGACGTCACTTCGAAAATCCACGCGGTGCAGGACAACAGCGATGCCCTGTTCACCTGGGATTACGCCAAGGGCGCCCGGCCGCAGTTGGAGCGCCTGTATGAGAAGGCCAAGACGTCGCAGTGGAACGCCCAAACCGACCTGGACTGGTCGATTGAGGTGGACCCCTATGAGGCGTTCTCTGTTTTCTCCGAGTCCAATTTCACTCCCGAGTTTGAGCCCGACAAGAGTCGCCGTCTCCCCACCGACAACTGGGGCGAGGCTGAGTGGCGGGAGTTCTCCCTTGAGAGCTTCAAGTGGCGGATGAGTCAGTTCCTCCACGGCGAGCAGGGGGCTCTGCTGTGTACCGCCAAGATCGTCGAGACCGTGCCGTGGATCGACGCCAAGTACTACGCCGCCACCCAGGTGGTGGACGAGGCCCGCCATGTGGAGGTGTTCGGCCAGTACATCGAAACCAAGCTGGGCGACTCCTATCCCATCAACGTCCACCTCAAGATGCTGCTCGACGACATCATCAACGACAGCCGCTGGGACATGACCTACCTGGGCATGCAGATCATGGTGGAGGGTCTGGCCTTGGCCGCCTTCGGCTTCATGTACCAGCTCACCCCCGAGCCGCTGCTCAAGCAGCTCCTTCGCTATGTGATGGCCGACGAGGCCCGCCATGTGGCCTTCGGGGTGCTCAGCCTCCAGGAGTTCTATAGCGAGTTAACCGTTCCTGAGCTTCGTGAGCGCCAGGAGTTCGCCTTTGAGGCTGCGGTGCGGATGCGCGACCGGTTCCTGTCGCAAGAGGTGTGGGAGCGCCTGGGCGTGCCGGTGCGGCCCATGGTGGAGAACTTCCTGTCGCTGCCCGCCGACCAGAAGCCGTTCCAGAACATCCTGTTCTCCAAGATCGTGCCCAACTGCAAGAAGCTGGGCCTGCTGGATGCCGGCGACGGCTGGCTGCGGCGTCGGTTCGAGGAGATCCACGTAATCGAGTTCGAAGACTGGGTGGACACCGGCGAGGAGTACGAGGACTTCCAGCTCGACGAGGCCGCCGCGGTCTGAGCCGCTGCCTGAACTGTCGCCGCGGCTACCTATCGCACTTTGTAGGGCTGCCGAATCGAGGCAGGCGGTATCGATTCCCAGCTATTAGGCGATAAGTCCATCCAGCGAGCGGGCTGATTGGTCCCAAGGTGAGCAGGCGGCCTAGCGCGGGCCAGGGAGCGCGCATGGCTCTCAGGGCTTTGGCGATGCATCGGTGTTCGTCGAAGCGACTGCGGTCGGGGTCGATCCACCAGGCTGAGCGGGCCACGTCATCTTGGGTGAGGCCGACAGCAGCCAGGTCGGCCTGCTGGGAGGGGACTACCCGGTAGTCGTCGTTCAGCCGACGCTCAGCCCAGCGGGCCGTGGCGGTGCAGAACCCGCAATCGCCGTCGTAGATCAGCGTGCCCGAGGGGAGGGGCGGAGAGGGAGGGTTGGGCTCAGCTGTTGCGCCCGGCGTGGAAGAGCTCGGCTCAGCTGTTGCGCCCGGCATTGGGCTTCCGCCCATGGTTGGCCTTCTTGCGCCGCGCTCGGGCCTTGCGTTTTTGGGTGCGCTTCGACATTCGAACCTCCGCGTCTCTAGAAATAGTACCGGCCGGGGCTAGCGTGAACGACCCGTGGAACGCTTCGGGTTCGTCGGTTTGCCCAATTCCGGCAAGTCCTCCCTGTACAACGCCTTGATCGGGTCGGACGTGCTGGCCGCGCCGTATGCGTTTGCCACCACCAGCTCCAACGTGGGCGTGGCCAAGGTGGTCGACCCCCGTCTTGACGCCATCGCCGAGCTCAGCGGCTCTCGCACCGTGACCCCGGCCAGCGTGCAATTCACCGACATCGGCGGCCTGGTGGAGGGGGCCAGCCGAGGCGAGGGGCTGGGCAATCAGTTTCTGGCTGGCATTCGGGAAGTGGACGCGGTGGTGTTCGTTCTCCGGGCCTTCGTCGACCCCGACGTGCCCGGCCCCACCGACCCGTTGGAGCACCTACGGGTGTTGGAGATCGAGTTGACGCTGGCCGATTTGGATTCGGTGGAGAACCGGCTGGTCAAACGGCGCAAGTCTGCGGTGCAAGACCGTTCGCTGGCCGGGGAGGTGGCCGCTTTGGAAGCTGCCGCCGACGTGTTGGGCGAGGGTATCCCGATTTATCGCAGCGATTTGGCCGCCGGCCAACGGGCCGACCTGCGGGAGAGCTTCTTGCTCACCAATCGCCCGGTGCTGGCAGTGGTCAACATCGGCGAGGACCAGCTCAACGATGCCGATGCGGTGATCGAGCCGGTGGCCGCCGAGCTGGACGACCGGGCCGGGGTTATGGCGGTGTGCGTGCAACTCGAGGCCGAGGCCGCCCAGCTTCCCGCTGAGGAGCGGACCGAGATGCTCGATGGCCTGGGCCTGGGCGAAGGTGCCTTGGGCCGGTTCACCCACGCGGCCTACGACCTGCTGGGATTGCGCACCTTCTTCACCACCGGCGACAAGGAGACCCGGGCCTGGACCTTCCGCATGGGCGCCACCGCCCCGGAGGCCGCCGGGCGCATCCACACCGACTTCCAGCGGGGGTTTATTCGGGCCGACGTGATCGGCTGGCAGGAGCTGCTGGAGGCGGGCGGCTGGACCAAGTCCAAGGAACTGGGCGTGATGCGCACCGAGGGCCGCGACTACCTGGTGGCCGACGGCGACGTGATGGAGATTCGCTTCAACGTTTAGCGGTTGTCAAAGTCCCTCTTGAACAAACGCCGCTGGAGTTGGAAAATCATGAGATGGCGTGGCTCGTCTGTGACGACCGGGTGCTGGCCACCGTGGAATTCGCCACCGGCTGGCGGGAACGGGCCCTTGGACTGCTGGGCCGCGACGAGTTCGACAATGCGCTGCTGCTGCGACCGGCGCTATCGGTCCACACCCTGGGCATGCGCTTTCCCATTGACGTGGCCTATCTGGACCGCAATCTGGTGGTGCTGAAAGCAACTACCATGGCCCGCTTTCGGGTTGGCCTGCCGGTATGGCGGGCCCGGGCGGTGCTGGAGGCCGAGGCCGGTTCGTTTACCCGCTGGGGCCTAAAGCCCGGCGATCGATTGGAAGTGCGACAGACTGCTAGTGATCCCCATCGGGGATAGACAAGCTCCTGGATTAGGTGATCCCCGTCGGGGATAGACAAGCTCCAGGATTGGGGAGGAAGCATGGCTGGAAAGCTGGTTTTGGTTGCCACCCCGATTGGCAATCTGGGCGACCTGTCCCCGAGAGCGGTGGAGGCATTGGCCGACGCTGACGTGGTGGCCTGCGAGGACACTCGTCGCACCGGAAAACTGCTGGCCCATGCCGGGGTGAGCGCGCCCCGATTGCTGGTGGTCAATGAGCACACCGAAAAGGCCAGTGCAGCCGAGATCGCCGACCTGATCGTCGCCGGGAACATTGTGGCCCTGGTCACCGATGCCGGCACTCCGGCGGTCTCTGATCCGGGGGCCAAGGTGGTGCAGGCGGTGCTCAAGGTCGGAGCCGAGGTGGAGGCCGTACCCGGCCCGTCGGCTGCCTTGTCGGCCCTGGTGGTGAGCGGCCTGCCCACCGGGCGCTTTTGCTTTGAGGGATTTCTGCCCAAGAAGGGGCGCCACCGCACCGATCGCCTCCACGCGCTGTCGGTCGAGCCTCGCACCATGGTGCTGTTTGAAGCGCCGCACCGGCTGGCCCGCACCCTGGGCGACCTGGCCTCAGCGCTGGGCGGGGATCGGGCGATCGCCATCGTGCGGGAGCAGACCAAGCTGCACGAGGAGGTATGGCGGGGCACCATGGCCGATGCCGTTGCCCAGGTAGGCGAGGCAGAGCCCCGGGGCGAATACGTGCTGGTGGTGGCCGGTTGCCCCGACCCTGCTCCGCCCTCGGTGCCCCAAATCAGAGCGGCGCTCGAGGAGAGGTTGGCCGACGGATTGTCCCGCCGGGATGCGGCCGCCGCGGTGGCCGCCGACCTCGGAGTGTCCCGACGAGCCGTGTACCAGATCAGTCTGAAAGACTGACCCTTCCAGAGACCCCAAAGCACTGGCCTAGTTGGCAGAGGAGTCCCCATGAGCGACGTAAAGCCCATTCCCGACGACTACCCCCGTGTCACCCCCTACCTGTGCGTGGACGGCGCGGCCGCGGCCATCGACTTCATGGTCGAGGTGTTCGGCGCCACCGAGCGCATGCGGATATCTGCCCCCGGAGGAATGATCGGCCACGCCGAGGTGGCCATCGGCGACAGCATCATCATGGTGTCCGACGAATATCCCGAGATGGGGGTGATCGGCCCCAAGAAGATCGGCGGGACTGCGGTCACTGTCATGGTGTACGTGGAGGACGCCGATGACACCTTCGCCAAGGCGGTAGCTGCCGGGGCCACCGCCGAACGACCGGTGGAGACCCATTTCTACGGCGACCGGGGCGGTCAGTTCACCGACCCGTTCGGCCACCGCTGGAACGTGTCCACCCATGTGGAGGACGTGGCCCCCGATGAGCTGGCCCGCCGCTCGGCCGAGATGTTCGGGGAGTGACCCCGAGCACTTGGGCCATCCCAATCGGGAACAGCGGGCCGAGGAAAGTAGGGTGATCCGGTGTCGCGCTACTTCTTGACGACCCCGATCTTCTACGTCAACGACGCGCCCCACATCGGCCACGCCTACACCGTGCTAAACGGTGACGCCGTCACCCGCTGGCATCGGCTGTTGGGCGAAGAGGTCTTCTACCTGACCGGGACCGACGAGCACGGCCTCAAAGTTCAGCGGGCCGCGGAGGCCAACGGCCTGTCTCCCCTAGATCAGGCCGACGGCACCAGTCAGCGCTTTCGGGAAGTATGGGCCGAGCTCGGCGTGGCTAACGACGAGTTCATCCGCACCACCGAGCCCCGCCACCACCGTTCGGTCCAGACCCTCATGCAGCGGGCCTACGACAACGGTTACATCTACTCGGCGGTCTACGACGGTTGGTACTCAGTGTCGGACGAGGCCTACGTGTCAGAAGAAGACGTGTCGGAGGAGGACATCGAGTCGGGCCGAGTGGAGCGGATGACCGAGGAGAACTACTTCTTCAAGCTCTCCGAGTTCGAGGAGCCGCTGTTGAAGTGGTTCGAGTCCAACCCCACCAACATCACTCCCGAGGGCTATCGCAACGAGGCGCTGGGCATCATCAGGGGCGGGCTGCGAGATATCTCCATCACCCGCACCTCCATCGACTGGGGCATCCCGGTGCCCTGGGCCGAGGGCCACGTGTTCTACGTGTGGTACGACGCGCTCACCAACTACGCCACCGCGGCGGGCTACGGGAACGACGACGAGCGGTTTGCCCAGTGGTGGCCGTCGGTGCGCCACCTGCTGGGCAAGGACATCATTCGCTTCCACTGCGTGTACTGGCCGGCCATGCTCCTGGCCGCCGGGGTGGAGGACTTGCCGCAATATCACGTCCACGGATGGCTGCTGGTGGGCGGGGAGAAGATGTCCAAGTCGGCGTTCAACCAGATCTCGCCCACCGACCTCGTCAACGACTTCGGCGTGGACGGCTTTCGCTATTCCCTGCTTCGGGACACGCCGTTCGGCCCCGACAGCGAGGTCAGCCATGAGGCGCTCCAACACCGCTACAACACCGATCTGGCCAACAACTTCGGCAACCTGTTGCAGCGGTCGTCCACGTTGGTACACCAAAAGTGCGACGGGATCGGCCCTGCTCCCGACCCCGACCATCCGCTGGCCGACATTGCCGCCGAGGTGTACGCCGACGCCGCCGCGGCCTGGGACCGGTTCCAGCCGTCGGTAGCGCTGGAGGCCACTTGGCGGCTAATCCGCGACACCAATGAGTACTTGCAGGCCACCGAGCCGTGGAAGATGGACCCAGGGCCCTTGGTGAACACGGTGCTGGGCAACGCCTTGGAGGCTCTGCGCATCGTGTGCGTGCTGGCCAGCCCGGCCATCCCCACTTCCTGCGAGGCGGCGTGGACCCGCCTTGGGTTGGACGGATCTCCCCTCGATCAGCGGCTGCCCGCGGCTGCGGTGTGGGGGCAGTATCCCGGCGGCTTGCCGGTGGCCCAAGGCGATCCGCTGTTCCCCCGCCTCAAGGGCTGAAGGTGCGCTGGATCGACAACCACTGTCATTTGGAGTCGGACACGCTGGTTGAGGTGGTCGCCCAGGCCACGGCGGCCGGAGTGGAGCGCATGATCGACATCGGCACCGATTTGGCCACCTCGATGGCCGCCATTTCGAAGGCCGCAGCCAGCGATCGTGTGTGGGCCACGGCGGGAGTTCACCCTCACGAGGCTCGCCACGGCATCGCCGGCATCGAGGATTTGTTGGGATCCGACCGAGTGGTGGCGGTGGGGGAGTGCGGGCTCGACTACCACTACAACCACTCCCCTCAACCCGACCAGCAGGCGGCGTTCGCCGTCCAGATCGACATGGCCCATCGGCATCGGATGCCCCTGGTGATCCACACTCGGGAGGCGTGGGACGACACCTTCGCCATCCTGGACGAGGGCGGGGTGCCCGACCACACGGTGTTCCACTGTTTCACCGGGGGGGCAGACGAGGCCCGGGCCGCCCTTGATCGGGGGGCGTACTTGTCATTCAGCGGCATCGTGACCTTCCCCTCGGCCGACGATGTGCGGGCCGCGGCCGAGCTGTGCCCGCTAGACCGGCTGCTGGTGGAAACAGACTCGCCGTATCTGGCCCCGGTACCTCTGCGAGGTAGAACCAACTCGCCTGCCAATCTGCCGCTGGTGGGCGAGGCACTGGCCCGAGTCCACGGCATCGCACCGGAGCAGGTGGCCGAGCACACCTGGGACAACGCGGCCGCCTTCTATGGCCTATGACCCTTACCCGCACCCAGGTTCTTGACCTGCTGGACCGCCACGGCCTGGCTCCCAGCCGGGCCATGGGTCAGAACTTTGTGGTCGACCCCAACACCATCGATGCCATGGTCCGGGCTGCGGAACTGGCTCCCAACGATTCGGTGGTCGAGATCGGCCCCGGCTTGGGGTCGCTCACTCGAGCCCTGGCTGCCGAGGTTGTTCATGTGCTGGCCGTGGAGGCCGACCGCCACTTGCTGGCCCCTCTGGCCGAGGTGGCCGACGCTCCCAACATCGAGATCGTCCACGCCGATGCCACCACCCCGGAGTGGCGCACCAAGCTTGGCCCCCGCGAGAGGCGGTGGTCGCTGGTGGCCAACCTGCCCTACAACGTGGCCGTTCCCCTGCTGTTGGACCTGCTGGACAACGAGCCCCGCATCGAGACCTTCACCTTCATGGTGCAAAAGGAGGTGGCCGATCGGCTGGTGGCCTCGGTGGGCACCAAGGCCTACGGGATTCCCACCCTCAAGGTGGCCTACTGGTGCGAGGCCCGCATCGTCCGCTCGGTACCTCCCACGGTTTTCTACCCCCGACCCCGGGTGTCGTCTGCGGTGGTCCGGCTGGTGCGGTTGCCAGCCCCAGCCGTCGAAGCTGATCCCGACCATCTGTTCTCCCTAATCCGCACCGCCTTTGGCCAGCGCCGCAAGATGCTGCGCCGCTCGCTATCCGCCCACTTGACCCCCGAACACTTCGCCCAAGCCGCCATCTCCCCCTCCGCCCGCCC
>VYEX01000060.1 GCA_009842675.1 Acidimicrobiia bacterium | reverse complement strand
ATCGGGCGGGGCTCGTCGCCGTCTTCCATCAGCCGCAAGAGACCGTAGCCCTCCGCTTGGTTGAGCGGTACGAATGGCACGTCCGGATGGATGTCCTTGTCTTCCAGGATCACGAGCCTGTCATCAGTGTGCTTGGCTTCCAGCGAGTTCGCTGGCGGCCTTATTCTTGGCAAGTACGTCAGATTGTTTTGGACGACCGGCATTGTGGCGGACAGCAGTTCGTTGACGTGGTGCGCCTGCCAGTACGTGTAGCCGCGCGAGAGGGTGAAATGGTAGACCCCCAGCGATCCGTCAGACGCAACCACGTTGGGGCTGTACTCCAAATCGCCATACATCGTGATGCCGCCTGGCCGTTGGGGAATGTTCCGTAGGGCCAGAAACAGATCGTGGCCAGGGTACTTAGTCGTGTTTATGAAGTAGACATACGGATTGCCGCCTTCCAAGTCAAGGATCACGAACTTTGTGAATTGGGACGTATGGTGGCTCTTATACGTCAGGGTCTCGAACGTCTCTTCGGAGTCGATGGCAACGCTGCCCTGCCTGATATCGATCTTCTTCGCCGGATTGAGCGGGTGGTAGACGCCCAACCCGTCGAGTTCGGTGATGTCATCAACGCAGTCGCCGTCGAGATCGCCAGGTTTGGCAACCTGATACTTCTCGACGCGGTACTTGTCCGCGCTGAGCGGCTGGAGGCGGTCGGTAAGCGTGGTGGTGCCAGCCTCGCCTCGCGTCACTGACACGGGCACCTCCCGCGTGGTGTCCGGCCCTGCCGGAATCGTCGCGTAGAGCACGAAATAATAGTTGGCAGTGGAGCTCACGACAACCGGGACGTCGGTCACTGCCACGGCCACCGGTGTCGGCGCTACATAACCGTCTTCACAAGGTCCCGGTGTGGAGTCCGCATCGTCGCTGGCATCGGCGACGCTCTGGTACGGCGACAGTGCGTGCGGAGTCAGGAGGGCGACGAACGTCAGTGCCAACAGCAGCCGCAGCATCCAACGCTGGTGTTGCTGAGCCGAGGGTTGGACAAACAGCACCTTCGGACTGAACAGGCTCGACTCCACAGCCACCTTCCTGATTACCACTTTTCGTGTGGCATTGTACCCTAAGGGATATGAGGAGTCCCGGTGGCCGACGAGCCTGCCTGGTCGATTGGGATTGAGGAGGAGTACCTCCTCGTCGAGCAAGAGAACGGTGCCCTGATCACCGAGCAGCCGCCCGGGATCCTGGAGAAGGTGGCCGACCTGCACCACGGCATCGTCGCCCGAGAGCTGTTCAGCTCCCAGCTCGAAATCGGCACCGGCATCTGCACAGACTTCAAGCATCTGCGGGCCGACATCGGACTCCTTCGCCTAGCCGTCACCGAGGCCGCCGACGAATACGGGCTGGCTCCCATTGCGGCCTCCTCCCACCCGTTCGCCAGACCGCAAGATCAGAAGGTGACCGAGGGAGCGCGCTATCAGGCGCTGGCCGAAGACCTCCAGGGCGTGTCCCGCGGGCTGGTCATCTCCGGCTTGCACGTTCACGTTGGGATCGAAGACCCCGACCTCCGGGTGGACCTAATGAACCAGGTGGCCTACTTCCTGCCCCACCTGCTGGCCCTGTCCACTTCGTCGCCGTTTTGGGAGGGCCGCGACACCGGTCTGAAAAGCTACCGAATGGCGATGTTCCGCTCGCTTCCCCGCACGGGATTGCCGGAGAAGTTCGACTCGTGGGCCGAGTACCGGCGACATGTGGACGTGCTGGTGCAGGCTGGGGTCATAGAGGACTCCACCAAGATTTGGTGGGACATCCGTCCGTCGGAGCGCTACCCCACCCTGGAGATGAGGGTCACCGACTTGCCCACCAGGATGGAGGACGCGGTTTGCGTTGCGGCCCTGTACGTCTGCTTGCTGCGGATGCTGTGGAGGCTCAAGCTGGAGAATCGCCGGTGGCGCAGCTACGCCAACTTCCTGGTATCGGAGAACATGTGGCGGGCCGAGCGATACGGAATCAGCGATCGCCTTATCGACTTCGGCAAGGGCGAGATGGTGCCGATGCCCGACTTGGTGGAGGAAATGATCGAACTCGTCCGACCCGACGCCGAGGCCCTCGACTGCGTGGCGCAGGTCGAGCACGCCCGCACCATCTATCAACGCGGCACCTCGGCCGACCGCCAACTGGCCGTGTACCGCAAGGCGTTAGAGCAAGGCGCCACCGACGACGAAGCCCTCAATGCCGTCGTTCAAGCCCTGATCGCCGACACCCTCGCCCCACCCCAGACCTAGCGATCGGCCTTTCAGTCAGATCGGCGGTGGCGGGCGACTTCGAAGCAGCCGATGGCCACTGCGGCGGCGGCGTTGAGCGAGCTGAGACTTCCGGACAGGGGGATGGCGGCCACCACGTCGCAGCGCTGGCGGGCCAGCCGCGACAGGCCCCGGCCCTCGCTGCCCACCACCAGGGCCACCGCTTCGGCGGCCACGCTCATGTCATAGACCGCGGTGGGCGCGGCGACGTCCAGGCCCACCGTCCATACGCCGAGCTCTCCTAGGCGGGCCAGCGCGTTGGGGATGCCCGGAACCACCGCCATGGGCACGTGCTCGATGGCCCCCGCCGCCGCCTTGGCCGCGGCGGGAGTGATATGGGCCGACCGGTGCCGCCCCAGCACCGCGCCGGTGACCCCAGCGCACTCCGCGGTGCGCAGGGCGGCCCCCACGTTGCCGGGATCGGTGACACCGTCGAGCACCAGCAAAAACGGGGGGCGGCCAGCAGGGGGCCGGGCCAGGTCCTCCAGGTCGTGTTCGGCCAAGGGAGCGGCCCGGGCGATCACCCCTTGGGGAGCTTCGGTGACCGCCATCGACTCGAATTTGGCATGGGGCAGTTCTTTGACGGGCACCCGCATCTCGGCGGCCAGCTCCATCACTTGGGCCAGCACCCCGGTTTGGTTCTGCCCCGCGGCTATCACCACCTCTCGGACCTGGCGAGTGCCGGCCAGCAGCAGCTCCCGCACCGCTTGGCGGCCCTCCACCCGGTCGCCGCCCAAGCCGACCTTTTCGCGGCGGCTGCGCTGGTGGTCGCCAGGCGGCCGGCCCTTGCTTTGGCCCTTGCCTTGACCCTTGTTTGGACCCCTGTTGGCGCCCTTGCCGGAGCCGCCGCCCCGGCCCCGCCGGTTGCCACCCCTCGGGCCTTGCGCGCTCACCGGCGCTCGATGAGGGCCACCGCCCAGCAGGCCAAGCCCTCGCCCCGGCCCAGCGCGCCCAAGGCCTCAGCCCTTTTGCCCTTGACCGACACCGGGGCGCCAACCGCCGCGCTGAGTCGCGCTTCCATCTCGGCGCGGCGGGGCGCGATGCGGGGTTGTTCGGTCACCACCGTGCAGTCGGCGTTCACCACCCCCCAGCCAGCCTCGTCCAGCCGAGCCACGGCATCGGCCAGCAGCCCAATGCTGTCGGCGCCAGCCCACTTGTCGTCGGTGTCGGGAAACAGCACTCCGATGTCACCCAATCCAGCGGCGCTCAACAAGGCGTCAGTCACCGCATGGGCCACGGCATCGCCGTCACTATGGCCCACCAGACCCGGTGCGTCCTCGAACTTCACCCCGCCCAAGATCAGCGGCCGGTCGGAGTCATCGCTGAAGCGGTGGGTGTCGAATCCATGGCCCACCCGTATGGCGCCGGTCATGTCGCCAACCAGGCCTCGGCCGCGGCCAGATCGTCAGGGTGGGTGATCTTGATGTTGCGGGGATGACCGTCCACCGCCACCACGGCAAATCCGGCCGCCTCCACCAGACTGGCATCGTCGGTGGCGTCGGACGCGTCGGCGTGGGCCATCCTCAGCAGCTCGGCCCGAAACGCCTGCGGGGTTTGCACCGCTTGCAGGGCATTGCGATCCACAACTCCCCCGTCCACGCTGCGGATGGTATCGGTTACCGGCACCACCGGCACCGCACCAGCCGCCCCCGAATGCACCTCCTGAACCACCCTCTCGTAGATGTCTGGGCTGGCCAGCGGGCGAGCGGCGTCATGGACGCAGATGACGTCGGCGTCGTGGGGCACCGCGGCCAAACCGTTGCGCACCGACGCGGCCCGACTCGATCCGCCCGCCACGACTGCGCTGGCGGCCAGCCGGTCCGATTCCGTTTCGACATCCCCGGCAGGAACCACCACCACCACCCCGTCGCTAACCTCGGCGGCTACCGCCACGCTGCGGTCCACAATCCGGGAGCCGGCAAGTTCCAGGTACTGCTTGGCGCCGCCGAAACGGGTGCCGGAGCCCGCGGCCACCACCACCGTCCAAACCGAGGGTTCAGTCGCCATCGCCGCTATTGGCTCAGAAACTCGATGACCCGAGCCCACGCGTCGGAGGCATCGTCGGGACGGTGGGCAGGACGGACAGGGTCGTGGACGAATCCGTGGTCGGCGCCCTCGTAGACAACGGTCACCGCGCCGGCGGCCTCCAGGGCGGCCACGTCGTCGGGCGGGGTGAACGGGTCTTCAGTGCCGATGATGGCCAGCAGCGGACACGGATCACCGGCGGCCAGCAGCTCCAGCGGCTCGCCTTGGCCCGGACCCCTCCAATGCTCGGGGAGACGGATCATCCCGTAGAAGGCGGCCGCCCCGTGGAATCGCCCGGCGGCCGCGGCCTTGATGGTGTACATGCCGCCCATGCAGAAACCAGTGAGCACCACCGTCTCGCACTCGGTGGCGTCGGCCGCCGCCATCACGTCGCCCAGCACCTCATCGTCGACAAGCTCGCATACTGCGGCCATTCGCTCGTCGGCCGCCAAATGCTCTCGACCGGGGAATACTTGGGGAGCGCACACCGTCCATCCCTGATCGGCGGCAATCCGGGCCACGTGATCGTCGAACAGGGGCCGCAGACCCATGAGATCGGGGATCAACACCAGCCCTCGGTCGGCGCCCTCCACCCGAACCAACTCAGCCGCCGTCCCGGTCGACAATTCAATGCGCATGGCCCTTGTTTAGCCCATCAACAGTGCGCAGCGAAGGCTGAGATGGGAGCATAAGGGCATGGCTCATCCGCATTTGGAGCTCACCGCCCGACCCCGGCGCAACCGGCGCACCCCGGCAATCCGGGACATGGTGCGCGAGACCGAGCTCAGCCCCGCCCATCTTGTACTGCCCCTGTTCGTACACCGAGGGCCCGATGAGCCCATCGACTCGATGCCCGGGACCAACCGCTGGAGCGTGGATGGGCTGGTCGGCGAGGTGGGACGAGCCGCTGAACTGGGAGTTCGGGCGGTGGTGCTGTTCGAGGCCGCGCCCGATGAGCTGAAGACCCCCACCGGCGACGAGGCGTGGAACCCCAACGGTCTCATTCCCCAGACCATCGCGGCCATAAAGTCCGCCCATCCCGTCACAGTGGTGATGACCGACGTAGCCCTCGATCCTTACAACAGCGACGGCCACGACGGCATCGTGGCCCCCGACGGGACCATCGTGAACGACGAGACCGTGGACGTGCTGTGCCGCCAGGCCCTGACCCATGCCGATGCCGGGGCCGACATCGTGGCCCCCAGTGACATGATGGACGGACGGGTGGGGGCCATCCGCGAGACCCTCGACCACCACGGCCACACCGAGGTGGGAATCTGCGCCTACACCGCCAAGTACGCCTCGGCTTTCTTCGGGCCGTTCCGGGGAGCGCTGGACTCGGCCCCCCGCTCCGGCGACAAGAAGACCTACCAGATGGACCCGGCCAACAGCCGCGAAGCCCTGCGGGAAATGGAGCTGGATATCGCCGAGGGCGCCGACATGGTGATGGTCAAGCCCGCCGGTCCCTACCTGGATGTGGTGCGACGCTTCGCCGAGGCCTCGGTTGTGCCGGTGGCCGCCTATCAGGTGAGCGGGGAATACCTCATGATCAAGGCAGCTGCGGCGTCGGGGTGGCTCGACGAGCAGGCCATCGTGACCGAGACCCTCTGCGGAATTCGTCGGGCCGGCGCAGACGTCATCCTCACCTACTTCGCCACGCAGGCCGCCGAGCTTCTGAGCTGACCTATTTCGCCGTGTAGGCCAACCAACTTCTCGGCTGAGTCAGGAACGGGGCCGGCGGCGGAAAAAGTCGGAGAAGCTCGTAACCACCGCATGGCCGGGGGCCTCGCCGTCGGCGGGGCGGGCGTCGGCCAACAGCGCGGTGGACATCCCCAGCGCCTGGGCGGCGTCGAGATTCTCCGCGGCCACGTCTACCAGCAACGCGTGCTCGTAGGGAACCGAAGTGGTGCGGCGCAGCGCCTCGTATATGCCAGGGGCAGGCATGCACACCCCCACGTCGCTGCTCACAATCCAGGTGTCCACGCCGTCTATCTCGAGGCGCTCCCGGAGGGCAGTCGACCACGAGGACACGTCGTTGGTGAGACAGGCCACCGGGAGCTCCCGTCGGACCATCTCGGCCACAAAGTCCCGGGCGCCCGACCGCACGGTGTACTGGGACAAGAACTCCTCGGTGAGCTCCGCAGGGTCGTCGTCCAAACCGATTCCCGACCAAAGCTCCGCGGGGGTGATGCGGCCCAGAATCGCCTGGTTGTGGAGCTGCTGCACCTCTTCGTCGTCTGGCTCTAGGCCGCGCTCGGCGGCAAAGGAAGCCAGAAGCTCGGCGGGATCGTCAGCTGGTTCGTATAGCACCCCGAGCGGATTCAACACCACCAACCGCAGCCGCCGCTGAGGGGGCTGCGCCGGGGCAGATCCTGTGGTGCGCGCCAGAGAATCCTGGGTAAAGGTCGGGTCGATGCTGCGGTCCCGGGCCCGTCGTTCCAGCAGGTAGCCGGCCACCGCGATCAGAATCGACAGGCCAACCAGGGCGAACGCGGCCCAGGCCACCCATCGCAGGGTCACCGCCGCCCCGCTCTCGTCTTGGCCCGTCAAGGTGATGCGCTGGGCTCCTTGGCCCAGTTGCAGCACTTCCTCCTTCTCGGGGCCCACCGGCAAGTCCAAAACAAGGCGCACGGTCACCGCCTCAAGAGCGCCGGCCAGATTGGCGGTCCGCTCCCCGAAGGGCTCTCCGCCAAGGCGAGCAGTGAGCTCGGGGTCGGTCACCAGGTCCAAGCCGCCGGACAGGTCGACCACTCCGGTCACCCGATAGTCGGTTTGGGCGAAAGAGGTGTCGCGCTCGAAGGTGAAGTCGCGGAACACGTCGTCGGAGATGAAGATCTCGGACAGCACCGACTCAAGTTGCTCAGTCGAACTGAATGGCTTGGAGGCCGAGAAGCTGGTGCGACCCTGGTCGTCGATGCGGGGCTCGTTGTACGACCAGCCCGATGCCGGGTCCTCGATGTCCTCGGTCAACAGCCTCGAGGTGATGTCGGGAGCCAGGTCCATGGCCTGCTCGTCGAGGGCCACATCCACGGTAACCACCCCGGAGCCGTCCTCGTTGAAGCCGATGCCCACCTCGATGTCTACCTGGCAGGCGGTCAGCCCCAAGATCAGCACAAGAAGGAGCGCCCCCCTCCTGGCCATTGCCGACACGCCAGCTTGTTGCCTCGCGGCCCCCCTCCGAACCCCCGCCGGCATGGTTGCTAGGCGCCGGCCAGCTCTTCCACCGGAGGCGGTTCGAAGCCTTCGATCGCCCGGAAGCAGATCCGCTCCGCGCCAGGCTCGTCGGGGTCGTCCTCCGCGTCCACCAGAATCGTCTCCCCGGCTCGGAACTCCTTCCACAGAAGCCGCTCCGACAGCGGATCCTCCACCAGCCGCTGAAGGGCCCGGCGCAGCGGGCGAGCCCCCAACGTGGGGTCGTAGCCCCGCAGCGCCAGGAGAACCTTGGCCGATTCGGTGAGCTCCAGCCCGATTCCCTGGGCCTCGAGCTGGTCTTGCAGCCGCTTGATCATCAGATCGACGATCCGGGTGACCTCCTCGCGGGTCAGCTCGTGGAACACGATGACCTCGTCGATGCGGTTCAAGAACTCGGGACGGAAGTGGTCCTTGAGCGCGTCGGTAACCTTCTCCTTCATGCGCTCATAGGTGATGGCCTCGTCAGCCTTGGTGAATCCCAGGTTGGCCTTGCGCAGGTTCTGGGTACCCAGGTTGGAGGTCATAATGAGCACGGTGTTGCGGAAGTCCACCGACCGGCCCTGGCTGTCGGTGAGGCGGCCCTCCTCCAAAATTTGCAGGAGGGTGTTGAACACATCGGGGTGGGCCTTTTCGATCTCGTCGAACAGCACCACCGAGAACGGCTTGCGACGCACGGCCTCGGTGAGCTGGCCGCCTTCCTCATAGCCGACGTAGCCCGGCGGGGAGCCCACCAGCCGGCTGACGGTGTGCTTCTCCATGTACTCGGACATGTCCAGGGCAATGAGGGCCTGCTCGTCGCCGAATAGGAACTCGGCCAGCGTCTTGGCCAGCTCGGTCTTGCCCACCCCTGACGGGCCCAGGAAAATGAACGACCCGCTGGGCCGCTTGGGGTCTTTGAGCCCGGCCCGGGTGCGGCGGATGGCCTGCGACACCGCTTTGATGGAGTCCTCCTGGCCGACGACCCGCTTGTGCAGCTCGTCTTCCATGCGCAGGAGCTTGGCCGTCTCCTCCTCGGTGAGCTTGTAGACGGGGATGCCGGTCCAAATGGACAGAACCTCGGCCACCGCCTCTTCGTCCACCTCGTCGAACAGGTCGACGCCCTTGGCCTTGATCTCGGCCTCCATCTGCTCCTTGCCGGCCAGCAGCTCCTTCTCCTTGTCACGTAGCCGACCGGCCTCCTCAAAGTCCTGCTGCTCGACCGCGCTCTTCTTCTGGGACACCACCTGGGAGAGCTCGTTCTCGAAGTCCTTGTAGTCGGTGGGGGTCTCCATCCGCTTGATGCGCAGACGGGAGCCAGCCTCGTCGATGAGGTCGATGGCCTTGTCGGGCAGGTGGCGGTCGGATATGTAGCGGTCGGCCAAGTTGGCCGACGCCACCAGGGCCTGATCGGTGATGGTGACCCGGTGGTGGGCCTCATAGCGGTCTCTCAGGCCCTTGAGGATCTCGATGGTGTGGGCGATGGTGGGCTCGTCCACCTTCACCGGCTGGAATCGGCGCTCGAGCGCGGAGTCCTTCTCCAGGTGCTTGCGGTATTCGTCGAGGGTGGTGGCCCCGATGGTCTGAAGCTCGCCCCGAGCCAGCATGGGCTTGAGGATGGAGGCGGCGTCGATGGCCCCCTCAGCGGCGCCGGCGCCCACCAAGGTGTGCAGCTCGTCGATGAACAAGATGATGTCGCCCCGGGTCTTGATCTCTTTGAGCACCTTCTTGAGGCGCTCTTCGAAGTCGCCCCGGTAGCGGGACCCGGCCACCAGCGCGCCCAGGTCTAGGGTGTAGAGCTGCTTGTTGCGGATGGTCTCGGGAACATCATCGGCCGCGATTCGCTGAGCCAAGCCCTCCACGATGGCGGTCTTGCCCACACCGGGCTCGCCCACCAGCACCGGGTTGTTCTTGGTGCGCCGCGACAGAACCTGCATGACCCGCTCGGTTTCCCGCTGGCGGCCGATAACCGGGTCGAGCCCGCTGTCTTTGGCCAGCTTGGTGAGGTTGCGGCCGAACTGGTCGAGCACCAACGAGCCTGATCCAGTCTCGCCGCTGCCGCCGGGAGAGGTGGTGGCCTTCTCCGGCGATCCCGAGCCCTGGGGGCCGCCGTAGCCCGACAAGAGTTGGATGACTTGCTGGCGGACCCGCGACAGGTCGGCCCCCAGCTTTACCAAAACCTGGGCGGCCACGCCCTCGCCCTCTCGGATGAGGCCCAACAAGATGTGCTCGGTGCCGATGTAGTTGTGACCGAGCTGCAACGCCTCCCGCAGCGACAGTTCCAACACCTTCTTGGCCCGGGGGGTGAAGGGGATGTGGCCCGACGGGGACGACCCGCCCTGGCCGATGATCTCCTCCACCTGATTTCGCACCGCTTCCAGAGAAATGCCCAGGGATTCCAGCGATTTGGCGGCCACGCCCTCGCCCTCGTGGATCAGGCCCAACAGGATGTGCTCGGTACCGATGTAGTTGTGGTGGAGCAGGCGCGCCTCTTCCTGGGCCAGCACAACGACACGGCGAGCACGATCTGTGAATCTCTCGAACACGGCAATCTCCCGATAGGGGTTCAACTCTGAGTGTAACCACCCCACCCCCCCATTTGGTTGCCGACCCCCCCACCGGCCGTTGGTTAGGGGCCGTC
>VYEX01000070.1 GCA_009842675.1 Acidimicrobiia bacterium | reverse complement strand
TCTCGCCGTGCTGGGGGGCGCGTAGTTGTTTAAACGTCCCTGTTTGGGGCGGGGGGGGCGGGTGGGCATCATCTCGGGGTGCCATTGGACGGCCACCACCAGATCGCCCATCTCCAAGCCCTCGATGGCACCGTCGTCGGACTTTGCGGTGACGGTCAGATCACGGCCGAGCTGATCCACCGTTTGGTGGTGGAGGCTGTTGACCTCAGCAGACGGGCCGTACAGCTCGCCCAGGATCGATCCCTCAGCGAAGCTCACCTGATGGATTGCGGTATCGATGGGAAGATCGAAGCGGCCGTGCTCGGGGACATGTTGGTGCAGCGTGCCGCCCTGGTGGACGTTGATGACCTGAATGCCCCGACAGATGCCGAGGACGGGGATATCGGCATCCAGCGCAGCCGATAACAGCCCGAGTTCCAGGTCATCGCGCTCCTGTTCAAGGGGCAGCAGCTCGGGGTGGGGTTCGGCTCCATAGCGGACTGGATCAATGTCAGTTCCCCCGGGCAGAACGAGCCCGTCGAGACGTTCGCTGACCGCGGCGATGTCGACTTCGATAGGCAGGTGAACGGGAATGCCCCCGGCCTCCATGACGCCGCGGGCGTAGTCGGCGAAGTACAGGTCGATATCACGGTCGTCGAACACCTCGGGAAAGCCAGACATCTCCGAGGCGCGCTTGCGCCGGCCCGGCAGTCCGATCAAGGGGGGTTTCGTGGCCATCGAATTGTTCGCTTCCAAACGCTCTCGCTCTCAAAGATAGTTTGAATTGCGGTGGATACTCCGATTCGAGATGTCGACGACACCATTGCCTGGCGGGAGGCCGGCGAGGGCGATGTGGTGCTGTTTCTCCACGGCCTGGGCGGGTCGCGAACGGCGTGGGAGCCCCAACTCGAAGCGCTCAGCGAACAGTGGCGTTGCGTGGCGTGGGACATGCCGGGATATGGCGCGTCGTCGCCGGTAGACCCGCTCACCTTCGAGGCCATCGCCGATGCAGTGGTCGGACTTCTCGATCGGCTGGAAGCGGAAGCCGCCCATCTGTGCGGCTTGTCGTTCGGCGGGCACCATGCCCTGCACACCGCCCTGCGCCATCCCACGCGAGTCCGATCGCTGTTGCTGGCTGACACCAGCGCCGTATTCGGGGGCGATGGGACCGACCCTGAGCAATGGCGCCGGGAGCGCACCGAGATGATCGATGCCGGACTTCTACTGGCCGACATCGCGGCCCCTGTCATCGACAGCATCACCGCCCCAGGGTTCGAGGGCGTCGAGCGCGACCGCACCATTGCGGCCTTCACCCGCGTCTCCGAGGCCGGGTTCCGGGCCGCCTGCCAGCTGTTGCCCACTCACGATGTACGCCACCGACTCGGTGAGATCACCGTGCCCACACTGGTGATCGTGGGCGAGCTCGACGAAGAGACCCCGCCGGCCTACAGCGAAGAACTTCACGCCGCAATCGGAGACAGCCGCCTGGAGATAATCCCGGCGGCGGGCCACGTCAGTCCGGCGGAAGCTCCCGAGGCGTTCAATGACCTCGTCCGCCAGTTCTTGGGTTCGCTCCCGGCGACTCAGCCATGATGGGCTTTGACGAATTGGCGGCATCTTCGTCATGAGAGGAACCACCCCATGAGCGACTACGACCGGATTCGCGTGCTGTGGCCCGACCATCTCGGACTGGCTCGGGGCAAGTATCTGCCCGTTCATCTGGCCGAACAGGGCACCGGGCACTGCATTACCACATTCGCCCTCGGCTACGACCGCAGCCTGATCCCGGCCCCCGGCGCCTACCTGCTGGAAGGGCTCCCCGACGTGGTCGCCTCCTTCGACCCCGACGAGGTGCGCCCCAGCTGGGAGGACGACGCCACCGGCGTGGTCGTCGGCCATCTGGACTTCAGAGGGCTGCCCTATGCCGTCTCAGCCCGCTATGCCCTTCAGCAGGCCATCGCCGATTGGGCGGAACTCGGCTATGCCCCCAAGGTGGGCATTGAATTCGAGGCCTATGTGCTCCAACCTGACGGCGCAGGCGGGTGGGAGCGTTGGGACACTCCCCGGTCGTTCGTCTACGGCACCGGCCGCTCAGCCGATCCGGTCGGCTTGCTCGACGACATCATGCGCATCGCCTGGGAGAGCGGCTTTCCGCTGGAGAGCATCAACGCCGAGTACGACGAGTCGCAGTTCGAATTGACACTGGAATACGACGACGCCCTCAAAGCCGCCGACGAAGCCTTCTTGTTCCGGGTGCTGGCTCGGGAGGTGGCCCTGGCCCACGGCTTGGACCTCACGTTTCTGGGCAAACCCTTCGTCGGCGTGGCCGGCAGCGGCGTCCACGTCAACTTCTCGCTGGTCGACGGCGACGGCCAGAACGCCTTCAACGACCCCTCAGCCGATGACGGCCTGTCTGCCCTGGCCAAAGGATGCTTGGCCGGGCTGGTTGCCCATCACCAGGGCCTCACCGCGCTGTGCGCCCCCACGGTGAACGCCTACCGCCGGCTCCAGCCGGCAGAGCTCAACGGCTACTGGGCCAACTGGGGTCACGATCACCGCTGCGCGGCCAACCGGATACCCGAGGCGAGGGGAAATGCCACGCGGATCGAAAACCGGGTGGGCGACGGAGCGGTCAACATCCACCTGGGGGTGGCCACCGTCCTCCAAGCTGCCCGGCTCGGCGTGGTCGATGGCTTGGAGTGCCCCGACCCACTCACATCTGACGGTTTCGAAGAGGTCAACACCGATGTGGGAGCGGCACCCAGCCTGGCCGTGGCGCTGGAGCATCTCACGGCCGATCCTGCGCTGATGGCCGCGGTGGGCGACGACCTGTGCCAGAACTTCATCGCCAACAAGCAGGCCGAATGGGAGCGCTATATCGCTGCGGTGGGCGAAGACAAGCCCGGCGGCGAGGTGACCCAGTGGGAGCTCGACGAATATCTCATGTACCACTGAGTGGTCCGGCTGGGGGCCGGGTCAGTCGGCGAGCACCTCGTCCAGGTACCAGTCGACAAAGGCGTGGCACTGCTTGATATTGGCCATCTCGTACTGGCGGGTCTCCTCCATAAGCTGGTCGAAGTCCACCCCGCACTCGTCCAAGTAGTCCTGGGGGGCGAGGCGGAGGAACGACTCCACGTGGGCCACGTCGACCTCGGGATGGAACTGGGTTCCCACCGTGCGCCCGATCCTGATGAGCTGCACCGAACTGTCGTTGCGGGCCAGCACCTCGGCGCCGGGGGGCGGGGTGAACCGGTCGTGGTGCCACTGCATCCACGGCCCCGGCCCAGCGGGGTTGGGGCCGTCCTCGCCGTCGTCAAGCTCAAACCAGCCGATCTCGGTCACCGGGGACACCTCGACTATGCCACCCAGCGCCTCGGAGATCAGCTGGCCGCCGAAGCAGATCCCCAAGACGGGCTTGCCCTCCTCGTGGGCCTGTCTGATCATGTCGAGCTCTTCGTATATCCAAGTG
The DNA here is from genome assembly GCA_009842675.1 of Acidimicrobiia bacterium. Classification (GTDB taxonomy): domain Bacteria; phylum Actinomycetota; class Acidimicrobiia; order Acidimicrobiales; family Bin134; genus Poriferisocius. Next base: position 49,324 of record VYEX01000070.1, on the reverse strand, counting down.
TCGATTTCGTCTTTGTCGGTGAGGGTGCGGACCGAGCCCATGGGCAACAGCAGGTCGTAATCGTCCAGGGGTGGAAACGGCACCGCGACGTTGGGGTGGTCGTAGTCGTGGGTCACCACGTGGATGTGAACCTCATAGTCCCGCTGGCGCAAGCGGGTGGCTATCTGGCCGGGGAGACCGTCCAACTCGTGGGCGATGGCCAGGGCGCGCTTCACGGGCTGAACCATAGATGGACTTGGCCGGTTCCAGCGACCGATTCATATTCACCGAACTGCTCGCCGGGAACGGTGCAGGCCGTCCCGCCCAGGGCGCCGACCATGGTCAGGTAGTGGCCGAAGAATCCCTCGGGTGCATGGGTGGAGAACTCCGGCAAGAAGTCGAGCACCCCGGCGTGATCGCCCTTGATGAGGCAGTCGATGACGTGCTCATCAGCGGCTCTGGCCTCGGGCGTACGCAGATGGAGCGCGGGGTCGGCGGCCTCGTGGTCGCGAAACTGGCGAAGCGGCCAGAACCGGTGGCTCAGGCCGCCGCTGGCCAGCACCACTACCCGGCGGTCCAAAGCGGCCACCGCCTGGGCCAATAGCTCGCCGAACAGCAGGAAGTCGTCCGGCTCGGCGGTCTGGCAAATGCCCGCTGAAACCCAAGCCTCATTGCCTTGCAAGAGCGGCAGCAGGTTAATGGTGGGATAGTGCACCGGCAGGAAGGGGTCGTCAATTGCGGTGATCCAGGTGTCGTCCCGCCCGGCAGCCTGAGCGGCCCACGCATCGGCCAGCTCCCGGTCGCCGGGCATGTCATAGGGCATCTGGCACATGCCCCGAGGCAGCTCTTCGGAGGTGAACAGGCCACAGCGTCGATCGTGGGCGGTCACGATGTGCTCCACGGTTGTAAACCAGTGGGTGTCCACCACCACCACGGTGTCGGCGGCCAGCGGGCGCAACTTCTGTTCGCCAAGATCGTGGAGCCCGCTGAACAGCGTGGTGTCCTCGCCATCGTTGAGTTCTCGGCGGGTCGCCTCGGGCATCACCAGCGGAGGGACGTGGGAGATCAAACCAGCCCCGACTATGGCACCCATCACGCCACCTTGACCGGAAGCCGCTTGATCCCCGAGATGAAGTTGGAGCGCAGCCGATCGATCGGGCCGGACTGCTCCAAGCAGCTCACCCGTTTCATCAACTCCTCGAACACCAGCCTCACCTCCATGCGGGCCAGCCAGGCGCCGAGGCACAGGTGGGGCCCGTTGCGGCCGAACGCCATGTGATCGTTGTGCTGTCGGCCCAGGTCGAAGCGGAACGGCCGCTCAAAACCCTCGGGGTCGTGGTCGGCGGCCACAAACCAGATGACCACCTTGTCGCCCGCCCGGATCTGCGAGCCCCGCATCTCAACATCGCGGGTGGCCGTGCGGCGGAAGTGCATGGTGACCGACCCGGTGCGCAAGATCTCCTCCACCGCGGTGGTGGTCAGATCGGGGTCAGACTTCCATGCCTCCCATAGTTCGGGGTGGTTCAGCAGAGTCCACATGCCGTGGGTCATGGTGTAGCGGGTGGTGTCGTTGCCGGCAGCCACTAGCAGGGTGAAGAAGTTGTTGAACTCCAGGTCGGTGAGCGGGTCGCCGTCGATTGTGGGAGCGAGCAGCTTGGTGATGATGTCCTCTCGGGGACAGACCCTCCGGTCGGCGGCCTGCTCTTGGGCGTACTGGAAAATCTCGATGGCGGCGGGGCTGCGAAACGGCACCATCCGGAACTGCTCGGTGTCGGTGAGGTCCACGGGATAATCGGTGAAGTCGGGATCGGTATTGCCCAGCAGCGCATCGCCCCAGGCCACCAGATTGCGGCCGTCTTCATCGTCGGTGCCGAGAAGGCGGCCGAGCATCCTCATGGGGAGCTCCTCGGCAATATCGTGGACGAAGTCGAACTCGTCGTTGGCCAGCGCCCTGTCAAGCACCTCCCCCACCAGCTCCCGGATGGAGTCTTCGAAGGTCTCGACGGTCCGGCGGGTGAAGCCCTTGTTCACCAGGCGCCGCAGCCTGGTGTGCTCGGGCGGGTCCATCTCCATCATGGTCCGCCGGGCCTCGGTCTGCTCGGCGTCCATCTCCTCCAGGCGAATGCCCAGTGACGACGTGAACGTCTCGACGTCGCGGCTCACCGCCAGGCAGTCGTCGTAGCGCAGGATCGACCAGAAACCGGCGCCATCGGCCTCCTCGGTCCAATGCACCGGATCTTCGGCCCGCAGCCGGGAGAACGTGGCGTGGGGGACGCCGGCTACATACGTGTCGTGGTCGGTGATGTCTGCGTCGTCGGGGCCGAGGTCGGCCAGGTAGTCATCGACAAAGGCTGGCTCGGCCATCACTCGGATTCCATGGGGTTGGGGGCGGCCCACAGCGTGGTGCCCCCAGCCATGGAGTTGCCCACTTGCCGGTAGTAGCCGCCGATGACCTCGGTGGGCGCCAAGCGGGTGAGCTCCTCGGTGGGATTCTCCGGCAGCACCAGCTCCGCGTCACCGCTGAACACGGGGCCGAGGTCGGCGTCATAGCCCCGCATGGTCACTAGCTCGTCCAGAGAGTCACGCCCGTCCATCTCGATGGCCGGCATTTGGCGGCTGTGAAGCATGGGATGGCTGTTGACGAATCCGGGCGACTCGGCGGTGCCCCGGATGGTGAACCGGGCCTCGGCGATCCGCCGCCCCCACGTGCTCAAGGTGGCGCCGAACTGTCCGCCGGGCTCCAACCGGGGCCCGGCCTTGCCGTAGGCCACCGGCCGAGTCATCCAGATCTCGCTCATCTTCTTGGGATAGCCCTGGATGTGGCCCCGGGCCATGGCGAAGTCCTTGTCTACCCAGATATAGGCCGCCCGGCTGAAGACCTGGCCCCGATAGGAGCAGCGAACCACCAAGAAGACTTCCTTGTACTGGGCTCGGGCCGGATCGAGGATCTCCTCGAAACTGTCGCTGCAACTCTGCCAATCGGCCCAGATGAGGGCCACGGCACCGGGATCGTCGTCGACCAGCTCCAAAGGCTCGGGGAGAAGCTCGGCCACATTGGCCGGATCGGTGCGGAACTCCACGGTCAACATGTCGCCCGAGTAGTGCCACGGCGGACCGGGCAGAATGCTTCCGGCACCAGTCGGCGTACGGGGATACATGAACCCCTCAAGTTCGGCCACGTCGGCAGTATATTTGTTTGGTACCAAACGATTCAACTGGGCTAACGCTCCACGACATCCTGGAAATAGAGTCGAGGCTGTGGAAAACGGTTTTGCTGCCGAAAAATGTGAGGCAACCCAGTGACGCTTGCCGATCTCGCGGCGCGCGACGGTGTGCTGACCCCAGAGCGGGAAGCCGTCGTGGAGCGGGTTCGAGCATTAGGGCCGGCGCTAGCGGCAAGGTCGGCAAAGTACGACCGCGATGCGGCCTTTCCCTATGAGAATTGGCAGGACCTGGCCGACGCCGGCTTGCTAGCTATCTGCATTCCCAAATCGGCGGGCGGCTTGGGCGCCGACTTCGTGGGCTATGCCCTGGCGTCCGAGGAACTCGGGCGACACTGTGCCGCCACCGGGCTGACGTTCAACATGCACGTGTGCACCACGCTGCTGGTGGGCCAGATCGCCGACGACATGGAGCTCGACTCCCAAGATCGGTCCGCGCTGCTCTCACGTCGGGCCGAGCTGTGGCAGGGCATCGTCGAGCATGGACGCATCCACAGCCAGCCTTTCTCCGAGGGGATCGCCGCTGGGGCCACCGAGGGGTACGCCACCACCGCCGTTCCCGTTGACAATGGCTACCGGGTAAGCGGTCGGAAGATATTCGCTTCGCTCAGCGGGGCGGCCGACATCCACAACGTCGTGTGCGTCGTCGAAGGCGACCCCCGGGTGCGCCTGCTGGGGGTGGCCGCCGACTCCGACGGCCTGCACATCGAGGGCGAGTGGGATTCACTGGGCATGCGGGCCACCGATTCCCGAAACCTGGTGCTGGAGGATGTGTTCGTCCCCGCCGAGCGGGAGTGGATCCCCACGGGGATGTTCGACCAGGCCGCAGCCCGCTGGCCGTACTTCTTCATGACCCTGTCGTTCGCCTACTTAGGCCTGATGGGAGCCATCATGGAAGCCGCCGCCGAATACCTCATCGGCGACGGCGGAACCACCGCCCGGCGCTCCAACCCCATCAAGCAGCAGGGCTGGGCCGAGATGAACCTCATCTACGACCGAGCCCAGGCGCTGTGCTATCGGGTGCTGGCCGAGTCTGGCGTCGATCCTGAGCCAGATGCGGTGCGGCGGGCGTGGAGCTCGATGGTCTCCACCATGGACGGAGCCCCCCAACTGGCCTCTTTGGCGCTGCGGGTGTGCGGGGGACGGGCGCTGCTGCGGCCGTCTCGTCTGGAGCAGTTCTACCGCGACGCCCGATGCGGCGCGGCCATGCACCCCTGGAGCATGGATGTGTGCCTGGAGCGCTTGGGCCGCGCCGGCCTCTTCGACGACGCCACCGAGAACCCGGTGTGAGCAAGGGCGATCATCGATGATCGAGAGCGCCTGGGTGAGGCGATACGCCGAGCAGTTCGAAGCCTGCAAGCTGGTTCCCACCGAGACTGCGGTTGTGCTGTCGGAGACCCGGAGCCGACCCGAGATCGTGCAGACCGCCCGCCTGGCCCTGTCGCAATGCGGGGTTACCCCCGTCGACGTCGTGGTCACCACCCCGCCCAACCCGGGGCCGCTGCCCATCCGCTCCACCGGAGCGTCGGTGGCGCTGGCCGCCAACCCGGCGGCACTAGGGGCGCTGACCAACGCCGAGTTCATCGTGGACTGCACGGTGGAGGGGCTGCTCCACGCTCCCGAGCTCGGCCAGATCTTGGCCAGCGGGGCCCGGGTGCTGATGATCTCCAACGAGCATCCCGAGAACACCGAGCGGTGGCCCCATGATCCGGACCTGGCTGATCGAGTGGCTGCCGGGGTCGCCCTGCTGGAACAGGCCGAAGTGATGGAGGTGGCCTCCGACGCGGGCACCGACCTGACCGTCGACCTCGCCGGCGCGGTGCGGGCCGGGTCGCACGGCTGGTGTACCGATCCAGGGACCATCGCCCACTGGCCCGGCGGTCTGGTGCTGGCGTTCCCCGCCTCGGGGAAAGTGAACGGCACGGTGGTGCTGGCTCCCGGCGACGTGAACCTCACCTTCAAGGAGTACGTCCGCGACCCGGTGACTCTGACCGTGGTGGACGACTACATCACCGCCATCGAGGGGAGCGGGGTGGACGCCGAGTTGTTCCGCTCCTATCTGGCTGCCTTCGATGAGCCTGACGCCTATGCCGTGAGCCACGTGGGCTGGGGCATGAACACCTCGGCCCGGTGGGAGGCCATGGCCCTGTGGGACAAGGCCGACCACAACGGGACCGAGCTCCGAGCATTCGCCGGCAACTTCTTGTACTCGACCGGGGCCAACGAGGTGGCGGGGCGATATTGCCGAGGCCACTTTGACCTGCCCATGCGGGGCTGCACGGTGACTTTGGACGGCAATCCCGTGGTGGTGGCGGGCGAGTTGGCCGCTGAACTGCTGCCTTCATGAAGAGCCATTGACAGCATCAGCCATAATCTGTATTTTTAATTTTGTATACAAAGGTCGTTTGCTCCCAAACGACTTTTCCCGTAAGGTTCGCGAAACCTGACCGAGGAGGGGGAGTTCATGAAACTCAAGTTCAAGTTCTTGATCGCTTTGCTGGCGGTATTCGCCTTGGTGGTGTCCGCCTGCGGCAATGACGATGACGATGGCGACGGTGCCGCACCGGCGCCTGCACCAACCGAAGCTCCCACGGAGGCTCCGGCCCCGGCCCCAACCGAGGAGCCCGCCCCGGAACCGGAGCCTGAGCCGGAGCCAATGGCCGACAGCATCGACATCGACGGCATCCTGGCCGCCGATCTGAACAACTGCGCCGCGCCGCCCACCGGCGATCCCATCCGGGTGGGCATGGCCATGGACTTCAGCGACGTGGTCGGATTCGTGGACATCCCCGGCTCCAAGCTGGTGCCGTTCATCGCCGAGAAGGTCAACTGCACCGGCGGTATCAACGGCTCTCCCGTTGAGGTTCGAGTGGCCGAGGTGGGCGACGACGCCGTGCTGGCTACTCAGGAACTCCTGGACTGGGGCGCTCATTTCCTGATTGGCCCGCCGTTCGCCGACTTCGCCCTGCCGATCCTCCAGACCACCGAAGGCCAGGTCCCGCTGTTCGTGGCCGCCTCGACCGAGCCGACTCTGGCCGACGCCTCAATCAACTCGTTCCTGGTGACCTTCGACGACTTCGGCATGTCCGGGGCGGCGGCCCAGTGGGCCTATGACCAGGGCATCACCCGGGCCATCGTGTTCACCGAGGGCGAGGGTATCCCCTACACCGGCGTGAATCCCGATGCCTTCATCGCCAAGTTCGAAGAACTCGGCGGCGAGGTGGTCAGCGTCCAGACCTACGTGTGGGCGGTTGACACCGACTTCTCGGCCCAGGTAAACGAGATTGTTGGCGTCTCCCAGAACAACGAGGTGGTGTTCTCCGCTGCCCTCGGATTCCAGGTCACCGCACTGCGGGGCCAGCTTGAGGGTCAAGGCCTCGACGGCTTAACCTACATCGGCACTGACGCCTTGGACGCCACCGGCATCCAATTCGAGGCCAACAACGAGGGCATTGCCCACACTCCGCATACCAGCATCGCCCCGGGCGACCGCATCGACACCATGCTGGCCGACTACGAAGCGGCCAAAGGTGAGGCGCTGGATAGCCGGGGCTTCATGGCTCTGTATGTGGACTCGATGTTCCTGGGCATTCAGGGCATCCTGGACTGCGGTTGCACCAACCCGGCCGACATCGGCGCCGCGGTGGCCCAGATCGAGGGCTTCCAGGGCCTGACCGGTGAGATCACCTTCGCTGGCACCAACGGCATCCCACCCAAGGCTGTGCCGATCAACCGGATCGTCGACGGCGTGGACACCCTGGTTGCCACCATCGGGTAACCGCAGGCCGAAAAACTCAGGCCTGTTGCTCACATACGATTAGCACCATGCTCGAAGTCTCGAGATTGACTACCCGCTACGGTGCGATCTCAGCGCTTCGAGACGCCGGTCTGCGTGTTGGGTCCGGTGAGGTGGTCGGCCTCATCGGACCCAACGGCGCCGGAAAGACCACGCTTCTAGGTTCGATCGCCGGGCTGCTCTCCCCCGCGGCCGGATCGGTCACCTTCGAGGGGGCCGACATCACCGGCCACTCTCCGGAGAAGCTGCTGCGCCTCGGTGTGGCGTTGGTCCCCGAGCATCGGCGGATCTTCGGCGACCTCACCGTGGAGGAGAACCTGAAGATCGGCGGCATCACCCAGTCCCGCGACGAGCGGGCCGATTTGCTCGACGAGATGGGTGAACGGTTCCCGGTGTTGCGAGAAAAGCGGACGGTGGCCGCGGGCTATCTCTCGGGCGGGGAGTCCCAGCAGCTGGCCATCGCCCGGGCCCTGATGTCCAAGCCCCGACTGCTGATGATGGACGAGCCCTCGCTGGGGCTGGCCCCCGTGCTGGTGGATGTGGTGTTCGAGCTGATCGAGTCCCTCCGGAGCCAAGGGCGAACCCTGCTGGTGGTGGAGCAGAACGCCACTCGCATGCTGGAGGTGGCCGACCGGGCCTACGTGCTGCGATCAGGGGAGATCGTGGCCGAAGGGACGGGAGCTGAGCTGCGGGAGCGCCCCGACCTGTTCGACACCTTCGTCGGAGGCAACGGGCAATGACCGAGCTGCTCCAGAACCTCATCGACGGCCTAGGTCGGGGCAGCATTTACGCCCTGCTGGCCCTGGGCGTGGCGGTGATCTTCGGCGTCATGCACCTGCTCAACTTCGCCCATGGCGAGTTGATCACCGTCTCGGGCTATGTGGCGTTCTGGACCATCAATGAGGGCTGGTCGTGGTACCTGGTCGCCCCGGTCATCATCGGCACCGCCATCGTCACTTCGCTGGTGATCGAGCGGGTGGCATTCAGCCGGGTCCGAGGCAGCTCCGACTTCACCCTGTTGTTGACGTCTTTCGGCGTCCATTTCGTGGTGTCGGCCATCTTCTTGCTCTACGTGTCCGCGTCGGTCAAGACGTTCTCAGAACCAGGATGGGTTGCCAACACCTTCCCGGTCGGTTCGCTGAACGTTGAGGTTTACGACGCGGTGGTGATCGGGGTGACGCTGGTGACCCTGTTGGGCACGTCCTGGCTCGTTCAGCGCACCATGTTCGGACTGGCCCTCCGAGCGGCCGCCGCCGACTTCGATACCGCCCGGCTCATGGGGGTGCGCTCCGACACGGTGATCCGGGGGGCATTTGCCCTCTCTGGCCTGCTGGCCGGTATTGCCGGCGTGTTTTGGCTCATGCGATCAGGGCACACCACTCCAACTGTCGGGATCACTCCCATGCTCAAGGGGGTGCTGGCCGCGCTGATCGGGGGCTTGGGCAGTCTGCGAGGCGCAGTGCTGGGTGGCTTCGTGCTCGGCCTGGCTGAGGTTCTGTTGCGGTCTCGGCTGCCCGATTCGGTGGCCAGCCTGACCGAGGGATTCGTGTTCTTGCTGATCGCCCTGCTGTTCATCTTCCGGCCGCAGGGCCTCATTCGGGTAGCCCACGCGGAGCGAGTGTGATGGCTGAGCCGCGCCGTCCCGATGCCGCCCACGCGGGGATGTTCCCCAACTTGCGCCGTGACGTGGCCTTCCCCATTGTCGGGGTGGGGCTGCTGTTCGGAGTCTTCATTGCCTTCGGGTTGCTGTATCAGAGCTATTTCGGCGGAGCGGGCGAGCGTCTGGTCACCACCGCCATGATCAACGCCATCATCGTGCTGGGCATCCAGATCTACGTCGGAAACACCGGGGTGCTGTCGTTTGGGCATATCGGGTTCGGGGCAATCGCCGGCTACACGTTCGCCATCTTTGCCATCGCCCCAGCCGAAAAGGTCAAGCGCATTCCCGATGCACCACTGGGGCTGACCGATGTGGACATGGGTTCTTGGGGCGCAGTAGGCGTCGCCATCGCCGTCACGGTGGTGGTGGCCTTTTTCGTAGGCATCGGTTTGGCTCGCTCCGGGGCTGAGTCGGGAGCGGTAGCTGCCACCGTCATCACTCTCGCCCTGTTGTTTGTCACCCACGAGGTGGCCCGTCATTGGCCGGAGTTAACTGGTGGAGAGCGCGCCGGTCTGTCGTTCCGCATCGGGGGCAAGCTCGACACCCGTGTACCCATCTATTTGGCGCTGGCCGGTGCGCTGGTGCTGGCCCGTCTCTTTGCCCAGAGTCGGCGGGGCCGACTGGCAAAGGCAGGGCGGGAGGACGACTTGGCGGCCCGGGCCATGGGCGTGAACCCCTTGGTGCAACAAATGATCGCTTTGTTGACTTCGGTGGCCGTGGTGTCGGTGGGGGCCAGCTTGAAGGTGTATGAGGATGGCTCGCTCCTCCCCGAAGACTTCTTTTTCTTCTTCACCTTGTTGACGCTGACAATGCTCATTGTGGGAGGTCGCAACAGCGTCACCGGGGCGCTGTTCGGCGTGGCTGTGATCACGGTGGGACGGGAATTGGCCCGCCGAATGGGCCAAGACGGGTTCGAAGTCTTCGGCCTCGGGCTCGACAGCGAGCCGCTGGACTGGATCTTCCGGGAGAACCTCCAAACTGTGTTCCTCGGCGTGGCCATGCTCGGTTTCATGATCTGGCGGCCCAAGGGCATTCTCAGCGACTGGGAATTCGACGAATGGCTCTACCGTCGATTCACCAGGACCCAAAGTGCGCCCCCTGTACCGCAGGCCACCATGGGAGCCGACCAAGAGGCCCGGCTGGAAGTAAGCGATGTCAGCGTGGTCTTTGGCGGGTTCCAAGCGCTCTCCCGGTCGGGCTTTGAGGTGAGCAGCGGTGAGGTGGTGGGCATCATCGGCCCAAACGGCGCGGGCAAGACCACGATGCTCAACGTCATCACCGGGCTCGTTCCCGCCACGTCAGGCCAAGTGAAGTTGAACGGTGTTGATCTCATCGGCACCCCGTCGCATGAGGTCGCCCGAGCCGGCCTGGTCCGCACCTTCCAGAACCTCCGGCTGTTCGGATCGCTCACCGTACGAGAGAACGTCGAGGTGACCCGTTTGGTGGCCATCGCCGAACACGACGACCGCTCCACCCCCGAAACCGACGTTTTGGTGGCCGCCGCCGGATTGTGGGACCACCGGGACCGGAGAGCCAGCGAGCTCGACTACGGCAATTCCCGCCGGCTGGAGCTGGCCCGGGCCGCCGCCGCCCGGCCGTTGTTCCTGCTGCTCGATGAGCCCACTTCAGGCATGAGCGACACTGAGTCGTTGGCCATGGTCGAGCAAGTGCAGACCATGGCCGCGCTGGTGGGCGCCGGCGTGGTGGTGATTGACCACGACTTGGACTTCATCATCGGCATCTGCGACCGCATCTACTGCCTCGACCGCGGTTCGGTCATCGCCACAGGCACCCCCGAGGAGATCCAAGCCGACCCCTCGGTGCAGGCCGCCTACCTCGGATCGTCGGCGACATGACCGAGCTAGCCGTATTCGGTGACCCGTACCAGGGCACCCGCCCGCCGACTCGGCGGCGGGGCGGGCTGGCCGACGACGTGGTGCTCTATGTGAGGGAGCAGATCCTCACCGGTGCGTTGAAGCCGGGAACCAAGATCGACCAAGAAGCTCTGGCCGCCGCGCTTGACGTAAGCCGGAGCCCGATCCGGGAGGCGCTGGTCATCCTCGGCCAGGAAGGCCTGTTGGACCTGATTCCCCGGCGGGGCGCCGTGGTGGCCGATCTGACCCCCGAAGACATCGTCGACCACTACGAGCTGTTCGGCGTGGTTGGGGGCCGGGCCGCGGCCATTGCGGCCGACACCCTGGGCGAAGATGAGATCGAGCAACTGCGAGCCATTCACGAGCGGTTCGTCGACGGCACCAGCGACGACCTCTCTGCTCTGAACTGGGCTTTCCACCGCATCATCAACCGCACCGCTCCCCGCCGGACCCGCTGGCTCCTTCGCCTGCTGGAGCGCTCGGTCCCGGCCGACTACTACGAGTTCACCGACGGATGGGACGCTCAGGCCGTTCAGCACCACGCCGCCATCCTCGAGGCCATCGTCGACCGCGACCCCGACGAGGCCCGCCGACGGATGGAGCACCACCTCCACGAGTCGGGGGTGGCTGCCGTAGCCCATTTGGAGCGCCAAGGATTCTGGGAGGACTGAGTGGCCGCCACACCCGACGACTTCGAACTCATCCGCACTGAGGTGCGCCGACTGTGCGACAAGTTCGGCAACGAGTACTGGCGTGAGCTCGAGCCCAGCGGCTACCCGGAGGAGTTTGTGGCCGAGCTGACCGCCCACGGTTGGCTCGGATCGCTGATCCCCGAGCAGTACGGCGGCGGCGGGCTCAGCCTGGCGGGGGCGTCGGTGATCGTGGAGGAGATTTCGGCCAGCGGGGGCAATCCCAGCGCCTGCCATGCCCAGATGTACGTGATGGGCACCCTGCTGCGCCACGGGTCCGAGGAGCAAAAGCAGCGGTACCTGCCCCTGGTGGCCGACGGGCGCAAGCGGTTGCAGGCCTTCGGGGTCACCGAACCCACCGCCGGCTCGGAGACAACCGCCATCCGAACTCGGGCCGACCGCGACGGCGACACCTGGCGCATCAACGGCCAGAAGATCTGGACATCGCGGGCGCTGTACTCCGACCTGATGATCTTGCTGGCCCGCACCGCCCCGTCAGACGACGTGAAAAACCGCACTGACGGCCTGTCGGTGTTCCTGATCGAGCTGAGAGATGACGACGGCGAGCTGGTGCCGGGGCTGACCATCAACCCCATCCCCACAATGATGAACCACAACACCACCGAGGTGTTCTTCGACGACGTGGTGGTGCCCGGCGATGCCCTGGTGGGCACCGAGGGCCAGGGCTTCCGCCACATCCTCGACGGCATGAACGCCGAGCGGATTCTCATCGCCGCGGAGTGCATCGGCGACGGCCGGTTCTTCCTGGAAAGGGCCAGCGAGTACGCCAGAGGGCGAGAGGTGTTCGGACGGCCCATCGGCATGAACCAGGGGGTGGCCTTCCCGCTGGCCCGGGCCTACGCCAATCTCCAGGCTGCCGACCTAATGCGGTGGAAGGCGGCCAACCTGTTCGATGCCGGGGAGCCGTGCGGGGCCGAGGCCAACATGGCCAAGCTGCTGGCGTCGGAGGCCTCCTGGGAGGCCGGGAATGCCGCGCTCAACACCCACGGCGGATTCGGGTTCGCGGTGGAGTACGACATCGAGCGCAAGTTCCGCGAGACCCGGCTGTATCAAGTAGCCCCGGTCAACAACAACCTGGTGCTGGCCTTCGTGGCCCAGAAGTGCCTCGGCCTGCCCAAGAGCTACTGATATGCGCGCCGTCGTTCTTGAGGCTCGAAACTCACCCCTCGTGGTGGTTGACGACTACCTCGAGCCCGGTGCCGACGGCAGCGAGGTCATCGACGTCATTGCCTGCGGGCTGTGCCACTCCGACCTGCATGTGGTGGCGGGCGAATTCCCCAGTCCCCTGCCCATCGTGTTGGGCCACGAGGTCACCGGGTTTCACCCCGACCTGGGACCGGTGATGGTGTACGCCCCCTGGGGCTGCGGGCAGTGCCGGGAGTGCGCCGACGGCAACGAGATGATCTGCGCCGATGCCACCGAGGCCGGCCTGGTGGTGGACGGGGGCTATGCCGAGCGCATGGCCATCGCCGACCGGGCGTACCTGTATCCGCTGGGCGATCTCGATCCGGTGGCCAGCGCGCCGCTGGCCTGCGGGGGCCTCACCGGCTACCGGGCAGTGCAGCAGACTCTGGAGACGCTGCGCCGTCCTGGTCGGAAGCGCCGGGTGCTGGTCATCGGCGCTGGCGGAATCGGCCAGTTCGCCCTTCGCTACCTCAAGCTACTGTCAGACGCCGAAGTGCTTGTCCTCGACCGGGCCGCCGACAAGCGGGCCACGGCGCTGGACATGGGCGCCGACGGGGCGCTTGACGCTGACGACGAACTGCCGCTGTGCGATGCAGTGATCGATTTCGTGGGAAGCGATGCCACGTTGGCCACCGCGGCCAGTGCGGTGGCCAGGCAGGGCCTGGTGGTGGCAGTCGGCTTGTACGGCGGCCGCATACCGTTCGGCGTTGGGGCCGTTCCCCACGAGGCCCACTTCATGTCCAGCATCTGGGGCACCCGGCCGCAGCTGGGGGAACTCCTCGACTTGGCCCGCCGGGAGCCGTCCATCATCGCCCCGGTGGAGACCATGCCCTTCACCGATGCCCAACTCGCCCACGACCGCCTGCGCACCGGCGACGTTCAAGGCCGACTGGTACTGCTGATCGACCAAGCCCATGCCAACTGAACCGTCAGAGAGGTATTCGAAACATGGCTGAGACCACCAGCGTCGACGACTTCCGCACCGCCTGCGAGCAGGCCGATGTTCACACCGTCGAGGTGGCCACACTCGACACCCTGGGCCATATCCGGGGCAAGCGGGTACCGGTGGGGCGGTTCTTCTCGACGACCGTCGATGGCGGCCTCAACATCGCCGATGCCATCTTCACGTTCGACATGCAGAACGATCTCCCCGATCACCCCTACATCAACATGGAGTCGGGCTTTCTCGACTGCCACCTCGTGCCCGACGTCTCCACCGGGCGCATCTTCTCGCATCGTCCGGGCTATGCCCTGGTGTTCGCCGACACCTTCGACCCCCATGGCCAACCTCACTTCGCCGCCCCCCGCAACGTGTTGGCCAACCAGATCGAACGGTGCCGCCAAGCCGGTTTGGACCCGGTGGTGGCCACCGAATTGGAGTTCTATATCTGCGCCCCCGATTGGACGCCGGTGCAGAACCACATCCAATACTCCTCGCTCACCGACGCCCTGGAGTTGGAGGACTGCGTGCGAGACATGCGCCACGGTTTGCTGGCCGCCGGGCTGGAGTTGGAGTCGTCCAACCCCGAGTACGGGCCCGGGCAGATGGAGATCAACATCGGCCACGCCGACGCCATGACCTGCGCCGACAACACCGTGCTGCTCAAGAGCATTGTGAAACAGGTGGCCGTCCAGCACGGTATGCGGGCCACCTTCATGCCCAAACTGTGGACCGAGCCGTCGGGTTCGGGCATGCACATCCACACCAGCCTGTCCGAGGGCGGAGCCAATGCGTTTGCCGACTCCGACGGCATACCCAACCAGCTCATGACGCACTGGGTCGCCGGGCTGCTCGAGCACGCCGAATCCATGACGCTGCTGGGTGCCCCCACCATCAACGGACCCAAGCGCATCCGCCCCTACACGTTCGTGCCCACCCACGTGCACTGGGGCCTGGACAACCGCTCGGTGTATTGCCGGTGCATCTGCGAGCCCGATTCAGTAGCCAACCGGGTGGAGCACCGGGCCGCGGGGGCTGACGCCAACCCCTATTTGATGATTGCCGCCATCCTGGCCGCCGGACTCGACGGGATCGAGCGGGCACTGCCCCTGCCGGCCATGAGCGAGGGCGACATGTACGCCGACCCCGGCGACTCTCTGGCGCTGCCCACCGATCTGGCCGGGGCCATCGCCACCTACCGGAACAGCCCGCTGTCCGAGCTTCTGGGAAAAATGTTCTCCGAGGGGTTCCTGTGCTTGGCCGACCACGAGCTTTCGTTGGCCGCGGAGAACTCGCCCCATCCCGACGAGGTGAACAACTGGGAGCGGGCCCGGTATGCGGAGCACTGCTGAAATGGCTGCGACATCGGCCGCCGTGGTGGACACACCCAACGTCACCGAGCCCAGCCTGTATCTCGAGGGGATCCCCCACGACCGCTTCACCCAACTGCGGGCCATCCCCGGCCTGGCCTGGCACCCCTACGAGGACGGGGGCTTCTGGGCGGTGACCCGCCACGCCGAGGTGCGCTATGTGTCTCGGACCCCCGAGCAGTTCTCCTCGGCTATCGGTCACACAAATCTGTGGGATTTGGAGGCCGACGCGCTGGAGGCCCGCCGGTCGCTAATCGATACCGACGCCCCCGACCACACCCGTCTCCGGCGCTTAGTGGCCGGTGCCTTCACTCCCAAGAACATCCGCCGGTGGGAGGAGACGGTGCGGGCCATCACCATTGAGTTGCTCGACGAGTTCGCCGCCCAGGGCGGAGGCGACTGGGTGGAAATGGTGGCCGCCCCGCTGCCCATTCAGGTGATCTTGAACATGCTCGGCGTACCGGTCGAGGACGCCGACTACCTGGTGGAGCTGTCCAACTATCTGGTGGAGGGCACCGGCGACGCCCAGTCGATTCCCCCCGATGCGTTCGGGAATACCACCGAGTTGCGCCTGCTGCCGTTCAACAGCCCGGCCAGCCACGCGCTGTTCGAGTATGGCGAGGGGATGCGCCAACAGCGCCAAGATGATCCCCAAGACGATCTGGTATCCCACTTGGTTCAGGCCGAATCCGACGACGAGCGGATGTCGAGGAGCGAGTACCGCAACATGTTCCACCTGCTGGTGTTCGCCGGAAATGAGACCACCCGCACCGCCATCAGCCATGGGGCGCTGGCGCTAGCCGCCAATCCCGATGAGTGGCAGCGAGTGCTCGACGACCCGTCGATGATCGAGTCGGCCGCCGAGGAGATCCTGCGTTGGGCCACCCCGGTGATGCACATGCGGCGCACCGTCACCGCCGATACTGAACTGGCCGGCACCCACATCGCCAAGGGCGACAAGGTGGTGATGTGGTACGCCTCGGCCAACCGCGACGAGGCCGTGTTCGAGGACGCATTCCGGTTTGACGTAGGTCGCTTTGACGCAGGCCGGCCCAACAGCGACCACTTTGCCTTCGGGGGCGGCGGTCCCCACCTGTGCCTGGGGGCCTTTCTGGCCCGTCTGGAAGTCACCGTGCTGCTGGAGGAGATGGCCAAGCGGTCGATCTGCCTGGAGCAGACCTCGGAGCCGGTGCGAGCCCGGTCGAACTTCGTCCACGGCGTGCTGTCGGTGGGCATGCAACTGAGGACGGCGCAGTGAGCTCGATCCCCAACACCGACCGGTTGGCCGCCGAACGCTCCCGCTGGGTTGCCTCCGGCACCGCGGGACGGCCGTTCTTCGTGGCCCGGGCGTCGGGCGCCCGCATCTGGGATGTGGACGGCCGAGAGTTCATCGACTTCGTGGCGGGTGTGGGGACCGCCAACCACGGCCACACCAACTCCGAGATTGTGGCCGCGATCCGAGAGCAGCTCGATGCCTATCTGCACCAGTGCTTCTCACTGTCGTCCTATGAGCCCTACGTGGAGGTGTGCCGGCTGCTGGCCCAGTGCCATCCCGGCGAATTCGACAAGAAGGGGCTGCTGTTGAACTCAGGAGCCGAGGCGGTGGAGAACGCGGTGAAGATCGCCCGCTACCACTCCGGCCGCCAGGGCATCATCTGCCTCGACAACGCCTTCCACGGACGGACGCTGCTCACCATGTCGCTCACCGCCAAGGTGCGGCCCTACAAGCTGGGCTTTGGGCCATTCGCCCCCGAAATATACCGAGCGCCGGGCCCCTACCCCTTCCGGGGCGTCACCAGCGACGACGCCATCGCCGGCCTGCACCGACTGTTCAAGAACCAAGTCGACCCGGCGAATGTGGCCGCCATCATCTTCGAGCCGGTCCAGGGCGAGGGCGGTTTCATTCCCATGCCCAAGGACTATCCCTCCCGAGTAGCCGAGATCGCCGCCGAGCACGGCATTCTGCTGATCTCCGACGAGGTGCAGGCGGGCATGGGCCGCACCGGTCTGCCCGCAGCGTGCGCCCATTACGGAATCGAGCCTGATCTGTGTACCTGGGGCAAGGCCATGGGCGGTGGGCTGCCCATCTCCGGGGTCACTGGCCGCGCCGAGATCATGGACTCGGTGCATGCCGGCGGCATCGGGGGGACCTACGGCGGCAATCCCCTGTCGTGCGCAGCCGCTCAGGCAGCCATCTCCCAGGTGCTCGACCCCGAGTTCCAGGAGACAGCCCAAGCCCTCGGTGAGCAGCTTCGGACCCGGCTTGATGCGCTGGCCGCCCGTCACCCCAGCATCGGCGAAGTGCGGGGGTTGGGGGCCATGCTGGCCATCGAGCTGGTGAAGGACGACGACAGCAAAGAGCCCGACGCCGAACGGGCCGCCCGGGTGATTAACGAGGCGTTCGACCGCGGGCTCATCCTCATGGGCGCCGGGGTGTACTCCAATTGCATCCGGGTGCTGGTGCCGCTGGTGGCCACCCAATCGGACATAGACGAGGGCATGGCCATCCTCGACCAGGCTCTGGCGGCCAGCTGATGGCTGGGGGCGATGATTTGGTGCGGGTGGCGGTGGACCGGGAGCTGTGCATCGGCGGCGGGATCTGCGAGATGCTCGAACCCGAGGTGTTCGAGTTGGATGACGACATAGTCATCTCTTCGGTGATCAGCGACGGACTCTTGCCCCGAGACCGAGCCGACGTAGTAGTGGATCGCTGCCCCGGAAGGGCCATTTCCATAGTGGAAGGAGTGTCTTGATGGAGATATACGACAACTGGATCGACGGGGAGTTCGCTCCCCCGCCCAATGGCCGGCGCATGGCCACAACCAATCCGTACTCAGGGGAGCCCTGGGCTGAGGTGGCCGACGACCCCGCCGCGGTAGACGACGCCGTCCGGGCCGCCCGGCGGGCATTCACCGACGGCCCCTGGGCCACCATGGCCGCCGCCGAGCGGGCCCGGCTGATGCGCCGTCTGGGCGAGCTGCTGACCCGCGACGCCGAGCTGTTGGGCCAGGTCGAGACCCGGGACAACGGCAAGATCATCCGGGAGACGTCGGCCCAGGCCAAGGGATTGCAGGGCTACTACGACTTTTTCGCCGGGATGGCCGACAAGATCGGCGGGGAGCAGCTTCCCAGCCCGTCGCCCAACTTCTTGGTGTACACCGAGCGCGAGCCCATCGGGGTGGTGGGCGCCATCGTCCCGTGGAACTCGCCTTTGGCCCTGTTGACCTGGAAGCTCGCTCCGCTGCTGGCCGCCGGTTGCACCGTTGTCGTCAAGCCATCAGACATCACCCCGGTCACCGCCCTGATGCTGGCCGAGCGGACGGCAGAGGCCGGATTTCCGCCCGGGGTCATCAACGTGGTGACCGGCGGCGCCGAGGTGGGCGCGGCCATCACTTCTCATTCCGACATCGACAAGATCACCTTCACCGGCGGCGGGGCCACCGCCAAGCACGTGGCCCGGGCCGCAGCCGACAACCTGACCCCCACAGTGCTGGAGCTGGGGGGAAAGTCGCCCCAGATCATCTTCTCCGATGCCGACCCCGAAGCGGTGACCAACGGGCTCCTGGCCGGGATCTTCGCGGCCAGCGGTCAGACCTGCATTGCCGGATCGAGGGCCTACATCCACCGGGACATCGTCGACGAGGTGGTGGGCCGGGTGGTGGCCCGAGCCAATGAGCTGGTGCTGGGCGATCCTGCCGATACTGCCACCGAGATGGGACCGTCGGCCTCTGACGCTCAGCGCGACCGGATCCTGGCCATGATCGACCAAGCCCGCACTGAGGGGGCCACCATTGCCGCCGGTGGTGTGGTCGACCCCGAACTCGGCGGACGGTTCGTTCGCCCCACCGTGATTACCGGGGTGACCAACCAGTCCACCATCGTCCGGGAGGAGGTGTTCGGCCCGGTGCTGGCGGTGCTGGACTTTGAAGACGAGGACGAGGTGGTGAAGCTGGCCAACGACAGCGACTACGGGCTCGCCGCCGGCATCTGGACCAACGACATCCGCCGGGCCCACCGAGTGTCGAGAGCACTCCGGGTGGGCACGGTGTGGATCAACACTTACCGCAACGTGAGCTACATGGCCCCCTTCGGCGGCTTCAAGCAGTCAGGCTACGGCCGGGACAACGGGCTCGAAGCCCTCGACGGCTTCCTCCAGACCAAAACCGTCTGGATCGAGCTCACCGGGGCCACCCGCGACCCGTTTGTGATCGGATGACCCTACTCAGAGGCGTTCGTCGTGACTGCTCGCAGGAGCCGGGCCAGATCGTGTTTCTCGGCAACGCTGAGCCCCCCGCTCATCTTGCCCTCGAATTCGTTGAACTGGGGAAACAGCTGCTCAATTGTCCGCAGTCCAGCCGAGGTGAGGGCCACGGTCACTCGGCGGCGGTCCGACTGCATGCGGGTGCGCTCCACCCGGCCCTGCTTTTCCAGGGTGGTCACCATCCCCGTCAACGTGCCTTTGGCCAGATCGCACTCGGAGGCCAGTTGAGCGGCTTCCATCTCTCCCCACACCCACAGCACCCACAAGATGGTGAAGCCTCCCCACGACAAACCGGCTTCGGCCAGCACCTCCCGCTCGGCCCGGCGGCGGACCGCCGCGGCAGCTCGATAGATGTTGGAGATGGCCTGCATCGAATCGAAGTCAAGAGGCTCGTCGCCCAGTCGGGCCTGGATGTCAACCTCAGCGTCGAGGAGGCGTTCGTTGGGAGTGGAGTCTGTCGGCATGGGATCCCTAGGTAGATTGCCAGACATGCCCGAATTCCGCCGCATCCTCCTCGACGGTTATCCCTGCGATGTCGAACGCATCGGAAACCGGCTGGTCTCTGGTGACGGCCGATCAGTGGCTATCGATGATGCCGTCCATTTGGCGCCGGTCACGCCTACCAAGATCATCTGCATCCACCTGAACTACCGCAGCCGTGTGGAGGAGTTCATGACCAAGCTCCCGCCCGCGCCGACCTACTTCCATAAGCCGATCACCGCACTCACCGGCCACAAAAGCGACGTCGTGCGCCCAATCGGCTGTGAATGGCTCAACTACGAGGGCGAGATCGCCATCGTGATCGGCAAAACCTGCCGCAACGTGTCCCCCGCCGACGCCGGTAACTACATCGCCGGCTACAGCGTGGCCAACGACTACGGCCTCCACGACTTTCGGGACACCGATGCCGGGTCGATGCTGCGGGTGAAGGGCAGCGACACCTTGTGCCCGGTGGGCCCCGGCCTGGTCACCGATTGGGACTTCCGGGGCAAGCGCATCCAGACCATCGTGAACGGTGAGGTCAAACAAGATGCCACCACCGACGAGATGGAGTGGGACATGCACTACATCGTGGCCGACATCGCCCGGACCATCACGCTGGTGCCGGGCGACATCCTCTTGTCGGGAACGCCGGCCCATTCCCGACCGGTGGTGCCCGGCGATGTGGTCACTGTGGAGGTGGAGGGCCTGGGCGCGCTCACCAACACAATCGTCTCCGGCCCCACCCCCATCCGAGACGATGTGGGCGCGCAGCCGTCCGACTCCGAGGAAGTGCAGTCCACCGCCAAGGGCGGGGATTGGGAGTTTCGGGGCATCCGCGCCCCCCTCGGCCCTGGCGCCCAGCACTACGAGTCCACTGTCGAGGAGGAATGACGCGGTGAAGATTGGCATGGGGACCCGCCAGGACGTCGGCGGGGTGTCGGTGCCGGTCGACCATTTGATTGGGGGATCGTGGGTGTCCTCGCCTCAGCGGTTCGAGACCCGGTCGCCGATGGAGTGGGAGCACCTGGCCGACATCGCTCGGGGTGACGATGCCACGACGGACGCCGCGGTTGCTGCCGCGGTGGAGGGCTTCGAGGCCTGGAGCGCCTTCAGCGTCGGGAAGCGAGCCGACGCGCTCCACCGACTGGCCGATCTGATTGAGGCCCGCAACGACGACATCGCCCTGGTGGAGACCCTGGACATGGGCTTTCTCTATGAGTCCATGAAGCAGCGGCTAGTGGCTCGGGGCGCGCTCAACTTCCGCACTTATGCCGACCTGATCACCGAGCACGAGAACCGCACCTGGGACGCCAAGAGCATGCGGAACCAGGTGCAGCGCATGCCCGCTGGCCCGGCGGTGGTCATCACCCCCTGGAATGCGCCGTTCATGCTCAGCACCTGGAAGCTGGCCCCTGCGCTGGCCGCCGGAAACAGCGTCATCCACAAACCGGCCGAGTGGTCTCCGCTGTCGGCAGCGCTCCTGGCCGAGCTCACCCTGGAGGCCGGATTCCCGCCCGGCGCCTACAACCTGGTGCAGGGCATCGGCGAGGAGGTGGGGGCCGCGCTGGTGGCCGACCCCCGAGTGCGCCGCATCACCTTCACCGGATCGCCGGAGACCGCCCGTCACATTGGGCGGGCCGCGGCGGCCAACATCGTCCCGTTCACCGCCGAGCTGGGGGGCAAGGGTCCGTTCGTGGTGTTCGCCGACGCCGATCTCGATGCTGCCGCCCACCGAGCGGCCTGGCAGTTCGACGACTCGGGACAGGTGTGTCTGGCCGGCACCCGGCTGCTGGTGGCTGCCGAGGTCAGAGACGAGTTCTTGGAACGGTTCCACCACCACGCCGACGCTCTAGTGCTGGGCGACCCCCGGGATCCAGCAACCGACATCGCCCCATTGGCCCACCCCGACCACCTCGATCGAGTCCACGGGTTCGTGGAGCGGGCCCGGGAAGCGGGCGATGTCATCGTGCGGGGTGGCCACCCGGTTGACGAGAGCCTCCACTACGAGCCGACGCTCATCGAACCGGCGTCCAACGACAGCGAGGTGGTGCAGCGGGAGATCTTCGGCCCGGTGCTCACCTTCCAGACTTTTGCCGACGAGGCCAAAGCCGTCGCTTTGGCCAACAGCACCGACTACGGGCTGGCCGCCCAGATCTGGACGTCTTCACAGGATCGGTCTGAGCGGGTGGGCGCGGCGGTGCGGGCTGGTCTGGTGTGGGTCAACACCTTCTTGGTCCGCGACCTCACCGCCCCATTCGGCGGCTGTGGTATCTCCGGCATCGGCCGGGAGGGCGGCGACTACGCCCTCGACTTCCACAGCGACATCAAAACCCTGATGATCCTCGACGACACCACCGAGTGAACGCTGGGCAAACTCTGCTACATCGAGCGGGAGGGGTCCATGGGGGCGGGGGCGGCTTTGGCCATGGAGTCTTGCTGGAACGTGGCCACCAACTGGCCTTCGGCGGTGAACACCTCGCCTTGGCCATAGACCCGTCCGTTGGCCGCCTTGGTGCCCAGCATCTGGATGAGCAGCCACTGGGAAACGTCTAGGCGATCCAGAAAGTGGAGGGTGTGGGCGATCACCCCGGTGGAAAGGGTGCGGTGGGCGTCCTCGATGCGGATCGTGTCCCGGTGGGGGCGCATGGCTAATCCGATGATGTTGCCGCAGGTGGCCCAACCCGCGATGCCTTGGTTGGCCGCCTGAGAGTCCACCCCCGGCTCGTAGCGGTGCCAGGCCCGCTCCACCGGCACGCCGTCGATTTCCGGCTCGCCCGGCACCGGCCGCCATTCAGCCCCCGGAAAGATGAAGGCGAATCCGGGGTCCAAGCCGTCGGGACCAGGCACATCGGGCATTACCGGCTCGTGGCGCATTAGGTCGTCGTCCAGCGTGCTCAACAAGATCAGCGCCCGGCTGAGCAGCTTGCCCCCCTGGGTGGCGGTCACCGCATCGCTGGCCCAAGTGCGCCCGGCTTGCATGGAGTCGACGTCCACTTCGATGGGCAGGGTGTAGGTGCCGGCCCGGGCGAATATGGAGTGAACGGAGCGAATGTCCTTGGCGCCGCCCGCCTCCCGATCCGACGCCATCATCATCTGGGCCATGAGCTGCCCGCTGAAGACAACATCGCGCCCCTCGGCCGACTCTGCCGGCTGAAAGACGTGATAGCGCCGCTCCCCGACTTCGGTGAGCTCCAAAATGTCAGGCAGTTGGCCGCTCATAGAGCGTTATGCCTCACTCGTCCATCCCGAACATGGCCGGATCGAAATCCATCATTCCGGCCATGACCTTCACAAATGGGTCGTCCCAGGCGTCCACCAGCGAGGCGTTGGTGTGGCCCTGGTCCACCAGCAGGTTGATCCCGTTGATGCCGCTGGCCGCGTCGCTGCTCAAGAACAGCAGCGTGTCGCCCATCTGCTCGGGAACCAAGGTAGGCACGTCGGCGGCCTCCCGGTAGCTGGCCCCGAAACCGAGCCACAGGTCGGCGTTGGCCCGGGCCAAAGGCGTGTCGGTGGGGCCGGGCATGATGGAGTTGATCCGCATGCCCCTTTGCAGGAAGGGGAATGCCTGCGCGGCCACATAGCCGTTGATGGCCTGCTTGCTGAACATGTAGCTGTCGGTGCCTTCATGCTCGTCGATCCACGCCGCCGCGGTGTCCCAATCGGGGGTGGCCAGAAAGTCCTGCACCTGCTCAAGGTTGCTCATCCAGCCCAACCCGGCCGCCGACGAGATGAAGCTCACCGAGCTGCCCCGGCCTAGCTTGCCGCCCTTGATCAGCGCTTCAATGAGATGGCGCTGAGAGGTGAAGTTGATCAACATCAGATTGCCGGTGCCGTCGGCCACCCCCGCACACGCCAGCACGGTGTGCACTGGCCCTTCGATGGCCTCGACGGCCGCGTCCACACTGGCCTGGTCGCCCAGATTGACATGGATGGACTGCCCGCACTCGTAGGTGACGTCGGCAATGTCCAGCACGATGGTGTGGGCCCCCAGCGAGGCCGCCTTCTGGGCAGCCGCCGCTCCCATGCCGGTGGCACCCCCCACCACCAGCACACGCTTGCCCTCGTAGTTGACCAGATCAGCCATATCCGTTCCCCTTTTCGGTCTTGCTTGTGAATGGTCTAGCCGATATTGGGAGACTGCTGGCAATGAGCAGAGGGCAACCCAACATCGCAATCGCCCACTGGCCGGGCATGGATCTGTTTGGCGAGGCCGATCTCGACCGGCTGCGGGCTTTGGGTTTGCTGTTGAATGACGAGCCCATCGGAGCATGGGACGACGAGACAGCCGCCGTGCTGGCCGAAGCCGAGGTGATCGTCGGCCATTGGGGATGCCCCCCGCTGGACGCCGCCATGCTGGATCGGGCCCCGAAGCTGGGGCTCTTTGCCTACGCGGCGGGCACGGTCAAGATGACCTTGACCGATGCGGTGTGGGATCGGGACATAAGGGTGACCAGCGGGGCCAACGCCAATGCCGAGCCAGTGGCCGAGTTCACCCTGGCCGCCATCTTGTTTGCCAACAAGGGGGTGCTGTGGCGCCGGGGCCCGGCGGACTTCTCGGCCCTGTCGGCCATGGGCGACCGCCAGTGGGGCAACCATGGCCGCACCATCGGCATTGTCGGGGCCTCGTTGATCGGCCGGCGGGTGATCGAGCTGTTGCGTGCCTTCCCCCATTTGAAGGTGACGCTCTACGACCCGTATGTCTCGCCTGAAGAAGCGGCCTCGCTGGGGGTGGACAAGCTGGAGCTCAACGAGTTGTGCGCGAGCGCCGACGTGTTGTCCATCCATGCGCCGACCCTGCCCGAGACCATGCACATGGTCGGCGCCGACCAGCTCTCGGCGTTGCCCGACGGCGCCACGGTGATCAACACCGCCCGCGGCCCGCTGATCGACCACGAGGCGTTCATGCCCCATCTGGCGTCGGGGCGGCTCTATGCCATTTTGGATGTGACCGATCCCGAGCCGCTGCCCGAAGACAGCCCGCTGCTGGAGATGCCCAACGTGTGGATCAGCCCCCATCTGGCCGGCAGCCAGGGCACCGAACTGGCCCGCATGACCGACTACGTAATCGAGGAAATCCGCCGGTGGTCGGCAGGAGAGCCGGCCCTCAATGAGGTGACCCGCGACAGATTGGCCACCATGGCATGAGCCTGGATTTTCGCTTTCCCGAGCTCCCTCTAGCCGAGGCCACCACCGCAGGGGCGCTGGCCGACCGCCTGGTGACGGCGACGGCCGAGAAGCTGGCCGAGTTCGAGCAGTCGGCCGCTCCCGGTTTCAAGCTGCCCGGCCTGTACGCCGGGCATCCAGTGCTGGACGACACCACTGCCGACCTGATGTACGTGCTGGGGCTGCTCATCGACTGCGGGGTAGAAGAGGTCGCCGGGTGCGACCTGCAAGACCGAATCCCGCCGCTCATCGCCTCGCTGGACCCTGCCGCGGTCGAGGGCTTCTACAGCTACCGGGTCGGGGAGACCGTGTTGCGGCTGGGCGGCCTGGATGCGCTGCCTCCCGACCTGCGCCAACCTGTGCTCGACGCAGTGCACTCCAAAGAGATCATTGCGCGGCTCGAGGACACCGATGCCATCCCCCCCAATTTCGCGGTGGTGGCCACCCGATGTCTGCGAGCTCTGGCTCGCCTCCAGGGGGACGACGAGCCTGCTGAGCATCCTCAGCTGCTGGAGCGGGTGCGCTCGATGTTCACCAGCCCTACTGGCTGGCTCAACGACGGCATGGGGGCCTTCATCCACTTCGACATCTACACCCCGGACATGTACCTGTTCGCCGAGCCCCTCGTAGACCAACTCGGTCCCGGATGGGCCGACGGGCTGTCCCAGGTGCTTCGCGATCTCGACGAGGTGGCCCAACCGGGCGGGGCCGTCGTGTGGGGGCGCTCCATCGGCGCGCTGGGCATGGCCATCACCATTGAATTGGCCGCCATCGCCGCCGGGCGAGACCTGAACGCCCCACAAGACCGCTGGCTGGCCCGGGCCGACGCCACGCTCGGCGATTTACTGGAATGGTTCCCCAACGGGGTGATCGCCGCCCACCAGAACCGGGCTGCAATGTTCTACCGGGGCCCGGCCCGGCGGCTTCAGATGACCTTGGACATCTATGGAAAGCTCCTGCTGTCGGCCCTGGAGCTGCGGCGCAGACCAGAGGTGACGGGTGCGCCGTCCACCGATGCCTTCCTGCCGGCCGAGCGCTTCATCCGATTCGACGATTCCGGGCGGGCCACGGTGTGGTCGTACCGGTCGAAGTCACTGTCGTTCGCCCTACCCACTGTTTTTGGCTTCTCCGCCGATTACGCCTCTTCCCCGCGGGGACCTGGCCTGTTGGAGCAGCCCACTTCTGGGCATCCGGTTATGTTGCCGGTGATTTCCCCCCGGGGGCGGGACGAAATGGCTGGCACCAGCAGTGCCCCGCTGATTCCCGCCGGTCTGCCCCTCTCGGTGGAGCACACTCCTGGGGCAGTCACTGTGGTCCACGACGGGTGGGCACCAGCGGGAAGCAGCGATCCGGTGGTGACCGGAAGCAGAACCGCCATATACAAGGTGGAAGGCCGTTCGCTGGTCGTGTCCGAACAACTCCGATTTGACGACCCCGACGCCCTGCCCGGCCCCCTCACCCTTTCGGTGGCCGAATCCGATGCTCGGCCGATTGACGTGGGGACCGACACCGGTCGGGTTCAGGCCATTGACACCGCCGGGGTAGCTGAGTGGCGCAGTTTCTGGGGCGAGCTGCCCCGGGTGATCCAGGCTGAGATCGAACCAGCCGCGTCGGTGGACTTCACCTGGAAGATCACTCCCCGGCTGCGGGTGGCCAGCACCATCCACGGCCACCCCTATGACCGCTCGCTGTACGACCCGCTGGCCGATCTAGTGGTGGCATCCGGCGCGGGCATTCCCGACGACAAGCTGATCAGAAGACTGCGGGACATCGACGTGCTGCACATGGCCTGGCCCGAGTGGTGGAGCGGTGTCGACCCCGAGCGCACCGCCGAAGTGCTGGAGCAGGTCAAGGCCACCGGCACCGCCATCGTGTGGACCCAGCACAACCTGCTCCCCCACTTCTTCAAGACCGACGAGGCCGCAGCCAGCTACCAACTGTGGGCCGAGGCGGCCGACGCGGTCATCCATCACAGCGAAGTAGGTCGGGACGTGGCCCTGGGCACCTACCGCTACGGCGCTCACACCGAGCACCATGTCATCCCCCACGGCCACTGGGGCCGCGAGTACGAAACGGTGGCCAACACCACCCGGCAAGACGTAGAGCTGTCCGAGGGATGGGCGCCGTGCGGGCTTCGAGTGGCGGTCATCGGCACTCCCCGGGTGGAGAAAGACCTGCAACTTGTGGTGGACGCGGTGGCCGCCTGCAAACGGGACGACATCCAGTTGGTCATCCGGGTAGACCTGTCGGTGGCCGTGCCCGACGATCCCCGCATCATCGCCGAGCATGGCCATCTTGACTTCAATCAGTATCTGCGGCGTATGAAGGCCTTCGACGCGGTCATACTCCCGTTCGCCCCCTCCGGGATGCTCACCACCGGCACCGCGTTCGACTGCCTGGGGGCAGGGGTGACCGCCATCACCAGCGACTGGGACTTCTTCGACGAGACCTTCGAGGGCGCCGACATCCGCTACGGCTCCACTGTCGAAGACCTCACCCGGTGCCTCGATGAGCTCACCTCTGAAGATCTGGACCGCTCCCGCCAAGCCTTGATCGACCGCCGCCCGGCATTCGACTGGGATCCCATCGCCGATCAAACTCTCGCCGTTCTCGAAGCCGCCTCCCTCAGCAAGGCCTAGCTCCGAGATCGTGGTAGAACTCCCATTTGCAAGCATCGAAAGAGGAAGCCTCATGGACGAGTACAAATACGTCGATTACGAGACCGCTGACGCCGTGGCCACCATCACCCTGGCCCGGCCCGAGAAGGCCAACGCCCAGAACGAGCGGATGCTCGATGAGCTGCACCACCACTTCTTGGCCGCGGAGTACGACGACGATGTGAAGGTGATCGTGCTGCGAGGCGAAGGCAGGCACTTCTCTGCCGGCCACGATCTGGGCGGCGGCGCCCCCGACCCTGACGCGGTGTCGCTGTCCGAGCCCGACGGCAGTTGGCAGCTGAACAAGATTTACCGGTGGGAGGCCCGCAAGTATCTGGGCTATTCGTGGCACTGGCGCAACATCCCCAAACCCACCATCGGCGCCATTCAAGGCAAGGCCATCGCCGGGGCTCTCAACCTCATCTGGCCGCTGGACCTACTGGTGGTGGCCGACGACGTGGAGTTCTCCGACCCGGTGGTGCTGATGGCCATCGGTGGGGTGGAATACCACGGCCACACCTGGGAGCTGGGCGCCCGCCGGGCCAAGGACCTGCTGTTCTCCCAGCGCACACTGGGTGCCGAAGAAGCCCTCCAGATCGGTCTGGCCCGAGAGGTTGTCCCCCGCGACCAATTGTGGGAGCGCACTCACGAGCTGGCCGCGCAGATCGCCACGAACAACGCATTCGGTTTGGCCCAGGCCAAGCGGGCGGTGAACCAGACCCTCGACGTGCAGGGCTTCTATACCGCCCTTCAGTCGGTGTTCGACGTCCATCACACCGGCCACGGCAACGCCATCAGCGTCAACGGCTATCCCATCTTGATGCAGCTCGACGAGATGAAGCAGAACCTCAAGAAGCAATAGGAACCCGATGGCGCTCGACCGCCTGAAGCGCTAGCCCACCCGACATGGCCACCGACTACGACGCCATTTTCAAGGCCTACGACATAAGGGGCACCGTGGGCGATCAGATCGACGCCGACGGCGCCCGGGCCATCGGCGGTGCCTTCGCCCGTTTCGTGGCCTCATCGGGAGCCGAAGCAGTGCTGGTCGGGCGGGACATGCGCCCCGAGGGCGAGGAATTCGCCGCCGCCTTCGGCGATGGAGTGATGGGCCACGGCATCGACGTGGTGGACGTGGGGTTGTGTGCTACCGACATGCTCTACTACGCCTCGGGAAGCCTCGGCCTCCCCGGCGCGGTGTTCACCGCCTCCCACAATCCCGCCGGGTACAACGGCATCAAGATGTGCGGGGCAGGCGCCACGCCCATCGGCGCCGACACCGGGTTGGGGCCCATCAAGGCCATGGCGATCTCCGGCCCCGAACCGGCGGCCGCCAAGGGCACCCGCACTAGCCGGGACTTGTTGGATGACTATGTGGCCCACGTCTGCTCGTTTGTGGACGTGGACGCGCTGGCCCCGCTGCTGGTGGTAGCCGACACCGCCAACGGAATGGGCGGCTTGGTGGTGCCCGCGGTGTTCGACGGTTTGCCCTTCACGCTCGACCTCTTGTACCCCGAACTAGACGGCACTTTCCCCAACCACCCGGCCGACCCTCTCCAACCGGAGAATCTGCGGGACCTCCAAGATCGAGTGCTGGCCGTGGATGCCAACGTAGGAATGGCCTTCGATGGCGACGCCGACCGCATGTTCTTGGTCGATGAAAACGCCAGACCGGTGTCGGGATCTCTGACTACCGCCATCATCGCCCGAGCCATCTTGGAACGGGACCCCGGCGCCACAATCATCCACAACTTGATCTGCTCCCGAACTGTTCCCGAGGTGATCGCCGAAGGGGGCGGCACCGCGGTGCGAACCAGAGTGGGCCACACCATCATCAAGCAGGCCATGGCTGAGACCGGCGCGGTGTTCGGAGGAGAGCACTCCGGCCACTACTACTTCCGGGACAACTATCGGGCCGACAGTGGGCTGATCGCCGCCTTGATGGTGTTGGAATCCCTCAGCCGTCACCCGGCTGGCCTCTCCGATCTGGTGTCGGATCTGGATCGCTACGCGGCGTCCGGCGAGCTCAACACCAAAGTGGTTGATGCCGCCGCGGTAATCGAACGGGTCGCGGCCTCTTTCCCCGACGCCCGCCAAGACCGCCTCGACGGTCTCACCGTGGACCTGGGGGACTGGTGGTTCAATCTGCGGCCCTCCAACACCGAGCCCCTGCTGCGGCTGAATCTGGAGGCCCCCACTCCCGATGAAGTCGAAGAGCGAGTGGCCGAGGTCCAAGCTCACATCGCCTAACTCGCCCGCTCCCAAGATGGGCGCAAGATGGGCGCCAAACTCGTTGTTTTTGGGCGGTCTCCCCGAGAGGATGATGGATACCAGGAATGATTCGCGGTTCGGGCCGGGGAGAGGATTGCCCCCCTCCCGTCCTCCTCTCCCCGGCTCGGCCGTAATTTAGACGCTGAGCGCGAATTCCGCACGGCGTTCTCCCAGGGGCGGTTGGTCGCTACGCGACTGGGGTCAGCTCCAAGATGACCAAAAGAGCCTCGACACGGTTCTTGATTACGCTGAGCGCCGTGACCATCAAGGATCAGGCGGCGGTGGTCGGGATCGGTCGCACGCCGTACTGGAAGCGGGGACAGTCGCATCCCGAGACCGAGATGTCGATGGCCTGCACTGCGATCCTGGATGCGTTGGACGACGCCGGGCTTTCCGTAGCCGATCTTGACGGATTCTCCATCTACGCGCACGCCTGTGATCCGGCGACGGTGGCCGCCGTCCTTGGTGTACCCGAAATTCGCTTCGCGGCCGCCCCCACCGCCGGGGGCGGGGGTTCGGCCGGCGCCCTGGGACTGGCGGCCGCAGCTATCGCCGGTGGGTTGGCAACGTGCTGCGTGACGCTCATGTCGCTCCAGCAGCTCAATCGAAGATTGGGGGGGACCGCGGTGGATGGCGTGCTGGCCTACGCCACGATGAGCACGGGGGGCGGCGGCTACGGAAGGGGTGGCATGTCGCCCTCAGTCGCCTTCACCGCCAACAACGGCATGCTGTCGCCGGGCCATGGCTTCTCGTTGATCACCGCTCGGCACATGCACCTCTACGGCACGCGGCGAGAGGCGTTCGCCGAAGTGTGCATGTCCCAGCGAGATAATGCCGCGAATCGGCCGATGTCGCTGCAACGAGAACCGCTGACCCTCGACGACTATTTCGATGCCCGGATGGTGTCCGATCCCCTTTGCCTTCTCGACTACACCATGGAAAGCGACGGCGCGGTGGCAGTGATCACCGTAAGTGCGGACCGGGCCAAAGACCTCAAGCAGCCCCCCGCCTACATCATGGCCTCGGCCCACGGGGGCAGCGGACGCTGGGGGCCGGGCATCTTCCGGTATTGCCAAACCCCCGATGAGGAGTTTGCGTCGTCGGGCCACCGGCCCGTGGCCGAGCGCTTGTACGAGATGGCGGGAGTGGGACCGGAGGAAGTGGATGTGGCGCTGCTCTACGACCATTTCTCGCCGATGGTGGTCTTGCAGTTGGAGGATTACGGCTTTTGCCCCATCGGCGAGGGCGGGCCGTTCGTCCAAGACGGCAACATCCGGTTCGAAACGGGGTCGATTCCGGTCAATACCCACGGCGGGAATTTGTCCGATGCCTACATCATCGGCATGACCCACATCGTCGAGGCGGTAGAGCAGCTGCGGGGCACGGCCATCAACCAGGTGGAAGGCACCGAGATCGCGTTGGTCACCGGAGGTCCCGCCAGTCTGCCGGTGAGCGGCACACTGCTCAGGAGGTGATATGACCGACAATCCCCTCGGAGACGTCCAGCCTGGAGTATTCCCCGTGATCTTGACCGAGACCCACGCCGATGAGAACACCCAGCCGTTCTGGGACGGGGCCAAGCAAGACCGACTGATGGCCCCCCGCTGCACCAACTGCGGCACTTTCCGGCTACCCCCGGAGGCCGTCTGCTTTCAATGCCAGCGACGCGAGGTGGAGTGGATCGAGCTCCCGGGCACCGGCACCGTCTACTCCCGCATCATCGTCCGCCACCCGCTGCACCCCGGGCTCGCCCCAGTGGTGCCGTACGTCACCGGCGTGGTCGAACTCGACGGCACCCAAGGCGCCGGGGCGAGGATGCTGGTCAATATCATCGATTGCGATCCTGAGACCGTGGCCATCGGTGACCGGGTCGAGATCGTGTTCGATCATGTCAACCAAGAGATGGCCGTTCCCCGGTTTCGACCGATAGAGCGAGACTCCTGAGCCCATCTCTCAGCCGATGGTGATCATGGTGGTGCCGGCCAGCACGGCGGCGATGCCGACAGCCTGCCACCACCGCAGGGTGTCGTCGTCCAAAATCACCGCCAGGGCGATGGTAACCACCGGATAGAGGGAGCCGGCCACCGAGACCTCCCCTATCGGGCCCCGCTGCACCCCAGCAATGAACGACGCCATGCCCGAGCCGCCGGCGATGCCCCCGGCCAGGGCGGCCAACCGCAGTGAGCGGGGCAGGATCTGAGGGATGCGACTGGCCCGAGTTACTAGCAGCATGACCACCAGGGCGGCCGCTCGCTGGGTAACCGCCGGCCACATCCCGCTGTCCACGCTGGTTCGGTCCAGCAGGACGATGAGCGCGGTGAAGGCAAGGCCGCCCAGCACGGCATAGGCAATGCCCGTGCCGACGTTGGTCACGGATTGGGGCACGATCACCGCCAAAAGCAGCCCGAACACGGCCACCGCAATGCCGACGTTGGCCAACTGTGTGGGGCGCTCGCCGGTGGCAAATCCGTAGATGAGAGGCCCCAATGCGGTGAAGGCAGCCACGATGGGCGAGGCGATGGCCGAGGAGGACACGGCCAAGCTGTGCCACATGGCCGAGAGGGCAATGGCGATGAGCACTCCTGAGGCCGCGCCTAGAAGGAGGTCGGCGGCGGTGATGGCGCTGGGCACGATCAACACCAGCACCAAGGTGATGCCCAGCCCGCCCACGAACGCGGTGCCCACCGTGGTCATGGCGTGGGCGCGCCGACTGCAATATCGCCCGAAATAGTCGGAAACGCCGATCAGCGCCGACGCCAAGGCCCCCAGCAATACCGGCATGCCCCCCGCACGCTAGTGGCCAAAGGGATGCCCGATTGCTCACCCGCTATCTTCTGGTTCGCCAGGGAGGTTCAATTTTGCCGACTCGAGAGCCCACCATCCGAGAGATGCCGCCGCCTCCGCACATTGTGGGGTTGCAGCACTTCACCACCTATGCCGAAATCGACGAAATCTTGCGGTCGCGGAACTTCCGGCAAGGGTCACATCAGGAAAGCCAGCCGTTCTTCGGGCGCTCCCTGTTGACCATCGACGGCGACGAGCACTTCGAGCGCCGTCGGCTAGAGGCCCCGCTGTTCGCCAAGGCCGCACTCGAGTACTACGAGCACACTGAGCTGATTCCGCTGATCGACAAGACGCTGGAAGAGTGTCGCGACAACCGGGATGCCGACGGGGTGGTGCGAGCCGACCTCTGCGTTCTGTTGCGCACCATGCTGGCCCGAATTGCCGCCGCCACCACCGGCATCGACAGAGTGGACACCCCTGAGCGAACCACCGCATTTCGGGAATACGTCGAGCAACTGGGTACGGGGGCCACCGTCGAGTGGTCGACTGAGGACCACGACGAGGTGATAAGGCGCATCTTGGCGGTACGCGATGACTTCGACCGCGACTTCTTTGCCTCATCAGTGGCCCGCCGCCGAGCCGTCATCGAGCAGTTTCACCATGGTGAGATCGAGCGGGACGAGCTGCCCGTCGATCTGATCACCATGCTCTATCTGCACTGGAACGACGACTGGGACGAGGGGCTGCCCATCCGGGAGGCCTGCCTGTTCTTGGTGGCTGCTACCCAGACCACTACCCACTCTGTGCCCCACCTCATCGCCCACCTCGACGAGTGGTTCGGAAGCCACCCGGAGGATCGAGCCAAGGTGACCGACCGGGAGTACATCAAGCGGGCTGCCCACGAGGCCCTGCGGCTGCACCTGCCGTCGCCTGCTCTGCTGCGGATTGCCAACGACGACGTGATGCTGAGCAACGGAAAAACCATCGCCACCGATGAGCGGGTGGCATGCCTGTTCACCCCGGCCAACCGCGATCCCAAGGTGTTCGGCCCCGATGCCGGGGAATTCAATCCCTACCGGGAGGTCAGCTCAGTCAAGCCTTGGGGTTTGACCTTCGGCGGCGGCGAGCACATCTGCATCGGGCGCACCCTGGTCACCGGCCTCTCGGCCCGCACCGACAACGACGAGGGCACCGACGGCACGCTGGTCAACATCGCCAGCGCGCTCTACAACGCCGGAATCGAGATCGATCCCGACGATCCGCCGACCTACACCGAGGCCAGCCACCATGATGCGTACGGCCGCTTCCCGATTCTGCTGACCAAGTTATAGGTACATATGGGAAAGGAGCAGTTGCACGTCACCGTCGACCACCAGCAGTGCCAGGGGGTGGGCTACTGCGAACGGGTTGCGCCCCGAGTATTCCGTCTGGGTGACGATGAGCTGTCACATGTCATCGACAGCCATCCCCCCGAATCCGAGCGGGACGCAGTCGAGGAAGCCGCCACACTCTGCCCCAGCCGCGCCATCCGCTATTGACCCTCTCTGCTTCTATTCGCTTGGGTCAACGAGGCGACCGATGAACAGAAGGGCCCCGGTTTCTTGGTGGGTGATGGCCCACAAGAATGGCCGGTCGGCGACAACGGTGAGATCGGGCTCGGGGGGCGCGGATTCCTCGAAGGCCACGGCGGTAGCGGCGGCCGCTTCGGTGCCCTTCTCATCGACGATCACTTTGGCGCCGTGCAGCGCGGCGGTGATGAAGATGCCGGGGGCGATGCCGTCGAAGCCCGCACCAGCGCAGAAGCCCTGGGGACAGAGCCACTCGAACAGGTCGGTGGGCGGAAGGGTCTGCTCCCACTTGGGCATGGTGAGATGCACCAATCCCTCCTGCGCCATTTCGTCCAGCTCAGTCAGGGCTCCGGCGCTGAGGGATTCCTCGATGGCGGTTAGTCCGACGGATTCGTGGGGGACGAGAAGCCACATGGCCAGCTCGCCCCCCTTGTAGGGAAGCTCCACAACATCAGAGTGGATTAGTCGGACAAAGCGGCGTTCAACGGGGTCGTAGTCGCGCATGAACGGTACCGCCACCGGCTGGCCGTCGGCGGTGGTGAACTCATCGACGCGGGTGAGGTCGGCTAGGAACGGCACAAGCCAGTCGGCCTTCAGGTAAACGGTGTTCACCAAGATCAGCTCTTGGTTCCTGACCACGCTTTCGCTGACGATGGTGGGGACGAGGCCGCGGGTGCTCTCCGACACCCAGCGGTTTATGGAGTTGGCCGCGCTGCCGGCATCAGCAGTATCGACCGGTTGGATGGATGCCCCGTAGTGGGCTGAGGCGTTGTCGATGAAAGCGGGCAGGGGCGAGAACCCGTCGTCAGGGAAGAGCCGATTGGCCACCTCCAATGTGGTGGGCTCTAGCGAGGCTTTGGCCCATTGGAGATCAACGGTGTTGGCGGCACGGTGGACGCCTACCTCCGGGAATCTGAAGATCCTGTCGAGATGGGTTGCGGAATCGACAGAAGCCCCGGCCCGGCTCAGACTGAACGCGAGACCGATGCTCAATGGGCTGGACACCGCGTTGCCCTTCAGATGTCGGTGAAATTCCCACCCGGCGGCATTGACACCGGCAACCCACTCACTTGCGGGGGCCTCTGGATCAGCGGGCTGTCGAGCAACGGTCGGCGCCAACACGGCTGTGACTGTGGGCTCGGGAGCGACCGTTGCCGTGGCTGGGACTTCAAGAGTCGCGGTTGGGCCCGATGTCCGAGTCGTTTCCGAAGAATCACAGGCCAGCGCGATAGAAGCGAGCACCACCAGCAAACCGATCAGCTTGGTCATACCTGTTTGACGCCCCAGACCCCTCGGGGGTTCCCTCGGCGTCCGGGATTAGAGCGCTGCTCGCAGAGCCACGAGGTCGCGCTGGGCGGATTGAAGGATGTAGGCCGGGTTGTCGAGCTCGGCGTCGTCGCGGCCGAAGCCCCACATGCCATAAGAGAACTCGATGGTCCAGGTGGCGGCGGGGGATGCCGCGCTTATGGCTTCGGCGGCCGGTCGAAGCACTTCGCCTAGCTCGTCGCTGCTGGTGGCTTGGGGGTACTCCGCAACTTGGACGTGAACGTGTCGGACCCGGTCGCCCAGAACTCCCAACGGCTCCGACCACTCGTCTCGGGCTCCGGGGTGAACGTGGACGATGGCCCCCAGCCGGTCGGCGTCAGCGATGGAGTCGAACATGGCACGGGCCACGTTGGGATCCTCGGCCACCGTCCCGAAATGGCACTCGCACAGCAGCCGGGCGCCGTCGGGCACCTCGGACTCGAACCGGCGGAGCCGATCGGTGTAGTCGGCGATGGCGTCGGGATCGCTGCCCACATTGAACTTGACGCCCTGTGCCCCCACCCGCTCAATCCACGCCGCGGTCTCAGCCCGGTCGGCGTCGTCGGGCTCGTCCCAGCTGGTGTAGCAACTCAGGATCCTGACGGGCATCTCCGAGGCCAGCAATGCGTCGAGTTCCTCGTCGGGAACCGACCGGGCGTGGCGCTCCCACAGCTCCAGGCCGTCGAACCCCGCATCGCTGATGGCGGGCAGCCATTCCGATACTCGGGTCAAGGGGTGCCCACCGGGTTCGGCCAATCCCCAGCGATTCGGCTCGATGGCCACCGTGCCCAGGTAGATCTCTTCGAGATTGCTGCTCATCGTGGAGCGGGTGACGAGAATCGAACTCGCGTCATCAGCTTGGGAAGCTGGGGTTCTACCACTGAACTACACCCGCAGGTGCCCGGCACTATAGCCAACCGCAGTGGTGATACGCCGAGCGAGAATCAGGCCCCGCCAGCTCAGGGGATGAGCACCACTTTGCCGAGCTTGCCGGGGGTGGCGAAGTATTCGTAGGCCTCGGCCGCCTCGGCCAGTGGGAAGGTCCGGGCGATGGGGACATGGATTTGACCGGATTCCACCAGAGGGAGCACGTGCTGCTCCACCCGCCGGGCCACAGTGGCCCGCTGCTCCAAAGAGCGGGGCCGCAGAGTGGAGGCGAAC
The DNA here is from genome assembly GCA_009842675.1 of Acidimicrobiia bacterium. GTDB lineage: Bacteria > Actinomycetota > Acidimicrobiia > Acidimicrobiales > Bin134 > Poriferisocius. Next base: position 12,936 of record VYEX01000070.1, on the reverse strand, counting down.
AGGCGCACTCGCTTGACCATGAGCAGCGCCAGGTTCAGCGACACCTCCGCTCCCGCGCCCACCCCGATCACCATGATGCGCCCTTCGATGGCCAGGGCCTTCAGGTTGGCGGGCCAGTTGGGGGCGCCTACCAATTCCAGGATCACGTCGAATGGTCCGGCTTCAACGAAATCGGCGGGGTCGATGGCGTTCGCCCCCAGTGCGGCCACCGCGCGGCGGGAATCGGGGTTGCGCACGGTTGCGGTCACCTCTGCCCCAGTGGCGGCGGCCAGCTGCACCGCGGCCACTCCCACCCCTCCCGCGGCGCCGTGGATGCACACTCGTTCTCCCATGGCCAGACCGGCCTGGGTGAACAGGGCGTCGTGGGCGGTGGCGAACACCTCGGGGAATCCCCCAGCGCTCTCCCAGCCCAGCGACTCGGGCACTGGCATGGCCAGCGGCTCGTCCACCACACAGAGCTCAGCCTGTCCACCCCCCTGGACCACCGCCATCACGCGATCGCCCGCCGAAAACCGCTGGCAGCCCTCACCAGCAGCCACCACCTCCCCGGCCATCTCCAAACCGCCGGTGGTTGGCGCCCCTGGCGGCGGGGCGTAACCGCCCTTGGCCTGAGCCAAGTCGGCGCCGTTCAGCCCCGCGGCCCGAACTGCGACCAGAAGCTGCTGGTGACCCGGTTGGGGGTTGTCAACCTCGCCGACAGTTGCCTGGCCGCCCTCAAACACCACCGCTCTCATCAGCACTGCAATCTAACGGTCAAGAGACGCCATTCGGGGCAGTGAAACCTCAATAGTTGGCGTAGGCTTCGGGCATGGCAACGCTGACTCAAGCCACGTTCACCCGCATGGACGAGTCCACCGCCGAGGATTGGGCGGCAACCGCTTCGGCCCACCATTACTTGGAGCAGGGACTGGCCGACCGGGTACTGCGGGAGATGCGGGATCTGGCCACCGGGCCCCAGGGCTTCGCCGTCGACCGGTTGACCCACAGCATCCAGACCGCCCATCGGGCCGAGAAGGCCGGGCGGGACGACGAGTATCTGGTGTGCGCGCTGGTCCACGACATCGGCGACCTGCTCAACCCCTACAACCACCCCGATCTGGCCGCGGCCATCCTCAAGCCATTCGTGTCGGAAGAAAACCTCTGGATGGTGCAGATGCACGGCGTCTTCCAGGGGTACTACTTCTGGCACCACGTGGGACTCGACCGCAACAGCCGTGACGCCTACGCCGACCACCCCCACTACGACCGCTGCGCCGAGTTCTGCGCCGAATACGACATGCCCGCGTTCGACCCGGCATACCCCACACCGCCCCTCGAGCACTACGAGCCGTTGGTGCGGAGCTTCTTCGCCCCCAAAGCGTGATCCTCTCCGACGTATCCATCCGCAAGGAGCTAGCGGAGGGCCGCATCGAGATCGATCCGCTGGCTGACGGCGCCATCCAACCGTCGTCGGTCGACCTGCGCATCGACCGCTATTTCCGGGTGTTCCGCAACCACACCGAGGGGCTCATCGACGTCAAGAAGAACATGGACGCCCTCACCGAGCCGGTGGAGATCGAGCCCGACGGGGTGTTCATCCTCCACCCCGGAGAGTTCGTGCTGGGCTCCACCCTCGAGCGGGTGCGGATTCCCGACGACTTGGTGGCCCGGCTGGAGGGCAAGTCGTCGCTGGGTCGCTTGGGGCTGTTGATCCACTCCACCGCCGGGTTCGTGGACGCCGGTTGGAACGGCCGCCTCACCCTGGAGCTGTCCAACGTGGCCACCCTGCCCATCACGCTTTACGCCGGGATGAAGATCGGCCAGATCTCTTTTATCGCCATGACCACCCCCGCCGAGAACCCCTACGGATCAGCCGAGGCCGGCTCCAAATACCAGGATCAGGAAGGCCCCATCCCCTCCCGCTATTGGAAGAACTGGTAGTGGACTACCGGCCCGGCATCTCTCTGTGAGCGCTGGGGCGGCTTAGATTTGGCTGGCTATGTCTGAGCCCGCCCCTTCGACATCTCTCACGCCAAGCTCGCGATCTGAGCTGTTGGCTGAGCTGGAGGGTGAGCGGTTCGACCTCGTCATCATCGGCGGGGGTATCACCGGAGCGGGGGTGGCCCGGGACGCAGTCCGGCGGGGGTTGCGGGTCGCTCTGGTGGAGAAGGACGACTTTGCCGCCGGAACCTCATCGCGCTCGTCCAAGCTGATCCACGGGGGACTGCGATATCTGGCCATGGGCGACATCGGACTGGTGCGCGAGACCGCTCGGGAGCGCCAAGCCGTCCACCAGATGGCACCGCACCTGGCCGAGCCGTGCTGGATGGTGGTGCCCGCCCGCAACCGGGCCACCCTGATGAAGGTCCGGGCCGGTATCGGCACCTATGAGAAGCTCGGCGCGATAGGCGATTCCGACCGCCACCTCAGCTGGGATCAAGACGAGTTGGCAGAGGAAGAGCCGAGTCTTAGAAGGGACGAATATCCGTGGGCTTGCGCCTACCGGGAGTACATGACCGATGACGCCCGGCTGGTGCTGGCCGTTCTGCGCGATGCGGTCGGAGTCGGGGCCATAGTGGCCAGCCGGTTGCCGGTGGTGGACGTGATCTGGGAGGGCGGTCACATCGACGGGGTGGTGGTGGCGTGCGAAATGAGCGACGACCGGCTGGAGATTCGGGCCGATGCGGTTGTGAACGCCGCCGGTCCGTGGGTGGAGCACCTGGCCCGATTCGAGCAGGAGGCCGCCACTGATCGTCTCCATCCCTCCAAGGGTGTGCACGTGGTGGTAGACGCCGCTCGACTGCCGGTGCGGAACTTGGTGATCATGTCGACACCCGACAAACGCAGCGTTTTCGTGCTGCCTAGGGGCGATGCGGTGGCCATCGGCACCACCGACACCAGCTACCTCGGCGACAAGCTTCTTTGGCCCGAAATCAAGAGTTCCGACGTGGAGTATCTGCTGCAACCGCTCAAGCGCTACTTCGACGTCGAGCCGCTGGATTTCGACGACGTGGGGGCCGCTTGGTCGGGCGTGCGTCCCCTGGTGGCACAACAGGGCAAAGAGGCCACTGAGATCTCCCGCAAAGAAGAGGTTTGGGTGGGAACGGGAGGCATGATCACCGTGGCCGGCGGCAAGCTCACCGGCTTCCGCACCATGGCCATGACGGTGCTCGACTATGTGGCGGAGAGGTTGGGCCGGTCGCTGGGTCCGAGTCCGGGGCCCGATCCGATCCCCGGCGGCGATCTGACCTCGGACCTCGATGGCCATTCGGCATCGGTAGCCACGGCCTCCGGCATAGAAAGGCCGCTAGCCGACCGGTTGGTGCGGCTCTATGGGGACGAAGCCAGCCAAGTGCTGGCCTTGGGCCACCAGCCCATCGTCACCGGTGGGCGGGTGGTGGCCGGCGAGGTCGAATGGGCGGTGCAGGTCGACGGAGCGCTGACCCTCGAAGACCTGATCTATCGCCGCACCCGAGCCGCCTGGTACACGCCTGCCGAGCGAGACGACCTGCTCGCTCCGGCAGCCTCGCTGATGGGCGATCTGCTGGGATGGGATAAGGCCCGCACTGCCGCAGAGATCGATGCCGTTCGAGCTCGCTACGCCAGCGAGCTTCAATTCAAGGCGGACACCTGATGGCGCTCCTCGACGAACTCGCCAGCCTGCTGGGCGACGATCTCCTCCTCGACGACGTAGCCCGCCACAGCCGAGCCCGCGACACCTGGCCCCGCTCCGAATTCGACCAATGGCAAGGCCAACTGGTGCTTCCGGCTGCGGTGGCGGCACCGTCAAGCACTGAACAGCTGGCCGCGGCCGTGCAGTTGTGCCGGTCCCACGGCATGCCGATGATTCCCCGAGGGGCCGGATCGGGATGCGTGGGCGGGGTACTGGCCTCATCCGACTCGGTAATGATCAGCACCGAGCGCCTGAGCGGTCTGGCGTGGCTCGACCCGGTGGACGGCCTGGCGGCCTTCGGAGCAGGCACGATGGGCATCGACGCTGAGAACCGGGTGCGCCAAGACGGCTTCACCATCGGGCATTGGCCCCAGTCGATCGAAATTTCCTCAGTCGGCGGTTGGGTCGCCACCCGGGCGTCGGGCCAGTACTCCACCGCCTACGGCAACATCGAAGACATCGTGTATGCGGTTGAGGCCGTGTTGCCCGACGGGTCGATCTACCGGTCGCGACCCACTCCTCGGGCGTCGGCCGGGCCTGATCTGCGTGAGCTCCTGTTGGGGAGCGAGGGCACGCTCGGGATCGTCACCGAGGTGACGTTTTCGCTGCGGCCGCTTCCCGAGCCGGGAGTGCGCCAGGCCTTCCACTTCGAGGACATGAGCGCGGGGATCGACGCGGTGCGCAGCGTGATCGTGCCCGGCTGGCGGCCCCCGGTGGTGCGCCTCTACGACGCCGGCGAGTCGCGCCGCCACTTTCGCGACCACCTGCCCAAGGGCCGCTGCATGGGCATCTTCTTGCACGAGGGACCGCCCGGGCACGCCGCGCTTGAAGCCGCCGCGGTGGCCGAGCTGTGCCAGGCGGGCAGTGGAGAACCGGCCGACCCCGGTGTGGTGGACCACTGGTTCGAGCACCGCAACACCGTGCCCACTTGGACTGAGCTGTTTGAGCAGGGCCTGGTGGCCGACACCATTGAGGTGGCCACCAGCTGGGGCCGCCTCGGCCAGCTCTACACCGCGGTCATCGAGGCCATCAGCGCGGTGCCCACGGTGATCGCCGCCACCGCCCACACATCACACGCCTACCAATCCGGGGCCAACCTCTACTTCACCTTCGCCGCCCAACCGTCCGATCCCGACCAGTACCAGTCGGTCTACGACGCCTGCTGGGCTGCCGCCATGCAGGCGGCCACAGACTGCGGTGCTGGCATCTCCCACCATCACGGCATCGGCCGCGTCCGCCGCCCCTGGATGACCGACGAGCTCGGAGACGCCGGGGTCAAGGTCCTGCGCGCCGTCAAGGCCGCCCTGGACCCCGACAACCTCATGAATCCCGGGGTCTTGATTCCAGACTGACCGCTGGCCGTCTAGGGGGCTCGCAGCATGGCCACGCCCATGCACCGTCCCGCCCGGCCCGACTGGCCACGATGGGAGAAGAAGCGCTGGGCGTTCAGGGTGTCCATTCGGGAGTCTTCAATGTTCTTGAGCCACACACCGGCATCCAGCAGCTGCTGTTTGACCATGTACGGAATATCCAGGTGCGGCTTCTCCCCGGCGTCGTAGAGCACCGCCGGCTGCTGGTGGTATTCCCCCTCAGCTTGCATGGCTTCGTTCATGGAGACTTCGAGGGAGAGCGGTTGCAGGCATGGGCCGATGCCCGCCTGGATATCTCGCACCCGAGATCCCAGCTCCCGTGCCATCGTCTCCACTGCCTTTTGGGCAATCCGCCCGATGGCCCCCCGCCATCCCACGTGCACGATGCCGATGGCCGGTTGTGCCGGGTCGTAGAGCACCACCGGCGCGCAGTCAGCCACCAGGACGGCCATTGGGATCATCGGCGTGCTCGTCACCAGCGCATCACAGGTGGCCACTCCGGACTCCGATGAGTCGGAGCCCCGGCCTCTGTCGTGCTCGCTTACAACTTTGACCCGTACCCCGTGTACTTGACGGGGAACCACGAGGTTGCGGAAGTCGAAGCCCAGCTCGTCGCCCGCGATCTTGCGGTTGGCGATGACCCGTGCCGGGTCGTCTCCCACCTCAAAGCTCAGGTTGAGACTGCCCAACTCGCCCGTGCTCACGCCACCTTCACGACCCGTGAACGCGGCCAAGGCCTGGTCTCCGTCAAAGCTAAAGCGAACTGAGTCCATACATGGTCCTTACGACGAGCCAGTCAAAATCGTAACGACTGGCATTACGCTGATGCGTCGAGGAGAAGCCAGAAATGCCCGAATCCCCAGTGTGGACATCGCCAGTGCTGCGTTCGGTGCGCGGAGTGGTCGATCGCACACGACACGTCCACACCTCAGTCAAGGCCATCGAGCAAGTGGCCTCATGGATGGCCTTTGAGGAGTTCGCCTTTCCCTCTGGCCCGGTTGACGTCGCCTTCAGCGACAGGACCGACCCGGCGGAGATCATCGATACCTCCTTCTTCTATGCGGTCATGAACTTCGCCTTCACCGACTTCGACTCCGGGGTGAAGTTCTCCGCTGAATATCAGGGCCGCACCTGGTCGGACAGCGAGGGCATGTTCGCCTGCGTTACCCAGGCACTAAACGATGGCGTGCCGCTGACCGATGGTGCCTACCTGGGCGAGATCAATCGATCCGATTTGGGCCGCGTGTTCAGCGGGAACATCGAAATCCCCATGCTGGATGAGCGGGTCGAGATCCTCAACACGGCCGGCCAAGTTCTGGCCGATCGCTACGACGGCAGTGCCCATCGGTTCGTAGCCGACTGCGCCCCCGCCATGTATGCCGATGGAAACGGCCTACTGGAGCGGCTGGTGGCCGAGTTTCCGCGGTTCAACGATGTGAGCACCCACGACGGCCATGAGGTGCAGTTGCACAAGTTGGCCCAGTTGTGGCTTTGGCAGCTGCACATGGCGCTGGCCAGCGGAGGTGCCTTCTCAGTCGCCGATCTGGATCGGATGACGGCGTTCGCCGATTACATCGTCCCCGTCGCCCTGCGACTCATGGGCATTTTGTCCTACTCCGCAGAGCTGGAAGCTGCCATCAACCGAGGCGAGCTGATCCCCGCCGACAGTCCCGAGGAAGTGGAGATCCGGGCCCACACTTTGTACGCCACTGCCCTACTCACCGACGCCATCAACCGGGTTCGCCCACCCTCGCAGTCGCTAGTTGTCCCCCAGGTGGACTTCCGGCTCTGGAAGGCGTACCACGCCACCTTCTGGCCCCACCACCTAACCCGCACCATCATGTACTGACCCTCAGGGCGAGGTGGCCGCAAAGCGCCGTCACCTCGGCGGTTAAGGATCCAGCTCGCCAGTGAGTGTCTCTCCGCCGGAAAGGTCCACCACTCGACGCTCGGTGACGATGGCCGTGATGAGCTCGGCCCGGGTGACGTCGAACGCAGGATTGATCACTTGGGTTTCAGGCGGAGCCGTACCCTCAAGCGGGTAGGAGACAACTTCACGGGCCCCTCGATCCTCGATCGGGATTGACGCGCCCGAGGTTGTTTCGAGGTCGATGGTCGATTCGGGAGCCACCACCACAAAGGGAACGCCAGCATCGGCGGCAGCGAGGGCAAGACTGAACGTACCTATCTTGTTAGCGGTGTCTGCGTTGGCGGCGATCCGGTCGGCGCCGGTCAAGACAACGTCGATAAGGCCGCTAGCCAGCACCGATGCAGCCGCGCTGTCAACGATGAGCCGGTGCGGAGCGTCCATCTGGGCGAGCTCCCAGGCCGTCAGCCGGGCGCCTTGCAGCAGTGGCCGGGTCTCCAGCGCTACAACCTCCTCCAATAGGCCTCGCTTGTGGAGCTCTTCGGCGACCGCGAGCGCCGTACCGCCCTCTACGGCGGCGAGCGCTCCTGTGTTGCAGATCGTCATCACCGTTAGCGGCCGGCCATCCACGAACTGCGCCGCGAGATCGGCGCCTCGCCTTGCCATACCGCGAGATGCCGCGATCTCTTCATCTCGGACCTCAAAGGCTGCATTGAGCACCGCGTCGAAGCCCTGGGGAGCGAATTCGGCAACACGGAGGACCATACGCGCGAGGTTCACTGCCGTAGGGCGAGCGTTCTCTAGGTCGTTGAGCAAGGCCTCCAGCTGCGCGGGATCACCGGCCGACTCTCGGTGGGCGAGCGCAACGCCGAAACCACCGACGACCCCCAGCGCGGGAGCCCCCCGAACGGAGAGCCGTTCAATGGCCGCCACCACGTCGGCGACTGTGGTGAGGCGAAGTACTTCTACCGCGCCAGGAAGCATCGTCTGGTCGATGATCTCCACCGCGTCTTCAACCCAATCCACAGTACGATTCAAGACCAATTACCCCTATTTGTCTGACAACTACGGCCAAGGTACTCGCACAGCCACGGCTATCTCAACCCCGATGTTCGGTTGCTCACGGGCTGAGCAGGCTCACACCCGATATTGACTTCACATCAGGCGAACGCCTAATTTGTCTGACAAGTAGACGTCATTGGTCAGTCGCGAGGGCTTCATGGAGAACAGATGGACGTCGGCGGGCGCTGACAGCAAACACAGCGACGACCTTGATGCCTGCGTCCATGGGTCTCAGCTGCTGGGCAGCGACCCAGCTCTCGTTTTGCATGGTGGCGGGAACACGTCGGTCAAACAGCCGTTCCACGACCTCACGGGCCAGGAAATTGACGCGCTCTACGTGAAGGGGTCGGGTTGGGATCTGGCCACGATCGAGCGAGCGGGCTTCGCCCCGCTCCGCCACGCTCGCCTCCTCGAGCTGCTGGCCCTCGACTCACTGAGCGACGTGGACATGATGCGAGAGCTCTCGGCCGCTTCCCTGGACCCCGCAGCACCCGCGCCATCGGTTGAGACGCTCCTCCATGCCCTGATTCCCCACAAGGCGGTGCAGCACAGCCACGCCGATGTGATCGTCACCCTCACCAACACTGCCGAAGGGGAGACCATTGTCAGGGACGTCTATGGACCGGACGTGCTCATCATCCCGTACGTCATGCCGGGCTTCGACCTCGCAAAAGTGGTGTCGCAGATGTGGGATGACGACCGCTACTCCGGGATGGTCCTCCTCAACCACGGTCTGTTCACCTTTGCCGACACGACGAGAGGGGCGTACGAACGCCACGTGGAGCTCATCTCCCGCGCCGAAGCATGGCTCAATGAACATGCGCCAATGGCGGTGCCGACCACCGAACCGCCACCTCCGTGCATCTGCCTTCGCCTCGCCGAACTTCGCCGGCAACTCTCAGAGGTCGCCGGAAAGCCGCTCATCGTGGGGCGACACTGGACGCCGCAAGTCGCCCGCTTCGTGGCTCGACCAGACCTTGAAAGCCTGGCCAATAGGGGCCCATTGACCCCGGACCATGTGCTGAGAACGAAGCGAACAGCAGCGGTCGGCACTGACATCGACGCCTTCGCAGAGGCCTACAGGGGCTACTTCGGCGAGAACGCAGCCCGCTCCGAGGAACAACTCAAGATGCTTGACCCCGCGCCCCGAGTGCTGGTCGATCCTGAAATCGGCCTCCTCGGCATTGGCGACACCGCCAAGGCATCGGCCATCTCCGCTGAGATCTACGCCCACACCATGCCCGTGCTCGAACGGGCCGAAGACCACCTCGGCGGCTACGTCGCACTCCCGCCCGAGGAAATCTTCGACGTCGAGTACTGGTCGCTCGAGCAAGCCAAGCTCGCCCTTGACGGTCCGAAGGCCCGATTCACCGGCTGCGCCGCGATCGTCACCGGGGCCGCATCAGGAATTGGCCGGGCTTGTGCCGATGCCCTTCTCTCACAAGGCTGCGCCGTGACCGGATTCGACTCCTCACCGGTTGTCGAGTGCGCTTTCGAAGGACCGAACTGGCTCGGGCGCGAGGTCGACGTCATCGACGCAGACGCCCAACAACGCGCCATCGACGACGCGGTTGAGCGGTTCGGCGGGGTCGACATCGTCGTTGCTGCGGCAGGCATCTTCGGCCCGTCAGCGCCCATTCAACACCTCGACTTCGCCGACTGGCGATCAGTCCAAGCCGTGAACGTCGACGCGATCGCGCAGCTGCTCTCGTCGACCCACGACCTCTTGGCGCTCTCGCCCATCGGTGGGCGGGTCGTCATAATCGGATCAAAGAACGTACCTGCCCCCGGGCCCGGCGCAGCCGCCTACTCCGCCTCCAAGTCGGCCGTGACACAACTGGCGCGGGTCGCGGCGATCGAGTGGGCCGAAGAGGGCATCCGCGTGAACGTCGTCCACCCTGACGCCGTGTTCGACACCGGGCTTTGGGACGATGAGACCCTCGAAGCGAGGGCAACGCAGCATGGACTGACCGTCGAAGAGTACAAGTCCCGCAATCTGCTCAAAGCAACGGTGAGCTCGAAGGCGGTCGCAGCTGTCGTCGCCGAGCTCTGCAGCGACACATTCGCGGCGACTACCGGCGCACAGATCCCAATCGACGGCGGCAACCTCCGAGTCGTGTGACTGCCGGGCGACTACTACGTCATAGAGGATCGCGATGACCCAATCGGACCGCGTAGCACGGGACCTGCGGGAGCGCGTCGAAAGCGGCGAATGGCCAACCGGTAGACGCCTGCCGGGTGAGCATCAACTGGCCACCCACTACGAGGTATCCCGAAGCACGGTTCGCACGGCTCTTCAAGACCTGGAGAGCCGCGGGCTGACGGTGACACGGCATGGGTCCGGCACAGTTGTCGTCGCCACCGGACATGACCACCAGGCCGACATCCGTCGTCTTGAGTCTATGACCGAGACGATACGTCGACGCGGTCTCGAACCTGGCATGCGCTATCGGAGCATCTCGATCAGGGACATCTCCAAGGAGGAAGCCGAGGAGCTTCAGCTCAACCCGTCGGCGGAGGTGGTGGAGATCGAGAGAGCCTTGACCGCCGATGCCGAAGTCGTGGCCTTCTCGTACGACGTCATCCCGGTAGACCACCTGGGCGGTGCACCGGACCCTTCTGAAATCTCTGGTTCCGTATTCGCGTTGCTCGGTCGACACGGTCATCATGTCGCCGTCGCAACAACCGAGCTCCATGCTGCTCACGGCGATGACATCGGCTGGGGAGAAAGGCCGGAGGATGCCTCCTATCTCGTGCTGGTGCAGAACCACCTAGACGGCGAGGGGCGGCCGGTGTTCCTGTCGTCCACGTATTTCATCGAAGGCCGCTTCCCGTTCGGCCTCGTCCGCCACCGCTGAGGGTACCGAGACCTCTTCCCACAGCGTTGTGGCTTGCCTTTCCCAGTTGAGTTAGGTACCGAGCTCGGTGAGGAGAGCGTCGGCCAAGCGCTGGTAGTGCCATTCCTCGTTGTAGAGGTGGGCGGAGATGCGGAGCAGGCGCTCGGGGGGCTCGGGCCAGGTGAACACCGGCACCTGGATGCTGTGGTTGTCGGCTAGAGCGGCCATGAGCGGGTCGAAGATCTCCGAGCCAGAGTTGTCGGCGGGAGGGACGGGCACCGAGGCAATGGAGCCGATCATGTTCTCGGGCGTCGGCGGATCGATTCCTAGAGCGTCGAGCAGAATCTTGCGGCCCGTCAAACACAGCGCTCGGGTAGCTGCTCGGACTCCGGGCCAGCCGTCGGGATGCATGGCGGCCACTGTGTCGAGGGCGACGGGGACGGTGAGCCAGGCGCTTGGGTCCTGTGTTCCCGTCCAGTCGAATTGGGCGTGGAAGCGGCTCTCGCTCGATGGCCAGGCGTCGTTGTAGCCGTGGCTGATCACGGGGGGATACAGGCCCTCGCGACGGTCCTCTCGCACCCACAGGAATGCCGCGCCCTTGGCGGCACACATCCACTTGTGGCAGTTGGCTGTGACGTAGGAAGCACCCAGCGCCGAGACGTCGAAGTCCAACATGCCGGGGCCATGGGCGGCGTCCACCAGCAGTGCCACCTCGGGCTCAAGGGCGGCGGCGAGTTCGGCCACCGGCATCACCAGCCCCGTCGCCGAGGTCACCGAGTCGATCATCACGACCCGGGTGCGCTCGGTGACGGCCTTGAGCACAGCATCGACCACCTGCTGAGAAGAGTCCAGCGGAAAGGGCACCTGGGCCGTGACAACGCGGGCGTTTGCCCGTTCGGCTGAGACCAGCGCCGCGTTCACACAGGCGTTGTATTCGTGGTCGGCCACCAGGATCTCGTCGCCGGGGACCAGGCTGGGTTCAAGCGACCGAAAAACGGCATTCACCCCGGTGGTGGCGTTGTTCACGAACACCAACCCCGCCTCATCGGCCCCCACGAAGTCGGCCACCACCCGGCGGGCGGCGTCCAGTTCGCTCTGGTATTCGCCGCCGACGAAGTACTTGGTGGGATTGGCCTCAAAGCGCTGGCGAATCCGCTCCTGTGCTTCCAAAACCGGAGCCGGCGTCGCCCCGAACGATCCGTGATTCAGATGCAGCACGCCGTCTTCGAGCAACCACGGACTCACAGAAACCACCGCGGAACCCTACAACGACCCCCACCGAGGCAAACCCGGCAATTCAACAGCGAGCACCTAGATCTTGCGGAAGGGTCGTGGGCGGGGGCGTATCATTCGACGGCGATAGGAGGCGACGACATGTCTGATACGACCCTGGCAGTAGGCAGCCAGATCCACCTGGGCCACTCGATGATCACCTTCATCGAGCCGCACCGCGGCGAGGGGCTGCACGAGTACAACCGCTGGTACGAACACGATCATGCCTATGCGGCCATGACGGCCGCTCCCGGCTGCTTCGCCTACCGGCGCTACGTGGCCACGAGGCGGCTCAAGAACTTGCGCTTCCCCGCCGATGGCGCGGTGGCCGATCCGGTGGACAATGGCTCGTTCATCGCCCTGTATTGGATGGAGCAAGGGCGCGACGCTGACACCTTCGGCTACTCGTTTGCCGTCGGCCCTGACCTGTTCGCCTCTGGGCGCATGAACCCCAACCGCGATCACATCAGCACCGCCGCCTACGACCTAGCTGGCTCGGCGGGCCGGGGGCCGGCCCCGATTCCGCCCGAGATCGCCCTCGACCATCCCTATGCGGGCCTGGTCGTGGCCTGGATCAGAGGCGACGACACCGAATCGGTGCTCGCCGCTGCCTCAGCCTTGCGGGCCGAGCGCGACCCCGAGCTCCTCGCCGAGGGCAACCCCATCGGCCAGATCATTGACTTCGTTCAAGTCGCCAAAGAAGGCGGGTTACCGCCCCTAACCGGCGAGCACCCCGAAGTGCTCCGCCTCTACTTCTGCGACCAAGACCCCGAACAATGCTGGGACGCCTTCGCCACCCTTGCCGACGACGTCGCCGCTCGCGGCGCCCGCCTCGAACTCGTCGCCCCCTTCATCCCCACCATCCCCGGCACCACC
>VYEX01000063.1 GCA_009842675.1 Acidimicrobiia bacterium | reverse complement strand
CAGCCACCGATCAACTCGACTCCATCTGGTCCAAATTGCGGACCGGCGGTTTGGGCGGTGCCGAGGTGTCCCGTCTGGCGGTGTCGGGCGATGCCCGGCTGGCCTGGATCTTGTCTGACCTCATGAGATTCGTTCGCCCCGGCGGCGACATCTCCACCGGGGCGATCTCGGCCTTTGAATCCCTGACCGGCGCGGCGCTGAACGACGATCCGGTGGCCCTCAGGAGCCCCTGGCAATCGGTGACCGATCACCTGATTGCCTGGGATCTGCCCGTCTTCGACGGTTACGCCGACTACAAAGGCCGGCTGTTCACCCTGATCGAGCCGGGCTGGCAGCCGTTCTTCGAAGACGCCGACGCCGACATCGACTGGCGCTTGGTGAGCTGGGGCGGAGTGCTGATTGACGACCGAGAATTCGGCGATCCACGGCCGTGTCCGCAGGGCTGCATCCCCGCGCTCGACGATCCGGGCGTGACCGACGCCGAGGGAGGCTCTTGGTATCCCGATGACGGCATCGTGTTCGCGGTGGTGATCGGCGACGAGGCCCGGGCCTACCCGCGCCACATCATGGAAATCCACGAGATGGTCAACGACTCGCTCGGGGAGCGCCGTATCGGTATGCCGTACTGCACGCTGTGCGGCTCGGCGCAGGCCTACTTCACCGACGACGTGCCCGACGGCGTCGAGATGCCCGTGTTGCGGACATCAGGTCTGTTGTCGCGGTCGAACAAGGTCATGTACGACTTGGTGACCAATTCGGTGTTCGACACTTTCACCGGGCGGGCGGTGTCAGGACCCCTGCGCCAAAGGGAAATTGTGCTGCCGCAGGCCACGGTGGTCACCACAACCTGGGGTGACTGGAAGGCTGCGCATCCCCACACCACGATTGTTGCCCAGGGCGGCGGGATCGGCCGGGTATATCCCTTCAACCCGCTGGGCGGGCGCGACGACCGCGGACCCATCTTCCCGGTGGGCGACGTGGACGAACGCCTCAGTGTTCAAGATCAGGTGTTCGGCGTGGTGCTGGACGACGGTACCCCCGTGGCGTTCCCGGTGGAAGCTGCGGCGGAAGCGCTGCGCTCTGGCGAGGTGGTGGAGTTGAGCGGCGTGCAACTCCGCCTAGACGGGGGCGGGGTGCGCGCCGTCGATGCTGCTGGCGACGAAATTGTAGGTCACCAGGCGTTTTGGTTCGCCTGGAGCCAATTCATGGCCGACACCCTGCTGTGGGAGCCGTAGCGGCTATTCGCCATCCCAGAGTTCGTCGCGGAGCTTGGTGCGCAGGACCTTGCCCGTGGGGTCGCGGTCGACGGTGGGGCGGATGATGTAGCGGCGGGGGCGCTTGTAGCCGGCGAGGTGCTGAGTGCAGGCGGCGTCGATGGCTGAGGTGACGTCATCAGGGGCAAATCCGTCGGTCACGGCCAGAAACACCACCACTTGTTCGCCTCGGTCGGGGTCGGGCCCGCCCACCGCACAGGCATCGGCCACCCCGTCGACCGCGAACACCACGTCTTCGATCTCGGCCGGGTAGATGTTGACTCCCGCGGCCACAATCACTTCCGAACTGCGGCCGGACAGATACAGATAGCCGTCCTCATCGAGATATCCGATGTCGCCCACCGAGAAGAACCCGGAGTCGTTGTAGGCGTCGTTGGTCTTGTCGTCAGCGTTGATGTAGCGGAAGTAGCGACCCTCGGGACGGCGGAAGTACACCGTGCCGGGCTCCCGCGGTCCCAGAATCTCGCCGTTGTCGCCCACAATCTGGATGGCCAGCTCCCCGATGGGAGTTCCCACCGTTCCGGGACGGGCCAGCCAATCAGGCGAATTGCACGTGGTCATGCCGCCTTCGGTGAAGCCGTAGTACTCGGTGAAGATCGGGCCCCACCAGTCGATCATGCGCTGCTTCAGGGGAACCGGGCAGGGCTCGCCGCCGTGGAGGACAGTGGCCAAGCGGGCGTGGTCCAGCCCGGCCTTGCGTTCATCGGACAAGGCCAAGAGCTGGCGGAACATGGTGGGGACCATGATGGTGGCGGTCACGCCGTCGTTGATCACGTCCACCGCCCGTTCCGCATCCCACCGGGCCATGATCCGCATGGGGGCGCCGTTGGCCAGCGCACCGAGGGCGAATGCCAGGGGAGCACCGTGGAAGAGCTGGGCCACCATGAGGTGCTTGCCGTCGCGGGGAAGCCCCAATCCCTGAGCGCCCAGCGAAGAGAACTCCCACCACTGCTCGAAGGTGGACTCCGAGTCCAGGGTGCGCTCGACACCCTTGGGCCGCCCGGTGGTGCCCGAGGTGTACGGAATCCGGTAACCGGTGCCTCCCGCCGGGAACGGAGTTGGATCCTGGGCATCCACCCAAGCATCGAAATCGTCGCCAATCCACATCACGGGGCGGTCGCCCGCCGCGTCTTGGGCCGCGGGGGTATCGGTCACCACTAGTGCCGAACCGGCGTCGTCCAGCACGTAGGCGATCTCGGTGGCGGTCCAATTGGTCTTGATCGGGGTCATCTTCAGCCCGGCCCGGAAGCAGGCCAGCATGACCTCCACAAACTCGGTGCGGTTGGAGCACACCAGCCCCACGTGGTCCCCTGATGAGGCCCCCGCGGCCAGCAGTCCCCGGCCGATGGCGTGGGTGCGGCGGTCCAGCTCCGCCCATGTCACCCGGTGGGTGTCGTCCTCCAACGCCAGGTCATCCGGCTCCCGTTTGGCCAACTTCGCCAGCACTGAGGGTTCGTTCACCGCTGCGACACTACTGGTCCCGGCATTTCATCGGGCGGCTACTATTTCCTTTATCGCGGACTGGATTTCCGAGGCGTTCAGCGAGATGCCGGGGCTGGCGTGAGCGGCCCCCTGTCGCTGGCGGTAGCCGACCGTATTGTCGACGCCGCGCTGGCCGCTGCGACCGAGCACGGCTTCCCGCCGATGACGGTGGTGGTGCTCGACACGGGCGGGCACCCCTTGGTGGTCAAGCGCGACGAGCGTTCTGGCATCGGCCGAGTTGAAATCGCCATGGGCAAGGCCCACGGCTGCCTCGCCATGGGTTTCGGCGGCCGCGAGCTGGCCCGGCGGGCCGACGCCGTTCCGAAGTTCTTCACCTCAATTGGCCAGCTGCTGCCGCACGGGATCGTGCCCGTTGCCGGCGGGGCGCTCATCCGCGACATCGAGGGAACGCTTCTGGGGTCCATTGGCATCAGCGGGGGAACGTCCGACGACGACGACATCTGTGCCATCGCCGGGATCACCTCGGCAGGTCTCGTCGCTGACACGGGAGATGCGCAATGATCGGACGACACGGCGGTGGTGCCGTCCTCTTCAAGAACGTGCAGATCTTCGATGGCACCGGGGCCGAGCGCTTCCCGGGTTCCGCATTGGTGCGGGGCAATCGCATCGATCAGGTGGTTGTCGGAAGCGAGGAGATCGACGCGCCCGAGGCCATGGTCGTCGACGGTCGTGGCGGCACCCTAATGCCCGGCATGGTCGAGGGGCACGCTCATCTCACCTGGCCGTCGTCGATTGAGCAGGTCATCAACGCCATGGCGCTCCCGATCGAGGAGCACATGCTCACCACTGCGGTGAATGCACGAATCACCCTCGATGCGGGCTTCACCAGCGCTTACTCAGCCGGATCGCTCGGCGAGCGCATGGAAGTGGCTCTGCGCGACCACATCGACGACGGCCGACTGCCGGGGCCGCGACTGCGCGCCTCGGCAATGGAAAAGGGCCAGGAAGGGATCATGGGTGTGCCCGAGGGGCACGACCCGACCCACGACCGCAGCATTCCGGGTTTGCAGCAGTACGTGCGCGACATGGCCGACCTCGGCGTCGACACCATCAAATTCCTCATGTCCAGCGACGATGGGTTCAGCCCCGGAGGCGCCAAGGTGCTGATGTACTCCGAGGAGGAGGCCCAGGCAGTGGGCGTGGCCGCTCGCGAGGCGGGCATGTGGTTGGCGTGCCACGCCCAGGCTGCCGAGGCGGTAAAGCGTGCTGTGCGAGCGGGCTTTCGGTGCATTTACCACTGCACCCTCGCCGACGAAGAGGCGCTCGACATGCTTGAGGAGCATCGGGATGAGCTGTTTGTGGCGCCGGCACCGGGGCTGCTCTATTCCCGCATCCACGAGGCCGAGGACTTCGGCATCGACCGTGCGGTTGCAGAACGGATGGGAGCAGTCGCTGGGCTGGAGGCCATGGAGCGGATATACCCCGAGATGAAGCGCCGCGGCATCCGCGTCGTCCCGGGGGGCGACTACGGCTTCCCCTACAACCCCGTCGGACGCAACGCGCGCGACCTCCAACTCTTCGTCGATCTCTTCGGTTACACGCCGGTCGAAGTGCTGGTGGCTGCAACGAAGACGGCCGGCGAGATGGTCGGTTTCGATGTCGGCACCATCGAGGAGCGTCGACTTGCCGACCTGCTGCTCATTGATGGGGATCCGACTGTCGATGTCTCAATCCTCCAGGACAGTGCGCGAATCGTGGCCATCATGCAAGACGGATCTTTCCACCGGGCGCCCCCCTGGCAGTCCCTCGAGGTACACCGCCAAAGCCTCGGCCAATAGCTTAGGAAGGCTGGCCGCCGAGGCCGATTTGGCGGGCGATGATGTTGCGTTGGATCTCGCTGGAGCCAGCGCCGATGGTTCCGAGGCGGGCATTGCGCCAGTGGAGCTGCATGTTGGAGTCGAGGGTGTAGCCGTAGCCGCCCATCACCTG
Source organism: Acidimicrobiia bacterium (assembly GCA_009842675.1). Classification (GTDB taxonomy): domain Bacteria; phylum Actinomycetota; class Acidimicrobiia; order Acidimicrobiales; family Bin134; genus Poriferisocius. The sequence goes on along the minus strand of VYEX01000063.1, from coordinate 49,404 downwards.
CATGCCGGTGTAGCTGGCCCGCATCATGGCCTCGCTGATCCAGAGCTTGGCCATCGACACCTCCAGCGAGCACGGCTCGCCCGCGGCGATGCGCCGGGCCAGGTCCCAGGTGAGGGTGCGGGCGATGTTCACGTCGACGGCCACGTCGGCCAGCATGTGCTGGATGGCCTGAAAGCGCCCGATGGCCTGGCCGAACTGCTCTCGGGTGTTGGCGTACTCGACAGCCTCCTCCAAGATGGCCTCCATAGGCCCCAGGTTGATGGGCAGTGACGAGAACCGCTCTCGCTCCAGGTTGGCCTGGAGGTTGCGGTGTCCTTGGCCCTCGGCGCCCAAAATGTTGGCGGCCGGCACCCGCACGTCGGTGTAGGTGACCATGTTGGTCCCACTGGCCCGCTCGCCGATGGTCTCAATGGGGGTGATCTCGATGCCGGGGCTGGACAGGTCCACCACGAAGAAGGTGATGCCGTCCTGTTTTCTTGGCTCGTCGGAGGTGCGGGTGGCCAGCAGCACGTTGTCGGCGTGGCGGGCGAAGGAGTTCCACATCTTGATGCCGTTCACCACGTATTCGTCGCCGTCGCGCACCGCCCGGCACTTCAGGTTGAAGGCGTCCGACCCGGCATCGGGCTCGCTGAGTGAGAAGCAGAACTTGAGGTGGCCGCTGGCGATGCCGGGCAGGAAGCGCTCCCGCTGCTCCTCGGTGCCGTAGATCTGCAATCCCCCCGACGCGTGGATGGCCGACCGGTACACCATGATGGCGAACGACATCATGGCCCGGCTCAGCTCGTGCAACACGATGGCCACCTCCACGATGCCGCCGCCCTGGCCGCCGTATTGCTCGGGGATGCCCACCCCCATGAACCCGGCGTCGGCGAACCGCTGGTAGGTGTCCAGCGGCGGCTCGCCCTTCATGTCCCACTCCCGGGCGAACCCTTCGGGCATCTCCTGGATCGCGAAGGCCCGCACCGATTCCCGCAGCATCTCCTGTTCGGGGGTGAACTCCACGGGCGCCTCCCTTAGCCGGCGATGCTCAGTGACCGCCGCGGAGCACGTCGACGGCGGTGACCCCTGAAGTATGCACGATAAGCGGGTTGATCTCGGCCTCTGTGCCGTGGCGGGCGGCGATGCATCCCAGTCGAACCAGCACCTCGGCCGCGGCGTCCCGATCCGCCTTGGGATTGCCCCGCACGCCGTTTAGCAGCGCCCCGGCCTTGGTGTTGTCCAACAGGGCGTGGGCCTCTTCGGTGCTCAACGGGGCGGGAGCGACGGCCACGTCGTCGACCAACTCGGCGAGCACCCCTCCAGGTCCGACTACCACTGATGGACCGACTTCGGGATCCAGTCTGATGCCGACGATGAGCTCGACGCCGGGATCGGCCATGGGCTGGACGGCCACCGCGGCGTCGGCCAAGCCCAGTTCTTGGCCGCGGGCCTCCAAACGGGCGGCAACATCGGCGACATCGTCGGGCCGCACGTCGAGCTCTACCAGTCCGAGGTCGGTCTTGTGGTCGATGCCCTCACTCATCAGCTTGACCGCGGCCGGGCGGTTGATGTCGTATTCGGCCGGGGAGCAGTTCGGGGCCATGATGTCGGCGAGCAGATCGTCCAACGTCTCATCAGGCCAAGGGGGAGGCTGTGGTTGTAGGTGCCGTCGGCTTGTCCAGGCGTCCAGGCAGCAGAACAGCCGATCGGGAGAGTCGAATACCGGGATCCCGGCTTCGGCCAGCCTCGGGTAGTCCACCGGATGCCGCCCCGGCGCGCTGTATACCGCCACCGGGGTTCCCCTGGCGGCCTGGGCCACGAGAGCGTCGATCTGCTTGTCGATGATGACCTCTGGGCCGATCAGCATTCCATGGGCTAGGAAATCCAATCCGGGGTCGCCGCCCATGGCATCCAGTGCGGCTGGCAGCAGGTCGTGGTCGACAACCGACTGGCCGGTGAGGTCCAGTGGATTGCGAGGCTCACCCAGCGTCATGCACTCAGCCAGCTTGGACTGGGCCTCCGGTCCCAGGGGAGGCACGTCGAAACCCTTGTCGCGGGCAGAATCGGCCAGGATTCCCGCCACCGCTCCCGAGGACGACAGCACTCCGGCGCGCCGCCCCCAACGGCCCCGGGCCAGGGGAAGGGCGGCCAACTCGGCCAGATCGTGGGCGAGAAGAATCCCGTGGCGATGACAGCGGGCGGCAAAGGCCTCGTAGCTGCCCACCAGGGCGCCGATGTGGCTGCGGGCCGCGTCAGCGCCCTCGGGCGAGCGGCCCGCTTTCAACACCAGCACCGGCTTTCCCGCGGCCCAGGCCTCGTCGGCCGCATTGAAGAATTGGTCGGCATCGCGCAGCCCCTCCACATACACCAGGATCTGCTCAGTGCGGTCGTCATGGGCCAAGAACCGGACGTAGTCGCTCACCTTCAGGTCGATGCCGTTCCCCACCGCGAATCCCACGGTCAGTCCGTGGCCGTTTTGCTGGAGGTGCTGGACCAGAGACGACACCAGGGCGCCGCTCTGGGATACCACGCCGAGGTTCCCGGCGGGCAGCTCGTCGGCCATGGCGTAGGGAGGGAAACCGGCCGGAATTCGGTCCACGCAGTTGATCACGCCGTTGGTGTTGGGCCCGCACACCGCCATCGGGGTTTCAGACAAGAATGCTTGCAGCTCCAAATCGAGCGGCGAACCGGCTCGGTCGCCTTCGCCGAACCCGCTGCTGAAGACGATGGCTGCTCGGCTCCCGAGCCCCTCGGCTTGACGCAGGATGTCGATGGCCGCGGCCGCAGGCACCAGCACCAGCACCAATTCGGGGGGTTCGGGCAGCGATTCCAGGTCGGGGTAGCAAGGCCGCCCTTCCAGCGAGTCGTATCGGGGATTGACCAAATGCAGGTCGGCTGGCACATCGTGCTTGAGCAGGTTGCCCAGCGTCCATGAGCCCAGTTTGTTGCTCTCTATCGGGGTGGCCCCCACCAGCGCTATGGACCGGGGTCGCACCAGCGGGACGAGGTCTTTGAACGGCGGGCTCATCCGGTGATGGTCAGTCCGGCTTGGCCGGTGCGGACCACCATGAACTCCATGCCCTCGGGGCCCGCGGTGAAGCCGTATTCGACGTTGGCGGCCAACAGCAAAGTGTCGGGCGGCTCCACCACCGCGCCGCTGTCCAGGGTGGCGCTGCCGGCCACCACCACCATCAGCTCGTCTTTGTCATGGCTGTGGGGCGGAATCACATATCCCGGTGCCAGGCGGATGGCGTGGGCGAAGAACGAGCCTCGATGCAGCCATGCCTTCTCTAAGCCGGTGTCGTCGGGGTCGGGGTTCTCGGCGGGCTGGAACCACTCCGCGTCGCGATATCGAGAGAGGGCCATAGAGAGTTCCTACCATGGTAATGATGCATGTGGTTGTGGCCGGTGCCGGGGGAATCGGGGGCGTCATCGCCGGCGAGATCGCCTTGGCTGGCGGTGAAGTAAGCGTGGTCGATGGCTGGTCCGACCATGTTGCGGCCATCCAGAGGGATGGGCTGCGGTTGGTTGGCCCGGCACCAGGGGTTGAACGCACGACGCGGCTGCCTGCGTGGCACACCAGCGAGTGTCAGCAGGTGTCCTCAATCGACGTGTTGGTGCTGGCGGCCAAAGCATTCGACAACCAATGGCTGGCCCCCCTGTTGGCCCCCCAACTGGCGGCGGATGCCACGGTCATCTCCGCTCAGAACGGCGTCAACGAGCCGCTGTTGGCCCAACTCCTAGGTCCGGAGCGGGTCATCGGCACGGTGGTCCTGTTTGCCGCGGCCGCGACCGGGCCAGGCCAGGTGAGGCTGGATTGGCGTCCCACGCTTCAGATCGGCGAACTCGACGGCACCCTTACCGATCGGTTGGACCAGGTGTCGACGGAGTTGGGGCCGGGAATTGACGTGGAGGTGAGCGAAAACATCTGGGGGGCCATCTGGTCGAAGATGGTGATGAACTGCATGAGCAACCCGGTCAACGCGACGCTCGGGGGCAGAGCCAGAGACTGCCGGGAGCAGCCCGGGCCTCGGCGGGTCAGCCTGGCTTGCGGGTCAGAGGCGGTGGCGATTGGTCAGGCCCGGGGCCATGACATCGAGCCGGTGAGCGGAATCGAAGCTGAGCGCATTCTTGTCGGCGGTGCAGGCGGGCCCGGGGCCGCCGATCTAGCAGCCCAGTGGGAGGCCACCGCAGCCGAGTTGGGGGACGTCAAGGGGTCGATGCCCACGGACATCGAGCGGGGTCACAAGACCGAGATCGACTCGTTCAGCGGATTCATCAGCCGAGAGGGGAAGAGGCTGGGCATTCCCACCCCGGCCAACAATGCGGTGTTTCAGATGGTTCAGGAGATCGAAGCTGGCGCCCGGTTACCGGGTCCCCAAAATCTGGACGAGCTTCTCCGCGTGCTGGGCTAGCGCCCTTGCCAGCGGGGAGGTCGCTTCTCAGCGAAGGCCCGGGGGCCCTCTTGGGCGTCGTCGCTGGCATAGACCGGCTCGTAGATCTTGTCGGCCACTGCCGCCGCCTCAGCCGGTGAAAGTCCGGCGGTGGCCCGGATCATGGCCTTGCCGGCACGGACGGTGAGCGGCGCGTTGGCTGTGATTGCCCTAGCGAGTTCGGCCACGGCCGACTTCAGCCCGGCGGCGGGGACTATCCGGTTGACCAAGCCAAGCTCGTACGCCCTTTGGGCACCTATAGGTTCAGCGGTGCACAGCAGCTCGATGGCCGATCGGGGAGGGATCAGCCAGCCCAGCTGGGCAGCCCACGGCGAGCCCCGGCCCACCCTGGCCTCGAAGATGCCGAAACGGGCGTGATCGGCGGCCACGCACAGGTCGCATTGCATGACCAGGTTAAAACCGAAGGCAAAGGCGACGCCGTTCACCGCAGCGATGACCGGCTTGGTAACCCCGCCGTCGGCCAATCGGTCCCTGGTGAGGTGAGAGGGCAGTCCCCGCTCAGCTCGGGCGGCCATCTCCTTGAGGTCGGCGCCCGCCGAGAAGGCCGCTTGGCCCGCGCCGGTCAACACGGCCACCGCGACGTCATCGTCGGACTCCACCCGGTCCCAGGCGGCGGCCAAGCCTTCCGACACCGCTTGGTTGACGGCGTTGCGGGCCTCGGGACGGTTGATCGTCACCCAGGCCACGCCCTCGGCGACCTCGAACAAGACCGCTTGGGCGGCCGATAGGTCAGCCATTTCGCACCGCCAAGGCCAGGTAGTGGTCGTCAGCGTCGTCCAACAACTCCAAAGTCCAACCCCCCTCGGCCAGCAAAGGTCCGATGCGGTGTGGGTCGATGTTCATATCGTGGGCGTGGGCCCCTCGTTCTTGGTGGCGGGCGGCCAGCGCCCGGCGGCCGATGGGATGGAATACGCCCAGCCGAGCGTCGTTTCGAGCAACGCGGGCCATTTCCTGAAGAGTGCCCACCGGGTTTGGCAGGTGAGGGAGCAACCCGGCGGCCAAGATCCCTGCCACGCAGTCGTCCCGCACCGGAAGCCGTCCGACGTCGCCCAGCGCGCACACCGAAATGGACTTCCGCCCCAGGCGGGTCGCTTCCAGAAGCATTGCCGGAGTGGCGTCGATGCCCAGGACGGCGCCTTGGGTTCCGACCGCAGCCCGCAGAGAGGACAGCGCTCGCCCCGACCCGCACCCGGCGTCGACGGCCACATCTCCGGGGGACAAATCAAGCTGGTCCACCGCCCACTTGAACAGGACATCGTCGTCCGGATGGCGGTCCTCCCAGCCTTCCGCCCGGGAGGTGAAGAACTCCCTGGTTTCCGCCAAGTCCCTTGACAATCCCATCAGCCCGCCAAATCAGGTGGATACCAAGGCAGGAACTCCATGGGTCAGACCGTACCCGGAAGTGTGCGAACCGACGCGATGAGAGCCGACAACTCCGCAGCAGTGGCCGGGCCGGCCAAAGAGGCGCACACCGCGCCGGTGCGGTCGGCCAGCACGGCCAGAGGTACGGCGTCGACTGCATAGCGGTGGTGAAGGTCGCCGTGGCGGCGGAATTCCACCTCCTGCACCGCCAGCGAATCCTCGGCCAGGCTTTGGGCTGCTTTCACCACTGCGGCGCAGGTCGAGCAGGTCTTGGAAGTGAACACCGCCAACAACCATTCGGCGTTGGGTTGAGCGAAGTCCCAGCGTTCCAGACTGGTGGGCACCGAGTATGTCGGCGCGGTCGGGCTTGAGGGGCGGAAGCGGCGATAGAGCCAGGCCACTGCCAGCGCCCCGGCGATGACTCCAAGGGCAATCAGGGTGCGGGCCACGACTCCGGGGCGTCAGGCTCTTCTAATTCGGCCGTCGAGGCGACGGTGGTCGGAGCCGAGCCCCGCGTCCCCCCTGTGCTCGGAGAGCTGAGTGCTGCGCCAATCACGTCCCGGGGATCTCCAATGGGGCCCTCATCGCCCAACTGCACCAGCCGGCCGACCTCATCTCCGGAAATGGTCTCGTGCTCCAGCAAGGCGCGAGCCACCAGGTCGAGGCCGTTGCGGTGCTTGGACAGCACCTCCCGGCACCGGTTTTCCTGAGTTCGCAAAATCTCAGCCACTTCTTCGTCGATGACCCGGGCCGTTTCGTCGCTGTACTCCCGGTTGGTCATCATCTCGTCGCCCAAAAACACTTGTCCCGCGCTTCGCCAGGCCATCGGGCCGATGCGGTCGCTCATGCCCCACTCCCGCACCATGCGCCGGGCGAATTCGGTGGCGCCGGCCAGATCATCGGCCGCACCGCTGGACGACACCCCGAACACCAACTCCTCGGCGATGCGCCCGCCCATTCGCATGACCAGCATGTCATCGAGGTAGTTGCGCCGCAGGGTGTGGCGGTCTTCCTCGGGAAGCGTCATGGTCACCCCCAACGCCATACCCCGGGGGATGATGGTCACCTTGTGAAGCGGATCGGCGTGGGGCAAGACCGCCGCGCACACCGCATGGCCGGCCTCGTGGTAAGCGGTGATCTGCCGCTCTTCCTCGGACATGACCATCGACTCCCGCCGCTGTCCCATCAGTACCCGATCGCGAGCGTTTTCGAAGTGGATCATTCGAATCTGGTCAGAGTCGCTGCGTACCGCAAACAGCGCGGCTTCGTTGACCAGGTTGGCAAGGTCGGCACCGCTCATGCCCGGCGATCCCCGGGCAATTAGCGGCAAGTCGACATCGGCGGCGATCTTCTTGGACCGGACGTGGACGTTGAGGATCTGCAAGCGGTCGTCGGCCTCGGGCAGCGGGACTACCACCTGGCGATCGAACCGTCCGGGCCGCAGCAGCGCGGGATCCAAGATGTCGGGCCGGTTGGTGGCCGCCATCATTACTATCCCCTCGGTGGCCTCGAAGCCGTCCATCTCGGCCAGCATCTGGTTGAGGGTCTGCTCCCGCTCGTCGTGACCCCCGCCCAGGCCGGCGCCCCGCTTGCGGCCAATGGAGTCGATCTCGTCGATGAATATGATGGCCCGCCCCATCTTCCGAGCCGACTGGAACAGGTCCCGCACCCGGCTGGCGCCCACGCCGACGAACATCTCCATGAAGTCCGAGCCGGTGACCGACAGGAACGGCACTCCGGCCTCGCCGGCCACCGCCCGGGCGATGAGCGTCTTGCCGGTGCCTGGCGGACCCACTAGCAGCACGCCTTTGGGAATGCGGGCCCCGATCTGGGCGAACTTGTCGGGGTGCTTGAGGAAGTCGACGACCTCGACGATCTCCTTTTTGACCCCCTCGTAGCCCGCCACGTCTTCAAAGGTGGTTCCGGGCCGCTCGGTGGTATAGGTCTTGGCCTTGGATCGCCCGATAGACATGATCCCGCTCATCTGGCCCTGGGCCCGGCGCTGGAACCACCAGAAAATCAAGAAGATCAGCGCCACCGGGATCAGCAGGGGCAGGATGCTGGCCCAGATGCTGCTGCGGGGGGTGTGGAATTCGAATGTCGGGATGTTGGTCCGCAAGGTCTCTTCGACCTGTTCAGGCAGCGGGTTGGGCCCGGTGGTGTGGAACTTGGAGCCGCCTGCGCCTTCCGTTCTCGTTCCTTTGATGTCGCCGGTGTTGTTGTTGTACTCCGCCTCTTCGATGCTGCCATCCGTGGCTGCTACAACGAATTCCCGGAACGAAATCTCATCGCCCTTGTCCTCGCTGCGGAACACGTTGGAGAACAACAAGGCGGCCAGCAATCCCAGCACCACGAACCACACCCAGCGGGGCATCCGGCCCTGCGTGGTGGGCTGCTGACCCGGCCCGCGCTCGGGATCTCGCCGCTCAGGCGGCGGGGGAGGCGGCGGCGGAGAGGAGGCCATCGGCCAATTCTACGAGTGGTTGGCGACAAAGTCACCATTACGCTGCGGTGCGGTGGCAGTAGCTGAGCGGACAAGAACACGGGAAATCCGCTGGGGTTTGCCCGATGTATTCATCGGGGTGGTGTTTTCCTGGTTGGCCGCGGTGGTGGTCTTTTTCGTTGTACTGGCCGCAGTCGGCCTGGATACCGGGGGTGAGACCGGCACTGGGTCGTACGTGGGGCGCTACGGGCTGAGCGACTCCATGAGCCAGGAGCGCAGCGACCCCGCGCTTCCCCTTTGGACCCTGCCGGTGGGCCAGATCGGGCTGTGGGGCGGGTTCGCCCTGACCACGCTGGTGGCCGGCACCTTGCGAGGAACTGGGCTGCGGCGCGACTTCGGCTTGTCGATGAAGGCCTCGGATGTGCCCGTGGGGCTCCTGGTCGGGGTGTTTGCCCAGATCGCAGTGGTTTGGCTCATCTATGCCCCGTTCCAGCAGTTCTTCGACTTCGACGTGAGCGAGGCCGCCCGGGAGATAACCGACCGGGCCGCCACCGGCGGCGACATTGCCCTGGTGATGCTGGGGGTGGTGGTGGGAGCCCCGATCTTCGAAGAGCTGTTCTTCCGGGGTCTGGCTCTGAAGGCGTTCGAGCGGAAATGGGGGCCGGTGATGGGAGTGCTGGCTTCCTCAGCGCTATTCGCCGCGGTGCATCTCCAACTCCTCCAGTTCCCCGCGCTGATGGTCTTCGGGATCATTGCCGCCCTGCTGGTGAAACGATACAAGCGATTGGGGCCGGCCATCTGGGCCCACGTCGGCTTCAACCTGGTTGCGGTGATCAACCTGATCTGGCTGGCTTAACCGAGAATTGGCCTAACTTGAGACTGTGAGCGCTGAGTGGCCGGCAGGCGATTGAAGGCTTGGAGACTGTGAGCACACCGGGTGTTCTGTCGGGGGCGATCCAGCCCTACCCATGGGGGTCGCGGGAGGTCCTGCCCCAGATCATGGGGGTGCCACCCACCGGAGAGCCCCAGGCCGAACTGTGGCTGGGCGCCCATCCCCGAGCGCCGTCGGTGCTGCGGCGAAGCGGGACAAATCGGCCGCTAAACCAGGTGATCGCCAACGACCCGATTGGAGAGCTGGGAGAAGACGCGGCCCAGACCTTCGGCGGGGAGCTGCCCTTTCTGCTGAAGATCTTGGCCGTGGACCAGCCGCTTTCACTCCAGACCCACCCCACCCTCAGCCAGGCCCAAGCGGGATTCGATTCCGAGGATGAACAGGGCATCCCCCTGGATGCCGAGCATCGGTCGTATCGAGATCGAAATCACAAGCCGGAGCTGATCTGCGCGCTGGAACCGTTCACCGCCCTGTGCGGGCTTCGGCCGCCGGATTCCGCCGCGGCTCTTCTCGACTCGCTGGAGGTTGACGCTCTGGACCCGGCAATCAGCTTCTTGCAGGCAGGAGAGATTGCTCCGGCGCTTCGATGGCTGCTGGAGCAAACGCCGGAATCCGGCACTGAGATCGCCCAGCAGGTGGCCGCGGCCTGTTCGAAGCCGGGCCCGTATCCCGATGAGCGGCATTGGGGGGTACGGATCGGGGAACAGCACCCTGGAGACATCGGGGTGGCCATCGCCCTGATGCTGAATCTGGTCCGCCTCGAACCGGGGCAGGCCCTCTTCCTGGGGGCCGGCAACCTGCACGTGTACCTGCGGGGGGCGGTCGTTGAGATCATGGCCAATAGCGACAACGTGCTTAGGGGCGGCCTCACCGTGAAGCACGTTGACGTTCCGGCCCTGCTGGACGCTGTGAACTGCCGTCCCCATGATGTGCTCGTCCAGGCTCCCACCGGACCTTGCTTCACATTCGAGGCACCGGTTCCCGATTTCAGCCTCACCCGAGTCGAATTGGATGGCTCGCAGCGGTTCGCGCCCTCGGGTCCGGAGATTGTGCTGTGTGCATCGGGGAGCGTGAAGGTGGCGGGACACAAAATCACCGGTGGCGGAGCCGTCTGGGTGCCGGCGGGAGCAGGCGCACTGGAGATGGCCGGTAACGGACTGGTGTTCCGGGCTGCCACCGGTGGCTAGAAGCTGATGGCGACAGCGCTAGGGATCGCGGCGTTGAGTGAGTAAGACTGTGGCCATGGCGCTGGATCCCCGACTGCTCGAGATTCTGGCCTGCCCCGACGACAAGGGGCCGCTGTTGTATTTCCCCGATGAGGACTCGCTGTACAATCCGCGCCTGCACCGCCGCTATCTGGTGGAAGACGACATCCCCAACATGCTCATCGACGAGGCTGAGACTGTGGATGAGGCCGAGCATGGGCGGCTGATGGCCAGAGCGGAGTCGGAGTCCATTCCCTTCACCTTTGCTTCGTGAGGAATGGGCGCTCCGTGAGCAAGCCAAAGTTCGGAGTGCAGCGGTGAGCGAGCGGGTGGACACGCTGGGCATGTGGCCGGCGGTCAATCGCCTGCCCGAACAGATGCTGGATGCGCTGGAACGCTCCAATGACCTAGAAGGGCTGCCCGACCGGTCGGAGATCTCCAATGTGCTGGTGTTGGGCATGGGTCCGGGCGGGTTTGCAGGCGACCTGCTGGCGGTGACCGCGGGTCCGTTCATGCCCTTGCCCATTGTCGTGGTCAAGAGCTACCAACCGCCGTCGTATGTGGACGAGCAGACCCTGGTGTTCGCTCTCTCCGCCAGCGGCGACACCCCCGAGATCGTGCAGGCTGCGGCCCAGGCCGCCGAAGCCGGAGGTCGGGTTGTGGCGGTGACCGGCGGTGGCCAACTGGCTCGGATGGCATCTGCCTGGAATGCGCCGCTGGTCGAGGTAGATCCGATGCTGTATCCGCCCCGGGCCGGGCTGAGCGTGCTTACCGTCGCCCCGATGATCATCCTGGGGAAGATGGGCCTGTTCCCCGGCGCTGACCAGTGGGTGCGCCACGCGGTCCATCAGGTCCGCAACCGCCGAGACACCATGCGCGAAGCGGCGGCTGATTTGGCCCGTCGCCTATCCGGCACGGTGCCGCTGATCTACGGAGGGGGCGGACTCGGGACCGTGGCCGCCCGGCACTGGAAGAACATGATCAACACCAGCGCCAAGTCCCCCGCCTTCAGCGCGGGTGTTCCCGACCTGTTGCACAACGAGATCGCGGGGTGGGGCCAGCACGGAGACTTGACCCGCCAGGTCTTTAGTCTGGTGCTGCTGCGCCACGAGCATGAACATCCCGAGGTGATGCGGGGCTTCGACATCCTGGTCGACTTGATGGATGAGGTAGTGGGAGCAGTCCACCTCGTTGAGGCGGCCGGGGAGGGTCACGTGGCCCAGGTTTTCGACCTCATGTACCAGGGGTCGGTCACCGCACTGGAGATGGCTGCCGCGGTAGGCCTCGACCCCGGGCCGGTACCGGCGATTGTGGCGGCCCGACAAGCACTGGCCGGTCGCACGACATGACCCCATTGAGGGTAAAACCGACTTCAGAAAGCGATAGTTGCAGTGGCTCTTGACCAAGACTTCAAAGTGGCCGACCTGGCTCAAGCCGAAACCGGGCGCAACGAGATCCGCCTGGCCGAGCACGAGATGCCCGGTCTGATGGCCCTGCGGGCCCAGCACTTCGACGCTCAGCCCCTGGCTGGGGCCCGCATCACCGGTTCGCTCCACATGACCGTGCAGACCGCAGTGTTGATTGAGACCCTGACCGCGCTGGGTGCTGAGGTGCGCTGGGCGTCGTGCAACATCTTCTCCACTCAGGATCCGGCTGCGGCTGCGGTGGCTGTCGGCCCTGCGGGAACCCCCGACAACCCCCAAGGGGTGCCGGTGTACGCCTGGAAGGGGGAGACCCTGGAGGAGTACTGGTGGTGTACCGAGCGGGTGCTGCGCTGGCCCGACGGCGGGGGGCCGAATCTGATCCTCGACGACGGCGGCGACGCCACCCTGTTGGTGCACATGGGCGCCGATGCCGAGGCGGCGGGAACCGCCGGGGATCCCGATGAGGCCGACTCCGAGGATTTGGCCGAGATACGCCGCCTGCTGGGCCGCACGCTGGCCGATGATCCCGGGCTGTGGACCGCCATCGCCAAGGGGGTCCGGGGCGTGTCGGAGGAGACCACCACAGGCGTCCACCGGCTCTATCGGATGAAGGCCGACGGCACACTGCGGTTCCCGGCCATCGACGTGAACAACTCGGTGACCAAATCGAAATTCGACAACCTCTATGGCTGTCGGCACTCGCTGATCGACGGCATCAATCGGGGCACCGACATGATGATCGGCGGCAAGACGGCCGTGATATGCGGCTACGGCGACGTTGGCAAGGGCTGCGCCCAATCGCTGCGGGGCCAGGGCGCCCGAGTGGTGGTAACCGAGGTGGATCCTATCTGCGCCCTGCAAGCGGCCATGGAGGGCTTCGAGGTTCAGCGGCTCGAGGATGTGCTGGAAACCGCCGACCTGTTCATCACCGCCACCGGTTGCAAGGACGTGATCAGCGCCGAGCACTTGGGGCGCATGAAGCATCAGGCAGTGGTGGGCAACATCGGCCACTTTGACAACGAGATCGACATGGCCGGGCTCAATGCGCTTTCCGACGTTCAGCGCGTCAACATCAAGCCCCAAGTGGACGAGTACGTGTTTCCCGACGGCCACTCGGTCATCATCTTGTCGGAGGGCCGGCTGCTGAACTTGGGCAACGCCACCGGCCACCCCAGCTTCGTAATGTCATGCAGTTTCACCAACCAGGTGTTGGCTCAATTGGAGTTGCACGCCAACGCCGAGACCTACGGCACCGACGTGGCCACGCTGCCCAAAGATCTCGATGAAATGGTGGCCCGTCTGCACCTGGATGCCCTCGGAGCGCGCCTCACCACCTTGACCCCAGCCCAGGCCGACTACATGGGTGTCTCGGCCGAAGGACCCTTCAAGGCCGACCATTACCGGTACTGATCTGCTCAGTTGGGTGGGCCCGCGAGGGCAGGTCAATCTGTCACCGGTCGCTTCTAGTGTCCAGCCATGTTGTTTTCGCAATTGTGCGCGGGGTGCGATGGGCCGGGGCCGTCGCCATGTCGTCGGTGCACGGCGGATATGCGCGCCGTGGGGGAGATGGCCGCGCTTGAGCCGTTGTCAGGGCTCTGGTCGGTCTTCGCCTATGCAGGGGCGGGCCGGGAGTTGCTCGCCCGGCTCAAGTACCGCAATCAGCGGACATGCGTGCGGTGGCTGGCATCGGCCATGGCTGCAACCCTGCCTTCGGGCCTGGCCGTCGACGCGGTGACGTGGGCGCCGACGTCTGCGAAGCGGCGGCGTCAACGGGGGTTTGACCAGGCCGAGTTGCTGGCTCGGGCGTTGAGCCGAGAGACGGGGGTGCCCTTCGTCAGGTTGTTGAGGCGCGTAGATGAGGCGGGCCAGACCGGTCGGAACCGCAGCCAGCGGTTTCGCGCTCCCGTCTTCGCTGCCCGCCTGGCTTCGCCGTCGGCAGTTCTGGTGGTGGACGACGTGATCACCACCGGGGCGACCCTTCAGTCTGCGGCCAAGTCGCTTATCGCAGCAGGTGCGGAGCGGGTGGACGCGGTGGTTGCCGGAGCCACGCCATTGCCCTACACCACGCCTTCCGCACGACAACCTTCTGGTGTGGCTACCATGAGAGCCCACAACAGAAGCCCAGCCGAAAGGGAGCCGCCATGGATGTGACCATAAGCAGCAGCGGGATGCAGGTGTCGCAGAGACTGGGGGAGGCCACCCGAACAAAGGTGGGCAAGCTGGACCGCTATCTGTCGGGCATCGATCACGCCACGGTTCGGTTCAGCGAGGAGAAGAACCCCCGAATCCCCGAGCCCGACATCTGCGAGGTCACCCTGGAGGGCCACGGCTATCACATTCGCAGCCGGGTCAACGGTCCGACGCCGTTCGCGGCTTTGGACCGGGCCATCGCCAAGCTGGAGCGCCAACTTCGCCGCACCAAGACCCGCCGCATCGACCGTCAGCACCACTCCCGGGAGCGCCGGGCCAGCTAGTTCAGGTCCAAACGACAAGGCACTTCTCAACGCGCCCACTGGAGCGCTCACCGTGGCGCGGCGCGTGGTCTCCGCTATCGGGATATAGAGGGCGCAGCGGTAGAGTAGGCGCAGCATGAGTGTGTTTCAGAAGATCCTGAACACCGGAGAGGGCAAGAAGCTCAAGGCGCTGGAAAGCCTGGTGCCCGACATCAACGCGCTCGAACCCGAGACCAAAGCGCTGTCCGACGAAGCCCTCCGGGCCCGCACCGGGGAGTTTCGCCAGCGACTGGAGAACGGCGAGGATCTGCACGACCTGCTCATCGAGGCCTTTGCCGTGGTGCGGGAGGCGGCCTGGCGGGTCATCGGCCAGCGCCACTACGACGTGCAGCTGATGGGGGGCGCGGCCCTGCACTTCGGCTGGGTGGCCGAGATGCGAACCGGCGAGGGCAAGACCCTGGTGTCCACGCTTCCGGTGTATTTGAACGGCTTGGCCGGCAAGGGCGTGCACGTGGTCACCGTGAACGACTATCTGGCCGCTCGCGACGCCGACTGGATGGGGGCCATCCACCGTTGGCTGGGCCTCTCCGTCGGCCTGGTGGTCCCCGGCGAGCGGGGTTCGGAATTCAAGCGCGAGCAATACGGCTGCGACATCACCTACGGCACCAATAACGAGATGGGCTTCGACTACCTGCGGGACAACATGGCGATGTCGGCCGACCGCCGGGTCCAGCGGGGCCACAACTACTGCATCGTGGACGAGATCGACTCCATCCTCATTGACGAGGCCCGGACCCCCCTCATCATCAGTGGGCGCCTCGCCGACGCGGCCAAGACGTACTACCAGTTCGCCAGCGTCGTGCGGGGTTTGAAGCGAGACGTCCACTACGACGTGGACGAGGAGAAGCGCATTGTGGCCCCCACCGAGGAAGGTGTGCATGCCGTGGAGCGGGCGCTGGGGGTGGAGAACCTCTACGACTCGGTCAGCGCCAATCTGGTCCATCAGCTACAGGCCGCATTGCGGGCCAAGGAGCTGTACCACCGAGACAAGGACTACATAATCCAGCGGGGCGAGGTGAAGATCGTCGACGAGTTCACCGGCCGGGTGTTGGAGGGCCGCCGCTGGTCGGAGGGATTGCACCAGGCGGTGGAGGCCAAAGAAGGGGTGAAGATCAAAGAGGAGAACCAGACGCTGGCCACCATCACCCTCCAGAACTACTTCCGGCTGTACGACAAGCTGGCCGGCATGACCGGAACCGCGGTGAGCGAGGCCAACGAGCTGTTCGGCACTTACGGCCTCCATGTGGTGCCGATTCCCACCAATCTGCCGGTGATCCGGGCTGACGAGGGCGACCTCATCTACAAGAGCGAGGACGGCAAGTTCAACGCCCTGGTGGAGGATCTGGTGGAGCGCTACGAGCGGGGCCAGCCGGTGCTGGTGGGCACCGTCTCGGTGGAGAACTCCGAGAAGCTGGCCGATGTGCTCAACAAGCGGGGCATCTCCCATGAGGTGCTCAACGCCAAACAGCATTTCCGGGAGGCCGAGATCGTGGCCCAGGCAGGTCGCCTGCACGCCATCACCGTGGCCACCAACATGGCCGGACGAGGCGTGGACATCGTGCTGGGGGGCAACCCCGAGGCCATGGCTCGCCGCGACGCAGCCGCCGAGGGCCTAGATCCCGCTAGCGAGCAGGGCCAGGCCCGGGCCGCAGAACTGCTAGAGAAGTACGAGGCCGAGTGCGGTGCCGAGGGCGAGAAAGTGCGGGAACTGGGGGGCCTTTATGTGCTGGGCACCGAGCGCCACGACAGCCGCCGCATCGACAACCAGCTCCGAGGCCGTTCCGGTCGCCAGGGCGATCCCGGCGAGAGCCGATTCTACCTCTCACTGGAAGACGACCTGATGCGGATCTTCGCCACCGGGGCCATGAACTGGGTGATGGACAAGGCCCTGCCCGAAGACGTGCCCATCGAGGCCAAGATGGTGACCAAGGCCATCGAGAGGGCCCAGGGCACGGTGGAGCAGAAGAACGCCGAGGCCCGCAAGAACGTGCTCAAGTACGACGAGGTGCTCAACGAGCAGCGCAAGGTGATCTACAAGAGGCGGGCCCAGATCCTGTCGGGCAGCGACCTGCGGGCCGAGGCCCTGGAGCACCTGGGCGAAGCGGTCGACTCTGTGATCACTGGGCACTGCACATCGGAAGATCCCGCCGACTGGGACCTGGAGCAGCTCGAAACCGAGATTCGGGTGTTGTGGCCAACCCAGATCGGCTCTGACCAGATGAGCGAGGCCACCTCCACCGACGAGCTCTATGACGTGCTGGTGGGCGAGGCGGTGGCCCACTACGAGCAGCGGGAGGAGCAGGTCGGAGAAGAGGCCATGCGGGAGGTGGAGCGCCAAATCATGCTGCGCATCATCGACCAGCGCTGGCGCGAGCACCTTTATGAGATGGACTACCTCAAAGAGGGCATCAACCTGCGGGCCCTGGGCCAGAAAGACCCTCTGACTGAGTGGCAGCGGGAGGGATTCGAAATGTTCGGCCAGATGATGGCCGGCGTGGCCCGGGACTTCGTCACCTACATCATGCACGTAGAGATCAACGTGGAGTCTCCGGCCGGCGCCGACGACTCCGCCACCAGCAACGTCACCGAGTCGGGTCCAGCCGACCCGTCCACCCAGCCGTCTCTGGCCCGCGCCGGAGCTCAGGCAGCCTTGGTCAGCACATCGGCAGCCCCTGCGGTAGTGGAGGAGTCGGCTCCGAAATCGCGGACGCCGATCGTGAAGTCGGACTTCGACAAAACCCCCCGCAACGCCCCCTGTCCGTGCGGATCAGGCCGCAAGTTCAAGCAGTGCTGCGGGCGTTGACTGCCTGCGCTCGGAACATTCCGTGTCTGACTTCACCGGCGACCTTGCCCTGCTCCGATCCAAACTGGACGAAGCCCGGCTCTACCTGCACATCGATGAGCTGATCGCCCGGCGCCCTCAGCTGGAGGAAGCCGCGGCCGCCCCCGGTCTGTGGGACGACCCCGACCAGGCCCGCAAGGTGACCAGGGAATTGGCCGAATTGATGGAGGACTTGGAGCTGTTCGCCGGGCTGGAGGCCGCATTGGACGACGCCGACACGCTGCATCAGCTGGCCACTGAGGAGGACGACGAGTCGCAGACTCCTGAGATCGCCCAAATGCTGGAATCCCTGACCGCAAAGGTGGACGACCTGGAACTTCGATCGCTGTTGGGCGGCGAGCACGACGACTCCGATGCGGTGTGCGAGCTTCACAGCGGGGCAGGGGGCACCGACGCTCAGGATTGGGCCGAGATGCTGCTGGCCATGTACCAGGGGTGGGCCGAGCGCCGCGGCTTCGAATTCAAGGTCGATTCGGTGTCGGAGGGCCAAGGGGCGGGCATCTCCTCGGCTGACTTCACCATCTCGGGGCGCAACGCCTATGGCCTGTTGCAGTCGGAGCGGGGGGTGCATCGCCTCGTTCGGATCTCCCCTTTTGACTCCGACGCCCGCCGCCACACCGCGTTCGCCCAGTTCAAAGTGGTGCCATTCTTCGACGAGGTGTCCGATGAGGTGGACATCGAGGACAAAGACCTGCGGGTCGACACCTTCCGGTCGTCGGGGGCCGGAGGCCAGCACGTGAACGTGACCGACTCGGCGGTGCGGATCACCCATCTGCCCACCGGCACCGTGGTGTCGTGCCAGAACGAGCGCAGCCAGCACCAGAATAAAGACCGCGCCATGCAGATCCTGGCCGCCCGACTGGCCGACCTGAAGCGGGCTGAGCGGGCAGCCGAGATCGCCGGGTTGGCCGGGGACTACCAGAAGGCGGAGTGGGGCAGCCAGATCCGCTCTTATGTGCTGCATCCCTACCAGCAGGTCAAAGACGACCGCACCGGCGTGACCATCGGGAATGTGGAGGGAGTGCTGGCCGGGAACCTCGACGAGCTGATCGAGGCTTACCTACGGTGGAGGCGCATGTCTTGATTGCGGCCAGGCCGAGCCCGGAGGGTGCGCAATCGTTGCATGGTGACGGTGGTAGCGTTAGTCGAGCTTTCTGGGCCAACAAAGGGGGGTTTGTGCCCGGATCGCAGTTCGGAGTTCATAGCGCATGATCAGAATGGAGAACGTCACCAAGGTGTACAAGGGCGAGGTGCTCGCCCTTCAGAACGCCTCCTGCGAAGTCCAGCGGGGGGAATTCGTCTTTTTGGTGGGGCCGTCGGGATCGGGAAAGTCCACGTTCATGCGCCTGCTGAACAAAGAGGAGAAGCCTGACCGGGGCCGGGTGTACGTGGCCGGGAAGGACATCGGGCAGCTTCCCAGTTGGAAGGTGCCCTTTTTGCGCCGCAACATCGGGTGCGTCTTCCAGGACTTCAAGCTCCTGCCCAACAAGACCGTGGTCCAGAACGTGGCCTTCGCGCTGGAGGTAATCGGGCGTCCTCGGGGCGTGATCAAGGAGAAGGTCCCGGCCATCTTGGAGCTGGTGGGCCTGTCCAAAAAGATGCACAACTATCCCGACGAATTGTCGGGTGGGGAGCAGCAGCGGGTGTCCATCGCCCGGGCGTTTGTGAACCGGCCGCTGATCCTGCTGGCCGATGAGCCCACCGGGAACCTCGATCCGAACACCTCGCTCGGCATCATGACGCTGCTGGACCGCATCAACCGCACCGGCACCACCGTGGTGATGGCCACCCATGACCGCAGCATCGTCGACAAAATGCGCCGCCGGGTTGTGGAATTGGATCGGGGCCAGATCGTCCGGGATCAGTCCCGGGGGGTCTACGAATAGCCCATGGCATTGAGGGGTCTCGGCGACAGGAGCCAGTGGGCGGGCGGTAGCCGATGAGCCTCAAGCTGGACTATGTCCTGCGGGAGACGGCCAGCAACTTCCGCCGGAACATCACCCTCACGCTGGCCACCGTCATCACCGTCACCATCTCGCTGACTCTTCTGGGGGCGGCGCTTCTGTTCGGCGATGCGGTCGACAACGCCACCGTCCGCTGGAAGGACGGCGTGGAGTTCATCGTATTCATGGACCCCGAGATCAGCCCCGAGCTGGAGGAAGACGTCCGCCGCCAGCTCGAGGACGCTCCCGAAGTCAGCGGGTTCACCTATATCGACAAGGACGAGGCCTACGCCGAGGTTCAGGATCTTTTGGGCGACTCGCCGGAGCTGGTGGAGGTGATCACACCCGAGCGGCTGCCGGCCTCGTTCCGAGTCAAACCCACCGATACGCTGCCCGAGCGAGTTGACGAGCTGGCCGCTGCCTTCCGCACGCAGCCGGGGGTGGCCAGGGTGGTAACGGCCAGCGAGACCATCCGGGCCATTGAGGATCTGTCCAGCGGGTTGCGCCAACGGGTGATCATCATCGCCATCGTCTTGTTGGTGGCCGCCGCCGTGCTGATCTTGAACACCATCCGCATGGCGCTGTTCTCCCGCCGCCGAGACATCGAGGTGATGAAGCTGGTGGGGGCCACCAACTGGTTCATCCGGGTGCCGTTCATGTTCGAGGGGCTCATACAGGGACTCATCGGAGGGGTTATCGCCATTCCGCTGATATGGCTGACCAACAATTTCTTCAGCGTGATCAACGACGATGTCTCGCTGGAGTTGCTGCGGGGCTTCACCGTCGATCCGTCCCGAGTGTGGGCCCTAGGCTTCCAGATGGTGGGTCTGGGGGCAATCGTGGGCACGGTGGGCTCTGGCATCGCCGTCAGCCGCTTCCTGGACACGTAGTGGCCGGCCGCCTGGACGGCGGCATTTTCTCAGGGCGTAGTAGGTTCGCGGCAGTTGGCCTCGGCCTCGGTGGCCGTTGGCCGGGCGAAAGGAGCAGCAGATGGCCCAGCAGGTTCAGGCCGTAGTCGCCAAGGCCAAGGGCGAGCCGGTAGGCATAGAGACCATCGAGGTGCCCGACCCCGGACCGGGCGAAGCACTGGTGGCCGTACAAGCCTGCGGCGTCTGCCATACCGATCTCCACTACCGGGAGGGGGCCATCAACGACGAGTTCCCATTCCTTTTGGGCCACGAGGCCGCCGGCGTGGTGGAGTCGGTGGGAGAAGACGTGACCAACGTGGCGCCCGGCGACTTCGTGATCCTCAACTGGCGGGCGGTTTGCGGTAATTGCCGCTCGTGTCTTCGGGGCCGGCCGTGGTACTGCTTTGCCACCCACAACGCCACACAGAAGATGACCTTGAACGGCCAAGAGCTGTCACCGGCACTGGGTATCGGGGCCTTTGCTGAGAAGACGCTGGTGGCGGCGGGCCAGGCCACCAAGGTCAATCCCGAGGCCCGCCCCGAGGTGGCTGGACTGATCGGCTGCGGGGTGATGGCCGGGCTCGGTGCGGCCATGAACACCGGCGGGGTCGGCCGGGGCGATTCTGTGGCTGTATTCGGCTGCGGGGGAGTGGGCGACGCGGCCATCGAGGGATCGCGCCTGTCTGGCGCCCACACCATCATCGGGGTGGACATAGACGACACCAAGCTGGATTGGGCTCGAGAGTTCGGCGCGACCCACACGATCAACTCCTCCCGGGAGGACCCGGTGGAGCGGATCAGGGAGCTGACTGGCGGCCACGGCGTGGACGTAGCCATCGAGGCCATCGGACTGCCCCAGACCTATGAGCAGGCTTTCTACGCCCGGGACTTGGCCGGGGTGGTGGTGCTGGTAGGGGTGCCCAACCCCGAAATGCGCATTGAGCTGCCGATGATCGAGGTATTCGGCCGAGGCGGCGTCCTCAAGTCGTCGTGGTATGGCGATTGCCTGCCTTCTCGGGATTTCCCCATGCTGATTGACCTCTATCTTCAGGGAAGGCTCAACCTGGAGCGTTTCGTGTCGGAGACCATCTCGCTAGAAGGCGTTGAGGAGGCGTTTCACGCCATGGAGCGGGGTGAGGTGCTCCGGTCGGTGGTGGTGATCTGAAGGCATCGGGCTCATCAGCCTGTTTCACAGAACTGGAAATCGCGGTTGACGTTCGGAAATCCGAGTCGCTACCCTTTTCTGTTGCGGGTGGGGCTTATGGGGCCTATGAGGCTTGAGTAAGTCCTCAAGCCTCCCCTTGACGGAGGCACCCGACATGCCTGAATTGAACCTGACAACGATCGTTACTTCGATCATCGTCCTGCTGCTGCTTGCCCTGCCGTTTGTCGCCGCCCGGCTACCGCATTCCCGGCTACCGCATTCCCGCCGACTGGTGGCCCGAGACACCCAGAAGGCAGGACCTGGGCCGGGATTCACCTACGCCTTGGTTCCCCCCGGAGGCCATCCCGATGAAGGCGATGGCGAAGAGAGGGGCTCCTGGCAGTGGTGCTTGGCCTTCATCCCCGACGAGACCACCGACGGCGGGTCTGAAATGCCGCCCTGGTGGGCACCGGCGCCGCCCTGGAATGCGTCCGAGGAAGCCGGTCCGGATTTCACCCGCGACGCCGACGCCCTTCAAGCGGTGTTCGACGAGACCAGCGCCTTTCCCGCGGCGAGGTAGTCAACACTCTCGTCCATTCTCTGCCCCTAGGTTGGGGCAGTTAGTGCATCATTAGGCATGGTCCAGGACCGGCACCTAGACCGGCGGCTGACCATGGTGCGCCGCCAGATCGAGGGGCGAGGGGTCCGCGACCCCAGAGTTCTGGACGCCATGAGGACGGTTCCCCGCCATCGGTTCGTTTCCCGAACTCTGTCCGGCGACGCCTACAAAGACCACCCGCTGCCCATCGGTTCAGGCCAAACCATCTCCCAGCCTTACATCGTGGCCCTCATGGCCGAGGCCGCGGCCATAGAGCCAGACAACCGGGTGCTGGAGGTGGGAACCGGATCGGGCTATGGGGCGGCTGTGCTGGCCGAGCTGGCCGCCTCCGTCGTTTCCGTGGAGCGCCACCGCAAACTGGCCAACTCAGCGGCCCAAGTCCTGGCTGAACTGGGGTATGACAACGCCACCGTGGTGTGCGCCGACGGGTCGCAGGGCCACCTCCCCGGCGCCCCCTATGACGCAGTGGTGGTTACCGCGGCAGCCCCCAGCGTCCCCTCAGCGCTCATCGACCAGCTCGTCGACGGCGGTCGGATGGTCATCCCCGTGGGGCCGGCCACGTTCTCCCAGAATCTCACCCTGGTTCGTAGAGAAGGCGATGAGACCACCACTGAGAGATTCTGCCCCGTGAGGTTCGTCCCTCTCGTCGAGGAGTCTTGAGCGGGACTTTCCTCAGCTCCCACATACCAGGGGCCAATGGCTCAGCCGGGTGTAGCGCGCTCCGTCGGGGCGGAGTTGGCTGGACACCAGCCATAGCTCGGTGGCAAGGAACTCGGACTCGAAGGGCTGTGCGACAACCGTGCCCGGCACCCGCTTGCGGGCCCGGGCCAAGGTGAGATGACCGGTGAAATCCCGACGGTCAGGCGGCTGGCCAATGGACGCAGTGTGGGCTTCAACCTCGGCCGCCAACTCGCTCAGCCCCTCCGCGGGCAGCATCAACACTCGCGCCCCCAACCGCCTGCTGGCCGGCCCCAGTCGCACGGTGCTGGCCAATCCCCGAAACCCCTGCAAGCTGTCCTCCACCTCGCCCTGCTCCGCCTCCCCCAAGAACCTCAGCGTGATGTGCCACTGCTCGGGCACCGTCCACCGCAACCCCTCTACCTCGGGCCGCTCCAGTCCGCCCAGCAGCTCCACAACCTCCATAGGCGGAAAAACAGCCAAAAATAACCGGGGCATGCTCCGCAGGCTACGGGCAAAGCCAAATCACGATGTCAATTCGAAAGCAGCGGATCGTCCGAAATGGCCGGGTAGGGTGAGCGGGTGCTGCGGTTGAGCGATGAGGTTTATGCGCAGGTCATCGCCCATGCGCTGTCGGGACTGCCGAATGAGGCTTGCGGGATGCTGGCTGCTCCGGTGGGAGAAGAGCAGGTCACTCGGTTCTTTCCGGTGCGCAATGCGGCTGAGTCGAGCCAGATATACCGGCTCGACGATGCCGAGTATCTCCAGGTAGAGCGCACCGCCGATGACGAAGGGCTGGCGTTGGTGGCGGTCATGCACTCTCACACCCACACCACCGCCTATCCGTCGCCCACCGATGTGCGTGACGCCACGGCCTTCGACCCCTTCGGGGCGTTGCTCTATGTGATCGTGTCGTTGAAGGATCCTGAGCCCGCGCTGCGCTGCTACCGGATTGCCGACGGGGCTATTGCTGAAGAGCCCGTGGCAGTCGAGGGGTAATCTGGCGTCTGTGACGGCACACAAATCGGTGATCGATCTGATCGGGAACACCCCGATGGTCGATGTCACCGTGCTGTCGCCCAACCCGTCGGTGGCCATCCACGTCAAGCTGGAGGGGGTCAACCCCGCGGGATCGGTCAAAGACCGAGTGGCGCGCGAGATGATCCTCGAGGCCGAGGCCGACGGAACCTTGGAGCCGGGCCGCACCATCATCGAGCCATCTTCGGGCAACACCGGGATCGCCCTGGCCATGATCGCCCGGCTCAGGGGCTATCCCATCAAGATCGTCATGCCTGAGAACGTCTCGGCCGAGCGCCGCCAATTGCTGGAAGTGTTCGGGGCCGAGATCATCTGGTCGCCGGGGGCTGAGGGGTCGAATGGGGCCGTCCGCATGGCCCAGAAGCTGGCCGACGACAACCCTGAGTGGGCGTTCCTCTACCAGTACGGCAATGAGGCCAACCCCCGGGCCCACTACAACACCACCGGCCCGGAGATCTACGCCGACTGCCCCGAGATCACCCACTTCGTGTCGGGCCTGGGCACCAGCGGAACCCTCATGGGAGTGGGGGCCTACCTCAAGGAGCGCAAGCCATCGGTGCAGGTGCTGGCGGTGGAGCCCCCCGCGGGGGAGATGGTCGATGGGCTCCGCAGCTTGGACGACGGGTTCATCCCCCCGGTCTATGAGAAATGGGGCGGCGATCAGCTCCTGGACGGCAAGCGCATCGTACGGCCTCGGGAGTCGATCGAGTGGACTCGGCGCCTAGCAGAAGAGGCGGGCATATTCGCCGGCATCTCCACTGGCGCGGCTCTGGCTGGGGCAGCCCGGGTGGCCGAGCGGGTTGATGAGGGAGCGGTGGTCGTGGTCTCGGCCGATGGTGGTTGGAAGTACCTGTCCACCGGGGCCTGGACCGATCCAATCGACCAGGTGACCGCTCGGGCCGAGTCGATCATCTACTTCTGAACTCCAATTGAAAAAATCCCCACTTGGACGGGTTATGTGGTCCTTGATGTGCTATAAGCACCCCGCGCTGCTAATGTTGCGGTACCCAAACCACACCACCACGCTGGAGCACAGCTCCAGCCGAACGGCCTCGACTCATCCCGCCAGAGTCGAGGCCGTTCCTCTTGTGCGGTCTTGTGTCCTTGTTAGGGTGCCCCCAGCGATGCAACAGGGCCGGAGGCTTTAGGTATGAGAGCAGGTCAAACATGAGGGGTGACGGTCGGGCGGCGGATGAACTGCGCCCCATCAGTTTCGAGCGGGACTTCACCGAGATGGCCGACGGGTCGGTCCTGGTCTCCTTCGGCCGCACCCGAGTGCTGTGTACCGCGTCGATCGATCCCGACGTGCCCCGGTGGATGAGGGGCCGGGGTACGGGCTGGGTGACTGCTGAATACTCAATGCTCCCGGGGTCTTCGCCGGAGCGGGTCAACCGCGAAGCGGCCCGGGGCCGCCAGTCGGGCCGCACCCAGGAGATCCAGCGGCTAATCGGACGCTCGCTGCGGGCGGTGACCGATGCCGCCAAGCTCGGCGAGCGCCAGGTGATCTGCGACTGCGACGTGCTCCAAGCCGACGGCGGCACCCGCACCGCTGCCATCAGCGGCGCCTACGTCGCGCTTCACGACGCCTTCAGCCGCTTGTTGGCCGCAGGAGACATCGAACAGCACCCGATGATCGAGGCCTGTGCCGCGGTGTCGGTCGGGGTCATTGACGGAGCGCCGTCCCTCGACCTGCCCTACGAGGAGGACGTGTCCGCCGAAGTGGACATGAACGTGGTGATGACCGAGTCGGGCCGCTTCGTGGAGGTGCAGGGCACCGCCGAGGGCCAGCCCTTTGGCCGAGATCAGCTGGATGCGCTGTTGGACTTGGCCACGGCGGGGATCGAGCAGATCATCAAGCGGCAAAACCAGCTGCTGGCTGACCCGCCCGCGTCACGTTGAGCCGCGACTCGGACCAGCCTTTGCAGTTGGTGGCGGCAACCGCCAACCCCCACAAGCTGGTTGAGATCGCGGCCATCTTGGGTTCGGCGGTTGAATTGCTGCCTCGGCCCGGCGATCTTGGCGAAGTGGTCGAAGACGGCGACACGTTGGAGGCCAATGCCCGACTGAAGGCGGTCGCCGTCTGCGGTCATACCGGTCAGGCCGCAGTGGCCGATGACACTGGGCTGGAAGTGGCCGCGCTGGGCGGAGCGCCGGGGGTGAAGTCGGCCCGCTACGCCGGCGAGCACGCCGATGACGCCGACAACCGGACCCGGCTGCTAGAAGAGCTCGAGGGCGCCGCCGACCGGTCGGCCCGCTTTCGCACAGTGGCGGTAGTGGCATTTCCTGACGGCGGCGAGATGCTGGCCGAAGGGATGACCACCGGGACCATCGCCGTCGCGCCTCGAGGGGACGGGGGCTTCGGCTACGACCCGGTGTTCGTTCCCGACGGGGGAGACGGGCGCACGTTTGCCGAGATGTCACCCGACGAGAAGAACGCCGTCTCCCACCGGGGCCGGGCATTTCGGGCCTTGGCCGCCCTGTTGGGCTTGTAGCCTGTAAGCGCCTCGCGCCAGTGGCGGAACTTGGCAGACGCGCAGGGTTTAGGTCCCTGTGGGCGCAAGCCCGTGTGGGTTCAAATCCCACCTGGCGCACATGACTGATGACTTTCGGCGGGTTGTGACCGCGGTGGACGGCAACGGCCACTCGGTGGTGGACAGTGATGGTCCGCCGCCGGTGGTGATCAGCCCCCGCCATCCTGACCAGTTCCTCACCGCCATTTGGACGGTGGACGAGCTTCCCACCAGCTACACCGCGCCGGGCGACCGGGACGGCTTCAGGCTGTCGCCGCCAGCCGGCGGAGTGAACATCATCCGCAACAAGTTGCCGCCCGACTCAATGGTGTACGTGCACGCCGACGGCCAACCCCGACCGGTGGCCGACGACGAGAATCTCCACCGCACCGCCACGGTGGACTTCATCTGCGTGCTGGAGGGCGAGCTGTGGCTGGTGCTGGAAGGCGACGACGACGTCCACCTCCAGACCGGGGACTGCGTGGTGCAGCGGGGAACGGTCCACGCCTGGCGCAACCGCACCGACCAGCCCACCACATTTCTGGCCGTGCTATTCGACGCCGACGAGGCCACGCTGCCCGCGGCTCCCATCGGCCCGGAGGCGCTGTGAGCGAGCCTCGGAAAGGCCAGCCGGACAGCGAGGCCCGGCAGGCTTGGCGGGATTTGCTGGGCGCACTGGCGGAGATAGACGCCGATTGGATCGGACCCCAGCGGGGATTGGCCCCCGACCGAGAGCATCTGGGCATTCGGGGGCTGGCCATGGCTCTTTGGGGGGCGCTGGACCTGTATCTGGAGAACGAACCCGAGCGGCCCCACTTCGTGCGCCTCATCTCCCCGTACCGAAAGTGGGGCGACAACCCCGACGCCATTTACTTCTTCGCTCCGCTGCGGGGCGACCTCACCTATCGAGTGCAGGGACGACGGGGCCGGGAGGTCTATCTGTCGCTCACCGTGCACGGCGGCGACCGCGACGGTCACTGGCCGACCCGGGTGGTGGCCGAGCTCAACATGGACGACATGACGTTCGGCGACGACGGCCGCTTCGAAGTGGTGCTCTCGCCGGATGCCCAGGGCGGCAACTGGATGGCATTGGAGGAGGACGCCGGTTCGCTGGTGGTCCGGTTCTACTTCAATGAGGCCGAAGCCGCCTCGGCTCAACCCGACCTGGTGCCCGATCTGCGTATCGAGGTACTTGACGGACCCCAGCAGGCCCCGGTGCCCGACGATGCCGCGGTAGCCCGTCGCCTGAGGCGGGTGGAAGCGTGGGTGCGCTCGAAGTTCGGCGGGCAGATGCTCGGCCCCCAGCCCCGGCGGCGCCCCGGCTGGTATTCCGATGTGCCCAACACCATGGGTCCGCCGGTGGACTGGACTGACAGCGACGGCGGTGGATGGGGGGCGGTGGACATCGCCTATTCGGCCGGGGAGTACGAGCTGGCCCCCGACGAGGCCCTGGTCATGGAGGGCCGGATTCCCGAGGGCTTGTTCACCAACGTGGTGATCTGGAACGAGCTGGGCCAAACGGCCGACTATCTGGAGCGCACCGTGTCGCTGAACGACGCCCAGATGGAGATGGGAGAAGACCGCCGCTATCGGGTGGTCATCGCCCACCGCGATCCCGGCGTGCCCAACTGGCTGGACACCTGCGGAGAGCCTCGGGCTGCGGTGTTCTGGCGGTTCATGCTTCCCGCCGAACCCCCCGATGCTCCGGTGTGCACGGTAATGCCGGTAGATCGGGTGGCCGAGACGCCGTAGCGGGCCGGTACGATTGTGGCCATGACCAACCCCGCTATGTTCGAGCCGGGCAGCCCCGAGCGCGGCGCCTTCGAGATCTACAACCGGCTTCTGAAGAACCGAATCGTGTTTCTCGGAACCGACGTGAACGACGACATCGCCAACTACATCACCGCGCAGCTTCTCTATCTGGAGGGCGAGGACACCGACAAGGACATCTGGCTCTACATCAACTCCCCGGGCGGGTCGGTCACCTCGGGCATGGCCATTTACGACACCATGCAGTTCATCACCCCCGATGTGGGAACGATCTGCATGGGATTGGGCGCCTCAATGGGACAGTTCCTGCTGTGCGCCGGCGCTCCTGGCAAGCGCTATGCCCTGCCCCACGCTCGGATCATGATGCACCAGCCCTCCGGTGGGGTTCGGGGCCAAGCGGCCGACATCGCCATTCAGGCCGAGCAGCACGCCTACGTGAAGTCGCTGCTGGCCGAGCGCATTGCCACCCACACCGGCCAGTCGGTGGAGCAGGTGGAGGCCGACTCCGACCGCGACCGCTGGTTCACCGCCGAAGAGGCCAAGCAGTACGGCATCATCGACCACGTGATCGTCAAGCGCGGCGAGATGCTCTGATCGGTAGCAAGCCGCTTTCCTTTTCAGCTTCTTCGAATAGCTAGCCCCGCACGTCCAACCGCACCTCGCCGGGGATCCTGTCGGGATCGACGAAGACGACAGGGCTGTCCCAGTCCAAATCCAGGCCACAGTGCTCCGCGGCGTAGCGGGCCAACTCGGCGGAGGCCGTCCCGCTCTCTTCTAGCTGGGCGGCATCGAGCCCGGCGCTTTCCTCCCCGCTGAACACCCCGATGATGAGGCTTGCCGTGTCGATGATGACAGCCAGCGACGACTCGACCTCCAGAGGCGCCACCCGTTGAATCGACTCCAGCTCGTCGACAACCGCCTGCGCGCCGCTGGGGTCGTCGGAATAGTCGGCGGCCAGGGCGCCCTCGGGGCCGAAGGCGGTCTCCAGACGCCCGCAGAAAGTCTCCAAGCTGGGCTGGTCGTCGTTGCCGCAGGCGCTGAGCGCCAAGGCGGCGAGCATCAAGGCCCCCAGCACCAGCGCCAGTGCAGCCGCAGTCGGCTGTCGCATCGTCAGTGCTGAGCGGCTGCTTCTCGCAACTCACCGATGGCGTGGTTGAACCCCAGCTCGTCGGCGAACACTGCGCTGCCAGCCACGAATACTCCCGCTCCGGCCTTGGCGGCGGCTCCGATCGTGCTCCGTCCGATGCCGCCATCAACTTCCAGTTCCACGTCGTGGCCGCCGTCGTCGATCATGGCCCGCACCTCGGCCACCTTGGACTCCATCGCAGCGATGTACGACTGGCCGCCCCAGCCGGGATTGACGGTCATCACCAGCACCAGTCGGCAGAGGTCCAGCACATGGGCCACGGCCGAAGCCGGGGTTGCCGGATTTAGGGCCACGCCGGCGTCCATTCCCAGCTCTCGGATGGCGCCCAGGGTGCGGTGCAAGTGAGGACAGGCCTCGGCGTGGACGGTGAGCAGCTCGCAGCCGGCCTCGGCGTAGCGGGGGGCCAGCTCATGGGGCTCTTCCACCATCAGGTGAGCTTCGAACGGCAACGACACCAGGGGTCGGATCGAGGCGATCACGTCGGGACCGAAGGTGAGGTTGGGCACGAACCGGCCGTCCATCACATCCCAGTGGATCCGGTCGGCCCCGGCCTTTTCCAGCCCGATGCACTCCTCGCCCAGCCGGGCGAAATCGGCGGGCAGCACTGAAGGCGCGATCAAGATGTCTGAGGCCAAGACCTCTTCGGCCATGAACCGACCCTACCCGGTGCTGGCTTGGGAGTTGCGCACCATTTGGTTGGCCTGCTCAGCGCAGCATTCCACCGTCGACGAACACCGGTCGGCCGCTCATGAATGCCGAAGCGTCGCTGGCCAGGAACACCGCGGCGCCCACCAGATCGTCGGGGACGCCGAGGCGGCCGAAGATGGTCTCGGCGGCCACCTGCTCCTCGAAGCGGCCTCGGGCTTCGGGGTCGCGGGGCAGGATCATGTCGGTGGCCACCGGGCCGGGAACCAGCAGGTTCACCCGCACTCCCCGGCTGGCCCACTCCCGGGCCATGGTGGTGGTCCAGTTGGCCATGGCCGCTTTGACCGCGCAGTACGCCCCGATGCCCTCCATAGGCTGAAAGGCCCCCAGAGCGCCGATGTTGATGATCGATCCGCTCCCGTTGGCGGCCAGGTGATCGAGCGCAGCCTGTGACAGAAACAGCGGCCCCTTGAGGTTCACGGCCAAGATGTCGTCCAGCTCCTCGGGGGTGACCCGGGTGGTGACGTGGGGGCGCAATACTCCGGCGTTGTTCACCAGCACATCGAGGCGGCCGAAGCGCTCGATGGTGGCCTCGACCAGCGGCTGATGCTGGTCGAGTTGGCCGACGTCGAGTTGGGCGGCCATGGCCTCGCCTCCGGCGGCGGTGATCTGGTCGGCCAGGGCCTGGCATGCATCCAGCGTGCGACTGGCAGCCACCACCCTGGCTCCGGCTTCGGCCAGCCCCAGGGCCAGGGCGTGGCCGATTCCCCGGGAGGCTCCGGTGACGATGGCCACCCGCCCACTCAAATCGAACTTGTCGGTCATCGCATCAATCCTGTCCCTGCGCGGCCAGCCAGTGCTCGAGGCTGGCGTCCTCCCAGTCGTCGGGCCCGTACACCGTGCGGGGCAGCGGGGTCATCAGGTGGGTGTCGCCGCCGGTGACGTATTCGGCCGAGCGCTGCTCCCAGGCGGTGATCCGATCATCGGCGGTTCCCTCATCGCACAGACCCCGGGTGGTGTCGCGGTTCTGGCGAAAGGTGACATGGGAGGCAATGTCGGTGGCCCACACCATCACCACCTCATGCTGGTTGTTGAGCACCTCATACAGCCCGGTAGGTCGGTGGCCGTAGTCGGCCATGAGGGGGACTCGCTCCTGTACCACCGCGGCCAGAAACTCCAGCGGCGTACCCGGTTGCACGGTGAGGATCTCGTTCACGAATAGCGTGCCGGCGATGCCTTCCTCGACGATCTCGGCAGTGTTCGGACTGCCTGGCACGCCCCCGCACAGCCGGTCGAACCCGCCGGAGCGCCACTGGGCGGCTTCGTCCCACCAGTCGCCGTAGAACGCCTTGCGCCGCTTCAGGTTGAGCCGGTCGAGGTTCTTGGCCAGGCCCTTCCAGCCCTCTGAGCCGATATCCCAGATGTTGATCACCTGGGGCCAGCGCCCTCCGCCCGCGCCCAGGATGTAGAAGGCGCCCTGGAGCCCGAACATCTCCGGCATGCGCAGCACCGGGTCTTGCCACAGGTGCTCCATGTAGTCGTACTGGCCCTGGCCGATGATGTCGACCACCTCGTACAAGTACAGGTCGCGGTTCATTCCAGGTCTCCCGGATGGTCAGTGCTCGTACGGTGGGACTTCATCATCCGCCGACGTTACTGGGCTGAGGCGGTCAGATGATGAGGGCCTAGGCTCTGCCTGTGCGGCGCGAGACCCAAGTAGAGCTGATCCGGGAGCTACTGGATCACCACGCCGCGGGTACTACGCAGCTTGCCGACGACACGCTGGCGCTGCCCGCCGCGGTCTACACCAGCGAGTCCCACTGGCAGGCCGAGCGGGAGGCACTGTTCCGCCGCCGCCCAATAGTGGCCTGTCTGTCGGGGGCGGTGGCGTCTGCGGGCGATTATGTGTCGCTCACCGTCGGCGGTGTGCCGCTGGTGGTAGTGCGGGGCGACGACGAGGTGCTACGAGGGTTCCGCAACGTGTGCCGACACCGGGCCTCATCAGTGGTGAGCGGCTGCGGATCGGGGGCCGCGTCGCTGCGGTGCCCGTTTCACGCCTGGACCTACCGGCTCGATGGGACGCTGCTGGCTCGGCCCCAGGCGGGGGAGGGTTTTGCCGGAACCGACGAGTCAGAACTCGGCCTGGTGCCGGTGCCGGTGGGGGAGGCCTGCGGCCTGGTGTTTGTTCGGCCCGAGGGTGACGATCCGGTGGACGCCGCTGGGCTGGTGGGCGACGCCGCCCAGGATCTCGACGACTTCGGGGTGGGCAGCTACGTCCCGTTCGACCGGTGGGAGTCGAGCTGGCCCTGCAACTGGAAGCTGCTGGTGGACACCTTCTTGGAGTCGTACCACGTGTTCTCGCTGCACCGCACCACGGTGGGCAGGTACTACCTGTCCCAGCCCATGACCTATCGGGGTTATGGCCCCAACCTACGATTCCAAACCTGTCAGAAGTCGATCCTGGAGCTGGCCGAGGCCCCCGAGGACCAGTGGGACCTGCTCAGCCGGGCGACCGTGGAGTACCTGATCGCCCCCAACACCATCCTGAGCCACAGCGTGGACCACTTCGCCGTCTACCAGTTTCTGCCCATCTCGGCCGACCACACCGACATCACCATGACCCTGTACACCCCTGAGTCGGTCACCGACCAAACCCGCCCCCACTACGAGCGCACCCTGGAGCTCCACCAAAAAGTGGGCGCCGGCGAGGACTTCCCTCAAGCGGTCAAGATCCAGCAGTCCCTATCCTCGGGCCTAGTCAGCGAAACCCTCGTCGGCCGCCACGAGGTCGCCCTCATCCACTTCCACCAAGCGCTAGACCAACTGCTCGACGGAAAAAACTGAAGAACGAAACTTCAGTCGCTCAGTTTATGAGGATGGGGTTTCGCTGTAGGGGGCGATTTGGGCCAACGCCTTCGTCAGGGAAGGGGTCGGGAGGGGTATGGGTGTTCCAGCGGCCAGAGTCGGGATGCTGGGCGACCTGCCAGTTGTCGTCGTGGATGTTGTGGTGGCATTTGTTGCACACCAGCACCAGGTTGCCGAAGTCGGTGGGCCCGCCGTTCCGCCAGAACTGGACGTGGTGGGCGAAGCACCGGTGGGCGCTGGCGCCGCACCCGATGCATTGCTTGTCCCGGTAGATCAACGCAGCCCGTTGGCGGTCGGAAGCGGTGCGCCGCTTGCGCCCCAAGTTCATTTCCTGGGTGGCAGCCCGGAACACGCCGGGCAGCAAATCGGCGTCACAGGCCAGGCGGACCAATTCGTCTATGGGGATCGGGGTGCCGTCGGCGAGGCGGGCGTTGATGAGTTCTTGGTTGATGACGTCGTAGTCGGCCACCACCATCAGCGCGGTGCCTTGGGCCTTGCCCTTTTCCGGTTCCAAGATCAGCTCGGCCAGTGCGTCGGCCATGCGCTGTTGCGGTGTGCGCCGGGCGTTGGGTTCCTCGGCGTTCCACAGTTCGCGTTCCTTGATGGCCAGAGCAGTGTCGATCTTGGCCCCGGTGACGGGATCGAACTCGCCCGACAAGATGAACATGCCGGTCTCCCGGCTGGTGAATGCCCGCGCGGTGCGGTTGTTGTGCTGGCGGTCGTGGATCGACTGGCCATCGTCGTCGGACATTTCTTGTTGGTTGCGGCGCAAGGTCTTGGCGAACTGGTCGTAGCCCTGGTGGCGAGCAGCCTCTACCAAGAAGGTCTGGTCGATCGGCCCTTCCGAAGCGGCTCTGGCGATCAGCCGTGCATGGCCAACCGGAATCTCCCCATCGCCCAGCGCCCGAGAAGTCTCCTCCAGAGCCGACAGCCGTTCTGCTGCCTCCACGTCGCGTTGGGCGTCACGCCGTGACGACTGCAACTGGTCTCGGGCTGCACGCTCGGCCGCCGACTTGCTGTCCCTCCGGCTTAACTCGGCTAACACCTCGGCTTTGAACGCCCCCAACTTGGACTCGGCCCGCCCAATCTCGTTGAGCCGATCCCGCAACCCACCCCCCGACAGCCCTGCCACGTCCACGCCGGCAACACACACCCTGCCATCCTGGCAACCACCAGAATCAGCAAGTTCCCCGTCATGGCCGGAAATAGGCGTGGATTTCATGAAGCTCATCCTACCCACCACCAGTGACACTTACCCCCGAAAATCGACTCTGACCAGGGATAATCTGAATGTCGATCCTACATGTACATTATTGGGACGAATTATCAGTCTGAGAATTCGGTTGCATGGTCATCCAACCGCCGCGTCGCACCCGCCCAGCAGGCTGGCATCGAATACGTGGCCTTGTGCTGCAGGCATGTCACTTGGAGATTGGATGAGGCGAGGCCCAATCGAATTGCAGGAACACCCATTGCCATGGGCGTCTTGAGTGTCAATGGAAGGCCGGGTAGCGATTAGGCTGCTCGCTTTCCCGGCTAAAGTGCCGAATATGTCAGACGAGAACATTGAGCTGGGCGAGACATGGCCCAATTGGATTCAAGCTCAGTATGATTCCCAGGCCTCGCAGGTGTTCAGAATCCTGAGGAACATCGTTGTTATTGATGTCGAGCGCGCCAAAGACGTCTTTCCTTTTGTGTTCCCATCACGAGTCGAATCGAAGCCAGAATCATTTGACGTCCATTGGGCCGAAGGTTGGGTGGGGTTCAAGCTCACGGGCAACTACATCCTTGTGGGTACACAGTACGAAAATCAGGAGGAGTTGAAATCCCATGCACTCATCCCAGAATGGGACGTCAGGATACGTACACTCAGATTGAGCATTGCAGGGGAGCCCCCTGGTATTGGCTACGCTCCCTGGGAGATAAGCCAGAAGTTCCTATCACCATTATTTTTTCCGGACCCCGAGACGTAGCAGATGATCGACTCGGCCCAGATGACCGATTCGATGTCGCGTCTGGAGGTAGTTGATCTTGTCGTGTCCTTGACAACCACTCTAATTGTCGTCACGGCTGCCCTCGTTGCGCTCTGGAGGGTGGCCCGTCGGGAATGGGCCAACAGGCAGATGTACAAGAATGATGCGGAAATGCAGCAGAGGATCAATGATGGGCTCCACGGCCAATTCATCCCGAGCAGCATCGATGGAGACTCATGGGGTTACCGCTCCCATGAGGACTCTAGGGATCAACCCAGTTACCCAGTGTGGATTTGGATGGCACTCAAGCTGTTTCTTTCGGGCCGCAAGCGAGAGCAGCAAGAACCTGCACGACCAGTTCAACCAGAGTGACGGCCATACCGTCCCAGGTAGTGAATGGATCCCTGTCTGTTCCCTAATTCTCCATGGCGGGCGGCAGATTCTCGACGATTCGGGCGGTTTCGACGGAGACGTGGATGAGGCGGCGGAGGTGGCGGATGAGGTTGAAGGGTTCGTCGGCCCAGACGTGCCATCTGTTGGGGTCATCGGTGATGCCGGATGGCTTGTCGTGTTTGAAACGGAGGCTGTCGATGGCCCAGTCAATCGGGGTTCGGCCCGACACGGTGTAATCGTGAGCTTCGTCGGGGATGTCAACCAGCTTGCAGCGGTGGTTGATCTCCAACACTGACCGGTCGGTTTCTTTGCCGTCCTTGGCCCAGCGCATCCTTTTGTCGATCCGGTAGGCCGACGGGTCGGCGTCTCCTTCGTCGGGTTCGCCGTCTACAAGGCAGGTGACCGGATGTTCGTCGACGGTCTCGTAGTCGACGTGCAGGTCCATGAGCGCTCGGCCCGCGGCTCGAAAGGCCTCGAAGTCGGGGACGAGGGGCACCCTTGGGAGATTGCGCTGCAAGTCGTGTTTGTATCGCTCTCGCCAGTCGGGGGCGTGCATCACCCCATAGAGATATTCCCAAATGTCGTCCTTGGTGATGTGATCGCCATAGTGAGCATGGAATTGCTCCAGGCACCAGTCGGTTATGTTGTCCTTATCAGAAGGTCCGTCGGGCAATTCGAGATCGAGTTCAAGAGTCTCGGTCAAGTCGGCTCCTTTCATGAGAACAACGGGTCATGGCTCGTCCGGCCGGGTCGAGCGCGTGGAGGTCAGGCAGGAGGTTGGCCGCCAAGGCCGCGAATCGCGTGCGATTCGACGGGCTGCTCATAAGGATTGCCTCGGTAAGGCCCTTGTCTGTCTTGAGCCCGAGATCATCGCTAGGTCGGGGATCGTCCTTGTCGCCATTCCTTGGAATGTCATATTGGTTGCTCCCGTAATCAAGATGGCTTCCAACGGGAGATGACTCTTGCTCCTCCGTCCATTGAGTTGAGGTCGCTGAGTCGGGGGCATGTGAGAACTCCGAATCTTGTTCGGTTTGATGGGGAAGTGATGATGAGGGGGGGGGTCACTGCGTTCGGCGTGGAAGTACCCTGGTTGAACCGTGGGTGCCCTTGATTGTGGCTAGGTCCGGAAGGGTCTGGGTTGTCATTGTCGAGAACACGTTGGAAGACGCTGTCACGAGGATGACCTCCCTCGAGGAATGAATCGAGTTGGTTGGTTGGTTCCGACTGAGCTGAGGTCCATTGCGCAGTCGGTGGTGAGGGTTCCGAAGATGGCTCGGTTGTTGGGCGACGCGATGAGGATGGTCTTCTCTCTCTCTCTCTCTCTCTCTCTCTCTCTCTCTCTCTCGGCAGCATCTCAGAGATCGTCTTCACGCTGGCCAGAACGCGCGAGTCTTCATAGAGCCAGAGTTTGGTGAAGGGGCGGTAGAGGACTTCGCGGATGCGCGATTGATCGAATTCGATTTGTTCGTTCTTTCGCAGCGACTGCTTAAGTGTGCCGGTCCATTTGATGGCTTCTAATTCGACATTTTCAGTGACCTTCTCGTGGTCCATGCCATAGCTGGCTAGCTCCCTGGCATCCTCGTAGGCGTCGATGAGTCGTGATACTCGGTCAATGAGGTCGTCGCGGGAGAATGAATAGACGTACACGTCACAGTTGGTGGCTAACCCCAGAGCGTGAACCTTGATCGCAGTATCGCCTCTATCGCTTTCAGGTCCGATTGCACAGACTGGTATCAAGTCTTCAAATGTGCCATCAGTGAGGTTGATCCAATCGTGATCCTTGTTCTCCGGCACGATCTGGAACTGATTGCTAGTGACATCTCCTAGATTCGTGAGCCAGTCGAATTTCTCGGGCAGCTTGCTGTATTCGGGAACCTGGGCGTAGTGCAGGATGGCTGGTGCAGTCAGGTCTTTGTGAGGATTGCGGACAAGAAGGGTGATCTGGACCCCGTTGCGCGACCCTGCTCCAAAGATCTTGTCGCCCTCGCGGCGGAATTCGTCGCCTGATTTCATGGCATCGCCTAGGAGGTTGACCACGTAGATGTCGGTGAATTCATCCCGGAGTGCTGCCCTCATACCAGCCAGCGATGTGGCGTTTGAAAGGGAGTTAGGGTGAACAAAGGCGACTACACCCGGCCGGTTGGGGTTGTCGTCTGGGGCATTTAGCCGGTCGGAGGCCCAGCGAATGGCCTGCACATAGAGGTTGCCTGCTGACTTTCCGGCGCCTCGTCCAGTGACGTCGCGGTGTCGCTTTCCGTACGTTGCGCGCACCCGTTCTTCCAACGCCGGATAATCGATGTTGGGGTTGTCGTCGCCTGCGGACTTTTGACCGGCTGACCAGGGGGGATTGGCGATGATGACTTGGATTGGCAGATTGTTTTGGCGCTTGGCCCGGTCTGAGTTGCGGCCCATGGGGCCGACGCCAGGCAGGCGGGTGTCATCTCTCATGAGGAAGGTGTCAGTGAGCACGATCCCCTCGAAGGGTTCGTAGACGCCGGTACGCTCGCGGAAGCCTTCCTCAATCTTGATAGCCGCTAGGTAGTAGGCCAGAAGCACAATCTCGTTGGCGTGGATTTCCTCGTTGGCGTGGATCTCCGCGGGCTCCCCGGTGTCCCGGTTGCCTTGGAACTTGCGGACGAGGTCTTCTTCGCGGACTAGGTACTCGCCATCACTGGTCTTCTGGGTCAGCAGGCGGTTAACGAAGGTGCCCGTGCCAGTGAAGGGGTCGAGTATGTGGACGCCTTTGTCGGTGAGGCCCCGGCCGAATTCTTGGCGCAGCACGGCGTCGGCTGAACGCAAGATGAAATCCACCAACTCAATTGGCGTGTACACAATGCCCAAGCGACTCACTTCGTCAGGCATTGCCTTGTTGAAGAAAGTCTCGTAGACCTCCAGCATCACACCCAACCGGGTGTCGGCGTCGGAGGCCCCTTGAAGGCGGTTCTCGACGCTGGAGTAGAAGCGCTCCAGGTCGCGGGTCTCGTCTCGCAGGTGAACTTCTTGCGACTTGAACTCGTCAAGCAGTTCGTTGACAGCCTTCGAGATGGGGTTTCGATCAGCGAACCCGCTCTCAGAGAACAGGGCGTCGAACACCGGGATGGTCACCACGTGCTGGGCCAGCATCGTGACCAGGGCGTTCTCGGTGAGGTGGCCTCCAATGGTGGCTCGCATAGCCTCTGCGAACTTGGAGAAGGCATCGGCCAAGATCGCTTCGGTACCAATCGAGTGGCGAATGCGAGCAGTGATGGTGTCAGTGACCCGGGCTACCTCTTCACCCCAGCGGGCCCAGTACTGGCGGTCGCCACACACTTCTACCAGCTTGGATGCAATGGCGTTTTCGAATGGGAGCCTTCCCTGAATGTGATCGACGACGCTTAGGCGGGCATCACATTCGTCGCCACCGTCGCAGCCCGCAGTGCCGCACTCGTCGCACACGCCTTGGGTGAGAACATCTACCGGAAGTTTGCCGGTCAAGTCAGCAGTATTGATGGCGATATCAAGCCGCTCGTCGTGTGACCGCAGTGCCTTCAAGACGTTCCATACCTGTTTGAAGTCCGAGCCAGATAGAACGATATCGTCGGCCAGGTTGGACCCCGAGGGGACTACTACCGGCAGAACTACATAGCCGAGTTCCTTGTCCTTCGAACGGCGCATCACTCGCCCAACCGCCTGTACCACGTCGATCTGAGACCGCTTGGGCTCGACGAACAGCACGGCATCTAGCGCAGGGACATCGACACCTTCAGTGAGGCACTTGGCGTTGGTCACTATCCGGCAGCCGTCCTCGTCGTCGCCGTGCTGGAGCCATGCGATGGTGTTGGCTCGGTCCAATGCGTTTTTTGACCCGTCCACATGACGGATGTCGCATTGCAGGAGTTCAACGCCAACTCTGGAGCCCGGCGACATCATGTCGGTCACTGGCCCCAAGTACTTCTCAACGCGGAGAGAATTCTTGATTGTGTTGGTGAACGCAATGGCCCTAGTCGCCGCCTTCTGCGGGTGGACTGCACCGGTGATTCGGCCTTGGGCGGTTCGGGTGGTTGGGTCGGCTAACGCATCCCAGCATCCGGCGAACTTCACCGCCTCTTTGGCGGTGATGGGCTGCAACCCCTCGCCGACCTCGATGCTGTCCAAATTCTCCAGCACGGGATCCTCAGCCACGGCGATCACAAGCACCTGATAGTCGGTGAGGTAGCCCCCATCTACGGCCTCGCCAAAGCCCATCCGGTAAAACTCCGGTCCATAAGTGTCCTCGTCGTCCATCGAATAGACGTCGAAGTCCCGTACATGCTCGTTGGCTCTTGCCCTTAATTGACTGGTGTAGAGGCGCGGAGTCGCGGTCATGTACAGCCGCTTGTCAGCCAAGACTTCATTTTCATCGTGGATCAGTGTGAACGCGCTGCCCCTTTCCTGCTCCTGAATGCCGGTCGTCCGATGGGCTTCGTCGCAAACTGCCAAATCAAATGTAGGAGCACCTTCGGCTTGGGCTTGGGCGACCAACTCCAACGATTGGTAGGTGCAGAAAACCGCAGTCATTGACTCGGGGTCGTCTTCTGAGAGCTTCTCAGCGATTTCCTCGGGATCGGTCGTTACCGGCATAGCCAATTCGGCCATGTCGGCATCCTCATCGTTGCGGCCGGCACGGGTGTCTGAGCAAATGCCAATGTAACGATGGGGGATGGCGGGGTCGCGCTGGCGGGCCCACTCCCGCATGGTCTGGCCCATCAAGGCGATCGATGGAACGAGGTAAAGGGCTCTTCCACCTCGACCGGCGATCTGCTCTGCGATCCAAAGTGCCACCACCGACTTGCCTGTTCCACAAGGCAGCACCAGCTTGCCCCTGTCGTGCTCTTGGAGACCGTCCACCACCTTCCTCACTGCTTCCGCTTGAAAGGGAAAGGGCTCGTATTTGACTGAAGTGAAGGTCAGCTTCTCGGGGGTGTCCAAGAATTCGGACCAGTCGGTTGGCCAGTTCTCGATGTCGGACTGGAACAAGACTTCGCAGCGAGGTGAGGTCTTGGACACCATCGTTTGGGCATTGGCGGTCAGCGACGACGTGACCACCAGGATGCGGTCGGTGAATATGTCAGAGCTTGACGCCGCCAGGAATGAGTCCACCGCCGCCTTGTCGATCGACCCAGTGTCGTAGAACTTGGTCTGGATTGCGCAGAGCCCACCTCCCCATGCCTCGGTCTGCTCGGCTACGAGGTCGATTCCGATGTCGGGCCCGTAGCCATGAGTCTCCCGGTCGGGCCACTCCATCCAGCGCCATACATTCTTGAAGCGGTCGGGCCCATATACATCCGGGTGGCGCTGGAAGGCGTATTGCATCAGGCGCTCAAAGACTCTGCCTCTTTCTTGAGCCGTGTCACATCGATCTCGCAGCAGACCAAACAGGTCAACAGTCACGAAGTGCAACGATAGTCACATATGAAGACGCCTGTATGAATTGGTGTTCATCTGACCGAGCCGGCTAGCCGAATTGCTCGGCTTGCCAGGCGAGGGCGGCTTTGAAGCCTTCGGTTCGGATGATGCGGCCGAATTCCTGGGCGGCGGGGGACTGGTGGGCGATCACGTTGTGCTCCCGGGCCATCTCCTGGGCCAGGGTGTAGCCCATCAGCTCGAGAACCTTGTTGCAGATGGCCTTATTGGCGGAGGAGATGTCACCGGGTACGGTGGCCACCCGGCGGGCCAGGGCGTGGGTGTGCTCGGCCAGTTCGTCGGCGGGCACGGCCTCCAGCACGAAACCGGTCCGGGCTGCGGTGGCCCCGTCGATCATGTCGCCGGTGAGCAGCAGGCGCTTGGCCCACTGCGGGCCGGCCAGATAGGTCCACATGTGGGTGGAGGGAGAGGCCATAGACCGCACGATGGGGTAGCCGAACTGGGCGTCGTCTGAGCAGACAGTCATGTCGGCGTGGAAGGCGATGTCGGTGCCCACCGCAAGGCAGTAGCCCTGCACTGAGGCAATGACCGGGGTGCGCAGCCGCCACATCTCCTCGAATCTCCGGAAAGGCTCCACCAGGGCCAACTCCTGCTCGAAAGAGCGGGAGTCGTAGTCCAAGTCGATCTCGTCGGGGTCGAGATCGATACCCGAGCAGAACGCCCCACCCGCGCCCTGAACAACTATGGCCCCTACGTCGGGAGCGGCGTCGGCATCGGCCAGCGTGTCGAAGAACTGCCCGAGCTGGGCCATGGTCAAGGCGTTGCGACGCTCGGGGCGGTTCAAGGTGATGTAGCGCACCCGCTCCCGGTCGTCGGTGAGTATGGCGGTCTCGGTTTCTGTGGTATCTGGCACGGGGCCGACGGTAGCGCGACCGACCCGGGATTGAGGCCGCCGTTCAAGCAGACACCGCCGAGAATGCGGCGGTACCCTGGTTCCGTGGACGATCTCGGATACTCCCCCTTCGACTGCGACAACCACTACTACGAGGCGGTGGATGCCTTCACCCGCCATGTGGACCCGGCCATGCAACCCCGCTGCGTGCAGTGGGCTGAGGTGAACGGCCGCCGCTACCACTTGGTGGGGGGCAAGATCAGCAAGGCGGTGGTGAATCCCACTTGGGACCCCATCGCCCTGCCCGGGGCCCTTCACAACTACTTCCGGGGTAACCCCGACGGAACCAACATCGCCGACATGCTCCGTGAGCGCGAGCCGCTGCCCCGCTATTACGTGGACGACCGCGACGCCCGGGTCGACAAGGTCCACCAGCAGGGCCTCCAGTCGGTGTGGCTGTTCCCCACCCTGGGAGTTCTTTATGAGGAGTTGATCAAGACCGACCTCGAGGCGGTGAAGGCCCTGTTCGGCGGGTTCAACCGCTGGCTCGAAGAACAGTGGGGCTTTGCCTACCGCGACACCATTTTCGCCGCCCCCTACATCCCGCTGGGCGACGTGGACTGGGCTTGCCAGGAGCTGGAGTGGTGCCTCGAAAAGGGCGCCCGCACCATTGTTATGCGCCCCGCCGCGGTATGGACGGACTACGGCTCGCTGTCGCCCGCCGATGAGCACTTCGACCCCTTCTGGGCCCGGGTGAACGAGTCTGGGATCTGCGCGGTGGTCCATGCCGGCGACAGCGGCTACACCACCCAGGGTTATGACGAGGACGGGTTCGCCTCGTCGAGTATGGGCCGGCAGCGCAAGTACAAGCCCAGCATCAAGGCCTACAACATCGAGCGGGCCGCCTACGACTACCTCATCACCCTGTCGCTGGAGAAGCTGTTCGAGCGGTTCACCAACCTGCGCATTGCCTCGGTGGAGAACGGCTCGCAGTTCTTGGGCGACATGTTCCGCAAGCTGGAGCAGGCCACCCGCAAGAACGTGGGCTGGTTCAAGGAAGACCCCTCTGAATTGTTCCGCCAGCACGTGTGGATCAACCCCTTCTGGGAGGACGACGTGGCCGAGGTGGTCCACTACATGGGGGCCGACCGGGTGATCTTCGGCAGCGACTGGCCCCATATCGAGGGCATGCCCCAGCCGCTGGACTACCTGGTGGAGCTCAAGGACAAGGACTTCGACGACGCCACTGAGAAGAAGATCCTCCTCGACAACGTCACCGAGCTGAACCAGCTCCAACCAGCCTGAAGTTGGTTTGAAGCCAGACGGCGCTCCCTAGCGGCGACCTCATTACCCGGTGGGGTCGAAGTGGGGGCGATTGAGGTCGTAGCGGGCGATTGCGTCTTTGGCGACTGCGGCATCGAGGCTGCCTTCGGCAGCTAGGGCGCTCAAGATGGCCGATATCACGCTGTTGGCATCGGTTTCGAAGAAGCGGCGCAGCGATTCGCGGGTGTCGGAGCGGCCAAAGCCGTCAGTACCCAGCGGGATGAATCTGCGAGGCACCCAGCGGGCGATCTGATCGGGAACCATGGTCATGTAGTCGGTGACCGCCACCACCGGTCCCCGGCTTCCGGCCAATCGCTGGGTCACCATCGGCACCCGGGGGTCTTCGTCGGGGTGCAGGCGGTTCCAGCGCTCCACCTCCAGGGCCTCCTCCCGGGCCGCCTTGAACGAGGGAGCGCTGAGCAGGTCCACCCCGATCCCGTAGTGCTCAGCCAGCTCGGCCTGGGCATCGCGGGCCGCCTGGTGGGCGGTGCCGGAGAAGATGATCGTGGCTTGCTGCTCGGCGCCGTCCAAGGGGTGGTTCCACTGGTAGAGCCCCGACAAGATGTGCTCGTCGCTGATGAAGTCGGCTCGGCGGGGCTGACGGTAGTTCTCGTTGTAGATGGTGATGTAGTAGAAGACGTCCTCGCCGCCGCCGTTGCCGTACATCCGATTCAGCCCGGAGCGCACGATGGCCCCCAGCTCATAGGCGAAGGCCGGGTCGTAGGCGCAGCAGGCCGGCACGGTGGAGGCCAGCAGGTGGCTGTGCCCGTCTTGGTGCTGCAAACCCTCGCCCAACAGGGTGGTACGCCCCGCGGTGGCCCCCATTAGGAAGCCCCGGGCCCGGGAGTCGGCCGCCGACCAGATCAGATCGCCCACCCGCTGGAATCCGAACATGGAGTAGAAGGAGTAGAACGGCACCATCGGCACACCCATGGTGGCGTAGCTGGTGGCCGCCGCGGTCCACGAGGCCAGCGACCCGGCCTCGGTGATGCCCTCCTCCAGGAGCTGGCCGTCTTGGCCCTCGGCGTAGGACAGCAGCAGGTCGTGGTCTACCGGCTCATACAGCTGGCCCTCTGAGGCGTAGATCTTGAACTCCCGGAACAGGGAGTCCATGCCGAAGGTGCGGGCCTCGTCGGGGACGATGGGCACGACGCGGGCCCCGAATTCCTCATCGCGCATCATGTTGCGCAGCATCTGGGTGAACACCATGGTGGTGGACACCTCGCGTCCGCTCGACCCCTCGTCGTAATCGGTGAACATCTTGTCGTCGGGCAGCTTGATGGGCCGGCGGATGTTCACCACCCGGGTGGGCAGTGGACCGTCCAGCTCCCGTCGGCGGGCCATCAGGTATTGGTGCTCGGGGGAGTCGTGGGGGGGCTTGTAGTACGGGGGGTTGGCATCGTCTTCGAGCGCCTCGGCCGGGATTTCCTCTTCCAAGTGGAGCCGGGAGCGCAGGTCCATGAGCTGGGCGGTGGTCATCTTCTTGACCTGGTGGGTGGCGTTGCGGGCCTCCAGGCCCTCTCCCAGCGTCCAGCCCTTGATGGTCTTGGCCAAGATCACCGTGGGCCGATCGGTGGCCTCCACTGCGGCCTTGTAGGCGGCATAGAGCTTCAGGTAGTCATGGCCGCCCCGGGGCAGGTCCTCAAGCTGGCGGTCGTTCAGGTGGGCCACCATCTTGCGCAGTCGGGGATCGGGTCCGAAGAAGTTCTCCCGGATATAGGCCCCGGACTCGGTGGCGT
This sequence comes from Acidimicrobiia bacterium, assembly GCA_009842675.1. GTDB lineage: Bacteria > Actinomycetota > Acidimicrobiia > Acidimicrobiales > Bin134 > Poriferisocius. The sequence continues at coordinate 5,321 of VYEX01000063.1, read as the reverse complement.
AGCGCTGATACTCCCCGTCCACCGTGGTCATCATCTTCTCAAGCAGCACGCCGTCCACATCGGCGGCCAGCAGCTCGTCCCAGCGCGAGCCCCAGATCACCTTGACCACATTCCAACCCGAGCCCCGGAAGTTGCCCTCCAGCTCTTGGATGATCTTGCCGTTGCCCCGTACCGGGCCGTCGAGGCGCTGAAGGTTGCAGTTCACCACCCAGATGAGGTTGCCCAGCTTGGCCCGCCCGGCCAGCGATATCGACCCCAGCGTCTCGGGTTCGTCGCACTCGCCATCGCCCACAAAGCACCACACCTTGGAGTCGCTGGTGTCCTCGATGTGGCGGTCGTGCAAATAGCGGTAGAAGCGGGCATGGTAGATGGAGTTGATCGGCCCCAGCCCCATCGATACCGAGGGATACTCCCAGAAGTCGGGCATGAGCCGAGGATGGGGGTAGCTGGATAGTCCGCGTCCGCCGATCTCCATCCGGAAGTTGTCCAGTTGATCCTCGGTGAGGCGGCCCTCGAGATAGGCCCGGGCGTAGATGCCCGGCGCGGCGTGACCCTGGATGTAGACAGCGTCACCGGGCAGCCCATCCTCCTTGCCCTTGAAGAAGTGGTTGAACCCCACCTCATAAAGAGCGGCCGATGAGGCGAATGTGGACAGGTGGCCGCCGATGCCATCGGCGCGCTTGTTGGCCTTCACCACCATGACCGCGGCGTTCCACCGGATGAAAGCCCGAATCCGACGCTCTATGTTCTCATCGCCGGGGAAAAACGGCTGGTCGGCGGTGGGGATGGTGTTCACATAGGGCGTCTGCACAGTGCCCGACAGGCCGGTGCCCAGCTCGTCGGCCCGGTCGAGGAGTCGCCGCAGCAGGTATCGGCCGCGCTGCCCGCCCGAGGCGCTGACCACCGCATCGAGGCTGTCGAGCCATTCACGGGTTTCGTCGGGATCAGTGTCCGGCAGTTGGTGTGAGAAGTTCACGGCCACGCCACCATGCTTTCAATTCTGGGGTGGTCGTGCCACCATGACAAGGTGACTGAGACAAATAGTCCCACGGTGGTGTATACCGACGGCGCCTGTCGGGGAAACCCCGGTCCCGGTGGATGGGGCTGGGTGGTGCCCGACGGACAGTCGGGGTCGGGCGGGGCACCTCAGACCACCAACAACCGCATGGAGCTGATGGGAGTGCTGGAGGCGCTTCGATCGCTGGATGGGCCCCTCGAGGTGTACTGCGATTCCACTTACGTGGTCAATTGCTTCCGCGACCGGTGGTGGGAGGGATGGATCCGCCGGGGGTGGCGCACCGCCGACAAGAAGCCGGTGGCCAACCAAGAACTCTGGGTCCAGATCATCGAGCAGGTTCAATCCCGGCCGATCAACTTCCACTGGGTGAAGGGCCATTCCGGCAACCGTTGGAACGACGAGGCCGACCGGTTGGCCACCGAGGCGGCCGACAGCCAAGACGTCATAGAGGAGCAGTCCCTGTTCTGATTGGAGCCCGACGCCGGCCTTAGTCGCCGCTGTCCTCTGAACTGAATCGGGCAACAAGATTGTTGAGAGTGGCGGCGATGTTGGTCGCAAAACTCTCGGGGGTGTACGCCACAGCAGCCATGAAGCGGTTGATGGCCGGGGAGGTGGTGAAGTCGGCCGACTCGGTCACTCGGGTGCCACCGGCCACCGGCTCGAGTTCGTAGCGCCACCGATTCTTGCCCCAATGGCACCAGGCGATGCGGCGGTTCTCCTCGAACTCCACCACGGTGCTGGTGGTCTTGTAGGGGAAGCCGTACATCTTCATGGCCATTTTGAACTTCGAACCCATCTGCATGGGGCCCGATCCGGAAACAACCTTCTGCACGGTGCCTGATCCGTCGATCTCGGAGTGGCGAGCCGGATCGGCCAGCAGGGCGAAGATCTCTTCGGCAGGAGCGGGAACCACCCGGCTGTCGGTGAATATGCGCTTGTACATCAGAGAATTTCCTTTAGCGTCGGGAGCAGATCGGGGTGGCGGAACTCGAAGCCCGCATCGGCTAATGCGGCGGGATGGGCTCGGGTGCTGGAGAACAAGAGCTCGTCGGCCAGCTCGCGGCCGACCAGGAGCCGGGGGCCGAAGCGGGGAACAGCCAGGGCAGCGGGGCGGCGCAGCACCGAGGCCAGGGCACGGGTGAACTCCCGGTTGGTGACGGGGTTGGGGGCGCAGAGGTTGGCCGGTCCGGCGAAGTCGGACTCCAGCAAGAAGACCAGGGCCCGAACCTCGTCTTGGAGAGAGATCCATGGCCACCACTGCTGGCCCCGGCCCAACGGCCCGCCCAGGCCCAGCTTGAACAACGGCAGTATGCGGGTCAGAAATGGGGCGTTGTCGGCCACCACCAGACCGGTGCGGGCCAGAGCCACCCGGATGCCCGCGCTCTCCGCCTCAACAGCGGCCGCCTCCCATTCGGCGGACAACCCGGCCAGAAAACCGGTGCCGGGGCCGGACTGCTCATCGAGCACTTCGTCGCCCCGGTCCCCGTAGAAGCCCACCGCCGAACCGGCCACCAGCACTGCCGGTGGACTCGATGCCGCGCCCATGGCCTCCACCAGCAGCTCGGTGGCGTCCACCCGGCTGATGCGCATTTCGCGTTTGCGGCGCTCGCTCCAGCGACGGTCCCCGATGCCCGCTCCCGCCAGATTCACCACTCCGTCGATGCCGTCGAACGCGTTGTCATCTATATCGCCGGTCGCCGGGTTCCAGTAGCGGGAGTCCTCGGTGCGGGACTGCTGATTGCGCACTAGTCGGACGACTTGGTGGCCCCTGGTCCTCAGTTGGCTGACCAGTGCCGACCCGATCAGCCCCGAAGCTCCGGCAACAGCAATCCTCACAGCCTCAGGGTAACGGAGAGAACGGGTGGCCAGGCCCGATGGGCAATCCAAATCGCGGGTAGCGTGTTGCCATGTCTGAGCCCGAGACAAGCGTTCCGTACGATCTTGGAGGCACCGAGGGCACAAAGCCCAAGGAGCGATCGTTCGTCGACCTGCTTCGGCAGATCAATGCCCGGATGGTGCTGGGCGCATTGGCTGCCATCGCCCTGATCGTGTTCATCGCGCAGAACACCGATGAGACCCGGGTCAATTTCCTGGGATGGGACTGGGATCTGCCCCTGTTCCTGCTGCTTTTGATCACCATCGTGCTGAGCGTGGTCTGCACGGAAATCGCCAGCTGGTACATGGGGCGAAGGCGTCACCGACGCAATCGCTGAGTCTGCTTCGGTGAGCACACGCCGCTTGATCCTCTTGGCCCTTCTGTGCGGAGTGGCGATATTGGTGGCGTTCGCCGTTCAGGCGGTGCTCATCCTGCGTTGACGAAGTTCTCATAGGCCGCCTATAGGCTGATCACCATGAGCAGCAGCCATGACGTGGTGGTGGTGGGCGGTGGGCCCGGTGGCTACGCCGCTGCTCTCTACGGCGCCGCCGCTGGTCTCGACGTGGCGTTGGTGGAGAAGCAGAAGCTGGGTGGAACCTGTTTGCACGTGGGCTGCATCCCGGCCAAGGAACTGCTGGAAACGGCCGCGGTGTTCCGCACCGTGGCCCACGCCGATCAATTCGGCATCGCCACAGGGTCGCCCGCGGTGGACATGGCCGCGGCCCAAGCCCGCAAGCAGAAGATCGTTGACCAGCTTCACAATGGGGTGGGCAAACTGCTGGAGGGCCGCAAGGTCACCCTCATCGACGGCTGGGGTTCGCTGGGACCGGACCGAACGGTGTCGGTATCGGGTGGGGAGTCAGGCGAGATGACCCTGACCGCCGACCACGTGATCGTGGCCACCGGGTCGGTGCCCCGGATGCTGCCCGGTTTCGAAGTAGACGGCGAGCGGGTGTTCACCAGCGATGAGCTGCTGTCCATCACCGATCTGCCCGAACGGGCCGCCATTATCGGAGGCGGGGCCATCGGCTTGGAGTTCGCCTCGATGTTGGCCGATCTGGGGTCGGAGGTAACGGTGCTGGAGGCGCTTCCTCGGATATTGCTGGGGGCCGACGACGATGTGGTCAAGATGCTGACCCGGGCGTTCAAGAAGCGCAAGATCGAGATCCGGACCGGCGTAGCGGTGACCGGTTGCCGCCATTCCGGCGACGGTGTGGCGCTGGACATAGACGGCGACGACCCATTGGGCGTGGATGCAGTAGTGGTGTGCGTGGGCCGTCGTCCGTTTACCGACGGCCTGGGCTTGGATGACGCCGGAGTGAAGACAGACGACGGGGGCTATGTGGTGGTCGACGAGTATTGCCAGACCACCTCTCCGGGGGTGTACGCCGTGGGCGACGTGGTTCGCACCCCGCAGCTGGCCCACGTGGCGTTCGCCGAGGCCATCGTGGTGGTCAAGCACCTGCTGGGGGAGTCGTCTGCGCCGGTGGACTACGACCGAGTGCCGTGGGCCATCTACTGCCATCCCGAGGTGGCCTTTGTGGGCCATACCGAGACATCGGCCCAAGAGGCCGGGTTCGAGGTGGCGACATCGGTACACCGCTTTATAGGCAATGGGAGGGCCATGATCGTTGGTGAGACCGACGGGTTGGTCAAGGTCATCGCCGACCGCAACGACGATGGGACCGGCGGGCGAATTCTCGGGGTTCACATGGTGGGCCCGTGGGTGACCGAGCAGCTTGGCCAGGGCTATCTGGCGGTGAACTGGGAGGCCACCGTGCCGGAAGTCGCCGAGTTCATCCAGCCCCATCCCACCATGAGCGAGCTGTTCGGAGAGTCGGTGCTGGCGCTCACCGGCCGGGCCCTGCACTGAGCGAGATGGCTCTTCAGGAGGAGATCAAGCGCGATGTCTGAGGTCAAGATGCCCCAGCTGGGTGAGACGGTGGTGGAGGGGACCATCACCCAGTGGTTCAAACAGGTGGGCGACGAGGTGGCCGAAGACGAGCCCCTCTTCGAGGTGTCCACCGACAAGGTGGATTCTGAGGTCCCCTCGCCTATGTCGGGCGTGCTGGTGGAGATCGTGGCCGCTGAGGGCGACACTGTTGAAGTGGGCGCGGTGATCGCCATTTTGAGTGAGGACGGGGCGGCTGCTCCAGCGGCGCTGGCGCCGACTCCGCCGCCAGAAGAGGCCCCCCCGGAGCCAGATCCTGCCCCCGCTCCTGAGCCCGAGCTGGCGCCGAGCGCTTCGAGGGGAGACCGCGCCCCCTCCGAGGGCGAAGGCATCCTGCTGTCGCCAGTGGTGCGCCGGCTCATCGCGGAGAACGGGCTCGATCCCTCGCAGATTTCCGGCACCGGCAAAGGCGGGCGCATCACCCGGTCCGATGTGGAGGCGCACATCGCTCAGAGCCGCCCCACCGCCGGTCCTCC
>VYEX01000030.1 GCA_009842675.1 Acidimicrobiia bacterium | reverse complement strand
GCGTTGCCGGGGGTAACCCCCCGGCCCTCATTGAACGCGCTGGAACGACTCGGCCAACGCGGAGATGCGCTGGCGTTGCCGGGGGTAACCCCCCGGCCCTCATTGAACGGACTTCGACGGCGACAACCTCAAAGACCAAACCGAGCGTTGCCGGGGGTAACCCCCCGGCCCTCATTGAACGGACGGCGACCCAGACGGCGCCGACATCGCCGTCGCGCGTTGCCGGGGGTAACCCCCCGGCCCTCATTGAACGCATCACTTCGATGGACTCCCAAAGGCCGTGCAGCGGCGTTGCCGGGGGTAACCCCCCGGCCCTCATTGAACGACCCGCAACAACAACTCGGCAGTCCAGGTCGAGGTGGCGTTGCCGGGGGTAACCCCCCGGCCCTCATTGAACGGAGACCGGCGACCAGGTCATCCACGACGGCGCCCTGCGTTGCCGGGGGTAACCCCCCGGCCCTCATTGAACGCTCGGGCGGGATGCCGCAGGCGGCGGCGAGCCCGTCGCGTTGCCGGGGGTAACCCCCCGGCCCTCATTGAACGTCCACCACCTGGGGCGAGGGCGGCAGCCACTCCACGCGTTGCCGGGGGTAACCCCCCGGCCCTCATTGAACGATCCAAGACCTGGCCGCCACCCACTCCGGAACCTGGCTGCGTTGCCGGGGGTAACCCCCCGGCCCTCATTGAACGACGCCATGCACTACGCCGGCACCCAGTCCATCACGCGTTGCCGGGGGTAACCCCCCGGCCCTCATTGAACGCTGGAGGACCAGATTGAGATTCAGATTCTGGATTTGGCGTTGCCGGGGGTAACCCCCCGGCCCTCATTGAACGTGGTGCGTGGATGTGCCAGTGTGCGGCTCTGGTTTGCGTTGCCGGGGGTAACCCCCCGGCCCTCATTGAACGCGACTTGAAGTGGTATCCGTGTCCAGCGAACGACCCCGGCGTTGCCGGGGGTAACCCCCCGGCCCTCATTGAACGTTCCTCCAATGTGTCTTCTATGTCCGACGTGTTGTCGGGCGTTGCCGGGGGTAACCCCCCGGCCCTCATTGAACGTCGGTCGACGCTGAGAGGCCGGTGATGCGCCCCGAGCGCGTTGCCGGGGGTAACCCCCCGGCCCTCATTGAACGTTGGTGGTGAGCAGGTCGTACTGCGTGCCCGGGAGAGCGTTGCCGGGGGTAACCCCCCGGCCCTCATTGAACGTATCGGCCTCCGGGGTCGTCGAGCTCGGCACCGCCGCGTTGCCGGGGGTAAACCCCCGGCCCTCATTGAACGGTGAATCAGGTAGCTATCCCCTTCCAACTACCGAGACACCCACTCACGAATAGGCGGAACCTCAAGTGGGAAGGAAGGGCCATGTGCTGCTTTTCCTATGGGGTCTACAACTAGCATTGGCCTTGTAGCCTTCCCGAGCATGGCAGTAGCGGAGATGACCACTTCTGACAACTATTTGAGCGGAGCTGATCGCCAGCTCATTCTCACCGCGTTGCGAACCTCTCGGGGCCACTACCACTGCGAACGAGCCAGCCAACTGTCCGGTATTCCAGCCCGCACCTTGCGCGACTGGCGCCAATCGTGTGTTCTCATTCCAGATTGGAGTGAGAACAGGCCCTGCGGTTGGTCCTACCGGGATATCGTCTACGCCCGTCTGCTGGCCTGGCTGCGCGGACTCGGCATGAATCGCGAAGCCGCCGCCCATCGCGTCGGCGTGCTTCGGAACAGCTTGGCTGCAGCCGACATCGATCCGATCGTTGCCGCTGACCCCTCGGTGCGCAGCGATGGGACAGTGTTCTTGATTGGCCGCGAGAGTGGTGATCGCTTCACCGGTCAACAGGTTTTCGATGCCCTGATCCCACTCCTAGACGTATTCGAGTTGGTGGAACCGATTGAGGGGGTATCCCGGGGCAGTCTGTGGGGTCCGAGCTTGGTTCGCCCCTCTGAGCACACCTACATCTCCCCTAACGTCGTGTCCGGCGAGCCATGCATCGTCAATTCCCGCGTTCCGACAGGAACTATTCACGCGCTGCACGCCGAACGCGGCCTGAAAGTTGATGGCATAAGGGAGCTTTATCCCCAACTAGAGGAGAGTGGCATCAAAGACGCCATTGCGCTGGAAGGGCGGCTTCGGGGGGTACACCTCGAGGCCGCCTAGACCGATGCGCTTCCTTTTGGACGAGAATTTTCCGAATCTGCCCGGATTCCTCCAGGCCTTGGGGTCTACTACGACTGGAGTCGAGTCGTTGTACAACTTTGATCCTGACCTGACAGATACCGGGACGCCGGACTGGTACCTATATCTCAGAGCTGCTGAAGCAGGTTTTGATGCGTTGGTTACCAGGGACAAATCGCAGGCCGAGCAGCCCGAAGAGATGTGGGTGCTGTCGCAGACGGAGATTTCCGTGGTGACATGGAGGAGACCGGTTAACGATCCGGTCCTGCTATGGGGGCAGTTGGTGGCGTACCTCCCGGAAATCCATCGCCTCCTCCACGACCGCAAGTCTTCGATGTTGTTTCTGCCTGTTCCCCGTCTCAATAGAGACAACCTCAAAGATCCCGCATCGACTCTGGGGATTCGGGCGAAGCAGCAAGGTGTTTCCAACCAGCAGATCCGCGATCAGGCCCGAATGATCGTCGCTACCGAGTTGAGACGGAGAGGAGAGCAGCAGAGGTTTCTGAAGCTGAAAGCCGACTGACGGTTCTACCAGTGCCCAGGCTCCCCCTTCGGCTATGTCAAAGCAAGGACTGTCGCCCGACTTCGGCAAACGGCCTAGGTGGATTCTCAGTCAGACCCTCACTGGCTTGGCTGGCCGGTGGGCGGGTGTCTGCCGCCCAGCAGGCGGTTGAGCAGGCGGCCTGCCGGGCCGGGTTGGGGAGGTTCGTAGTCTTCAGGCACCAGGTGAGGGGCGCAGTCGGCTAGAGCGGCCATGACTTGGGCGGGAGTAGGGTTCACCATCGCCGTGTTTCCCACCGCCACGGTGGGCACTGTCTCATTGCCGTTGGCTGCTGAGCGGACGAAGGCGGCCGCTGCTGGATCCTCCCAGATGTTGTGCATCTCCATGGTCACTTCGAGCTTGTTCAGCTCTCGGTGAAGATGGGCGCAGAAGCCGCAGCCGGGTCGCCAGTAGAAGGTGATGCCTTGGACCGGGTTCTCAGCACTCACGAAACGTAGGCCAGAGCTAGAACCACCCTTTCGCCCAGCTCTTCGTCGCCCGCCAGGGTCACCAAGCCGGCGGCCAGCGCGGCGGCGGGGTCGGTTCGACCGCAGCACAGTGCGTTGTAGGTGTCCACATCGGTGTGCACGGCAGCCGTGGGGTTCTCGGCCGGGGGCGCAGGCTTGGCCCGGCCATCGGCCACGGCCACGCCTCGGGGACCGTCGACGTCGCCGTCGATGGCGAACACCACCGCGCTGCCCTCGGGCGCGCCGACCTTCTTGCCCACCACGTAGCCCATGTTGCGGGCGTGCCAGTCCAAGCAGTGCTGGACCACTGGGCCGCTCAGGTGGCCGGGGATGCCCAGCGCCCGGCGCATGTCCTGCTCGTGGGCCCAGCAGTCGAATACCCGTATGTGCATGAATGTGCGGTACGGGGCGTCGCCGATGGGGGTGAAATCCACCTCATCCCATTTCTCGTCAGGCAGATTCCGCAGCATCTCCAGGCGACGAGCGCAGATGTCGTTCATCTCGGCCAGCACGTCGGCGCCGGGACGGGACCGGCGGGGGGCGATCTGGCCCTCGTTGAAGGCAGCGATGCCCTCAAAGCCGCCCTCGGTGGCGGGGGGCTCGGGACTCTCTCCGGCCAGCATCCGCTCGAGGCCGACGATGTGGCTTACCTGATCGCGCACCGACCAGCCGGGGCACTCAGTGGGCGTGTCCCACTGCTCCTCGCTCAAGTCGGCGCCGAGGCGGGCGATGGATTCCCACACGGCCTCGAGCAATTCGATGACTGGATCGCTCATTGCTGCTGTCCTCCTAGCTTCGAGCTCTCGACCTTCACGACAATCCGACGGTGAACGACTTGGTGTCGTCGTCGAGCATTTCCCGCACCGAGCTGGCCACCGGACCTCGGATCACGCGGCGGGTTCCGGCGAAGGCGTTGAGCGACAGTCCCTCGGCCAATCCGGCCGCCTCGGCTGTAGCCGCCTCCTCCAGTTCCTCGGCAGGCACCACCCAGTCCAAAAAGCCCACGTCGGTGGCTCGATCGGGCGAATAGAGCCGGGCCAAAAGCACCGAGGAATGCACGTGGCGAGGCGACAGCCGGTCGCGGGCCAGCGCGACCACTGAGTGGGGCAGCACCATTCCGATGGCGGTCTCGTTGAGTCCGATCTTGACGTCCAGTTCGGCGCCGATGCGCACATCGCAGCACATCAGCCAGATGGCTCCCGCCGCGAAGGCGTGGCCGGTGCAGGCCGCCACTACTGGGAGGGGGAATTCGTACAACCGCACAAACAGATCCATGCCCGCCCGGAACAAGTTGCTGGCCGCCTCGGGGCCCGACTGCATCACCTTCAGGTCGAATCCGGCGGTGAACTTGCCGGGTCGGCCCGCCATCACCACTGCTTTGGCCTCTTGGGTGGCCCGGTCCAGCGATTCGTGCAGAGCGGCGATCACTTCGTGGGTCAAAACGTTCACTTTGCCGTCGTCTAATCCGACCACGGCCACGTCGCCGTTCAGCTGATAACTGACCGAAGGGCAGCTTGTGTCCGACATGGGCGATGAGAATATCGCGACGGTGGTCGGTAGCATCATCGACTGTGCCAGCAGCCATTTCTGCCCTGGGGCTGCGCCGAACCTACGGCGACGTAGTGGCGGTTGACTCGCTCGACCTCGATGTCGCCGAGGGAGAGGTCTATGGGTTCTTGGGGCCCAACGGCGCCGGCAAATCGACTGCGGTGCGGATGCTGTGCACCCTGGCGTCTGTGACCGCCGGATCAGCCTCGGTAGCCGGCTACGACGTGGCCTCCCAAGGCGAACTCGTTCGCCTCAGCATCGGGGTGGCCCTCCAAGACGCCGCTCTCGACGGCAAGCTCACCGGGCGGGAGACGCTCACGCTGCAAGGCCGCTACTACGGCTTGGAGCGAGATGCCGTCGCCACCCGTATCGACGAGTTGGCCCCCTTGTTGGAGATGGACGCCATCGACCGGCGGGTGTCCACCTACTCGGGGGGCATGAAGCGCCGTCTGGACTTGGCCGCCGCGCTGATGCACAACCCCGAGGTGCTGTTTCTAGACGAGCCCACCACCGGCCTCGACCCCATCAGCCGAGCAGTGGTTTGGGAGCAGATCCGGCGCCTCAACCGAGACCTGGGCATGACCATCTTTCTCACCACCCAGTACCTGGAGGAGGCCGACGCCCTGACCCATCGGGTGGGCATCTTGAACCATGGCCGGCTAGTGGCCGAGGGCACACCCGATGAGCTCAAGCGCACGGTGGGCTCCGACGTGGTTGTCGCCCGAGTGGCCGGTGACACCGAGGTGGCCGCCCAGGCCATTGGCGAAGTGCCAGGCATCAGCCATATCGAGGTCTACGGCAACGAGGTGAGCGCGGCCACCGGCGACGGGGCCTCGGTGATCAGCCCGGTGGCGGTGGCGTTGTCGGCCGCCGGTGTGGAGGTAACCGATCTGTCGATCCACCCCACCACGCTCGACGACGTGTTCTTGGAGCTCACCGGCGCCCGGATCGAGGTGGAGGAATGAGCGAGACCGCCCTTTCCACCCCGCCCGCAGGCGAGGTGATCCGAGCCCGACCGTCGGGGTTCTTCAGCGACATGGCCTCGGTGTCCAGCCGGGCGCTGCGGCTGTTGCCCCGCGACCTGGAGGCGATCATCCCCGCCATGCTGATCCCCCTGTTCTTCCTGGTGGTCACCATCGGGGCCATCCAGAATCTGGCCGGCGACGCGGTCTCCGACATCGACTACAAGGCATTCCAGCTGCCGGTGGCCATCATGACCGCGGTGACCGGCATGTCCCGGGCCAACTCGCTGGTGATCGACATCTCCGAGGGCTATTTCGACCGTTTACTGATGACCCCGGTGAACCGCTACGCCCTGCTATTGGGGCTCATGGTGGCCGACTTCACGCTGTTCGTGGTGATGGCCATCCCGGTGATCGTGCTGGGCTTCGCCATCGGGGTCAGCTTCGGGGCCACCGGGGCGGTGGGCCTGGTGGTATTCGTGCTGTTCGGAGCGCTTTGGGGACTGGCCTTCACCGGATTCCCCTACGCCATCGCGCTGCGCACCGGGAACCCCGCTGCGGTCAACTCCAGCTTCCTGCTGTTCTTCCCGTTCATGTTCCTGACCACCGCCTGGGTGAGCCGGGAGGTGATGACCGACTGGCTGGCTGCCATCACCTGGTTCAACCCCATGACGTATGCCCTGGAGGGAATGCGCTCGCTGTTCTCCGGCTGGGACGGCTGGGCACTGGGACGGGCCCTGCTGGCCATCGGAGTGGTGGGGCTTTTGGCCCAAACACTGGCCTTCCGGTCGCTGCGAGGCCGCATCCGCCGCGGCTGACACCGCCCCCAAATGAGGTTTCTGAGCGATGGTGGCGGGGGTCGGGCTCGGGTAGGCTGGTGGTCGTGAGCGAAACCGTGGAAGCCCAAATGTTCGAGGTCACCGAGGCGGCCATTGCCAAGGTGCTCGACATCCGGTCCAACGAGGATGATCCCGAAGCCCTCGGCCTGCGCATCGAGATAACCGGCGTCAGCGGCGCCGACTACACCTACGACCTCGCCTTCGAAGAGGTGGCCAACTGCGCCGAGGGCCACCGCCACATCATTACCGAGGGCCTTGCCGTGATGATCCCCGATGAGTCGGTGGAGAATTTGACCGGCGCCACGCTAGACCTGCCCAACAACCCCATGCAGGGCGGGCTGGTCATCCGCAACCCCAACAAGCCCGATCTGCTGGCCGGCGCTGATCTGGAACTCTCCGGCACTATCCCCGAGCAGCTCCAGCAGCTGCTCGACCAGCACATCAACCCCTCGCTGGCCTCCCACGGCGGGTTCGCCAACCTGCTGGGGGTGGACGGCTCCACTGCCTACATCACCATGGGCGGCGGCTGCCAGGGATGCGCCATGAGCGCGGCCACCTTGCGGGAGGGCATCACCGTGATGATCACCGAGGCCATCCCCGAGATCACCGACGTGGTCGACGCCACCGACCACGAGGCCGGCGACAACCCCTATTTCGCCCGCACCTGAGCTTTTGTTCCTGCCGCGGCGCCCGCGGCATGGGCCTTGCCCACCCGGCCTGAAAGAATGGCCCCATGTTTGATCTGTTGATCCGCGGGGGCACGGTTGTCGATGGGACAGGAGTCGCGCCGGCCGTGGCCGATGTGGCGGTGTTGAACGGCCAAGTGGCCGCTGTCGAGAGCCGAATCGAGGCTGACGCCGCCGAGGTGATCGACGCCGCGGGCCGATATGTGACCCCCGGTTTTGTCGACGTCCACACCCACTACGACGGCCAGGCCACTTGGGATCCGATCATGGCCCCCTCGGCATGGCACGGGGTGACCACCGTGGTGATGGGCAACTGCGGAGTGGGGTTCGCCCCCGTCGACCCCAGCCGCCACGACTGGCTGATCGAGCTGATGGAAGGCGTCGAGGACATCCCTGGCGCGGCCTTGTCGGAGGGCATCACCTGGCGGTGGGAGACCTTCCCCGAGTACCTCGACGAGCTGGAGAGGCTGGGTCGCACCATCGACGTGGCCGCCCAAGTGCCCCACGGGGCGGTGCGGGCCTATGTGATGGGCGACCGAGGCGCCACCACCGAGTCGGCCACCGCGGCCGAGCTGGCCGAGATGGCCCGCATCGTGGGCGAGGGAACCCAGGCCGGCGCAGTGGCGTTCTCCACCAACCGCCTCCCCATGCACACCTCGCTGTCGGGGGTGCCGGTGCCGGGGACATTCGCCGACCACGAGGAGCTGGCCGCCATCATGGGCGCGCTTGAGGGGCCGTCGCTGGTTGAGGTGGTGCCCGCGGGATCGATGGGCGAGGATCCCAACGCCCCCATCCGCGAGGTGGAGCTCTACCGCCGACTGAGCTTGGAGACCGGCCGGGCCATCACCTTCACCATGGTCCAAGTCCACGTCAACCCCGGCCAATGGCGCCAGCAGATGGAAATCGTGGAGCGGGCCAACGCCGAGGGGGCCAGGCTGGTTCCCCAGGTGCAGGGCCGCCCCGGCGGCCTGTTAGCCGGATGGGATCAGTTCAACCCGTTCAAGAAGCGGCCCACCTATCAGCCGCTCGACCATCTCCCGCTCGAGGAGCGGCTGGTCGAACTGCGCCGACCCGAGGTGCGGGCGGCCATCCTGGCCGAGGACATCCCCGGCGATCCGGCCATGGGCATCCTGCGCCATTCCCTCCATGCCTCGTTCCCCTTCGACGGCGGACCGGTGTTCGAGCCCGACCCGTCGGAGTCGGTGGCCGCCATGGCCAAAAAGACCGGTGCCGATGTGTATGGGTTGGTGTACGACCTGATGTGCGAGCGGGGGATGATCCAGGTGTTCTTCACCGGCTATGGCCACGGCGACCTGGAAGACCTGCGAGAAATGATGGTGCACCCCATGACCGTGGTCGGTTTGGCCGACGGCGGGGCCCATTGCCGTGTGATCTCCGACGCCAGCCTGCCCACCTACATGCTCCAGCATTTTGTGCGCGACCGGCAGCGGGGGCCGAAGCTGCCTATTGCCGAGGCGGTGAAGATGCTCACCTCCGAGCCGGCCGAGCTGTACGGCTTCGCCGACCGGGGCGTATTGGCCACAGGCAAGCGGGCCGACATCAACGTGATCGATCTCGACGGCATGAGCCTGCATCTGCCCGAGGTGGTGGGCGACCTGCCCACCGGCGCCTGCCGGCTGCTGCAATCAGCCGACGGTTACGACGCCACCATCTGTGCCGGAGAGGTCACCTTCCGCAACGGCCAGCCCACCGGCGCCCGCCCCGGCGCTCTTCTCCGCCGCTAGACCTTTATCGCCAGCGCTTGGCGGGCGGTTTCCGCGATGCTGGCGGGGTCGAGGCCGCAGTCGGCGAGTATCTGGTCGGGCACCCCCTGGGGGATGTACTCGTTGGGCACGCCCAGCACCCGGATGACGGGCACTGGTCCGCCGCGCTCGGCAAGGAGCAGGCGCTCGGCCACGCAGCTGCCTGCGCCGCCCTCCCGCCAGCCGTCCTCCATGGTCACCACCACCCGATGTCCGGCCGCGTGGGCCAGCATGTCCTCGTCCAGGGGCTTGACACAGCGGACGTCCCACACGGTGGTCGATATGCCGTCGGCCTCCAGGAGCTCGGCGGCTTCTTGAGCATTGGCCAGCATCTTGCCCACTGCCAGCAGGCAAACGTCGGAACCCTCTTTCACCTTGCGGCCCTTGAGTCCGTGGCCCACTTCGTCCTCAGGCACTGAAGGAGCAGCCGTCTTGGACCACCGCATCGCTACCGGCCCGGTGGTTATCTCCAGAGCGTCGTGGAGCATCTGCTGGATCTCCTGATAAGACGACGGCGCCAGCACGGTCATGCCGGGAATCTTGGTGAGCAGCACCATGTCGAGCACGCCGTGGTGCGACGGCCCGTCGTCGCCGGTGATGCCCGCCCGGTCGAGGCAGAACACCACGGGCTGGCCGTGCAACCCCACATCGAGGTTCACCTGGTCGATGGCCCGGGTCAAAAACGTTGAGTAGATGGCCACCACCGGGCGGAGTCCGCCCATGGCCATGCCCGCCGCCGCGGTCACCGCGTGCTGCTCGGCAATGCCGACGTCGAAGCACCGTTCGGGGAACCGCTCGGCGAACGGCAACAGCCCGGTGGAGTCGGGCATGGCGGCGGTGATGGCCACCATCTCGGGTCGAGCCTCGGCCTCTTTGATCATGGCCTCGGTGAACGCCTCGGTATAGCTACCCGGCTTCGCCTTCGACATGTCGTGCATGTTCTTGACCGGATCGTTCTCAGCCGGCGCGTACCCCCGGCCCTTTTGGGTGAGCACATGCACCAAACAGGGGCCCTCCAGATGGGACACCCGGCTGAACACCCGCTCCAGCTTGCCCAGGTCGTGGCCGTCGAACGGGCCGAAGTAGTTGATGCCCAGCTCGTCGAAGAACGTGCGGGGCTCGACCATTTCCCGCACCGCGGCCTTGGTGGCCCCGAGGGCCCGGCCAGCCAGGTCGCCCACCCAGGGAATGTCCTTCAGCACTTTGCGGATCTGATTGTCGGTGCGGACGTATCGGGGGTCCATCCGAACCCGCAGCAGGCTCTCCGACAACCGGGAGATGGTGGGGGCGTAGGAGCGCCCGTTGTCGTTGAGCACGATGGTCACATTGCAGCCCGAGTGCCCGATGTTGTTGAGCCCTTCGAAGGCCACGCCTCCGGTGAGCGAGCCGTCGCCCACCACCGCGATGACCCGGCGCTGCTCACCGCCAGCGGCCTCTTGGGCCGTGGCTAGGCCGTGGGCGTAGCTCAATACGGTGGAGGCGTGGCTGTTCTCGATCCAGTCGTGGGGGGACTCCTCCCGGCTCGGATATCCCGACAGGCCACCGGGCTTGCGCAGCGTCTCAAACTGGCCGGTTCTTCCCGTCAGCATCTTGTGCACATAGGCCTGATGGCCGGTGTCCCACAAGATGATGTCGCGGGGCGAGTCGAACACCAGGTGAAGGGCCAGTGTCAGCTCCACCACACCCAGGTTGGAGCCCAGGTGGCCTCCATTGGTGTTGACCGTTTCGACGATGAGCTCGCGGATCTCCTCGGCCAACTCGGTCAGTTCTTCGTCACCCAGTCGGCGCAGATCAGCCGGACACGTGACTTTCTGAAGATGGTTGGTGTCCACGTCCCTCCCGTTGAATTGGGAACTTCAGGTTACTCGCGTTCCCGCCATTTATGGAAGCCCCTTGCCCCGACCCAGCCCAAGCCCAACG
>VYEX01000050.1 GCA_009842675.1 Acidimicrobiia bacterium | reverse complement strand
GCCGAAAAACAGAAAACCACAACAAACAGCCTGCGCGAAACCCAGGGTGAATCAAATGCCGCGACAACGAGGGCCAGAACTACGCCAATAGAGACGTGTCTGCGCCGCACTGTTCGATGCATCACAGCGATAATACCTATTACGCAACCTCTCCCCCCTGCGGTGCGCCCTCACCAGCAGTTGACGATAAGCACAGTTGCTTCTAGCCAAGTCCCTGGTAGGGTGGCACCAATTGACTTCCCCATCTTCAACATCCATCTCAAGAAAGGACGCCTACGTGAACGAGACAATGCAAGAGTCAGCGTCGGACATGACTGAAGATGAGCGGAACAGATTCGTCGATCAGATTGCACGTCAATTGGAAAACAAGGCCAGAAAGCTCGGCGACGCTTCGTTGGCAGTTGGGGAATACAGACTTGCCCTGCGTCAAAAGCCGAACTTGGACCTGGAGAGAAGGCTCGGCGGCCCCAACGGTGATTTGGGCCCGTGGTCCTACAGCCCGTCCACCATTCCTGGATTCATGATCGCTGGCGACGTCAAATTTGTCACAAGAGAGCTAGATCGGGAGGAATTGGCCGTTCTCGCCGAAGCTGACCAGGAGTTCGAAGACGAAAGGAAGGGTCGTAGCCTGTTCTTTCGTCGCCATCGCTGAGATAGCCATCTAGGCGCTCAGGGCTCAGGCCTTGATCCCGGCGTAGTCTGCCCTCTCGGCCGCTCAGGCGGTGCGGGCCTCATCGCGGTCCTTATGGGCAGGGTACTTGTAGTTCGTGGTCTCGGTGTGCAGCAGCACGCTGTCGGCGTTGTAGAGGAAGTGCCAAGTGTATTTCATTTCGTGATACACTACGGTCGTGGCTCATGCTGTATCGGTTCGGCTCGATGATGAGGCCGTCGGAGCTTTGAATCGGCTCACTTCCACTGGGCTGTCCCAGTCGGAGGCGGTTCGAAGCGCACTGATTCGAACGGCGAATCGTCTGTACGACATGGACTCTTTGTCAGCTGAAGCGAAGGCGCTCGAGGCCGATGAAGCAGACCGGGCCGAGATGTTTGCCGTCGCAGAGCTGATGGAGGGCTTGCGTGCAGAGAGGTGACGTCTTCCGCCTTCGCATCCCCAAAGGAATCGGACACGAGCAGCAGGGCGAGAGATTCGGCGTGGTCGTCCAGACGGATGCCTTGTTGCCTCGTTCGGTTGTGCTTGTTGCTCCGACCTCGACGAGCGCTCAGCCTGCGTCCTTTCGCCCCGAAGTCCTGGTGGGTGGATCATCCACAAGGGTTTTGGTCGAGCAGGTGGGCGCGGTCGATTCGGGCCGGCTGGGCGACCTAGTTGGCCGGCTCACCCCCGAAGAGCAATGGGGCGTGGACACCGCCCTAGCGGTTGTGCTGGGCTTGAATTAGAGCCTGTAGCCACCCGGACATCGCGCCCATCAGAGTGAGCGCTGCACTGTGAAAGCAGCGCCGCACTAGGCGGTGCGGGCCATGTTGGCGAAGCGGGTGTAGTGCTGCTGGAAGGCCAGGCGGGTCTTGCCGGTGGGGCCGTTGCGGTGCTTGGCCAATAGCACCTCGGCGGTGCCCTGGTCGGCGGTCTCGGGGTTGTAGAGCTCGTCTCGGTACAGAAAGATCACCAGGTCGGCGTCCTGTTCGATGGAGCCCGACTCCCGCAGGTCGGCCAGGATGGGCCGCTTGTCTTGGCGCTGTTCTAGGTTGCGGGAAAGCTGCGATAGCGCCACCACCGGGCATTGCAGCTCTCGGGCCAAAATCTTGAGCCCCCGGCTGATCTCCGACACCTCCACTTGGCGGTTCTCGGCGGTGTGGCGTCCGGTCATCAGCTGGAGATAGTCCACCACCACCATCCCCAGCTCACCGACCTGGCTGCGCAGCCGCCGTGACTTGCCCCTGATCTCCATGATGGTGACCGCCGGGTTGTCGTCCACCCAGATGGGCGCCTCCGACAGCCTCCCGATGGCGTTTGACAGATCAGACCAGTCTTGGTCGGTGAGCTTGCCGGTGCGCACCCGGGAGGCGTCCACCCGGGCCTCTGAGCACAGGATCCGCTGGCTGATCTCCAGTTGGCTCATCTCCAGCGAGAACACCAGCACCGGCTTGCTGGCCCTCATGGCGGCATGGGCCGCCATGCCCAGGGCGAAGCTGGTCTTGCCCACCGACGGGCGGGCCCCCACCACCACCAGGGTGTTGGGTTGCAGGCCGCTGGTGATCTCGTCGAGGTCGTTGTAGCCGGTAGGGGTGCCGGTGACGATCTCGCCCTGGTCGTAGAGCTTCTCGATGCGCTCCAAGTTGGCCGGCAACAGCTCGGAGATGCGGGCGGTGGAGTCGCCCATGCGGTCGGCGGCCAGCCGGTACACCATGGCCTCGGCGGAGTCCACCGTTTTGACCACGTCGTCGCCGCCCTCGTAGCCCAGCTCGGAGATCTCCCCGCCGATCTCGATCAGCTTTCGCAGGGTGGCCGCCTCGTGGACGATGTTGGCGTACTTGGCCGCGTTGGCCGACGCCGGAGTGCCGGTCTGGAGCTTTATCAGCGCGGCGTTGCCCCCCACTTTGTCGGCCAGGCCCCGCCGGTTCAGCTCGGCGGCCACCGTCACGGCGTCGGCCGGCTCCCCCTCGGCGTACAGCGAGCACACCGCCTCGTACACATGGGCATGGGCCGGACGGTAGAAGTGCTCGGGGCGGATCAGGTTCACCGCGTCGGCGATGGCGTCGCGGTTCAACAACATGGCGCCCAGCAGCGCCTCCTCGGCGTCGAGGTCGTGGGGCGGCACCCGCCCCAAGCGCCCCGGAGGCGGTGATCCGCCGTTGTCGGAATAGTCGAATGGATCGCTCACAAGCTGTACCTATTGTCCCGACGACGGTGACAATTGGGTTGGCCGACCGCACTCCACGGCTGCCTACTGTGGCAAACGACCCATGTGGGACGCTAGGGGAAGCCCTGTTGAAATAGGGGTATAACCTGGGGATTTGCCGAGAACGGCATTTCCAGGGTTATTCGGCGGCCACTACCTCGACGGTGATGGGGAATTCCACCTCGGGATGGGGCTTGGCCGTGACCGTGTGGCTGCCCAGCTCCTTGATTCCATCGGAGTCGATGGCCCTGCGCTCGAGCATGATGTTGGCCTGCTCGGCCACCGCCCGCACGATGTCGGCGGTGGTAACCGAGCCGAACAGCTTGCCCTCGGCTCCGGCCCGAGCGGCGATGTGGATGGGGGTGGACACCAGCCGGGAGGCCATTTCCTGGGCCTCGGCCAGCTCCTTGGCATCCTTCAGCTCGCGGGCCTGGCGCATGCGCTCGGCCTGGCGCTCGGCGCCCGGTGACGACTTGAACGCCTTGCCGGCCGGGATCAGGAAGTTGCGGGCGTAGCCGTCGGCCACATCCACCACGTCGCCCTTTTTGCCCAGGGCGTCCACGTTGTCGCGCAGCACCACCTTCATGACGCCGGCTCCTCGTCGCCGGCCTCTTCGGCTGGGGCCTCAGCAGGGCCAGCGTCCACTGGCGCAGCGGCTTCCTCGAGGGGCATCTCGGCGGGAGCGCCGTCCAGGGCCGCCTCAGCGGCCTCGGGATCATCGGGGTCCATCTCCCCGGGCGCCCGCATGCCGGGCGGCGGGGTGGAGGGCTGGGGTACCGGCCCCTCGAAGCGGCTGTCGTCTCGCGACCTCGACGCGCTGCGCTGGGTGGTGATCCGGTTGTTGTAGGGCAAAAGCGCCATCTCGCGGGCGTTCTTGATGGCCCGGGCGATCTCCTTTTGCTGCTGCTGGTTGTTGCCGGTCACCTGGCGGGCCCGGATCTTGGCCCGGTCGGACATGAACCGGCGCAGCAGGTTGATGTCTTTCCAGTCCACATAGCCGATGCCCTCTTGGGTGAGGACGCTGACCTTCTTCTTGCGCCGCCGGCTGATGTCTTTGGCCTTGGGCTTCTTGGGTCCCTTGGCCATTAGAACGGCTCCTCTTCAGGAACGTAATCAGGGGCCGGACTGCGCTGCTGGCGCCCGCCACCGCCGCCACCCTGGTAGCCGCCGCCACCGCCCTGATTGCGGCCCCCGCCGCCTCCGCCGTCGCGCCGCTCGTTGCGGATCACCTCGACAGTGGCCCACCGCAGGCTGGGCGATACCTCATCGGCGATGATCTCCACCTTGGAGCGGCGCTCGCCGTCCTGGGTCTCCCACGACCGCTGCTCCATGCGCCCGCTCACCACCACCCGAGTGCCCTTTACCAGGCTCTCGCTCACGTTCTCGGCCAGGGTGTTCCAGCAGGTCACGTCGAAGAACGACACCTGCTCTTCGGTCTCGTTGGTCTGGCGGTTCTGCCAGCGCCGGTTCCAGGCCAGCCCGAAGGTGGCCACCGCGCTGCCGCCGGCGGTGAATCGAAGCTCCGGGTCCCGGGTCATGTTCCCGGTAACGGTCACCGTGTTGTCGAATGCCATCTCTGTGTCTCCTTGGTTACCCGGCCGCAGCCAGGGGGGTGCCGTCGCCCAGAAGGCCGCGTCGGGCGGCCTCGTTGTCGGGCAGACGGATCAGCTTGTGGCGGACCACCTCGTCCGCGAGTTGAAGGAGACGTTCCAATGAGCCCATCTCGCGCGTCTCGGTCACGAATTCGAGAACCAGGTAATAGCCCTCGGATTGATGGTTGATCTCGTAGGCGAAGCGGCGCTTGCCCCACCGGTCTTCGGCCTTCATTTCGCCGCTGTTGGAGGCGACGTTCTCGGAAACCTGGGCGATGCAGGCGTCTACGTTCGATTCCTCGACGCCCGCGTCCAAAATGATCATTAACTCGTATGCCCGCATGGCGAACTCACCTCCCTGTGGACCCGGTGGCTACCGGGGCCCCGAAAACCGGGGCAGGGCCTTTATTTCAGGCAGAACTCTATCCGACGTGGCCGTAAAGGCCCAACGCCATCTCCTCGTCGGGATTCATCTCGTAGCACTCGTCGGAGTCGGGGAATGCGCCGGAGCGGACGTCGGCCGCGAACTGGGTCAGGGCGTCCACGCCGTCGGCGTGCAGGGCGGCGTAGCGGCGCACGAACCGCGGCACCATTCTGGTCTCCAGGCCCAGCACGTCGTGGAACACCAGCACCTGGCCGTCGCAGTGGCCGCCGGCGCCGATGCCGATGGTGGGCACGTCTACCGCGTCGGTGATCATCTGGGCCACCGCGGCGGGCATCCCCTCCAACACGATGGCGAAGCATCCGGCGTGGGCCAGCGCCTTGGCGTCGGCCACCAGGCCGAGTGCCGCCTCGCTGGTGCGCCCCTGCACCCGGTAGCCGCCCTGGGCCAGCATCGACTGGGGGGTGAGCCCCAGATGCCCCATCACCGGCACCTGGGCGGAGATGATGGCCTCGATCATGGGCACCCGCTCAGAGCCGCCCTCCAGCTTCACCGCCTGGGCGCCGGCCCGCACTAGTTGGGCCGCGTTGGTGACGGTGTCGGCGGTGGTCACGTGGTAGCTCATCCACGGCATGTCGGCCACCACCATCGCCTTGGGGCGGGTGCGGGCCACCGCCGCGGTGTGATGCGCCATCTCGTGCACGGTCACGCTCATGGTGTCGTCGTGGCCCAGCACCACCATGGCCACCGAGTCGCCCACCAAGATGAGATCGGCCCCGGCCTCGTCGGCCATGCGCGCGCTGGGGGCGTCGTAGGCGGTGAGCATGACCAGCGGGTCGTCGCCAGCGCTGAGCTTGCGATGGCTGATAACCGGAGCAGTGAGCTTCGAGCCCATGTTGTTCCCCTTTCCCGTCCAGCGCATTTCGGCTGCCGGCGGTTGCCGCCTACTGTAGTCCACCGCCCCGGCACCGGTGCCAACCCCTCGCCTGCATTCGGCGGGCAATCGGCCACTAGCGTCGAAGCCATGGACGATTTGTTGGACCGGACAGACGCAGTAGGGCTAGCCGATGCCATACGGGCCGGGGAGGTGTCGGAGGCCGAGGTGCTGGAGGCCACCATGGCCCGCATCGACGAGCGCAACCCCGAGATGAACGCCATCACCACGGTGGTGGATCCCGAGCCGGCCGTCGACGGGCGGCTGCGGGGGGTGCCGTTCGCCATCAAAGACCTGCACTTCGCCATGCGGGGCACGGTGGCCACCCACGGGTCGCGGTATTTCGCGGATGCCCCGGTGGACGACCACGACGCCGAGGTGGTGAGCCGGTACCGGGCGGCGGGGATGGTGCTGGTGGGGCGCTCAAACTCGCCCGAGCTCGGCCTGTCCACCACCACCGAGCCGGCTCTGTTCGGGCCGTGCGCCAACCCGCTGGACCCTTCTCGCAGCGCGGGCGGCTCCAGCGGCGGGGCGGCATCGGCGGTGGCCTCGGGGATGCTGACGGTGGCCCATGCCTCCGACGGGGGCGGCTCCATCCGCATTCCGGCGTCGGCCTGCGGGCTGTTCGGGCTCAAGCCCAGCCGGGGCCGGGTGAGCTTCGGCCCCGACGCCGGGGAGAACTGGAGCGGCTACTCCACCACCCATGTGGTGTCGCGCACGGTGCGCGACAGCGCCGTGCTGTTGGACCTGACCTCCGGTCTGGCTCCCGGCGATCCCTACGTGGCCCCTGCGCCTGACGGGACCTTCGAGGCGGCTCTTGCGGCGCCGCTGCCCTCGCTGCGGATCGCGGTGTGGGATGGATCGGCCGACGGCATCGAGCTCGATGCCACCGCCCGGGGAGCGCTGGACGCTGCGGTGGCGCTGTGCGAGGAGCTGGGCCACCGCCTGGAGGAGGAGTCTGAATTGCCGGTGCGCCGGGGAATGGGCGGGCCCCAGGGCGTGATCACCTCAGCGAACATCGCCGCCATGATGGCCCGGCGCGAGGCCGCTTGCGGGCGGCCCCCCGGCGCCGACGACCTCGAGCCGGTGGCCGCCTCCCTGGCCGCTAGGGGCGCCACGCTGACCGGGCCCGAGTACGCCCAGGCGATTCTGGACAGCCACCTGATGGGCCGGCTCATGGGCGACTACCACGAGTCGGGCATCGACATGGTGCTCACCCCCACCCTGGCCCGGGTGCCGCCGCCGTTGGGCGAGCTGGTGGCCACCGAAGACGACGTGGCCGAATGGGGCGCCCGCCAGGGGGCCTACAGCCCGTTTTGCGCCATGGCCAATGCCACCGGCCAGCCGGCCATGTCGGTGCCCCTTCACTGGGACGACCAGGGCCTCACCGTGGGCAGCCACTTCATCGCCCCGTACGGGGCCGAGGCGCTGCTGTTGCGGCTGGCCGCCCAGCTTGAGGAGGCCCGGCCCTTCTGGCCCCAGCCCCGCTAGCCGTCGACAGGGCCTCGCTCAGCGGGGCTGCAAGACGTAGCTGCGCAGGAGGTGGTTCCAGTGGCAGTCGGGGCACACCTCCACCTCGTAGCAGGTGAAGCGGCCTTTGCGTCGGGCCAGCTTGGCTATCTCCGCCGCATAGCTGATGCAGCGACCGAACGCCGGCAGGCGGGGTCCGAACACGTACGACACCAGCGACAGCTCGTCGCCGTGGCACACCGGGCACGGCTCGCCCGCGGCGGTGCCCACCTCCCGGCCGGCGCGCACCAGCTCCGGATGGGCGTCGCACACCTCGTCGGCCATCCGGGTCCCGCTCTTGAGGCGGTGCAGCACATGGGCCCGCACGAGGCGATAGTCCACCGTTGAGGCGGGCTCGGGTTGAACCCCTACTGCTGCGGCCATTGGTTCGGCCATGGCGACAGAGTAGCCACATCTGTCAAGCCGACGGTCGCACAAAGGGCCGACAACGCTCGGCGGTTTTCCGCTAAAATCCGGCGGCTTTGCTCTTCGGGCCGCGACCTCTATTGGCGGCTTTGGCACGCAACAGGCGATCCCTTCTGGCGGTTCCGCTCGTGCGGCGGAAGGGCCATTTGTCATCGGCAACCACTACTGTGAGGCCATGGCGTTCACCCCCACCGTTGAGAAACTGATCCCCGACATGACCACCGCCGAGGAGCTGGTGCTGCTGGCCCGGTGCCTGTGGTCCGAGGGCTACAACGACCATCTGGCCGGCCACATAACCGTGAACATGGGCGACGGAACCCTGATGTGCAACCCGTGGCTCATCACCTGGGACGAGCTGCGCCCCAGCCAGGTGGTCCGCATCGACCTCGACGGCAACGTGGTGGAGGGCGACTGGCCGGTGCCCCCCGGCATCCCGCTTCACCTGGAGCTGCACAAGCTCCGCCCCGGCGTGGCCTGGGCCATGCACAACCACCCGCTGTACGGAACGGTGTGGGCCGACATGGCCGAGGTGCCCCCCGCCATGGACCAGTCGTCTTCGCTGGGTGGCGGCGAGCTGGTGCTGGTGGACGAGTACGACGGCGCGGTCAACGACCCCGCCTCGGCCCGCAGCGCCTGCCAGAAGATGGGCGACGCCGAGCTGGCCCTCTTGGCCGGCCACGGGGTGTTCGTGCTGGGCAACTCGGCCCGGGCGGTGCACCAGCGGGCGGTGGCCCTCGAGCAGCGCTGCCAGCGGGCCTGGCACGTGAGGGCTGCCGGCGGCGAGCTGACTCCGGTGCTGCCCGACAGCTACGTGGAGATGATGAAGCGCAGCCCCGGCGACAACTTCATCGGCTTCTGGGAGGCCATGGTGAGAGCCGAGCTGCGCCGCGACCCCGATTTGTTGTCGGGCTGATCGCCGGCCGGGCACCGAGACCGCAGCCATGAGCGGAGCACTCGACGGCATACGGGTCCTTGATCTGACCACCCGCATGGCCGAGGCCGCCGGCAAGACGATGGCCGACCTCGGCGCCGAGGTCATCAAGGTGGAGCCGGTGGTGGGGTGCGACGCCCGCACCACCCCGCCGTTCGCCGCCGATGGCCGCTCGCTGTTCTGGGAGGCGTGGGGCCTGGGCAAGCACAGCGTGGTGTGCGATGTGGAGCTCCCCGGGGCCCGCGACCAGTTCCGGGCGCTGGTGGCTGGTGCCGATGTGCTGTTGGAGTCGTTCGCCCCCGGCTACATGGCCGGCTTGGGCCTCGGCCCCGACGACCTGGCCGCCATCAACCCCGCGCTGGTGTATGTGTCGGTGACCCCGTTTGGCGCCGACACCCCCGACGCCGAGGTGCCCATGACCGACCTCACCCTGTCGGCCGCCGGCGGGCTGTTGGCCATGCAGGGCGACCACGACCGGGTTCCCACCCCGGTGGGCTACCCCGAGACTTCGTTTCTGGGGGCGATGCAGGCCGCGGCCGACGCCATCATGTCGCTGTGCGAGCGCGACCGCAGCGGCCTGGGCCAGCACCTCGACAGTTCCATCCAGGCGGCGGTGATGTGGTCGCTGATGTCGATCACCAGCTATGCCGCCCTGGGCCAGGACTTCCCCGGACGGGGCGACGACCGGGCCGAGGTGACCCACCCCGAGATCGTGCCCGGCTTGCGGATGCCGTTCATCGAGCCCTGCGCCGATGGGTATGTGGGCATGACCCTGGTGCTGGGCGATCAGGGCAACCGGGGGATGAAGTCGCTCATGGCCTGGGTGATCGCCGAGGGCGCGCTCGACGACGACCTGGCCGAGGTGGACTGGGAGCGGTGGCTCGACATGCTGGGCGACCAGACGCTGAGCGTGGCCGACGCCGGGCGGGCCCTCGATCAGATGCTGGCCTTCCTCAAGACCAAGACCCAGGCCGAGATCCAGGAGCAGGCGGTGGCCGGCAAGATGCTGGTGTCCCCCTGCTACACGTCCGCTCATCTGGCCGCCGACCCCCAGCTGGCCGCCCGGGACTTCTGGGTGAAGGTGGACGGCGCCGTGCATGCTGGGCCGTTCGCCCGCCTGTCGGCCACGCCCATCGCCTTCGGCCATGCCGCCCCTGATCTGGGCCAGCACCAGTCTTTGGTCGACGACCTGGAGCCGGTTCCCGCCGCGGAGGCCCCTAGCAAGGTGTGGGCCGCTCCCCGGGGAGCGCTGTTTGAAGGGTTGAAGGTGGCCGATCTGTCGTGGATCGCCGCGGGGCCGCTCATTGCCAAAGACCTGGCCAATTTGGGGGCCACTGTCATTCGGGTGGAGACCGAAGCCCGTCTCGACACCCTGCGTTGGATCCCACCCCATTTGCCCCACGCCTCGCCCATGAGCGCCGGGCACCCCATGGCCAACATGAACCAGTCGAAGTTCGGCCTGGGGCTCAACTACACCATCCCCGAGGCCCAAGCGGTCATCGACCGGATGATCGAGTGGGCCGACGTGGTGGTGGAGAACTACACCCCCGGCACCGCACACCGCCTGGGCTTCGGCTACGAGCATGTGCGGGAGCTCAACCCCGCCGCGGTGATGCTGTCGAGCTGCATGCGGGGCCAGACCGGTCCCGAGGCCCGCCACACCGGGTTTGGGCTGCACGGGGCCTGTTTGGGCGGCTTCACCGCCATCACCGGCTGGCCCGATCGGCCGCCCCATCCGCCCTGGGGGGCCTACACCGACTTCATCTCCCCCCGCTATGCGCTCTCGGCTCTGGGCGCGGCCCTGCACCACCGCAACCGCACGGGCCAGGGCCAGTACATCGACCTGTCTCAGATCGAGGCCTCCATTCACTTTCTGGCGCCTCTGGTGCTGGAGTACCGCGACAGCGGCAAGGTGCGCGCCCGGCCCGGAACCGACTGCGAGCGGGCCGCCCCCCACGGCGTGTTCCGCACCACCGGCACCGAGCGCTTCTGCGCCGTCGCGGTGGAGACCGACGAGCAGTGGGAGGCGCTGCGCTCGGTGGTAACCGACCTGGGCATGGTGGACGACCGGTGGTCGGAGATGGGAATCGCCAACGCCGAGGAACTGCTGACGGGCTGGTTCGCCGAACAAGACGCCTTCGAGGCCGCCCAGAAGCTGCGGGCCCGGGGGGTGCCCGCCTATGCCGCCCTGCGGGCCAGCGACTTCTACGCCGACCCCAACCTGGTGGCCCGGGAGTTCTTCATCGAGCTCGACCACGGCGCCATCGGCAAGATGACCTTCGACGGGCCCGTCACCCTGTTCTCCGCCACCCCGGCCCGGCCCGGGGGGGCCGGCCCCCTGGTGGGCGAGCACACCCAGCAGGTGATGTCGGAGATACTCGGCTTCTCCGACGACGAAATA
>VYEX01000072.1:52372-54477 GCA_009842675.1 Acidimicrobiia bacterium | reverse complement strand
AGTTGTGTATACGTGCGCGGGGCGTCGTCGAAGGCATACGGGGGGAAGACCGGGGGATCGAGCCGCCCCTCTTCGAGGAGGGCGAAGATCTCCTGGCGGGCTCGTTCGGATGGTTCGGGATTGCGGCCCACCGACGCCCCCCAGTGGACTCCGACCACCGAGTAATTCTTCAACAGGATGTGGTTGGTGGGGGCATCGGCGATTCGTCCGCTGGTAAAGCCGATTACCAGCAGCCGACCGTCCCACGCCATGCACCTTCGCGACCGATCGAACACGTCACCGCCCACCGGGTCGAGGCACACGTCTACTCCCTGGCCCTCGGTGTGGGATCGCACCTGGTCGACAAAATCAGGAGTCTCTCGGTAGTCGATGGCCAGCTCCACTCCCATCTCCTTGAGCAATGCTGTCTTCTCGGGACCGCCGGCAGTGGCGATGACCCGTGCTCCTGCGATCTGTCCGAGCTGTACCGCCGCCGAGCCCACACCTCCCATTCCGGCATGAACCAGCAGGGTCTCACCCTCGGCCAAATGCCCCCGGTCGTGGAGGGCGAACCACGAGGTGCCGTAGTTCACCAGGGCAGCGGCCGCCGCACCGGCTGACACTCCTTCGGCAAACCGGTGAACTCCGCTGGCCCGGAGCGCCGTCTGCTCAGCCAGCGACCCTCCGCCAATGCCCACTACCCGATCGCCCACGGCCAAGTGCTCGATCCCTTCGCCCAGTTCCCGAACCCGACCAACCACTTCGGTACACGGCGACCACGGCAGCCTGGTCTCCATTTGGTAGAGGCCCCTAGCCATGAGGCAATCCACGAACGTCAGTCCGACAGCCTCCACATCAACCACGATCTGGCCGGAACCGGCCCGGGGTGAGTCGACTTCTTCCTGCTGAAGCAATTCGACGGGGTCACCCACCTCGTGCTGTCGCCAGACTCGCATCAGCTCTCCTTCTCGGTGCTGCTTCCCGCCGCGGCCGGGCGGTCCACCACCGATTTGATGCTCTCCAGGGCTCGCTGCTTGAACTCCTGCACCGAGGGCACGTTGCCGGCCAGGGCCTGGTATTCCGACATAGTGCGGATGGCGTTGCGGGTGCCCATGGCCTCCATGCCCCGGTGGACGCTGCGCTTGTTGATCTGCTGGAGATCGGACGGCACCCGGGCCACCCGCTGGGCCATCTCCAGCACTCGCTCGTCCAGCTCCTCTTCGGGGTAGGCCCGGTTGGCGAAGCCCATGGCAGCCGCCTCGGTGCCGGTGTATGAGTCCCCGGTGAGCATCATCTCCATAGCGTTGCGGAACCCCACCAGCCAGGGGTGGTAGTTGAAGTCGGGCGGGCTCAGCACCCGCACCACCGGATGGCCGATGTCGGCGTTTTCGGCCACATAGACCAGGTCACAAGCGGCGGCCAGCTCCGAGGCTCCGGCTAGGGCGTAACCGTGGATCTGGGCGATAACCGGTTTGGCCAGCTCCCAGATGGCCAGCCAGCTGTCGGTCACGTGGCGGGACCACTGACCGTCGCCCCCGGCGGTGTAGTGGGGAGGATCGTCCATGAGCGAATCGGTCAGGTCATACCCCGACGAGAAGCACGGACCGGCTCCTCGAATGATCGACACCCGCACGTCGTCGTCGACATCGGCCGCCTGCAGGGCAGCCAACAACTCCTTTCGCATGGGAGTGCTGATGGCGTTGCGCTTTTCTGGGCGGTTCAGGGTTATGCGACGGATGTGGGGTGCAGGATCATCGATCAAGATCAGCTCGTAGGCCATGCGGCCATGTTTTCATGCCGAATGGCTCAATCGGCAGCCCGGCGGTTCCTGTTAACTACCGGTGCCCCGGACCCTAAGGCCCGGGGCACCGAGTGTTCCGATCAGGAAGTGAAGCTACTGGGTACGCAGCCGGCGGCTGAGGCCGAGCACCATCGCACCGGCGAGCACCACGGCCAGAGCCAAGATGGCCAATAGCGGGGTGTTGGAGCCAGTGTCAGCCAGCATCTCGTCGTCGGCCATATCGTCCGCCATGTCATCAGCCATGTCGTCGTCGGCCATGTCGTCGGCCATGTCGTCGGCCATGTCGTCGGCCATGTCGTCGTCCATGTCGTCGGCCATGTCGTCG
>VYEX01000072.1:15848-52272 GCA_009842675.1 Acidimicrobiia bacterium | reverse complement strand
CCATGTCGTCGGCCATGTCGTCGGCCATGTCGTCGGCCATGTCGTCGGCCATGTCGTCGTCCATGTCATCGGCCATGTCGTCATCGGCCATGTCGTCATCGGCCATGGCTCCGACAGATACGGCAACTGTGACTACGTCGCGCTGAAGCGGGTTGCCCATCCAGAAGACGATCCCATCTTCACCGATCTCTACGTCTTCCATGGTGACGCTGAATGTGCCATCTCCATTGTCGGTAGCTGGAGTACCGGAAAGGGGGCACAACTGGACGAATGTCGTAGCGTCGATTACATCTGGATCCCCTGTGCTGCAAGCCGCCGCGCTTACAGTCGTCCCTTCCATGAAGCCCGAACCGGTCAGGGTTATTGAGTAGGTCCCGGCCGCTTCAACCGATGCCGGATCGGCAGTAGCGGTAGGCCCATCCTGTGCTGAGGCGGCGCTTGCTCCTACCCAGGCAACAAGCGCCAGTGCCATCGCAACGAATACCAACTTGGTCTTGGTCATGACATAGCTCCTTGGGCCGTGCCGACATCAGGCCAGCCCCTACTCCTATAGGTTACGAAACCTTAGCGCGGCGTTGCGATTGTGTCATCCATCCGACAGTTACATTTCATCCCTGGTCAGAAACGACCGGTGCCCCGGACCCTAAGGCCCGGGGCACCGAGTGTTTTGATCAGGAGTTGGTGTTACAGGGTGCGCAGCCTACGGCTGAGGCCAAACACCATCAGACCGGCGAGGGCGATGCCCGCACCGATGATCACGAGTACCGAGGTCTCCACGCCAGTCTCAGCCAGCATGGCAGCATCCGGGTCGACTTCAACGGCGACACTGGCGGCTTGGCCGTCAGGAACGAGCTCGAAGATCAGGAATGTGACGCCAGCATCGGTGACTTCCACACCTTCTACTGAGATCGGGTCTCCGCTAGTGGCGTCTTGCGAGCTGCCGAAACCGCCACAGTGCTGCATCAAGGTTGCCTGTCCCCACCCATCGGGTCCGGGATCGGCGGTAGCGCAGATGGCAAGGTTGGTGGCCGCCGTGGTGAATCCAGAAGGCGTCAACGTGAAGTCGTAAGTGCCTGCTTCGGCCACTACAGAAGGATCAGCGGTCAACGTCTGGTCCTGAGCCGAGGCGGACCCGGCAAACAAGAAGCCCACCAGCGCCACTGCCAGCCCAATGAAAATCAACTTGGTCTTGGTCATAGTTGTGTCTCCCTGGACCATGCCAAGTGTCGGCCGGCCCCTACTCGGATAATTGAGGCCAGACTTTAGCCCCTTCTACCGCCCATGTCATTAATTCACCAGAGACAAGTCGTCAGTGCAGGGAAATTGAGGTCTCCTGGCTAGTGTGCCCGGCGTGGAGTCCATACGAAACTTCCGACCGCTGGGTGGCCAGACCACGGTTGACGGGCAAGAAGTGCGAACGGGGCTGGTATTTCGGTCGGCCCACTTAGCTGAAGCCTCCGACGCTGATTTGGGCACGCTGGTTGATTTGGGCATTCGAACGGTCTTTGATTTCCGGAACCAGGGAGACCTTGCCGCAGAAGGCCCCAACCGACTGCCCGACGGGGTGGAGCTGGTCTCTCTGCCGATGGCCGATTCTGCGAATCCGTCCGGGCTTCGGGAGAACTTCTCTGCTTTCAGCGCCGAGGAGTTGGAAGAGCGATTCGGCAACGGCAAGGCCTTCCAGTGGATGAAGGATGCATCGGCGAGATCGGTAAGCGACCCCGTGCGCTCATCCCAGTTCGGCGAGTTTGTGAGAGGGGTGTTGGCGCCGGGAAGGGTTCCGGTGCTGTTCAATTGCAGTGCGGGCAAAGACCGCACCGGCTGGGCCGCCAGCCTGTTGTTGTTGGCCGTGGGGGTTCCGGAAGCGCAGGTGGTGGACCATTACCTGGAGACAAACCAGCATGTGGTTCCTGGCCGCTATGGCGAATTGATGATGCCGCTGGCCGTAGTCCACGAGGACTACTTTGCCGAGCAGATGCGGGTATTGGCCGACACCTGGGGCAGCTTCGACCAATACTGGACCGATGCCTTGGGATTGGATGACGGGCATCGGCAGGCGTTGCGGGAGTTGCTGCTGGCCTAGGGGGCTTTCAGCTCCCCGATGTTGTGCACGGGGGCGAGGGTGTCTTGGAGGTATTCGGGGCCTTCCAATGTGTCCACGAACCAGCCGGTGGGGCACATGGTGAGGATCTCAACCAGGCTGAACCCGGCCCCGGCCATCTGAGACTCGTAGGCCCGGGTGATGTAGCGCTTGGTGCGAGCCACGTTGCCGGCGTTGTTGACTGCGCACCGGGCCACGTAGGCCGCGCCGTCCATGGTGGCGGCGAGATCGGAAAGCAGAATCGGGTGGCCGTGCTGGTGGGGATCACGCCCCTCGATTGAGGTCTTGGTGCGCTGGCCCAGAGTGGTTGTGGTGGTCATCTGGCCACCGGTCTCACCGAATACCCCGTTGTTCAACAGCAGGCAAGTGATGTTCTCGCCCCGGGCCGCGGCGTGCAGTACCTCTTGGAGCCCCTCGTTGACCATGTCGCCGTCGCCTTGAACGGTCATCACGAACCCGTCCGGCAGCATCCGCTTGATGCCGGTGGCCACCGAGGGGGCCCGGCCGTGCAGGGCTTGAACTACCTCAACGTCGAGGTTGTGGGCGAAGGCGGTATAGCAGCCGATGCCGAACACCGTGATCGTGGAATGGGCCAGCTCCAGTTCTTCGATGGCCTCCATGGCGGCCCGGATGGCGATGGGCTCACCGCAACCGGGGCATAGGTGGTGGTTGGCCTGGGTGATAAGCGATGGGGTGAAGTCGTCAACGAGCGCGGCGGGCTCTTGGGGTGGCGAATCGGTGGAAAGGTAAATCCGCTCGTCGCTCATAACCCACCTCCCTTCATGACCCTCTTCCCCTCATGACAGAGCCTCCAAGATGCGCTCGGAGATGTCGGGCACGTTGATGTCGGGTCCGATCCCAAAACCGGAGTGGTCCCAACTCGGGCTCCCGATGAACTCCACTGGCACCGCTCCCAGCGTAGCCAGCCTCACGTCGTCGACCATCTGACCCATGTTCTGCTCGTAAACAGCCACCTTGGCGGCGCCGGCGACCGCCTCGTGCACGGCCTCCGACGGAAACGGCCACAGCGTGATGGGGCGCACGTAGCCCACCCGGTGTCCGGCGTCGCGCAATCGCAGGCAGGCGTAGCGCACGAACTTGCCCACCGAGCCGTAGGCGGCCACCACTAGATCGGCGTCATCGCAGAAGCCGATATCAATCAGCGGGTCGACTCCGGCAGACATTTCTTGGATGTGGGCCGCACACGCGGCGTAGTGGGCCCCCAAGTCGAACCCCTCCTCACCTTCGACGCCGCCCCCTAGGGGAGAGATGATCTTGGCTGACCCCGACCCCCCGGAAGATCCGTTCAGGGCCCAGTCGGGCACTTCGGGGGCGGCTCCTTTTATGGAGGGAACCGAAACCGCCTGGTAGGTGTGGGCCAAGTAGTAGTCGCCCAGCACCATCACCGGGGTTCGCCATTGATTGGCCAGCTCGAACGCCAGCCCGGTCAGCTCCACCGCCTCGGGCACATCCATGGGGGCCAACACGATGTGGCGATAGTCCCCATGGCCTCCGCCGCGGGTTGCTTGGAAGTAGTCGCCCTGGCCCCGGGCCATGTTGAACACCACCAGGGGTAGTCGGGCATTGGTGATCTCCGACAGCGACTCCTGCATCAGCGACAGCCCTTGGCCGGTAGACCCGGTGGCGGCCAAATGGCCGGTGGTGGCCGCCCCCCAGGCCATGCCCACCGCCTCGAGCTCGCTTTCGGCGTTCATGCACACGCCGTCTACCTCGGGCAGCAGGGCGGCCATGTGTTCCAGCAGCTCGGTGAACGGGGTCATGGGGTATCCCGTGAAGAACCGGCAGCCGGCGGCCACCGCGGCTCGGGCTATGGCCTCTGATCCCTCCAGCAGCGCCCGGTCGCTCATTGTTGGCCCTGGTCCTCGAGCGGCAGTTCCAATGGAGTGTCGTACTTGTACACCTGGAACACGAAGTCGGGGCAGATTTGGGCACAGGCCTGACAGCCGGTGCAACCAGCCAGCAGGCGGGGATAGCGATAGCCCCGGGTGTTGACCTCGTGGACGGTCATCTCCAGCACCCGGGGCGGGCAGGCATCGATACACAGGTCACAGCCTTTGCAGGCCTCGACGTCGATGACCACGGTACCTCGGACCGTTGCGGTGCCTCCTGGGGTGCTTGGGCTCACGCCGCCATCTCCCAGCCGGCAGCCAGCGCACCTTCATTGGCCTCGATCAGCTGGCTGCGATAGGGCGGCACCGAGCGGCGCATGCCTTCCAAGAGTCCATCCAAGCTCACCAATCCAGACCTCCGCCCGTACACCCCGGACATGACCATGGCGGCCAGAAGCGGATTGCCCAGATCAGTGGCCACATCGGTGGCGGGAACCTCCACAATTTGGTAGCGGTCCGCGTCCAGCTCGTCCTCGAACACCGAGGTGTTGACCAGCACCAAACCGTTGTCGCTGATGCGCTCCCTCAGCGGAGTCCAGTACTGGTGGTGCATCAAGATGGCCGACCAGGTGGACGACAGCACCGGGGGCGCCTCGATGGGCTGGTCGCTGATCACCACTGTGCTGTCAGTGTTGCCGCCCCGCATCATGCCGCCGTAGCTGCCGAACACCAGCACCTCTTTGCCATCAGCGGTGGCTCCCTGGGCGATGACCTGGGCGGCTAATTGCACCCCTTGACCACCGATCCCGGTGAGCATCAGCTCCCGCTCCCCGGTGGCCTGGTCGTTCATCGGCCCTTCCACACCGGGGGTCTTTTTTCCACGAATGCCCGGGGGCCCTCCAAGAAGTCCTCGGTCTGGGAGATCTCCCGGCCATAGCTGGCCGCGATGGCAAACCCCTCGGCCTCGGTGGTCTCCAATCCGTCAAGCACGGAATGACGAATTGCCCGCACCGCTAGCGGGGCGTTGGCCACGATTCGCTCAGCCAGCATCTTGGCCTCGGCCAGGGCCTGGCTTGGTTCGCAGATCACGTTCACCAGCCCCAGGGCGTGAGCTCGGTGGACGTCGATGGTGTCGCCGGTGAGGGCCAGCTCCATGGCGATGTTGGGGGGGATGCGGCGGGGGAGGCGGGTTACCCCTCCCTCGGAGGCCACCAGCGACCGCTTCACTTCGGGCAGGCCGAAGGCGGCTTCGGTGGAGGCCACCACCAAATCACAGCCCAATACCAGCTCGAAACCGCCAGCGACTGCGGGGCGATCGACCGCGGCGATGACCGGTTTGGTGCGCTGTCGGCGGGCGAACCGGCCAAAGCCCTCCTCGGCGGTGATGATCCCCGCCGCTCGCCCCTCGGACAGCGCTTTGAGGTCGGCGCCGGCACAGAACACCCGGCCGTTGCCGGCCAAAATGGCCACCCACAGGTCGTCGTCGGCATCGAATCGGTCGAACGCCTCGCCTAGTGCGGCGGACAGCTCCGGACTCATGGCGTTGCGGGACTCCGGGCGGTTCAGGGTGATGACCGCTATTCGCCCCTCGGCTTCGTAAAGAACCAGGCTCATCGCGACTCTCTCTACTCTGGATCCCTAACTTTCAGCAGCTGCTTACCGTGATTGGCCCCGGAAAACAGCCGCAGGAACGTTGTCGGGATGTTGTCGAACCCTTCCTGGATGTCGGTCTGGAAGGCGATCTCCCCGTTGGCCACCCACTGGGCGAGATCGGCCGAGGCTGCGGGCACCCGGTCCAAGTGGTCGAACATCACGAAGCCCTGAAGGGTGAGCCGCTTTTCGATGATCTCGAACATGTTGGACGGTCCCGGCCGCCGCAAGCCCTGGTTGTAGGTGGAGATGGCCCCGCACACCGCGACGCGTCCTCCCTGGTTCATTTGGCCCATGACTGTCTCCAACATGTCGCCGCCCACGTTGTCGAAGTACACGTCCACGCCGTCGGGGCATGCCTCGGCGAGTCGGGCGCCCACGTCTTCGTTCTTGTAGTCGATGGCGGCGTCCAAGCGGGCCTCTTCCAGAAGCCAGCGACACTTGTCGGCTCCTCCGGCGATTCCCACCGACCGGCAGCCTTTGATCCGGGCGATCTGGGCCGCCACTGAACCGGTCGCCCCGGCGGCGCCCGAAGTCAATACGGTCTCTCCCGGTTGGGGCCGGCCGATGTCGAGCAAACCGATGTAAGCAGTGAGGCCGGTGCCCCCCATCGGGCCCAGCATGACTGGGATGGGCGTGCCCGGCGGCACCACCCGGACGTTGCCGTCGACCACCTCGTAGTCCTGCCAGCTCATCATGCCGCTGACCAGGTCTCCCTCGTTCAGCGCCGGTGTGTTGGAGGCCACTACTTGGAATACGCCCGGTCCGATCATGGGCTGGCCCAGCGGCGCAGGAGGCATGTAGGTGATGAAGTCCTCCAACCATGTGCGCATGGCCGGCTCGAAGCTGAGATAGCACAGTCGGGCCAGCGCCTGGCCATCGCCCGGTTCGGGGACGGCAGTCTCCCGGTACTCGAAATTGTCAACGCCCACCGGCCCGTCGGGCCTGGTGGCGTAGATCCACTGGCGGTTCATCCCGCCAAACTACTCGGGCAGGTCCCCTGGTCCCTTAGCGGGCCGGGCGCACCCGCATCATCATCGTGGCCATCAAGCGGTCGCCCTTGCCCAGATCTCGGATCTCGGCCACCACCCACCCAGATGATGGGTCGCCCATCCAGCGGCAGGTGCTGTACACCGGGCCGATCTTGCCGCCCAGCAAATAGCGGATGTCCATGTCGGCTACCGCGTGGGGCATGCCGAGTTCATGTTCGGCAAAGGTCTCGGCCCCCACCTCGCCCACCAGGGTGACCATGGCCCCTTGCATAATGCCCGCGGGGTTGAGCAACTGCGGGGTGAGCTCGACCTCCACGTGACCGGCGGCGGCATCCACCACCTCGATGCCCGCCACTTCGGCCAGGGGCCGGTCGATGTCGGGAAGCCCCATAAGATCGGGACGGGGAGGATCGTGGATGGGTTTGGCCGGATCTCCGGGACGCTGGTGGTGGCGTCCGAAACCGATCTGGGCGTAGCCGATCTCAGTGCCGTCGGGAGTAGAGAAGCGGCACTCACAGGTCAGGGTGGAAGCCCCGGCCCGCAGCACTTCGGCATATACATCAATTTGATCCGGTAGGGGGACGGCCGCGGTGCGGAGTTGGAAGTCGGTGGTGAAGTGCCAGCACTCGGGATCTTCCTTCTCGCCGATCATGCCGCCCGTGATGTCGGCGGCAAGCATCAGCACCGAGGGCCTTACCTGACCGCCGTAGCACTGCTCGTCGAATACCCGGAGCATTCCGTACCCGGGCTGGGAGTTGGGATCGCAGTAAATCCCCAGCTGGGCGAGAAGCATGAATCTCGAAGTTGCTGTATCGGGGGCGTTCATGGCGCCCTATTCCTCGTGGCGTCGTGGTTCTAGACGGTGACGCCCTCTAGGACCGTGCCTTTGAAGAAGTCGGGGCGGGCTTCGGAGAAGAAGCGGTGGGCGTTGCCGAAAGTGAAGGCCCGGAATTGGTCTTCGTTGAGCCAGCCGTGTTCCACCTGCTCCCAGACCTCGGGCATGACTTCAGACATGTCGGGGACGTCCCAGTGGCCCACGTCGGAGGAGAAGATGGCGTTGAGGGTGGCCCCTTCAGGCAGGGCACCGTCGAAGGCCAGCCGCACTAGGGGGTCGTCGGCCTCGCAGCCGAACCAGTAAGACCGGTCGATCTGCTCGAGAATGTCCTCGGGGCAGGTGATACCGGCGGCCTCGAAGTCGTTGACGACCTCATCATGGCTAATGCCCTTCTGCATCGTTCTCCCGAAACCGGCGGGCAGGTCGATGGGGTCGTTGGCCTCAGCCAGCAGGGAGTCGAAGAACTCGGGCTCGAATCGGGCCGGGTCGTAGGCCTTGAGGCCCTCGGGACCGCGCTTTTCCCAGTGGCTGAAGAGGTCGCACACCATCTGCGCCCCCCAGGTGACGCCCCCTTCGAGGAAGCCGAGGCGCAGTTCGGGGAAGCGGTGGGTGACCCCGCCGAAGAAAATCGACTTGGCGGTGGCCTCGCTGGCGGAGCCGAAGTTGCCCATGTGGTTGTAGGTGAAGTTGGAGATGGAACGACGCCCGTCCCAGCCCATCGACCCGGAGTGGAGGCTGGCCGGGGTTTGCAGGTCAACCAGCCGCTGCCAGAGGGGGTCGTAGTCGTAGGCCGAATCCAGGCCCAGCGAGTCGATCCAAGTGGCCATCTCGCCGCCAGCCGGCAATTGTCGGGGAACGAATCCGCCGATCATCACCGCTTTGAAGCCCAACTCGGTGACCGCGAATTCAAGCTGCTCGACAGCCTCGTCGGGGGTGTGGGTGGGAATGGCGGCCACGGGAGTGAGGCGGTCTTGCAGGCCCTGGTAGCTGTCGGCCAGGTACCGGTTGAGAGCTCGGCAGAGCTTGTTGCGCACTTCGTCGTCTTTGTAGGCGGGGAAATTGAGCCCGATGCTGGGATAGCAAACTGCGAAGTCCATTCCCAGCTCTTCGATTCGGTCGTGGAACAGCGCGGGTGACACCGCGGTGGCGAAGTCGCGGGTGTTTGCCAGGGGCAGGGCCCACCACGGACCCCGGAAAGAGCGCCGGGCCAGCCGTTCATCGGGCGACAGGCCGCTCCAATTGGGCTCTCCGTTGAACGAGCAATTGGACATCTGGGCGTAAAGTCCCCCTTCCAGCCCTTCTTCGAGGCAGTACTGGTGCAGGGCCGGGTAGTGCTCGAACACGTGACCATCGGCGTCAATTACCGGATGGCCAAGATCGGCTCGAATGTCGGCGGCGGATCGCTGGCTGCTCATGGGGGAAACGCTAGCTACTACCGTTGGTGGTTGTCTCAGTGAGACGAGATAGAAGAGGTTCAGAAGATGAGCACTGTTACCCCCGTTCGCCCTTGTATTTCGGCCGACTCGCACGTGACCGAGCCCGACAACACCTACATCGACTACATCGACCCCAAGTTCCGTGATCGAGCGCCGCGGGTGGATTGGGCCGATGACATGGGCGTGTTCATGTCGATCGACAACGGTCGCAACCGGATGCCCTTCGGCATGATCGCCGCGGCGGGCAAGAGCTGGCATGAGATCAGCATCACCAGCGGCACCCGCTGGGAGGAGCTGCACCCCGGCGGCTACGACCCGGTGGCCCGGCTGGAGGAGCAGGACCGCGACGGCGTGGTGGCCGAGGTGATCTATCCGTCGGTAGGGATGACCATTTGCAACCACCCCGACGGTGACTACAAGAAGGCCTGCTTCGACGCCTACAACCGCTGGATTGCCGAGTTCAACTCCCACTCCCCGGAGCGGCTGATCGGCTTGGGCCAGACCGCGATTCGCTCCGTGGACGAGGCCATCGCCGACTTGGAGGCCATGGCAGAACTCGGGCTCAAGGGCGTCATGCTTCCTGGCTATGCGGCCTCCGGCCTCGACTACGACCACCCCGACTACGACGCATTCTGGGAGGCGTCGGTGTCGATGGGGATGCCGCTGTCGTTCCACATCCTCACCTCGGGAAACGACCACCCCATGGCCGCTCACTTCCGGGGACCGAAGATCAACTCGTTTCTGGGGATTATCCGGGGCAACCAGGACATCATCGGCACGCTGATCTTCGGTGGCGTGTTCGAGCGCCATCCCGATTTGCAGGTGGTGTGCGTGGAGGCCGACGCCGGTTGGGCGCCCCACTGGATGTACCGGGCCGACCACGCCTACAACCGGCATCGCAACTGGCTGGAGAGCGCCGAGCTGTCCAAGAAGCCCAGCGACTACTTCCGGGAGAACGTGTACCTCACCTTCCAAGACGACTGGGTGGCATTCAAGCTGCTCGACTTGATGAACAAGAACCGGGTGATGTGGGCCAACGACCACCCCCACTCCGACGCCACCTGGCCGTGGTCCCAGGAGATGCTCACCGAGCAGACCGCCAACATGAGCGACCACCAGATAGACCGCGTTCTCCGCGATAACTGCGCCGAGCTCTACGGCCTGACGGTCTAGGGGCTATCGACGCTCAGTTGCGGCCCTGAGTGCCTGCCAGATCCGTTCTGGGGTGCAGGGCATGTCGATATGGGTGACACCGAGGTGGGACAGGGCGTCGACGATGGCGTTCTGCACGGCGGGGGGTGCGGCGATGGCGCCGCTTTCGGCCACCCCTTTGGCCCCGAGAGGATTGCGGTCGGTGGGGGTTTCGATGAAGTGGGTCTCCACTGTCGGCACGTCGCTGGCCGCGGGCACGAGGTAGTCGGCCAGGCTGACGGTGAGCGGGTTGGCGTCGGCGTCGTAGCGCATCTCTTCGAACAGGGCGACGGCGATGCCCTGCACGGCGCCGCCTTGCACCTGGCCTGAAGCTTGCATCTCACTGAGCACTCGGCCGCAGTCGGTGACCGCCACATGGCGGATCAGATCCACGTTGCCGGTTTCGGTGTCGATCTCTACGACAGCCACGTGGGTGCCCCCGGAGAAGGTGGGCTGGCCTTGGTCGAAGGCTGCGGTGGCCTCAGTTCCGGCCAAGTCGGTCAGTGCGATGCTGGCTGAGGGGGTGCCCCGAACGCCCAGGGTGGCGTCGGAGTGGAGCTCGATGTCGTCTACTGCGGCTTCCAACAGGTCTGCAGCTTGTTTCTTGAGCTGATCTAGCAGTTGTTCTGCCACCTGGACGGCCGAACTGCCAGCCAGAGAGGCCGAACGAGAGCCGAAGCTGCCCAATGCCGATCGGAAGCGGCCGGTATCGGGGATGGCGGCCACGATGTAAGCAGGGTCGAGTCCCAGCGTCTTTGCGGCCAAGCGGGTAACGACGGTCTGCATTCCCTGGCCAATCGGGGCTATGCCCGCGTCGACCTCGATGCGCCCGTCGTCGGTCACCCGGGCTGAAGCCGGCTGGCAGGGCTCGTGGCGACCGGTGAAGTCGGCCCAACAGCTCAGGCCGATGCCCAGCGGCCGGTGATCTTCGGAAGCTCGGCGAGCCGCCTGCTCTTCTCGGAGACTTGGGTAGCCGATTTCGGTGAGTGCCTGCTCCAAAGCGCCGAGATGGTCGGCTTCATCCATGACCAACTCGCCGGGGGTCTGTCGGGGGAAGTCCTCATGCCGAAGCAGGTTGCGGCGGCGGAGTTCAGCCGGGTCCAGGTCCAGAGCGCGCGCCAGGTTGTCCATGGCCCGTTCCAGCAGCCCGATGGCCTCGGCCCGGCCTGGACCTCGGTAGGGGCCGGTGGGTGCAGTGTTGGTCATCACCGCCGAGGCGGTGACCGCAACTTGGTCGATCCGGTAGGGGCCGGGGAGCAGTCGCTGGGTTTGCAGCGGCTCGAACGCGCCCATCCCGGCATAGCCGCCCACGTCGGCGCTCACCTCGGCTACCAGCGCGGTGACAGTTCCGCTTTGGTCGGCGGCCAGAGTGATGCTCTGGTCCTGGTCCCGGGCCTGCATCGACAGCAGGTTCTCGGGGCGGGATTGGACGAGGCGCAGCGGGCGGTTCAGGTGCCGGGCCAATTGTGCGGCCACGGCAAATAGGCCGTTCTCGCCCCAGCACTTTCCTCCAAAGCCGCCCCCGATGGGGGGAATTACCACACTGATCCGATCATCGGGCAAAGCCAGGGTGTTGGCCAGCTCATCGTGGGTGAGAGCCGGCATTTGGGAGTTGATGTGGACTAGCACCCGGTCGCCGTGGGGGACGACCAGGCCGGCAATCCCCTCAATAGGGGAGCACGCCACACGGGGATAGTGCTGAGAGAGGGTGACGGCTACTTCGGCCTGTTCGAGAGAGGAACGAACCGCAGCGGGATTGCCGGATGGGACGGTGAGCACGACGTTGGATCCGTGCCCGGGATGCAGGAGCGGTGCATCCCCTTCGGTGGCAGAGGCCAGGTTGGAGAGTGGGGGCAGCGGCTCATAGTCGACTTCCACCATCTCGCAGGCGTCGGCTGCAATCGCTTCGCAGCTGGCAACGACGGCTGCCACCGCTTCCCCGACATAGGCCACCGATTCCTGGGCCAGTGGGGGTCGACTGATCTCGGTGGGAGTAATTCCCTCCACGCTCGGTTGAGTGATCAGTTCAAGATCATCGGCAGTGAATACTCCAACGACGCCGTCGAGAGCCTCGGCGGCCGTCCGGTCTATTGCTGCGATGGTCGCCTGGGCCACCGGAGACCGCACGAACTCCAGCCAGAGAGCTCCCTCGACCCGCAGATCGCCGCCGAATCGGGCCTGACCGGTCAACAGGTCGAAGTCTTCGACCCGGCCTTCCCAAGTGCTCACAGCAAGAAGTCTCTACAGGGCTTCTTCGATGACGGTGCCTTTGAAGAAGTCGGAGTTGGTGCCAGCCCAAAGCGACATCGGGTGCTCGAAGGTGAACGCCCGGAAGTCGGCCTCGTCGAGGATGCCGTCGTCCACTAGCTCGTAGGCCTCGGGCAGCACGTCGCGCACATCAGGGACGTCCCAGTGGCCCACGTCGGAGGCAAAGATGCCCTTCACCACTTGGCCCCTCGGTGTCACCGTCCGGTTGAACCCGATA
Source organism: Acidimicrobiia bacterium (assembly GCA_009842675.1). Classification (GTDB taxonomy): domain Bacteria; phylum Actinomycetota; class Acidimicrobiia; order Acidimicrobiales; family Bin134; genus Poriferisocius. The sequence goes on along the minus strand of VYEX01000072.1, from coordinate 39,732 downwards.
GCGGTCATGGGGTCGTCGGCTTCGCAACCGAAATGGAACCGGTCCCAGATGGCCAGGATGTCGTCCACGGTGTCCACCCCGCTGAGGGCGAACTCATCGATGGTGGCCGGATCTTCATCGGGTTCGCTCAGCATGTGCAGCGCTTCTTGGAGGCGGTCGCGGTGGCTGTTGGCCGCATCCGTCCCGAATTTGTCAAAGAGCTTGCCCAGCTCGTCCATGTCCACCGCGGCAGGGTCGTAGTGGCCGATGGCGTCGCGGTTGCGCTTCTCCCAGTGGCCGATCACATCCGACAGCAGGTTCACGCCCCAGGCCACGCCTCCTTCCAGGAAGGCCCACCGCAGCTCGGGAAAGCGATGGGCCACCCCGCCCATGAACACCGCCCGGCACAGTGCCTCGCCCGCGGCGGCGAAGTTGCCCAGGTGGTTGTACACGTAGTTGGTCTCCGACGTGCGGCTGCCCCAGCCCATCCCTGCAGAGTGGAAGGTGGGCGACACGCCGAGTTCGGTGCACCGCTGCCACACCGGGTCGTAGTCGCAGGGGGAGTCCATGCCCAGGGTGTCCATGCGGCGGGCGTGGCGATGGCTGGTGTTCTCCCGGTCCACCGGTCGGGGTACCAGCCCGGTCAGCATCACCGGGCGCATGCCCAGCTCGCCTACCGCGAAGTCCAACTCGGCGATGGCCTCTTCGGGAGTGAACATGGGGATGATGGCCACCGGCATAAGACGGTCAGAGTAGGGCTCGTACGCCTGGTGGAAGTAGAGGTTGAATGCCCTTGCTGCCCCGAGGCGGAGATCCTCATCTTCGAGGCCCATGCAGGTCAGCCCATAAGTGGGGTAGAGCACGGCTAGGTCGATTCCGATCTCGTCCAGCCGCTCGTACAGCAGCTTGGGCAGCAAGGCGGTGGCCCGGTCGAGGGTGTTGCGGGCCGGCAGCCCCCACCACGCCGAGCGCATCATTCCGGCGGCCCGGCGCTGCTCCAGCGTCAGATCGATGGATTTCCGCGCGCCGTACTCCACGACCTTGAACTTGTCCACCAACTCGGGACCGCCGACGGTGGCCATGATGTCGTGGACTTCGGGGAGAAACTCGATGATGTGGCCATCGGAGTCGATGATCGGGTGGTCGATGGCGTCGCGGATGCGCCGCACCTCGGCGCTGGGCTCAAAGCTCATGGGGGACAGACTAGGACTCCGGCTGATGGCAGTGTCAGGCGTACACTTCGGCGGTATGCGAGGCATCATCAGCTTCGGGGGCTACGTGCCGTACTGGCGCCTGGATCGGTCGGCCATTGCCGCGGTCATGGGCAAGGGCGGCGGCCGGGGCACCCGATCGGTGGCGTCTTACGACGAGGACACCACCACCATGGGGGTGGAGGCAGCCCGACTGGCGCTGCGCCCTGCTGATGCCGAGCCCCGGGCGTTGTGGTTCGCCACCGCCGACCCCGCCTATCTGGAGAAAACCAACGCCACCGCTATCCACGCTGCGCTGCGGTTGGATTCTTCGGTGGGCGCGTTGGACTTCGGGGGTGCGGTGCGCTCTGGCATCGGGGCGTTGCGGACTGCCCTGAATGCGATAGGACCGACGCTGGTGGTGACCGCCGACATGAGAGGCGGGCTGCCCACCGGTGCTGATGAGGCCGCGGGTGGCGATGGCGCCGCCGCGTTCTTGATCGGCACCGAGGACGACGGGCCGGTAGTGGCCGAGCTGCTGGGTTCGGCGTCGGCCACCGAGGAGTTTGTGGATCGCTGGCGCCAGCCGGGCTCGCCCAGCACCGGCCAATGGGAGGAGCGCTTTGGCGAGACCCGCTACGGCCCGCTGGCTGACCAAGCCTGGAAAGAGGCGCTGGGCGCGGCGGGCATCGGAGCCGACGACGTGGATGTGGCGGTGGTGACCGGGTCTCACAGCCGAGCGGTCAAGCGGGTGGTGGGCCAGCTCGGGGTGGCTCGGGTGGCCGACGACTTGGGCGCAGTGGTGGGCAATACCGGAACGGCCCATCCTGGGCTGTTGCTGGCCAACGAGCTGGAGCAGGCCGAACCCGGCCAGACCATCGCGGTGGTGATGCTGGCTGACGGGGCGGAGGTTCTGATTCTGCGGGCCACCGAGGCTTTGGCCGCTTACGCGTCGGCCCTTTCGGTAGCCGATCAGGTCGCCGCTGGCGCCGAGGTGAGCTACGCCACGTTCTTGCAGTGGCGGGACATGATCCAGGTGCAGCCCCCCAATCGGCCCGAGCCAACCCGACCGTCGTCGTCGGCCGCGGCCCGAGCCCAGGACTGGAAGTACGGGTTTGTGGGTAGCCGGGGGACCGAGAGCGGGACGCTGCACCTGCCGCCGGCCCGGGTGTCCATCCGCCCCGAGGACGAGCTCGACGCCATGGACCCTGCGCCCATGGCCGACGTCGGGGCCACGGTGGTGACCTTCACCATCGACCGGCTGGTGTATTCGGTGAGCCCACCGGTGGTGTTCGCAGTGGTGGACTTCGACGGAGGCGGTCGGCTGCCGGTGGAGCTGACCGACGTGGACCCCGATGCGGTCCGCATCGGCCAGCGGGTGGAGATGACGTTCCGGCGGCTGTACGAGGCCGAGGGCATCTATAACTATTTCTGGAAGGCGCGCCCGGCGCGATAGGAGGCGACCGATGGCCAGTCATGGCATCAAAGACCAGGTGGCGATCATCGGAATGGGCTGCACCCAGTTCCGGGAGCACTGGGACAAGGGGACCGATGATCTTCTGATCGACGCCGCTACCGCGGCGTTCGACTCCGCCGGAGTGGCCAAAGACGATGTCGACGCGTTCTGGCTGGGGACGGCGTCCAGTGGCATGAGCGGACTCACGCTGAGCCAGCCCCTGAAACTGGAGGGCAAGCCGGTCACCCGGGTGGAGAACTTCTGCGCCACCGGCTCCGAGGCGCTGCGCCAAGCTTCCTACGCGGTGGCCAGCGGGGCCTACGACATGGCCATGGCCATCGGTGTGGAGAAGATCAAGGACTCCGGCTATCAGGGATTGAACGCCGCCCCCGCTCCCCACGATGGCACCAAGCGGAACCTGACCGCCGCGGCCATGTACAGCCTGGTGCTGCCCGCCTATGCCGCCCGCTACGGAGTTGATGAGGACGAGCTGCGCATGGTGGTGGCCAAAATTGCCGAGAAGAACCACCGCAATGGAGCGCTCAACCCGCTGGCCCAATTCCGCCGGGAGATGCCGGCCGAGAAGATCTGCGAGATGGCCTCGGTGGCCGGGCGGTTGTCAGTGTTTGACTGCTCCGGCGTGGCCGACGGTTCGGCTGCCGCCATCGTGGTGCGGGCGGCCGATGCCCACAAGTACTGCGAGGATCCGTTGTACATCAAGGCCCTGTCATTCGTGTCGGGCACCGGTGGCGGGCTCATCGACCCCGACTACGACTACACCACGTTCCCGGAGTGCGAAATGGCCGGGGCCGATGCCTACCGCCAAGCGGGGATCGACGACCCTCGATCGGCGCTGGCCATGGCCGAGGTCCACGACTGCTTCACCCCCACCGAGATGGTGCTCATGGAAGACCTGGGCTTCTGCGAGCGGGGCACCGCCTGGAAAGAGGTGCTGGCCGGGACCTTCGAGCGCAACGGCGACATGCCCATCAACACCGACGGCGGCCTCAAGGCCTTCGGCCACCCCGTGGGGGCCTCGGGCCTGCGCATGCACTACGAGTGCTGGCTCCAACTACGCGGCCAAGCCGGCGACGACCGCCAAATCGACCTGTCCAGCCGCAACCTCGGTCTCGTCCACAACCTCGGCGGCTACCCCGGCGAAATGGTCTCCTTCGTCTCCATCCTCGGCCCCGAGCTGGGATAGAGGACTCTTCGTTGGCTTAGGGGTAGTAGGCGAAGTTCTGGGTGAACCAGAAGGATGATCCTTCGATGGCGATGCCGATTCCGAAGTGATTGACGTCAGTGCTGGTCATGGTGGCGTAGTGGCCGGGGCTAGCGACTAGGCCGTCGAAGGCGATCTGCACTGCCTCGGCAAGCGTGGTGCCCGACACGGTGGCGATGTTCTCCCTGGCCAGCGTCGCGCCCGGTGGGTATTGCTGGAGGTAATTCGGGTTGTGGACGAATTGGCCGGTGTCCCTCATGGTTTGCGACCAATTGCGGGCCACGTTTGCCAGATCGATGCTGTACGACAGAGGTGCCAGACCGAGACTATGGCGGAGCTCGCTGACCATCTGGGCCATTTCAGCCTCGGCGCCGATGATCTCAGCCTGAGTTTCCAAATCGGCCAAGTCGGTTTGGGTCGGCGAGGTCCGACAGCGGCCCGGCACTATCTGGGTGTCGATGTCGAATTGGCAGCGGTAAGTATTGAGGAGTGATTCTTGGTCGGCGATGAGGTTGTCTCGCACCGCTATGTCTTGATGGGTTGGGGTGCCGCTGAAGACGCCGGGCAGGGTGCGGCCGAGAACGGGTTGACCATTGGCGCAGCCGCCGAGCACGAGCTGGGTATCAACGCCGAATAAGCAGCGGTAGATGCTGAGCAGTGATTCTTGGTCGGCGATGAGGTTGTCTCGTACCTCTATGTCTTCGACCGTTGGCGGGTTCCCACTAGGGGTTTGGGCGCTGGCTCCCGGGCTGGCAGGGATGTTCACCAGGAGGCCCGCAACGACCACCACCGCAGCGATGGCCCGGCACCAATCAGTGCGGGACACCAGCATCCTGGACAAAGTTGCGGCCGAGATACGGCCTTAGCGGGGCCAGACTTGGGGGCAGCGGGGGTGGTTTACGGGGTCGCCTTCGGTGACCTCGGAGTGGTGGGGCTTTAGGGGGGTGCCCCGCTTGAAGCGGTAGACGGTGCCGTCGCCGCAGTAGCGCACCGAGATGGCCCGGCGCCACTGGTCGGTCACGTTGGCGTGGGCGCCATGAAGGGTCATGGCATGGTGGACGGCCACGTCTCCAGGCTCCATGTCGAAACAGAGCAGGTGCTCGGAGTCATCCCGGTCGTAGTGGGGGACCTCCTCGCCGTCGGTGTCGGGCATGGAGAGTTGGCTCACGAACCAGTTGGGCCGGAAGTTCCGCTCCCAGCGGTGTGAGCCCTTCACATAGACGGTGGCTCCGGTTTCAACGGTGATGGCGTCGAGCGGGCACCAGGTGGTGCACACCTTGTCGCCCTCCAGTTGGAAGTAGGCCATGTCTTGGTGGATAGAGGTGGGCTCCTCAGTGTGGGGCTCCTTCACCAACACGCTGTCTTCGTAGAACCACAGTTCTTGGCTCTGCATGAGCTCGGCAGCAACTTGAGGTAGGGGCGACCGGGTGGCGAATGCCTCGAAGTCGGGATCGTCCCACCAGTGGTCGGTGCCGCCGTGGAACTGACCCCGGGGGGCGCCCCTCTTGGCTGCGGCGGGGTCGTTGAGCACGGTTCCCCCGCTGGGCGGAACCACCATGGCACCCATCTCGGTCATGTTGTTCATCGCCTCCGACCCCAGAGCTCGCTCCACCGGCTTGGTCATAGAGGCCAAGGTGTCATCAGACAGCACTCCTCTGATAACCACCACACCGTCGCGCCAAAATGCCTCGATCTCTTCTTCCGTCACCAGTGCCATAGTGATAATCCTTACATCTGCTCCAGCTCAGGGGGCATGCCCAAATGCACCAAGCTCTCGGCAGTGGAGCCCTGGGGGGTCCACTCGGAGGTGTCCATGGCGTTGGCCATGCCCTGGGCCACTGATTCCATGGTCAGGTCGATCTCTTGCGCGGGGGAAGCGGCATAAACAATGCGGGCGAATTGACCGCCGCCCACGGTGAATGCCTCGCCGGTCACCGTGCATTGATCACTCACCAAATGGGCCACCACCGGGGCCACCCTCTCTGCTCCGAAATGCTCCCGTAGGTGTGACTTGAACGGCGACTCGGGCAGGCCCTCGGTCAGCCGGGATATGGCTGCCGGCAACAGCAGGTTGGCGGTGATGTTGTGGGCCTGGCCGAAGATGGCCTCGGTGCGGGTGAAGCCGAACAGGCCCGACTTGGTGGCGGCATAAGAGGCGGTGGGGTTGCCGAAGCAAGCCGGAGAGCCGGTATTGATGATGCGCCCGTAGCCCCGCTCCACCATGTGGGGCCACACCGCCTTGGCGGTGTTGAGGCACCCCAGCAGGGTCACCCCCACGTGGCGGTTCATGTCGTCGGCGTCGATGTCGGGAAAGAACGACGCGCTGGCGAACCCGGCGTTGTTGATGAGGACGTCGATGCGACCCCAGGCATCAAGGGCGCTGGCCACCATTGCCTGAGCACTCGATGGGTCGGCGATGTCGCCGTTGTTGGCGATGGCCTCTCCGCCGGCGTCGCGGATGCGCTGGGCGGCTTGTTCGGCGATGTCGGGGTTGATGCCTTGCTCAGCCAGCCCCAGCGTGCCGTTACCGAAGTCGTTGAGCACGATCTTGGCTCCCCGCTCGGCCAGGTAGCTGGCGTGGGCGAAGCCCAGGCCGATCTTGTCTCCCGCCCCGGTGACAATGGCGACCCGGTCTTGGAATTCACTGGCCCCTTTTTTCCCATCGGACATCGGGATCACGCTCCGTTCAAGAGGGGGGCGAGGACTTCGAGCGTTTCGAGGTTGGGGCGGGCCTTGTCCACCGGGTCCAGCGGTTGTATGCAAACGTGGGTGGCGCCGGCATCAAGATGCTGGTGCACCCGCTCCACCACAGCGCTCTCATCGCCCCAGGCCACCACGGCGTCGACCACCTGGTCGGAACCGCCGTCGTCTAAGTCGCTCTCTTCGAAACCGCAGCTCATGAGGTTGTTGCGATAGTTGGGCATGTGCAGGGGCCCGACCATGGCGGCCCGGGCTCTTTCTCGGGCCCGCTCCGGGTCGGTTTCCAGCATCACCTTCTGCTCCGGGCATATCCAGGCGTCGGGGCCCATGATCTCTCGGGATCGCCGGGAGTTCTCCGGCGGGGCGAAGTAGGGATGAGCCCCGAGGGTGCGCTCGGCGGCCAGCTTCAGCATCAGAGGGCCGAGGGCGGCCAGCACCATGGGCGGTTCGCCTTCGAGCTCTGGGCCCCACCACATGGCGTTGTCCATCTTGTCGAGGTACTCCCGCATCGACGGGATGGGCGCAGGGTAGGGCTTGCCCTGCATCCGCTCCACCGGAGCTTGGTGGGACACCCCGAGGCCGAGCAGGAATCGACCGCCCGACTGATCGTGCAGTTCCTTTTGAGCGCAGGAAGTGGCCTGGGCCTCCCGCAGGTGGATGTTGACCACCCCGGTGGCCAGCACCAGCGTGGTGGTGTGATTGAGCAGCAGCGAGGCGTGGGCGAACGGATCGCGGCCGAAGGCATCGGGAATCCACAGGGCGCCGTAGCCCAGCTCCTCGACCCTCTGGGCGAACTCGATGGCCTCGCTGGTGGAGAAACTGTCGGTGCGGGTCCACACCCCGACCGAGCCGATGTCCATGGTCATGGCGTCAAGGTAGCGGCCCGCCCATGACGGTGAGATGGTCAGGCGACGACCTGGCGGTCGTGGAGGCTGGCAATCTCCGCTGTCGACAGGCCGAGCACGTCGCCCAGCACCTCGTCGGTGTGCTGGCCCAAGCGGGGAGCGGGGCCGGGATCGGCCGCCTTGTCGTCTGAGAAGCGGAGCGGCGGGCCGGGAGTCAAATATTGACCAGTCTCGGGATGGTTGACCTCGGTGAACAGCGGATTCTCGGTGGAGCAGCGGGGGTCGTTGGCCACCATCTCCAACATCGACTGATACCGCCCCCAGCACACCCCTTCGGCGTCAAGCGCAGCCGACGCCTCGGCCAGGCTGTGCTTCGCGCACCACTGGGCCACCAGCGGATTGAGGCGGTCGAGGGCCAAGTAGCGGTCGCCGTCGACCCTGGTGAAGTCCAAGCCGGTCTCGGCTTCTAGCGCGGCCACCGCTTCGCCGATCCCGCAGGCGGCGACGATGCTCTGCCACTGGCGGGAGCTCACCGCCACGATCTGGATGCGCTCACCGTCGGCCAGCTCGAAATCTCGTCCGAACGCGCCGTAGATGTCGTTGCCGATGCGGGGCCGCTGGGTGCCCAGAAGCTGGGCCTCGGCCACATGGCCGAGCATGGAAACCGCAGCCAGGGCCACATCCGACAGGGCCAGGTTCACCAAGCTCCCCTGGCCGGTGCGGGACCGTTGGCGCTCGGCGGCCAGCACCCCCACCGCCGCAGTCTGGCCGCAGATGATGTCCCAGGCGGGCAGCACGTGGTTGATGGTGCCGTCGGTGCCGGTGAGCCAGGGGTAGCCCATGGCGCAGTTCACGGTGTAGTCCACCGCGGTGGAGCCGTCGTGGTTGCCGGTGATGGCCACCATGATGAGGTCGTCGCGGTGCTGGCGGAGGCTGTCGTACGACAGCCATCCGACGGCGGGGAAGTTGGTGGTGAAGATGCCGGCGTCGGGGCCGGGAGCAGTGGCCAAAGCGGTGATCAGCTCGCGGCCCTCGGGGGAGCGGAGATCGACTTGAATCGACCGCTTGCCCTTGTTGAGACCCTGCCAATACAGCGACTGGCCGTCGGGGGTGAGTGGCCAGCGGTGGTAGTCGATGCCCCCGCCGATGGCGTCGAATCGGATCACGTCGGCGCCGTGCTGAGCCAGGGTCATGCCCCCCGAAGGGCAGGCCACGAAGGCCGATCCCTCCACCACCCGCATCCCGGAGAGCACGCCGCTCATGGTCAGGCCTGTAGCAGGGGCAGCACGTCGGCGCCGAAACGGGCGATTTGGTCGATGTACTCGGACGCGTCGCGAGATCGGAAAAAGAGATACAGCACCGAGGTACCCAGCTCGTAGGCGTAGCGAAGCGACTCCGCAACCTGGTCGGGAGAGCCGCCGATATACGGCCATCCCGGCAGAAAGAGCCCCTCTGGAGGGTCGCCGACATAAACGGCCCCGGCCAACCAGCCGAGATCCACTTCATCGAGGTCGCGGCCCACAACGTCGGCATGGGCCCGCATGTAGTCAATCTGTTCGGCCATGGCCTCCCGGGGCGTGCCCTGGGGAATCCAGCCGTCTCCCCGCTCCACCACTCGGCGCAGGGCCGGACGGCTGCTGCCGCCTATCCAGATGGGAATCTCGCTCTGAGCAGCGGCGGGGCCCACTCCCACATCCTTGAAGTCGTAGAACTCTCCGCTGAACTCGCAGAACCCTCCGGCGGCCCCCACGGCGACCCTCACCGCGTCGATGGCCTCGTCGGTCATTCGGCCCCGGTCGGCGAAGTTCAGTCCCAGGGCTTCGAACTCGGCCTCCACGTGGCCGGCGCCCACCCCCATCACCGCCCGTCCTCCGGTGAGATGGTCGAGGGTGCAGAACGAATTCGCGGTGGTCAGAGGATGGCGATAGGGAAGGACGTAAACCTCTGACAGCAACCGGATGGTGCTGGTGGCTGCTCCCAGGAAGCTGAGCGTGGCGACCGGGTCGTACCACGTGGTGGACATGTGGGCGGCGTAGTCGTTGTCGGGGATGGCGATGTGATCGCACACCCCCACAAACCCCAGCCCGGCGGCTTCGGCGGCTTGGGTTATGGCCAACAGGTCGGCCACGGTGGCGTCGGCCTCCCACGGCTGTCGGATGCGCTCGTTGAGGGTTTGGATCGGCAGCTGGATCCCGCAAGTGATCTCGCCGTCGGCAGTGATGCGGGTCATGGAGTCATTCTTGTGGGCCGATGCCGAGACTGTCGAAGAGGAAGGACCGTTGCAGCAAGAGCAGATTCTCGGCCACCTGTTCCTGGGGGGTCATGTGGGTGACGCCGGGCAGGGGGAGCACCTGGTGAGGGCGGCCGGCTTCGAACAGGGTCTGCGACAGCTGGAGGGAGTGGGCCGCGAACACGTTGTCGTCGGCCAAGCCGCAGATCAACAGCAGTGGGCGGGAGAGCTCGCCAGCAATCTCAAGCAGGCTGGTGCGGGTGTAGGCCTCGGGGCTGTGGTCGGGATGGCCCAGGTAGCGCTCGGTGTAGTGGGTGTCGTAGAGGCGCCAATCGGTGACCGGGGCCCCGGCGATGGCGGCGTGGAACCGGTCGGGCCGGGCCAACACGGCCAGCGCGGCCAGGTAGCCCCCGAACGACCAGCCCCTTACGGCCACACGGCCCAGGTCGAGCCGGGGATGTTGCTGGGCTAGCGCATCAAGGGCGTCGATCTGGTCTTCGAGTACCGGTTGGGCCAGATCGCCGGCCACCGCCCGCTCCCAGGCCGGGCCACGGGCGGGGGTGCCCCGGCCGTCGGTGATGACCACCGCGAATCCCTGGTCGGCAAACCACTGCGACACGAGGAATGGCGATCGGGCCTTGAGCACCCGCTGGGCGTGGGGGCCGCCGTAGGGGTCGAGCAGTACCGGCAGCGAATCGCCATCGGCTCCATTGTCATTTGACGGATACAGCACCGCGGTGTGCAGTTCCCGGCTGCCGACCACCGAGAACCGGGGTGACGGGGACAACGACGGTGTAGCGGCCACCGAAGTAATGGGGATGCGCTCGGTGGGGGTGACGACTTCTGCCGCCGCCTCCTGATCGGTTCCCGCAGCCCGAATCACCACCACGGTGTCGCCTCCCGCGGCCGCGCTGTGGACCCCTGGCTGGTCGCTGAGCCGGTCCAGCTTGCCTTCGCTGTCGAGCTGCCAAATGTGGATTTCGGTGGGGTCGTCGGACGCAGTGAACACCACCCGGTGCTCGTCGGCCGACACCACGCTACGAACTTGCAGGGTCTCGGGGGTGGCTGTGTTTCCGTCGATCACCAAGCGCCGGGCCGAGCCTCGATCCTCTGCGGTCACTAGCCGTTCGCCCTTCCACGTCGGAGTGCCGGGCACCAGCTCCACCCAGTGCTCATCGGTCTGGCGGGCAATCTCGGTGGTTGCTCCGGTATCGGGATCGACCTCCAAGATCACCACCGTGCGCTGATCGCGGCTCTGCACCGCGATGACGGGGTTCGACCGGGGTGCCCACGCAGCTCGGGCCAGGTACTCAAAGGAGTCTCGATCCCAGGCCACGTCGACTCGGCTGCCGTCGAGGCCCAGAACAGCCAGGGACACGTCGGCGTTGACCGTGCCGGCAGCGGGGTAGGCCATGGGCACCGGAGCCGCCGCGGGATCAGCCGGGGAGGCGATGTGCCAAACGGGCACCTCGGCGGTGTCCACCCGGGCCACCAGCAGGCGCTGGCTGTCGGGGGACCACCAGAATCCCCGGCTGCGGCCCATCTCCTCCGCGGCGATGAACTCTGCCGACCCCCAACTCACCGTGTCGCCCGGTTCGTCGATGACCAGGCGATCAAGACCGTCAGCCGCAGCGTCCACCACTCGCAGGCCGGTGCCGGAGACATAGGCCACCCGCTGCCCGTCGGGTGAGGGGCGGGGGTCGAACGCGCCGGATTCGGCCGGCAGCAGGTCGACAGAACCCTCGGCCACATCGGCCAGGAACACCCGCCCGTCCAAAGTGAAGGCGATTTGGGTAAGTCCAGGGTCGCCGGCGTAGGCCACGATGCCACCGCCGCTCTCCCGAGCCCGCTCTCGGCGAGCCCGCTCAGCCGGTGGCAGATTCTCCTCACCAGGGTCCGCCAAGAGTTCGACCGGATCGGCGACCACAAGTTCCTCACCGGTGGACGTGTCGAGCAGCCAGAGCCGGTTCACCGAATCGTCGCCGGCCATGCTGCGCAGAAAGGCCACCCGCCCGCCGTCATCAGAAACGGTGAAGCTGCGGGGCGCTCCCAAAGTGAAGCCCCGGGTACGGGCGTGCTGGCGGGGGAACGACTCGGTCATAGTGCGCCGAATGAATCTAGGTCGGCGGCCGCCTTTGCAGTGCGGTTTACCAGGGTGAGGGAAGCGGACTTGGGCATCATCACCCCAACAGCGGCGGTCACCAGCATGGCCTCGACCGCGTAGACGACATTGCGGCGATAGGCCAGCCAGGCCTCTTCAACAGTCGGAGCGACGGTGCCGAGTTGGTTCAGATAGTTGGCCAGCAAGTCTCGTTCAGCGTTGCGGCGCGTCTCGGGGTCCAGCGAGGTGGCCAGCAGGTACGCCACGTCTCGAGCCCACGTTCCCGCCCGGCACAGCTGCCAATCGATGAGACCGGGACGGCCGCCGGCGGCGACGTACTGGTTCCCCGGGTGGCAGTCGTTGTGAATCAGAGTCGTCGGTCCAGCAGACATTGCCTCCTGGGCCGACCGACGATTGCGGGCATAGTGAGAAATTGGCTTGTGCAGCGGCTCGGGAACCGCCGAGCCAACCCGCCAGAGCCCCAGCCGACACAGCGAAGGGCTGAGCAATGCCCCCAGCTTCAGTTCTCGCCGGGGATTTCGAGCCAGCCACGGATGCGAATCGGTGCGTCCCCACCATTGCCGGTGCATGGCGGCCAGCGAGTCCAGCAGAGAGCCGGCCTCATCTGCGCTAAGGGTGTCGGTAGACGATCGCAACTTTGCCCCGGAGTGGGTCAAGTCTTCAAGCACCACGATGAAGCCGCGCCTGTAGCGCCCAGCGCCATGGCATTGTGGGGTGGCGATAGGAACCCGGTCGCGCAGTTCGGTATAGAAATTCACCTCGGCCCGACCAAGCCGAGGCACCGCGACAAAAGCCCGAGCGACTAGGGAGCGGGATGGTCGCTTAATGAACACAGACAGCTCTTCGCCATTGTCCAAGCGCAGCCGAGCCCGGGTTCTTCGCGTGGTGCCCGATTGATCGTCCAGTATCTCGATCTTTGCCACCGGTTGACCGAACAGCTGGCTCTGGTACTCCCTCAGGGTTTTCTCCAGATCGTGCCGCCGGGAGTGTCTTCCAACACGATTCCCCGGGCAGCCAGCTCGTCGCGAATGCGGTCGGCGGAAGCGAAGTCCTTGGCCTTGCGGGCCTCGTTTCGTTCGGCTAGCAGCTGCTCCACCTCCGCGGACAATGCGTCATCATCAGCGGGGTCGTCGCTGGCCAAGGCCAGGCCCAGCGCGCCGGCCAAGTCGCACACGGTGGCGTGGGCGGACGCCGCCCGGTCGGCGTCTCCAGCATCCAGCGCGGCGTTGGCCTCCCGAACCAGGTCGAACACCACCGCCAGCCCGGCAGGAGTGCCGAAGTCGTCGTCCATGGCGGCGGTGAACCGGGAAACCGCATCGGCATCAGGCACCGCCGCAAGGTCCAGGCCGGCAGCAACAGCCCGACGATGCCAGGCCCGCAGCCGGTCCAGCGCGCCGGCTGCTCCGGCCAGGGCGTCATCGCTCAACTCCATGACCGTGCGGTAGTGGGTTTGCAGCATCAGCAGCCGCAGCACCTGGGGCTCAAAGGCGTCGAGCAAATCGGACAGGGTGGTGAAGTTCCCCAGCGATTTGGCCATCTTTTCGCCGTTCACGTTGAGCATGGCGCCGTGGATCCAGTGGCGGGCGAAGCCCAGATCAGCTCCTTCAGCCTCGGCCACCTCATTCTGGTGGTGGGGGAAGGCCAAATCGTCACCCCCGCCGTGGATGTCGAATGTTTCGCCCAGCAGATCAGTGGCCATGGCCACGCACTCGATGTGCCAACCGGGGCGGCCTGGTCCCCACGGAGAGTCCCACACCGGCTCACCCGGTTTGGCCGCCTTCCAGAGGGCGAAATCCAGCGGGTCAACCTTTTCGACGTCTACTTCCACTCGGGCACCGGCCCCTTCCCGCAGCTCCTCGGGAGTGCGCCCGATGAGGTCGCCGTAGCGGTCGTGGGCCGCAACCGAGAAGTACACCCCCTTGCCCTCGATGGCGTAGGCCGCGCCCCGATCTACCAGATCGCCGATGAACTCAAGCATCTCTGCGACATATTCGGTGGCGTGAGGCCGGTGGTCGGGCCGGGCAATTCCGAACCGGTCCATTTGGTCGATATAGACCTGCTCATAGCGGGCGGCGAGCTCGGGCTCAGTGGTTCCTGTCTCAAACGCCCGATTGATGATTTTGTCGTCGATGTCGGTGATGTTGGACACGAACGTGACCTCATAGCCCCGCCACTGGAGGTAGCGGCGCATCATGTCGAACGTGAGCGCGGTGCGGGCGTGGCCCACATGGGGGTCGTCGTAGACGGTGGGACCGCACACGTACATCGACACCCGGCCTTCCACCAGCGGCTCGAACGGCACGATCTCCCGGTGCCGAGTGTCATAGAACGAAACCACGCCAGAAGGCTAGCTATCGTCCCTGCCACTGCTGCCATCCGTTTGGCGTGATGCAAGGGGGTTACAGTCGTCCGGTGATGCAGCAAACAGCCATTGACCCGGCGGTCATGCGCCGGGCCTGGCTGGTGCTGATAGTGGTCAGCTTGGCCAGCTTCCAGACGGCCATGTCGCTGTCGATCATCTTCGTGGTCTACGCCGATCTGAAAGAGTCCTTCCCCGACGCCAGCGAGGCCGAGCTGTCGTGGATCATCAACTCCTTCACCATCGTCGGTGCGGCCACTCTCGTGGTCGGCGGGGTTTTGGGCGAGCGATGGGGGCGGCGGCGGACCCTGATGGCCGGAATCGCGGTGTTCACCCTGGCGTCGGCGGGGGCGGCGTTGGCCCCCACCACCGGAGTGCTCATAGTCGCCCGGGCCCTCCAGGGGATCGGAACATCGCTGAGCCTTCCCATGGGGGCCGCCATCGTGATCGATGCCTTCCCGGTGACCCGCCGGGGAACCGGCGTCGGTGCGTGGTCGGCTAACGGCGCGGTTGCCGCGGCCATGGGGCCTTCGGTGGGCGCCCTGCTGGTGCACGTGGGCGACTGGCGGTGGGCCTTCTGGCTGAACGTGCCGTTCGGGGTGATCGCCCTGGTGTTCATCGGCAAGGTCATACAAGAGCACCGCAGTCCCCAAACCCCGGAGCTGCCCGATCGGCTGGGGGCCTTCATGGTGTTGGCCGGTGTTGGTGGGGTGGTATTCGCCTTGGTGCAAAGCAGGGAGTGGTCATGGGCCGATCCGATGGTGCTGGTTGCCCTGATAGGGGGGCCGTTGGTGCTTGTGCTGCTGGCTTGGCGGTCGATGCGTCACCGGCTGCCGGTGATCGAGCCCAGGCTGTTCCGATTCAAGAGCTTTCGGCTGGGCAACTACGGGATGTTGGTGTTCTCTATCGCCTTCTTCGGGCACCAGTTGGTGGGCGTGAACTATCTGACCATCGTGTGGGAGCTGACCATTCTCGAGGCCGGAATGCTGCTGACCCCGGTGTTCGTGTTCACCGGTCTGCTGTCGGCTTTGTCGGGTCGGTGGGCCGATCGGTGGGGACCGGCCCGATTCGTGGTGGCTGGGAGCCTGATGTGGACGGGGGGCATGGTGTGGCAGTGGGCCACGCTGGGCGGCGAGGAGGATGTGGTGGCCTGGGTGCTCAGCGTGACGCTGGCTGGAATCGGATCGGGATTGGTCTGGGGGTCGCTGTTTGCCGTCATGGTGGCCGATTTGCCCAGCGAGTTCTTGGCCTCGGGCTCCAGCGTGTCCCAGACCATGATGCGGGTGGGCAACGCCTTCGGAGTGGCCATCGCGGTAACCATCATCGGCGCCACTTTGGCTGTGGGCCAGATCGGCAACC
Organism: Acidimicrobiia bacterium; assembly: GCA_009842675.1. Lineage (GTDB taxonomy): Bacteria > Actinomycetota > Acidimicrobiia > Acidimicrobiales > Bin134 > Poriferisocius. Next base: position 24,270 of record VYEX01000072.1, on the reverse strand, counting down.
TCGGCACCAGTTACATCATGCTGGCCTCTGGGGGCGCGGTGACTGCGGTGGTGGGGCTGCGCTGTATGCGCCCCGGGAGTATGCCAACGCCCGCGTTCCAATAGAGTCACGGGCATGAGCACTGCTGTCAAAGGGCTGGTTGCCTACTCGCACGTGAACATCTGTGTGACCGACGTGGAGGCCGCCGACGACTTCTACATCGGGAAGCTGGGCCTGGAAAAGCTGCCTCGACCCGATTTCGGTGAGTTCGAGGGGTCGTGGCTGCGGATGGGACCTTCCCAGCTTCACCTAAGCAAAGTGGACAAGATGCCGGACACCGCGGGGGCAATGTCCCACTTCGCCCTTTACATTCCTACCGACGAGTTCGACGCCACCATGGCCGAGTTGGCCGAGCGGGGATTGGAGTTTGCCTCCGAGCCGAATGAGCGAGAGGACTTCGGCGTCCCCGTGAAGACGGCTTTTGCCCGCGATCCCGACGGGAACCTCATCGAGTTCACCGACGTCGCCTTGTTCGAGTAAGGGGGAGCTCCACCCGAACCGGCTAGGACTTATGCCTTCAATTCTCGGCCACCCGGTTCTGCGGAGGGAAGATCCCCGTTTCCTCACCGGCCAGGGCGATTATGTGGCCAACCTGTTCCCCCCCGACGCTGCTCATGTCGCCTATGTGACCTCCACTGAGCCACACGCCCGCCTGCTCTTGGTGGACGTGGAGGCCGCCGCAGCCGCTCCCGGCGTGCTCGGGGTGTTTACCGCGGCCGACATCGACCCCGAAGTGGTGGTCTATCCCACTCCATTCCCGGGGATGAACGGCCAGATGATCCGCACCATGCTGGCCGACGAGGTTGTCCGCTACGTGGGCGAGCCGGTAGTCGCCGTTGTAGCCGACGATCCCGTTCGGGCTGCTGACGCCGCCGACTTGGTGGCGGTGGCCTATGAGCCGCTGCCCCCGTTGGCCGATTTGGAGGCCTCGTTGCGGGGCGACGTGGTGCTGTTCGAAGGGGTCGACGATCAGACGGTGTACCGATGCGGCGTGGGCCAAGAGCCCGACTTCGAAGAGTGCGAGGTAGTGGTGCGGGCCCGGTTCCACAACCAGCGCATTTCGGCAGCGCCCATCGAGGCCCGAACCGGCTTCTCCTACTGGGAGGGCGACCGGCTGGTCCACCACACCGCCACCCAGGGCAGCCACAACGTGAAGACCGCGCTGATGGGCATATACGGGCTGGACCCCGAGCATGTGCTGGTGGTCACCCCCGATGTAGGCGGCAGCTTCGGGGCCAAGTTCCGCTGCTACCCCGAAGAGGCTCTCCTGGGTTGGCTGGCCCGCCGCTTGGGCCGCCCGTGCGCCTGGGCGGAGACCCGCACCCAGTCGATGACCGGGCTGGGCAGTGGTCGGGGCCAGATCCAAGATGTGGTGGTGGGCGGCAGCAGGGACGGCCGTATTGCCGCCTATCAGCTCGACGTAATCCAAGACAGCGGGGCCTATCCGCTCATTGCCGGGTTCTTGCCCCGCATGACCATGGCCATGTTCACCGGCGTCTACGACATCGCCTGCGCCGGCTATAAGGCGGTGTCTGTGCCCACCTCCACCACCCCCAACGGGGCCTTTCGAGGAGCCGGTCGACCCGAAGCCACTTCGGCCATTGAGCGGGCAGTGGACCTGTTTGCTGCGGAAATTGAAATGGACCCCGCCGAAGTGCGCCGCCGCAACTTCCTCGACCCCGGAGCATTCCCCTACTCGACGGTGTCGGGATTGAGCTATGACTCCGGCGACTACCGAAAGGCGCTGGATCTCGTATTGGAGGCGGTCGGGTACGACGACCTGCGGGCTGAGCAAACCGACCGTCGGGCCAACGGTTCGGAGAGTTTGCTCGGCATCGGCCTGTCCACCTACGTGGAGGTCACCGCCACCACAGGAGCAGGGGACTTCGCCTCGGTTGAGTTGGATACCGATGGCACGGTGAAAGCGGTGACCAGCTCCACTCCCCACGGCCAAGGCCACGAGACGGTGTGGCCGATGATCGTGGCCGACGTGATGGGTATCGACCTGGATCGGGTGGTTGCTGTGGGTGGCGACACCGATTGCACGCCCCGGGGGCAGGTCACTGGCGGATCACGATCAGCCCAGATCGTGGGATCAATGCTGGTTGATGCCTCTCAGCGGCTGGTGGAGGAGGTGCTGCCGACGGCGGCCGATCTCTTGGAGGCTGCGGTCAGCGATGTGGTCCACGATCGGGAGGCTGGCACATTTCATGTGGCTGGAACTCCGGCGGTTTCGGTGGGGTGGGTGGCTGTGGCCGCCGCTCTGGACAGCCCGCTGACGGTGGAATCGGATTTCGAGTCCGGCGGCCAGACCTTCCCGTTCGGCGCCCACGCGGCCATAGTTGAGGTAGACGCTGAGACCGGCGGGACGGAGCTGGTGCGGCTGGTGGCCGTGGACGATGCTGGCACCGTTTTGAATCCGTTGATTTTCGAGGGCCAGATCCACGGGGGAATCGCCGGCGGCGCCGCGCAGGCTCTGTTGGAGGAGTTGTCTTATGATGCTGACGCCAACCCGATTACTACCAACTTTGCCGATTACCCGGTGATCTCGGCGGCTGAGCTGCCCAGTTTCGAGCTGATCAGATCGGAGACCCCCACCGACCGGAACCTGCTGGGAGCCAAGGGCGTCGGCGAGTCGGGCACGGTTGGGGCCACCGCCGCGGTGCAAAATGCCGTGATCGACGCGTTAGGTCATCTTGGGGTCCGCCATCTGGACATGCCGACGTCGCCCCAGCGAGTGTGGAAGGCCTTGCAGAACCATGTCTGAACAGCATCTGGAAGACCGGGTGCTGGCCATCTGGGCCACTCGTCGGGCCCAGATTCTCTACTGGGTGTTGCGGGGGTTGATCCGGGTTGTTGGGCGCTTTTATCTGCGGACCAGAATGGTCGGCGCCGAACGGCTGAGAATAGATGGGGCATTCATCATCGCTCCCGTACACCGGTCCAATCTTGACGGCCCATTGGTGAACTCCCGATGCCCCCGTAAGGTGCGATCGCTGGCCAAGATCGAAATGTTCAAGGGGAGGGTCGGCACCTGGATCAGCGCCATGATCGGATCGTTTCCTGTGCATCGGGGGGCGGGAGACCGCCGGTCGCTGCAAGCGGCCATTGGCCTGTTGCGAAGGGGCGAGCCATTGCTGGTGTTCCCAGAGGGCACTCGCCACTCGGGTCGTCAGGTGGGAGAGATTTACGGAGGCGCTGCTTTTCTGTCGGCTCGTACCGGGGTGCCAATCCTCCCGGTCGGCATCGCCGGCACCGAGGAGGCCATGCCCCCCAAGGCCAAGTTTCTCCGGCGTATCCCGGTGTCAATCGTCATCGGTGAACCGCTGCTGCCGCCGAGCATCGAGAGCGGCCGACTCTCCTCCAACCAGCGCAGCGAGTTCACCGTCCGCTTGCGAGAGGCCATGCAATCGGCCATGGATGAAGCCGTCGACTTGGCGTCAACCCGCCGAAGCCGACGCCGCCGACGGAACAAGCGCGATGATTGAGGTTCTGTGAGCGCAGTCGATGTCATCCACGCCGCCGAAGTTGAGGCCACAACCCGCTATCCGGCGACGACGGTCGAGGTATCTGGAGGCCTTACTGCTCGGCCGGTGAGCCCTGACGGAGCTTCGCTGTGGCTGATTGCCGCCGACCTGGATGCGGGCACCGAACTGCGGTGGGGCACCGAGCACGGCGACGAGGCCGTGTACGTGCGCTCCGGCAGCCTGGCCGTCGACAGGCGGGTCTGCCCCGCCGACGGGGCGATGGTGGTGGAGGCCGGGGTGGCTACCAGTGCGATCGCAGAGTCCGACACCAGCATCTTGCACATGGGTCCCGCCGATTCCGCCCCCCCGACCGGCGGGCTGAGAGGCCCGGCCGAATCTGAGAACCGAAGCGTGCGGGTAGTCGGCCCTGGCGGAGTGTGGGCCACGGTCGACGACTCCCAGCGCACCCGGTTCTTCTCCGACGCTTCAGCACCCACCAATCGGCTGTGGCTGTTGGCCAGCGATCGTCCCCAGTATTTCGAATCCTCCGCTCACAGCCACTCCCAGGACGAGTTGATCCACGTGCTGCGGGGCGAGATCCGAGTCGGTCGTCGAGTGGTTGGCGCAGGCGACACCCTGTGGGTGGCCGCCGACCGCCGCTACAAGCTCTACAGCGGTGACGATGGCGTCCATTTCGTCAACTACCGCCGCGACGCTTCGGTCATGACCTCCCCCAACTACGACGGGCCATTGCTGGAAGCTGGCGAGAGCACCAACATGACCTGGGTCAACGACATCCTCTGACCCGACCCTGGCGAACTCCCGTGATCACGATGGGTGCTGCGGAATCGGCTTCGCGCCCAGATATCTTGAGGCGACTAGGCCACGACCAAGGAGGGTTGATGAGAAGGTATCCGAGGGCGATTGTCGGAGCGGGTGTGCTGATGGTGGCGGCCCTGATTGCCGCAGGATGCTCCGACGGCACCGATGCGCCTTCAGCATCGAATGTTGAACCAACGGAGATCCCCGCCACTGCGACGGAAGTACCGACCGAAGCCTCTATGCCTACCCCTACCGAAGCGCCTGCGCCTACCCCTGTTGCACCTGCGCCTACCGACGAGCCGGTACCCACCGAAGCGCCGCCGCCCACCGCGGTTCAACCTGAACCCGAAGCCTCCATCTTCCAAGGCTGCGGGCAGGTCTATCTCTGCGCAGAGCTGGAAGTGCCTGCCGACCACAACGACCCGGACGCTGGAACCATCTCCCTGGAACTCGGAATGCTCCCCGCCGGTGACCCGGATCGTCGCATTGGTGTACTGCTGGTGAATCCCGGGGGTCCCGGCGGGGATATGAACAGCTTCCTGGCGTACGGCGCCGGACTGTCCGACCAGGTGCTGGCCCGGTTCGACGTGGTGGGCTGGAATCCCCGAGGGGTGACCGCCAGCCTGAACCCCAACTGCCACCAAGAGGCCGAGAAACTCCAGCTAGTGGGTGCGCTGTCGGATACTCCAGAGAACGAGGCCGTCATCGCCGAAGCGGCCCAGCAGGCCGCCGAAGCCTGCTTGGCCGGCTTGGACGGTCGTTCCGAGCTCATCAGCACAGTGCAGACCGTGCACGACATGGACTTGATCCGCCAGGCCTTGGGCGAGGATCAGATCAATTTCTTGGGCTACAGCTACGGCACGGTGCTGGGTCAGTTCTACGCCGACAAATACGGTGCCCACGCCCGGGCGGTGGTGATCGACGGCGTACTGGACACGTCGCTGGCCCACGAGGACGTTCTGGTGGAGCAGATAAGGGGCTTCGCCCGAGTGATCGACGCGATATTCGAAGCCTGTCTGGCCGACGCGGCATGCCCGATTGTCGGCAATCCCAAGTCGGCCTACCTCCAACTGATGGACAGCCTGGAAACCAACCCGTTGCTCGACGCCGAGGGCAATGTGCTGGCGGGACCGGGAGAGGCGCAGCTGGCTTTGGTGATCGTGTCCTATAGCTCCGAAGAGCAGTGGCCGCTGCTCTTCCGGGCATTCGCCCAGGCCTGGGGAGAGAATGATGGCCAGATGCTGCACGACCTGGCTCAGTTCTATCTGGGGGCTGTAGACCTCGGTTCGTTCTTCAGCATCAGTTGCACCGACGGCGGCCGTATGAGCGAGAGCGACTTGGATCGGCTCGTCGAGCGGATGATCGAAGAGGCCGGCGACTTTGGACGAGCTGCAGCCGCCGAGGCCCGCATGTGCGTGTATTGGGACGACACTGAGACCCGTCCGCACGAGCCAGTCCGAGCCCCCGATGCAGCCTCGGTGCTGGTGATCGGAAACCGGGGAGACAACGCCACCCCTTATGAGTGGGCGGTGGCGGTGGCCGAGGCTCTGGAAACCGGAGTGCTGCTGACTTACAACGGACAGGGCCACACCAGCTATGGCCGCCACCCGTGCGTGGATGAAGTGGTGGACAACTATCTCATCGATTTGGTGCTGTCCTCAGAAGACATCGAGTGCGGCTGAGATCTACCGGCAGGTTCGCCCGGCTAAGCGCGGCATTGGCGGTCTTTGCGCTGCTATTTGGCGTTGCGGCCTGCACCGAGGAATCCGAGGTGGTGCTGGAGGTGACCGCAATTGACGCGGAGGCCAGTCCCACCCTGGCGCCGACTCTGGTGCCTACCGCCGTGCCCACGCAGACGTCTCCTACGCCAGCGCCCACGCCGAGCCCCACCATCGAGGCGGCAGTGCCCGCCACCCCTGATCCGACCGTCGAGCCGACTCCGACTCCTGATCGCTCCGCCCAAGAGTTCTTGGACTCCTTGGCCGGAGAGTTTCATTTTGAGCTGGCTGAGGAGTTCGAGTTTCTGGCTGAGATCTCCGCGGAGTGGAACCCCGACGGGCAGATCTCGATCGCAGTGGTGCTTCCCGACGAAACACTCCACGGCTACGAAGCAACGGAGTCTCGGATCTCGGCCAGCGCGGTCAAGCCAATGTGGGCCGCAGCCGCACTCGAAGCAGCCGGGCTGGAGGCGGTGAGATCGCAGGCCTATTCCGCCTTGATTCTGTCTGACAATTTGGCGGGAGGAAGGTTGATCGATCTGGCCGGGGGAGTGGACGCGGTGAACGCCTGGACACGGAATGTGGCCCGGTTGTCCGACACCCGGCTAGAGGCATGGCGCTTCCAAGATCCCAATCGGGTGGCCAGCAGCTTCAATCCCGAGAATCCCCTGGGCAACCGAACCACCATGGCCGACCTGGCTCTCTTCTTTGCCCGCCTGTACAAGCGCGATCTTCTAGACCCTGACGAGAATGCCGCCCTCCAACAGTGGCTGCTCGATACCTCTCATTCGTTGAATTCTCCAAGAGACCTTGACGGGGTCTTGCTTGATCGGCTGCCTCTGGAAGTGGCCGAAACGTCGCTGCACAAGGCGGGTTGGCTTCGACCCAACTGCTGTCCCGCGGAATACCGGCAGATGATCGACGCTGGAATCATCGTGCTTCCTGACGACAGCTGGTATGCGTTGGCTATCTTGAGCTCCCGGGGGGAGTTCTACGACCTGACCAACCAATGGGTTTCCCTGGCTGCCTGTCGGATTTATGCCTTCATTGCCGAAGACCCCGACCTCGAATGTGTGCGGGAACACGACGGCGTCCACGACCCCGAGATTTGGCCCGAAGCAGGAACTGGCGGGTAGTTCCAAACTTCTCCGCTCCGACATGGGTAACTGAGTCGTGCCAGCATGGGACCATGCAGGACTTTGACGGCAAGGTGGCGGTGATCACCGGCGCAGCCAGCGGGATCGGCGCAGCCTTGGCGGCCGGATTCAGTTCCGAGGGCGCCAAGGTAGTGGCCGCCGATATCGACCTAGCGGGCGCAACCGCCACCGCAGACGCCATCGGTGACAGTGCGGTGGCGAAAGAAGTAGACGTGGCCGACCGCGCATCGGTGGAGGCGCTGGCCGACGCCGCCTGGGATGCCTTCGGGCAGGTGGACCTCTTGTTCAACAACGCCGGGGTATTCCAGGCCGGGCTCATGTGGGAGCGCACTCAGGCCGACTGGGACTGGGTGCTCGGGGTGAACGTCTACGGCATCATCAACGGGGTGGCTGCTTTCGTGCCTCGAATGATCGCCCAGGACACCGAGGGCCACATTGTGAACACCGCGTCGGTGGCCGCCTTCGTGGCCGGGGGATTCTCCAGCCCTTACGTGGTGTCAAAATGCGCCGCTTTCTCGCTCACCGAGTGCCTGGCGCTCGATTTGGCCGGGGTGGGGGCCAAGATCGGAGCCTCAGTGCTCACCCCCAGCGCCATCGACACCGCCATTGCCCACACCGCCCGAGTACGCGGCGAGCGCTACGGCACCGATGAGAGCGAGGACAACGCTTTCGTGGTGGAGTCGCTGTCCCAGATGACGGCGACCGGCATCTCGCCGGCCGGCGTGGTCGGCCCGGTCATGGCCGGCATCAGAGCGGGCGACTTCCTCATCCCCACCAAGCCCAGCTACGCCAATCAGATCCGGGTCCGCTACGACGCATTGCTGGAGCGAAGGGTGCCCCCGACCGCCGAGGTTGACTGACCCAAAATCCTGACGGCGCAGCCATAGGCTTGGCCCATGGCTGAAGCTGCTTGGAAGGCCTTGGCCCCTGTTCTTGTCTTGGGGCTGGCTTTCGCCGGATGCAGCCAAGACAGCACGCCGCCGCCAGACACGGCTGGGCCGACTCTCGCTCCCACCGAGCCGCCTGCCATTCCGGACCTCACCCCGACGCCGCCCTCGACTCCGACGCCGGTCCCGGTTCCGTCTCCGACCCCGACATCTGCCCCGATCCCGTCGCCAACTCCTACTCTGAGTCCTACCCCGACGCCGGTCCCGGTCCCGTCTTCGACCCCGACATCTGCCCCGATCCCGTCGCCAACTCCTACTCTGAGTCCTACCCC
>VYEX01000072.1:0-15748 GCA_009842675.1 Acidimicrobiia bacterium | reverse complement strand
CGACCCCGACATCTGCCCCGATCCCGTCGCCAACTCCTACTCTGAGTCCTACCCCGACATCGTCTCCGACCCCGTTACCCACTCCCGCTCCGAGTCCCGACGAGTCTGCCCCGGTCATGTACCTCACGTTCGACGACGGCCCCCATCCGGTACACACGACGCAGGTGCTCGATGTGCTGGCACGCTACGGGGCCCGGGCCACATTCTTTGTCGTCGGCTCGATTGCCCAGCACTACCCCAACACAATGCAGCGAATGCTGGATGAAGGGCACACCATCGGAAATCACACATGGAACCATGAGAATTTGGCTGAACTCTCTCGAGAGGAATTCGATGAGACAGTCGGACGGACCAAGGAGATGCTTGGCGATCGCGGCGCCGCCTGTCTGAGGCCGCCCTATGCTGCCGTGGGCTCGTCCACTCGGGAGTGGGCTGCCGGGCATGGTCTTGACCTGGTTACGTGGGATTTCAGTCCCCAGGACTGGCTCCCGCAATCGGCGCATGACATCGCTCAGCAAGTGGTGGATCAGGCCCGTGATGGTGTGATCATCCTGCTTCATGACGGCGGCGGCGATCGCTCGCAGACAGTGCTCGGCCTCGAAGGTGCGCTCAGTGAATTATCCAGCCGGGGCTACCGCTTCGAACCCCTCTGCCTATAGATGACCATGACTTCTCGCAGAATTGCGGGCGCTGGGCTCGCCTTGGTTGTGCTTCTCAGCGGGTGCGGTCAGGATGACTCATCTTCGCCGCCGGGCGGGTTGCCCGCCCCTTCGCTGGCTGCCACCCAATCCCCAGAGTCGTCGAGTTCGCAGCCTGCTTCTCCTACGGCGTCTGCGCCAGCATCCCCAGACTCCACGCCATCCGATGTACCGCCAAGCGAGGTTCCGAGCCCACCGACCCCAACTCTGGTGCCGATTGAGCGAACGGGGGTGGACTGGGAAGACCTCGAAAACCTCACCTTCGAGGTGGACGGTCAGTCCATACAGCTTGAAGGCGGCATGGCCGAGATCTCCTACGGCGGCGCTTCAACCGACCTCTTTGTGCTCCAAAACCGAGTGGCACAGGGTGATCTGGATGGTGACGGATTCGAGGACGTGGTGGCCCACATCACCCTGAGATCGGCCGGGTCGGGCGTATTCCACCTGCTTGTGCCGGTGGTGGACGACGGGCGAGGTGGGGCGGCCAAACAGCCGGTGTCGGTGGGCGATCGCATTGTGGTGGAGGGGATCGAAGTGCGAGACGGCCTGGTAAGGGTGTCGCTTCTGGATCGCGAGCCGGACGAGCCCTTCACCGTCATATCTCTGCGCCAGACGCTGGAGATCAACATCTCCGGGCCAGATCCCGTGGTGTCGGTGGTCGAGTCCATGCCTTTGGAAGACCTTCCGCTTCCTGAGGCCGAGGCGCCCGCGATCGATATACGGTTCGACCCGGGTGCCGTGGGCGGCACGGTGACCGGGTCGATCGACTTCCAGCAGAGGCAGCCCTACACGGCCTACATATCCGAGGGCCAAGAGTTCACCGCGATACTGGAGGCCCCCATCGGGGTGTGGTTGGACGTGCGGCTCGGCGACAGCGTGCTGACCTCGGGGTCCAAACGGTTCCAGTCGGTGTCGACCAAACTGCCCGCCTCCGGTCCTTGGAGGGTGACGGTGGTATCCACTCACGCCGGGCAGGTCGACTACAGGCTCTATGTGGAAGCCCTACCACTGGGGGCTAGTCCCGCCCCTGTTCCCACTCCCATAGGACCTGCCGAGACCACTTCGGTGCCGTCCGCGCCTGACAGCGGCACCGGCCCGGTCTTGTACCTGACATTCGACGACGGCCCCCACCCCGTTTATACGCCGCGAGTGCTTGAAGTGCTGTCCCGCCATAGCGTTCGAAGCACGTTTTTCGTCATCGGCTCACTAGCCGAGCAATACCCCGGCATCATCCAACGCATCAATGCCGAGGGCCACACTGTCGCCAACCACACGTGGAATCACGAGGCCTTGGCGGGCTTGCCCCAAGAGGTGTTCGATGACACGGTCGGGCGAACCCAGGACTTGCTCGGCTCTCGGGCTACGCCGTGCCTGCGGCCCCCCTACGGGTCAATCGATGCCTTCACCCGCGACTGGGCGGCGGACCACGGTCTGGATGTCGCCCTGTGGGATGTCGACCCAGCCGACTGGCGCAATCCTCCAGCCGCGGAGATTGCCCAGCACGTCGTGGACCACGCCCGCGACGGGGCCGTTGTGCTGCTTCACGACGGCGGAGGCGACCGAACCCAAACCGTATTGGCCCTCGATACTGCCCTTAGCGAGTTGTCCAGCCAGGGCTACCGCTTCGAACCGCTCTGCACCTGACGCAAATGGTCGACCAAAGCTGCTGGCCAGCGTCTCACTAGTGTGAGGTGCATGGGAAAGAGAGCGGCGGCGATTGTGGGGCTCACTGAGTGGGCGCCGAAGAGGGTGTGGGACGAGCCCATGTTCACCATGGAGGCGTGTGCTCGGCTGGCAGCTGAGGTGCTGGCCGACGCCGAGGTGGACAAGGGTGAGGTGGACGGGCTGGTGATCAACGGCCTGAGGGAGTCGCCCCTGTTTGCCCCGTCGGCGCTCGCTGAATTCTTGGGCATTCGCAGCAACTTCAACGAGGTGGTCGACCTTGGCGGAGCCACGCCAGCGGGCATGGTGTGGCGGGCGGCGGCCGCCATTGAGGTGGGGATTTGCGAGACGGTGCTGGTGTTCGCCCCGTCGGTGCCTGCGCCTCCTCAGCCGGGTTCCAACGGCGGCCCGATGAAGATGAAGATGGGGGCTTACATGGGCGGCGAGGTCTGGGGCTCCCCCCAAGGGCAGTTCGAGATTCCCGCTGGGCTGGTGGCTGCCACCCCCAGCTTTGCCATGGCCGCCCAGCGCTACATGGCTGCCTACGGGGTGAGCGAGGAGACATTGGCCAAGGTGGCGGTGGACTCCCGCTACAACGCCCAGGCCAATCCCTTGGCGGTGTTCTATGGCAAGCCCATCACTGTTGAAGATGTGATGACCTCGCGCTACGTGGCCGACCCGCTGAAGCTGCTGGAGATCGTCATGCCGTGCTACGGCGGCTCCGCGGTGCTGGTTACATCTGCTGAGCGAGCCGCCCGGTGCCCCCACCGACCGGTATACGTGAGCGGCTACGGCGAGCACCTCACCCACAAGAGCATCACCTACGCCCCCGACGTCGTCGATACCCCCATCCGGCTGGCCGCCGACCGGGCGTTCGCTATGGCCGGGGTGTCACGCGAGGCAGTGGACATGGCCTCCATGTACGACTGCTACACCATCACGGTGCTGTTGACCATCGAGGATGCCGGGTTCTGCCCCAAGGGCCAGGGCGGGCGGTTCATCGACGAGCACAGTCTGCGTTACGACGGCGACTGGCCTCTCAACACCCACGGCGGGCAGCTGGGCATGGGCCAAGCCGGTTTGGGCGGGGGCATGAGCCACATCACCGAGGCGGTGCGCCAAGTGCAGGGCCGGGCCGACGAGCGCCAAGTGCCCGATTGCAATATCGCCTACGCCAACGGCACCGGAGGAATGCTGGCCGAACAGGTGGCTCTCATTTTGGAGGGGGCCTGATGGTCCACTTCTCAACCGACGGGCGGCCGCTGCCTACCCCCACTCCCATCACTGCGCCCTACTTCGACGGCTTGCGGGAGCGGCGCCTGGTGCTCCAGCGCTGCCCCCGTCACGGGTTCTTCTTCTACCCCCGGGGCCGGTGCCCACACTGCCTGGGCGACGACTGGGAATGGGGGGAGTTGAGCGGACGAGGCACGGTGTACTCCTTCACCGTGGACCGGGCCGGCCACGACCCGGCTCTGGCCAGCCGCATCCCCTTCGCTATCGCCCTGGTGGACCTGGATGAGGGCCCCCGCCTCGTGGGCAACATGGTGGACTGCGACGTTGACGATGTCACCGTGGGCATGGCCGTGGAGGCCGCTTACGAAGATGTCGACGACACCACCCTGCTGGGCTTTCGTCCCGCTGGCTAGCTGTCGTTGAAGGTCTGCCAGGTGGGTTCTTCGTAGGGGAGGGTGCCGAGGCCGTCGTGGTTCTCGGGCCAATTGGCCGGAGGCAGGTCAAGCGGGTTCAAGCCCACCTCAGCGCCGTAGAAAAGCTTGTGGAGGCGGCGCACGAAATACCAGTGACCGTCGCGGCGCTCGTAGGCGTCGTCGTAGCGGATGGCCTGGTGGATCCACCGGTCGCCGTCGGCGATCTCTGCCTTGCAGTACACGTGGCCGGTGGCGTGGTCGTCGTCGATCAAGTCGATCTGATGGGTGCCGATGTTCAGAATTGACGGCCCGATGTCCCCTAGCGACTCCTTGAAGTTCGCCCGAAGGGCGTCGCGCCCGTAGGTGTCCCGTCCCACCCGCACGTCGTCGATGAACAACTCGACTAGGGCGTCGAGGTCACGCCGGTCAATTGCCACCGCGTATCGGGAGGCCAGTTGCCGGATTTCCTCGTAGGCCAACAGGCGGGCAACATCGTCCATCGATTGCTAGACGCCCTCAGCTAGGCGGTTCTCGGTCCAGTCGATTTGCAGTTCCCGGACCGCAATGCGCCAGCCCTCGTCGAGGCGGACGAATTGGTCGTGATAGCGGATGAACATGATGAAGTCGGTAGCGGGGGTCCCGTCGTCGGGAACCGTCAGGTGGTGGGCGATGCAGTAGGTCTCGCCGGTGGCGTCGTCGCCGGTGATCTCGGTCTGCTGCTGGCCCAGAAAATGGAATGTGGCGTTGTAACTCATCCGGGAGATCGCCCGGGCGATCTCCTCTCGGCCGGTCCGCTCGCTGAGTATCGTTCCTCCACTGGGCAGGTCGACGCGTCGCAGCACCCCGTCGGGGGCGAAGCAGGCTGCCACGCCCTCGGGATCGCCCCGGTCCACACAGCGGGAGTAGTCAGCGGCAAGGTCGGCCAATGCATCTCGATCAGACATGGCCCCACCTTGTCATGCGGCCAGCCGGAGCGAAACTCGCCAAAGGGAAACTCGCCAGCGCGATCGCGGTCCCCCCGTTACTTTGACCGGTTCGAGGGAAGTAGGCTGCGGCCATGGCTGTCATCGATGCTGTTGATCTGGATGTTCGCCGAGTAGCGGGCGCGTTGGGTGCTGAAGTTCGCGGCCTGTCGCTGGCTTCAGTGTCCGACCAGGAGTTCGCTCTCATCCAAGAGCTGCTCGACGAGCACTTGGTGCTGTTCTTCCCCGACCAGCACCTCACCCCCGACGAGCACCGGGCGTTCGCCATTCGCTTTGGCGAGCCGGAGATCCATCCCTACATCCCCAAGCTGGACGACGACCATCCCGAGATCGTGGTCCTCAAGGGAGAGTCGGGCTATGTGGCCGACGTGTGGCACACCGACTGCACGTTCGAGGACTCTCCGCCCATCTGCTCAGTGCTCAATGCCATGGTGATGCCCCCCGCCGGCGGCGACACCATGTGGTCGAACATGTACAAGGCCTACGAGACCCTGGCCGAGCCCATGAAGCAGATGATCAACGGGCTCACCGCCATCCACACCGCGGCCAACTACGGCCAGCCCGACCACAAGGCCGAGCACCCGGTGGTGCGCCGCCACCCCCGCACCGGCCGCCCGTCGCTGTACGTGAACAAGCAGTTCACCCGGCGCATTCCCCAGCTCAGCCGGGACGAGTCCGAGTCACTGCTAGACCTGCTCACCGCTCACGCCTGCAAGACCGACTTCACCTGCCGCTACAGCTGGAGTGAGGGCACCATCGGCATTTGGGACAATCGGGCCACCCAGCATTTCGCAGTCAACGACTTCGACGGCAACCGGGCCATCAGCCGGGTCACCATCCTGGGCGACAACCCCGAGCCGGCTTTCGACACCACTCAGTGGAGCCCTTACAAGTACGAGCGGGTCTCCGCTGCTGCTTACGGCCTCGACCGCGACTAGAAGACGACGTCCATGCGGGTTGGTCCCCGCATCATGAAGAACAGCACCCGCTGGTAGTCGAATCCGGGAGCCGGCTCCATATGGGCTATTCGGTCGAGCACGGCGTTGAGACCGGCGGTTGCCTCCAGGCGGGCCAGTGGTGCGCCCACGCACAGATGGATGCCCCATCCGAAGCCGAGGTGGCGTCGGGGGTCGGGACGGTCTAGTCGGAACGATTCTGGATCGTCGAAGACCCGGGGGTCGCGGTTGGCGGCCGAGTAGCCCAGGCACACCACTTCTCCTTCGGCTACTGGAGTGCCGAACAGATCGACGTCGTTGCGGGCCCGGCGGAACAGAACCTGCACCGGGTTGTGGTGGCGCAGCGTCTCTTCAACGGCAACGGGCACCAGGCTGCGGTCAGCCCGCACCCGCTCATAGAGGCCTGGTTCAGACAACAGCAGATAGAACAGGTTGCCGATCAGATGGGTGGTGGTCTCGATGCCGCCCACGATCACGTCTTTGGACAGCGTGGCCAGGATCTTCTCGTCGTGCAGCGGTTGGCCGTCTTCGTCCCGGTATTCGATCACCTGGGTCATCAAATCGTCGGGCCGTTGGCTTGACTGTTGGCGGGCGGCAATCACCGCCCGCAGCTCCTCATCGAAGGCATCCACCCGCTGCTGGCAGCGACGGGCCTCATCGGGGTCGGGTTGCGCTCGTGCCCCGATCAGATCATCGGAGTAGGGCCGCAGTCGATACCGCATCTCGGCAGGGATTCCGGCGAGTCGGCCGATGACTTGGGCGGGCAGCGGCGCTCCCAAGTCCTCGATCAAGTCGGCCTGGCCTCGGCTGGCGAAGCGATCCACTATCTCGCCGCATATCTCGTGGACGATCGGCTCGTAGTCCCGCATGCGGGGCGGAGAAAGCGCGGCGGCCAGGATGCGGCGCACCTTGGTGTGCTCGGGCGGGTCGGATTCGCCCAGCTGGATCAGCTCGGGCGGGCGGGAATCGGCCTCCAACGGCTCGAATCCCCCCTGGCCGAATTCCTCGGGACGACGGCACACCTCCACGATGTCGTCATACCGGGGCACGTAGTACACGCCGGGCATGGGCTGGTGGACCCGGACCGACTCCCGCAGGGCAGCCAGCGTGGCGAAGTGGTCGTCCACATGAGCGGGGTCGAACGGGTTGTATACCTCGGGACGGGGCGCTTCGGCAGCCGACATGGCGGCAGCCTACGCTGCATGGCCGATGGGGGCGGCAAAGGGGGTGAGCCTCGATGAGTGAGAAGGTCAACCACGTCGGGCTGGCAGTGGCCGACCTGGATGCCGAAGTTGATTTCTGGACCGGGGCGCTGGACTTCGAGCGGGTCGGGGCGCTCGACGCCGACGACGCGTCGACCGGCCAGCTATTGCAACTGGAGCGGCCCGGTCTGCGAGCGGTGTATCTGCGCAAGGGCGAGTTCGTGCTCGAACTTCTGCAATTCCGCGGCGCCGGGCTGGTCGAGCGGCCGGCCCGGGTGGTGAACGAGCTCGGACTCACCCACCTATCCCTGAATGTCCGGAACATGGATGCGGCTCTCGAGCGAGTGAGAGCCCATGGCGGCGAAGTGCTGGACGGCACCCGCCTGTGGGACGTAGCGGTAATGATCCGTACCCCGGCCGGCCAGCTGGTGGAACTGCTGGTGGGCTTCGAAACTCCAACCACCGACCTGGGAGAATGACCCGGTGATAGGAAACCCGAGAACCTATTGGGAGGCCATAGAAGCGCGGGCCGCCGCCACCCCCGACAATCCCCTGACAATTGAGCCCGACGGCACGGTGATGACTTTCGCCGGATTTCGGGACGCCGCCGAAAGGGCTGCCGCCGGTTTGGCCGCCATAGGAGTGGCGGCAGACACTCGGGTGTCGTGGCAACTCCCCAACGGCCGAGCCTCGCTCATCCTGTCGGCGGCGTTGGCCCGATTGGGGGCAGTCCAGAACCCGATCATCCCTATCTACCGGGAGCGGGAGGTGGGCTTCGTGGTTCGCCAAACCGGGGCCCGGCTGCTGGTGGTGCCCTCGGTGTGGCGGGGATTCGACTATCCAGCCATGGCCGAGGCCGTGGTGGCCGCCACCGATGACTGCGACGTGCTGGTGTGCGGCGGCGACCTCCCCGAGGGTGACCCCAGCACCTTGGCCCCGTTCGAGGCACCCCTGGACGACGACGGCCGGCTCCCGGTGCGATGGATTTACTACACCTCGGGCACCACGGCCGACCCCAAGGGGGCCATGCACGGCGACGACTCGGTCATCGCCGCGGCCCGCCATATCTGGGAGAACCTCGAACTGCGGGCCGACGATGTGTGGCCCTTGGCCTTCCCGTTCACCCACATCGGCGGCATCAGCCTGCTCATTGCCACTCTGGTGTGCGGCCCTCCATTGCTGATGGTGGAGAGCTTCAACCCCGAAGCCGACACCCGTTTCTTCCGCGAGCACGGGCTGACCTTGGCCGGCTCGGGCACGCCGTTCTTCATCGCCTTTCTGGCCGAGCAGCGCAAGACCCCCGACCAGCCGATCTTCCCCAAGATGCGTGCCGCCATCGGGGGAGGCGCCCCCAAACCGGCCGGACTGCATATGGAGGTCAAGAACGAGATGGGCGGCGTGGGCATCATCTCCAGCTACGGGCTGACCGAATGCCCCATCGTCACCTACTGCTTTCTCGACGACCCCGACGACAAGCTGGGCACCACTGAGGGGCGGATCCTGGACGACACCGCTTGGAAGCTGATCGATGGGGAGCTGCTCCTGAACGGCCCAACCTTGTGCCGGGGCTATCTGGACGATGCGCTGAACGAGGCTGGCTTCGACGACGAGGGGTTCTTCTTCACCGGCGATCTGGCCGAAGTCGACGATGAGGGCTTCGTGACCATCGTCGGGCGCAAGAAGGACGTGATCATCCGCAAGGGAGAGAACATCTCAGCCAAAGAAGTAGAGGATGTGCTGTTCTCTCATCCCAATGTGGCCGATGTGGCCGTTATCGGACTGCCCGACTCGGTGTCGGGAGAGCGGTGCTGTGCGGTGGTGGCCCCCATGGCGGGGGAGGCGTTCGGTTTCGTGGAGATGGTCGAACACTGCAAGGAGGTCGGGCTGATGAATCAGAAGATCCCCGAGCAATTGGAAATTGTCGACGAGCTGCCCCGCAATCCGGTGGGCAAGGTGCTCAAGCAACAGCTCCGAGAGACCTACGGAGGGTGAATGCGATGGCCTCAGAACAGCCCAATATCTTGCTAATCGTTTCCGATGAGGAGCGGCGCAACCCGTGGCTGGACGGGGTGGTGGAGATGCCCGCCCACGACCGGCTGCGGCGCGACGGGTTGGACTTCAACCGCTACTACACCCACTCGTCGCCGTGCTCGCCGTCGCGGGCCAGCTTGTACACCGGCAGCTATCTGGCCGAGCACGGTGTGGTGGACAACGTCAGCTTCCCGGCCCACACCGCGCTGGATCCGGCCATTCCCACCGTTGGGCGGCTGATGCGCGACGTGGGCTACGAATCGGCCTATCTGGGGAAATACCACCTGACCCATGAGCCAATGCCCGACATGGAGGCCTTCGGTTACAGCGGCTGGATTGGCGACGACCGCCACTACGTCGGTGGGCCGTGGACCGGTCGGCACTTCGACCCGGTGATCGCCGACCAGGCGGTGGACTGGTTGCGAACCCACGGTGCCGATCCCTCCGTCGGCCCCTGGTTTTTGACTGTGGCGTTGGTGAACCCCCACGACGTGATGTGGTACCCCCTCGATCAGCCGTCATTCCAGGAGGCCAACCCCGACCTGATGGGCGTGTTCAACTTCCTCCACGAGCACATGCTGGGCGGCAAGGTCGATCTCGAACCGTTGGAGGAGATCTACCCCCGTCGGTTCACCCAACTGCCTGACAATTTCGACGACGACCTCCACACCAAGCCCGAGGTCCAGCGGGCGTGGCGCCACGTTCGCAATCGGGAGCACATGGTTGGTCACATGGCCATCGAAGACGTCGACTCCTGGCTGCGCCAACTGGACTACTACGCCTGGCTCCACGAACTGCTGGACCACAGTATCGCCGCGATTCTGGGGGCCCTCGACGACATCGGGGCTTACGACGATACCGTGGTGATCTACACCTCCGACCACGGCGACGCCTGCGGATCACACGGTCTGCGGGCCAAGCTGCCGTGTGTGTATGAGGAGGTCATGGGGGTGCCGCTCATCGTCAAAGCTCCCGGGCTCACCCCGCAAGGGGCGTCCACCGATGCGCTGGCCACCCACGTGGACCTGGCCGCCACCGTCGCCGCACTCGGCGGGGTGGACGTCGACAGCTCGCCCACATTGTCGGGGAAGGACCTCACCCCTTCGCTGGCCGATCCGTCTACGTCGGTGCGGGACTACGTGCTGTTCAGCCAGGACAGCGCCCAGTCGGAGCTGCTCCGCCACAGCCGCTACGCGGTGCGGGGCTTCTTCGACGGCGAGACCAAGTACGCCCGCTACTACGGAGTGGGTGGCGGCATCGACCGCACCGGCAACCTCGCCCCCGAGCCGAAGCTGTTCGACACCGACGCCGACTTCGACGACCACGACCACGAGTGGTACTCCCTGGCCGACGACCCCCACGAGCTGGCCAACTTGGCCAACGACCGCTCTCGTCGCTCCGAGCTGCGGGACCTGTTCGGCCGTCTGTTGGAATACGAAGCCTCCGAGCTCAGCGGCTAGGCCGCTTTGGGATACTACCCGTGTAGGGTTGGCGACCTGACGGTCGCTGGCCCCCTTGTTCTTCCCAAGCCGGTACTCCGGGGCTGGTCCCACGCTGTGGCGACTCTTGCTGCCATTGCCCTTGCGCCCATTGTCATCGCCTTGGGGCCCGGCGGTGCCGACCGGGCTGTTGTGGCCGTATATGCCCTCGCAGTGGTGGGCATCTTCGGGGTGAGCGCGGCCTACCACCGCTTCGACTGGACGCCTCGGGTCCATGCCTTGATCCGCCGCCTCGACCACTCCATGATTTTCGTGTTCATTGCGGCCACCTATACGCCGGTGGGCTTTTTTGCACTGGAACCCGGTTCCGCCAAGCTGGTTCTGAGCGTGGTGTGGTCTGGAGCCCTGATCGGAGTCATCGGTCGAGTGGCATGGCTCAATGCCCCCCGATGGGTATTAATCGCCCCCTACCCGGTTGTTGGCTGGGCCGCGCTGCTGGTCATCGGCGACATCTGGCGCGGCTTGGGCGTAGCCGGGTCGACGCTGCTGTTCATCGGCGGCGGCTTGTACACGCTGGGCGCGCTCATTTACGCCGTCCGGCGTCCCGATCCGTGGCCGCGCTGGTTCGGATACCACGAGCTCTTCCATCTGCTGGTGGTGGCCGCGGTTGCCGTCCACTACGTGGCTATCGCGTTTTTCGCCATTCCCTTGGCCTGAGCCAGAAGCGGGGACTTCCCGTAGCAGACTGCGCGGCTACTCGCGCTTCCAGCCGCCGGTCTGAATCCGGCGCCAGAACTCGGCATCGCGCTCATCGGCCGGGCGACCGACATGGGTCACCACGTCGACGTCGGGTGACTCGGCCCGCAAGGCCGCGGCGGTGCACTTCTCAGGCGGCCGGTGGGCGAAGGGGTCGAACTGGTAGTGGCGCATGGCGTTCTGGTGGGTGATCTTGGCCACGATGTCCTCGGGCAGGTGGCCGAGCAGTTTGGCCACGTACTCCGGGGACTGGGGCCAAGTGCCGTCGGAGTGGGGGTAGTCCGACTCCCAGCACAGGTTGTCCACGTTGAACTCGTCCAGCAGCTTCACCCCGATGCGGTCATTTATGAAGCAGCACAGGATGTGGTTGCGGAACACGCCGGTGGGGCTGCCGTCGATGCCGAATTCGTGTTTGGTCCAGCCTGAGTGGCGGTCTTGCACGTGCTCGGATCGCCACATGAAGTAGGGAATCCAGCCGATGTCGCCCTCGGTGAGTGAGAACTTGAGGTCGGGGAAGCGGTCCCAGAACTCGGCCCACACCAACTCCACCAGCGTGGAAATGGTGAGAGCCGACGAGAGGGTCATCGGCACGCTGGGAGGAGCGTCGGCCGAGGCACCCATAGACCGTGACGACGATCCCAAGTGACAGCACAGCACGGTGTTGAGATCGCTGCATGCGGCGAACAACGGATCCCACGCCCCGGAGTGGATTGAGGGCATGCCCAGCATCGCGGGGTTCTCCGAGAAGGTCACCGCATGGCAGCCCTTGTCGGCGAGTCGCTTCACCTCGGCCACGGCCCGGTCGATGTCGAACAGGGGCAGGATGCCGCAGGGGATGAACCGATCTGGGTAGGCGCCGACCCACTCGTCGATATGCCAGTCGTTGTAGGCCTTGATCATGATGTCGTTGAGGTCGGGATCGGGTCCCTCGTTGAGCACCTGGCCGGAGAATCCGGTCCAGTTGGGGAAGTTCAGTCCGGCCAACTGCCCGCCGGCGTTCATGTCCCGTACCCGTTCATGCACGTCGTAACAGCCGGGTCGCATCTCGTCGTAGCGGCTGGCATCGATGTTGTAGTGCTCCCGGGGCTTGCCGGCCACCGCGTTCAGGCCCAGGTTCCGGCCCGGCAGCTTGCCGTAGTACCACTGCTCCCGCCCGTTCTCGTCGGTGACCACCTTGGGGGCGTGCTCCTTGTACTTCTTGGGCACGTGGGCTTCGAACATGTTGGCCGGTTCGGCGATGTGGTCGTCAACGCTGATCAAAATGAGG
This sequence comes from Acidimicrobiia bacterium, assembly GCA_009842675.1. GTDB lineage: Bacteria > Actinomycetota > Acidimicrobiia > Acidimicrobiales > Bin134 > Poriferisocius. The sequence goes on along the minus strand of VYEX01000072.1, from coordinate 3,108 downwards.
TCGTCGGGGTTCACAGCAATACTCCGGGTTTGGAAGAGTTTCTAGGGTTCAACGGTAATGGAGACGGCATTGTGAATGCCTGCTTGGACAAGGGTCTGCACCGCATCGGCGGCCTGTTCCAGGGGAAAGTGGTGGGTGTGGAGGCGCTCCACTGGCAGTGATCCCGACTCGATGAGCCGCACCGCCTGTCGGTAGCTGTGGAAGTCCACCGTGCGCACCCCGATGACGGTCTGGTAGCGCATGGCCACATCGTCGGACGGGAAGCCGTCCACTCCCCGGCCCTTGAGCCCGGCCAACACGATTGTGCCGCCCAGTCGGGCCATTGACACGGCATCGACCACCGGCTGGGTGGCGTGGGGGGTGGTGTCCACCACGATGTCGGTTCCCCGGCCGTTGGTTTCGGCCAGAACTCGTTCAACTGCGTTTTCCGATTCCACATCGATGGTCACATCAGCGCCGAATTCGGTGGCCAAGGCCAGCTTGTGGGCGTCTTGTGATCCCAGGCCGGTCACGAAGATCGCCGACGCCCCCGCGGCTGCCGCCGCGATCACGCAGGCCAGCCCCCGCTGGCCGGGACCGAGCACGGTGATGGTGTCGCCATAGCGCAGGCCAGGAGCCGATACCGCCCAGGCGAACCCCGCGCCCAGAGGGTTATACAGCGCAGCAATACGAGGCGGGATCGAATTGTCAATCTTGTGGGGGACCGATCCCGGTGCCAGATACATCATCTCGGCGTACCCGCCCCACAGCGATGGGGCCCGGTCCGTGGGCGTGAAGCCGTGATTGCCAGGGGCCACCCGGCACATCTGCTGGTCGAGGCAGGCCAGACAGCGCCCGCACCCGTAGGCAGCCTCGGCCACCACCCGGTCGCCGGGCTTCAACCCCCAGCGGTCCGCGTACCGCTCGCCCACCTCTTCGATCACCCCCACCGGCTCATGGCCGGGAATGACTGGGTAGTTCATCAGCGAGCTGCCGGAATAGGTCTCAACATCCGTGCCGCAAATCCCACACGCCTCAATCCGCAACAGGGCATCGTCCTCGCCCACCCGGGGCCGAGCGAACTCCTGCATTTCCAACTGCTCCGGCCCCACCTGAACCATCGCTCGGATCCCATCGCTCATAGCGACGATCCTACGATGCACTCATGACGGTTCTTGATCTGACCATTGATGAGGTATTGACCACCACTCGGGCGGTGCGCAAGCGGCTGGACCTGGAGAGGCCGGTGGAGCGGGCCGTGATTGAGGAGTGCCTGGACTTGGCGTTGCAGGCGCCGACCGGGTCGAACCAACAGCGGTGGCACTGGATCGTGCTCGACGATCCCGAAGTAATCGGGCAAGCCTCGGAGATCTATCGAGCCGCCATGGCCCAGTACTCGGCCGACATCGCCGCCGGTCGGGAGCAATACGAGCGCCAGACCGTGCGAGCTGAACAGATGTCGGAGTCGGTGGCCTACCTACGCGACAACATGCACCGCCTTCCCGCCATGCTCATTCCGGTGCTGGTCGACCGGTTCGGGGTCTTGCGCAGCGACCGGGCTCAGACCTTCCATCACGCCAGCCAGTGGGGGTCGATCATCCCGGCAGTGTGGAGCTTCATGCTGGCCCTGCGCAGCCGGGGTATGGGAAGCGCCTGGACCACCATCCACCTGCATCGCGAGCAGGAAATGGCCGACCTGCTGGGCATCCCCTACGACACCCACATCCAGGCCGGCCTTTTCCCGATTGCCTATACCATCGGCACCGACTTCCGCCCCGCCCTCCGCCACCCCGCGGCCGAGCTAACCGCCTACAACCACTGGAACCCCGATTGGGAGTAGACGGTTGTTCGGCTATGCGATTGGCAAGTCGCGTATTCGTATACGGGTTGGACTAAGCGAGACGATTGCCCCGTCAATCAGCGCTTCTTCAAGAGCAGGAAAGTTTTCGATGAGTAATGCAGCATGCACCTCAGGGGGTTGATCGGCCACTTCACGAAGGTGAACAACAGAAGGACTGCGGGAACGCCGGATTGAGAGAAGCGCTCCGAAGTCTGAATCTGCGGTAACAAGCACGTGGTCGTGTTCAATTGCCCATTCGAGAATTGCCTCGTCCGGGGCGGCCAGCATGTCCAAATCTCTGACGTGCAGGGAGTCGTACCCAGCGGCAAGGAGAGCTTGAGCTACTCGTGGAGACAGGTTGGCATCGAGGAGGATTTTCACGCTGTGTGAGCAACGGGCAGCTCTCGCTCGTTGACACGAGCAGCGCCAAATTCGAGTGCGGCGGTGATGTCCTCTGGCTCGAGATACGGATAGTCGGCCAGTACCTCATCGCGAGTTCTTCCCGCAGCAAGCTGCCCAAGCACCATAGCTACTGTCACCCGGAGGTCTCTGATGCAGGGCAATCCCCCCATGCGATCAGGATTGACGGTGATCCGGTCCAGGTACATGGACAAAAGCTACCTTCCCCGCTCGGTCTCACGGTCGGAATTCCGAGGTGCAACTGATCTAGTGAATTTTCGTCTCAGGCGTCGATGGGAGTAGGAGCGAATTCGAGCCTGTATCCGAGTCGAAATTTACCGCCTCATGGTCACGCGGCTTTTTGGTGGCGCTTGAAACTGATGGAACCGAATGATGCTCTGGGGCGTCTATAGGCCAAAGGGAGCAAATCAGTAGATACATGAAGAGTCTGATAAGCCGCGAATCGACACGCCGGCCGAGCCGCCAGATACGGCTCACCGGTGTAGCAGTAGTTGTTCTGAGTCTGGGTTCCGCATGCCTTGCTGGATGTGGCGATTCGCCAAGCGAAGCAACCGGCGATGTGTCTCCAACCGTTCAAGAGGACAGGGGAGAAGGCCCGAATGCGGAAACTGCGCCCTCTCGGACCTCCGCTCCGACTCCGACGGTGCCTGGAAGTCCCACGGCTAGCTCTTCTACGACTCCAAGCCCCCTCGATCAACTTCCGGCATCTCCCGAAGCCACTGCGACCCCAGTTCCCACTGTGGCTCCCACTCCCACCGAGGTGGTCGATCCCACACCGACAGCGGTGCCCGCTCCCACGCCTACTTCAGCACCAGCTCAGACTGACTACGTCCTTGAACGTTCGGAGATACCTTCGGAAATAGAAGCTC
>VYEX01000062.1 GCA_009842675.1 Acidimicrobiia bacterium | reverse complement strand
CGACGATTCGGACACCGACGATTCGGACACCGACACCGACGACACCGACGACACCGACACCGAGTCGCGAGCGGAGAAGGAGGCACGGGTGGCGGCGCTGCGCGCTCAGTGGATGGCGATGCTGCCGAACGCGGTCAAGGACGAGCAGAAGTGCGCGGGCATCTGCTGGGACGATCCGGCCAACGCCGAGCTTTTGAGGGTGTACCAGGCTTGGCTGGCGCTGTTGAAGGAGCTTTACGGGTAGCGGTTTCCGCCCTGGCGCGGTGGGGCGTTTTCCGTGGACACACCAGGACATGGCAGCCCAAAGGCCAGCACATCGGGGGCCTAAACGGTGGCCTTCGTGTCCAACATCACCGGCGACGAGGAGAAGAACCGCCGGGGTATGGCGGCCCGGGTGGAGATGGGGGAGTACCTCATGCCCAAGATTGCCGAACGGCGGGCCAACCCCGGCGATGACCTGCTTACCGCCATGGTGACCAAGGAGTTCGACGGGGTGCAGATGAGCGACGACGACATCCGCGGCTTTTGCAGTCTGCTGTTGACCGCCGGGGGAGAGACCACCGAGAAAGCCATCACGCTCACCATGCGAAACCTGCTGGACCATCCCGAGCAGATGGCCGAGGTGCGGGCCGACCGCCAGCTCATCGGCAGTGCTTTTGCCGAGACGCTGCGCTTCACCGGGCCAGTGCAGATGATCATGCGCCACACTGATGAACCGGTTGAGTTTTCGGGGGGCAAAGTGGAGGCGGGCTACACCCTGGAGTTGCTGCTGGGGGCAGCCAACCGGGATCCGGAGGCGTTCAGCGAGCCCGACCGGTTCAACATCCACCGCACTGACATGGAGTTCGACAAGGCGTTCACCGCCGCAGCCGACCACACGGCGTTCGCCCTGGGCCGCCACTTCTGTGTGGGGTCGATGCTGGCCCGTGCCGAGCTGACCGTGGCCATGGATGCCCTGTTGGATGCCATGGACGACATCGCCTATGCCGACGGCTACGAGCAGGTGGAGACCGGCGTGTACACCCGGGGGCTGACCTCGCTACCGCTGACTTTTACGCCGAATCCGGATTTCGTTGCCGAGTGAGGATGACTCAGCCTTATACTGATTGCGGTCCTTGAGGCCAAACAGGTTGGACCGGAGCAAGGGTGGTAGAACCCATTTTTTGAGTGCCTTGCTCCGGCCCGCCTGGAACTCTAACCGCCAGGTTTTCGAAACTGATTGAAAACCACTGGAAAGCGGTAGAACGTTCTATGCTTGAATGGGCCCCTACCGCGGCACCACGTAGCCGGCGTCGTCGCGATCCCAAGTATCAGCTGTGATGCCGTCCTCGCGCAGCTTGAATTTCTGGACCCTCTCGGAGGGGGTCTTGGGCAAGTCGTCGCACCAGCGCACGTAGCGGGGCACGGCAAAGTGGGCCATGCGGGGCACACAGAAGTCCAGCAGCTCAGTCTCGGAGAGCTCGTGGTCGGGCTTGAGCACCACCACGGCCATCACCTCTTCTTCGCCCAGTTCGGAAGGCACGCCGATTACCGCTGACTCCAACACCGCGTCGCAGGTGTTGATCACTGCCTCCACTTCATAGGAGGAGATGTTCTCGCCTCGGCGGCGCACACAATCCTTCATGCGGTCGATGAAGGTCAGGTAGCCGTCCTCGTCGAGACGGCCTCGGTCGCCGGTGTGGAACCACAGATTGCGGAACGCCTTCACGGTGGCCTCGGGCATGTCGAAGTAGTTGTCGATCATGATGTGGGGCTTCTTGGGCCGCACCACGATCTCGCCGGCGGTTCCGGGGGGCACCGGTTGATCTTCGGGATCTACTACCTGCACGTGGTACAGGGCCGACTCCCGTCCCGCAGTGCCGATCTTGCGCATGCCCCGGCGGTTCTCGGTGGTGATGGCCACCTCGGTCATGCCGTATACCTCGCTGAGGTGGACCCCGAAGCGCTCCTCGAACGGTTCCCAGATCTCAATCGGGCAGGGAGCGCCGAAGCCGTTGCGCACCGGATTTTCGGCGTCGTCGGGCCGCTCGGGCTGCTTCCACAGCATCATGATCAGTCCGCCCTGGTAGTTGAAGGCGGTGATGCCCTCGGCCCGGCAGCGGTCCCAGAAGCGGCTGGCCGAGAACCGCCGGTCCATGATGAGGCGGGCATCGGCCTCCATGGCGCACATCACGCTGGTGTACTTGGCGTTGATATGGAACAGCGGGAAGGCGGTGTAGAGCACATCTTCCCGGTCGTAGCCCACCAAATCCACGGTGTGACGGGCCAAGTTCAGGTTGGCCTCGTGGCACAGCATCACGCCCTTGGACGGGCCGGTGGTGCCTGAGGTGTACAGAATGACCGCGGTGTCCCGGTAGTCGACGTCGGGTTCGGGAGCAGGGGAGTCGAGGTACAGGTCGGCCAACTCGTGGACGGTGACATGGTTGGGGAAGTCCGGTGTGCCAGCGTCTTCCGTTCCCTCGGCCCGGTTGACCACCACGTGCTCAAGGCCGGGGAGGCTTGGGGCCGCCTCGGCGATGCGGTCGAGGTAGTCGGCGTCGCATACCACGGCCGAGGAGCGCGACTGGCTGACCAGATACTCCAGCAAGTGGCCTCGGTAGGCCTGGTTGATGGGCACCTCCACAATGCCGGCCTTGTTCATGGCGAACCAGGCGTCGATGCACTCCAGCGAATTCTGCATCATCAAGCAGGAACGGTCGCCTGCTCCCAGGCCCAGGGAGGCCAAACCGGCGGCCAAGCGGTCGGAGTCCAGATGGACACCGGCGTAGGTCTTGTCCCGGCCCTCCACGGTCAGCGCAAGGCGGTCGCCGTTGGCCTCGGCTTTGTGGCCGATCCAAGCGCCGATGGTGCGCGGTTGTGTTTGGTTGGAAGAAGAGCTCATGGTCGCCCCCGTCAGTTCAGCACTTCGGGGGCCTCGCGCAGCAGTCGCCGCACCGCCCCCTCCCAGTAGTACCGAACCGTCATGTGATGGCTGTTGACCGCGGCCTTCAGGGTGGGGCGTTGTTCGGGGGGCACCGGCACCGGAGTTTGGCCAACCTGCATGGCGTCGTAATTGAGCCGGCACACCCGCTCGAAGTTCGAGGCTCGGTAGACGGCCTGCTCAGTAGTCTCCCCGGCGATGAGCACCCCGTGGTTGGCCAGGATCACCGCGGTGGCGCTGCCCACTGCATCAGCCATGTGCTGACCCCCGGCGGCGTCGTCCACCCCTCCGGTGTAGGTGCCGAACAGGGCGATGTCGCCGTCGAACATGCAGGCCTGCTGATCGGTGATCTCGGGCAGCTTGTGCATGGTGGACAGCAGGCTGCCGTAGTAGGGGTGGTTGTGGATCACCACTCGGGCATCGGGGCGGGCCCGGTGCATCTCGGTGTGGATGAACACCGCCGGAGTGACATCCCAGCGGCCCTCCAGCACTTCGCCGTCGGCGTCAATCATCAAGATATCGGACGCGGTGATCTCGTTCCACCAAAGCCCATAGGGGGTACACCACATGGAGCCGTCGTCGGCGTCGTCTCTCACCACGGTGATGTGTCCGGCCACATCCAGCGCATATCCCTCGGCGTCGAGGATGCGGGCGGCGCAGGCGATCTTCTGGGGCACAGTGAGCGGCTGGTCGAGTCCGGGCATCACCCGGGGAAATCCGCTTTGTCCGGCGATGGCTTCGTCAAGCTTGCCCATACCCTGCTAGATAGCACACTTGGAAGCTGCTCAAAGAATGTGAGAACACCGGGAGGGGCGGGCTATGGGCTGGAGAACAATGGGCGATGCCGGATATCCGGCCGGTTTGGAGTCGAATCCGGCGGTATCGCCGCGCATTCAACGGTGGGATCACATCGGGATCGCAGTGCGCTCCATCGAAGCTGCCGTGCCGCTGTTTCGGGACGTGTTCGGCGGTCAGTTCGTGATGGGGGGCGACGATGTGCCGCTCGACATCCGCACCGCCATGTTCAAACTGCCCGACACCGTGAAGGTGGAGTTGCTGGAGCCGCTGAACGAGCAGAGCTACCTGCGCCGCTTCATCGACAAACACGGAGAGGGGTTCCACCACGTGACCATCTTCGTGGACGCTGTGGAGACGGCCATATTGGACCTAGAGGCCGCCGGCTACGAGGTAGTGGACACCGACCTGAGCGAGCCCCACTGGCGGGAAACCTATGTGCGGCCCAAGTCAGGGCACGGTTGCCTGTTCCAGATCGTCGACTCCGAGATCGACTGGCTGGAGCCCCATCCGCACTGCACCGTCGAGGATGTGATCGCCGGGAAGTGGCGCTGGTGGAGGAGCCAAATCTGGCACGTCGACCAACTGCCCGACCGCTATAGCGAGTAGGGGGTTACAGCCCCAGTTCGGCTTGGAGTTTGTCGGCTAGGCGGAACTTTTGGATCTTGGTGGCGGACATAGGCCATTCGTTGGGGGCGACGAACTGGACGTGGCGGGGGATCTTGAAGCTGGCGATCTGGCCTCGGCAGAACTCGATCAGCTCTTCCTCGGTGGCCTCGGCGTCGGGCTTGAGCTCGACGAAGGCCGCGGGAACCTCGACGTACTTCTCGTCGGGTAGCGGGACGACCTGGGCGATGGCCACCGCCGGATGGGTTTGGAGGTAGCTCTCGATCTCCACCGCGGCCACGTTCTCGCCGCCCACCTTGAGCATGTCCTTGGTGCGACCCAGATAGCTGATGCGCCCCTCGGGGTCGAGTGAGCCGATGTCGCCGGTGAAGAACCAGCCCTCGTCGTCGAAGCACTCGGCGTTCTTCTCCGGGTCTTTGTAGTAACCCTCGAACACGTTGTAGCCCCGCACCCAGATCTCTCCCGGTTGGTTGGGCTCGGTCAGCGTCTCTCGAGTCTCGAGGTCCTTGATCTTCACCTCAATGCCCCTAAATGGGCGGCCCGACGACACAGCCCAGGTCTGCGGCGGGTCGTCGGGGCCGGAGAAGGACACCACGCCGCCGCACTCGGTGAGTCCGTAGGCATTCACGTGGCGGGCCCAGGGGAGCAGGGCGTGGATGGCCCGCAGGGCGTCAGGGGGCGCCACGTTGTTCATCAGCCGGATGCGCTGGAACTCGTCGGAATCCCAGTCGGGGTGGTTGATCATGGCCTGGGTGACCGGCGGGAAGGTGGAGAAGCACACGGTGGCCTTCTCATCCCGCATCTGCGCGATGGCCTCGGCTGGGTCGAAGTGGGTGATGGTCACGTAGGACGACCCCGCGTCCAGGCAGCCGATGAGGGGGAGAATCGAGCTCATGTGGAACAGGGGGAGCGGGTCCCAGAACACGTCGGTGTCGGTCAGCTCGAAGCGGGTCCGACAGGCGGTGACCGCGGTGCGCACCAGCGACTCGTGGTTCAGGGGGCAGCCCTTGGGCTCAGCGGTGGTGCCCGAGGTGTAGATCATGAGGGCTTCGTTGCGAATGGCCACTTGCGAGCGCAGCAGCTCCACCTCGTCGTCGGCGGCATCGTCGGCGAGGGCTTCGAACGCAGACCGGTCCACCATTCCGGCCGGGGAGGTGCTGCCCAACAGCACTACTGCCTTGAGCTCGGGGGCAACGTCCAGGTCGAGGTTGGCCGGATCAGGGGCGTCGGCTAGGCCGGGCAGGCAGTCGTGGAGGATTACCACATAGTCGGTGAACTGGTCGATGATGTCGCTGGTGACCAGCACCTTCAGGTCGGCGTTCTCGGTGACATAGGCCAGTTCCCGCCCCTTGAAGCGGGCATTGATGGGAACCGGGACCGCGCCAATGAGCGCCACTCCGAACATCACCTCGATGAAGTCCATGCAGTTGGGCATAAGGATCCCCACCCGGTCTTGGGGTCGAACCCCTAGCCCCAAAAGCGACCGAGCCGACCGCCGAGCCGCGGCCTCCAGCGAGTTGAAACTGTGCCGGGTATCAGGAAACACCACCGCGTCCTGGTCTCCGTACAGCGCGGCCCCCCGCACCACCAGATCGCCGTACGTGGTCACATCAACCCAAGTGCTCATCCCCGTAGCTTCGCGCGCTCGCTCCCATCCAGACGAAATATGCTCATCGCGCCGCATAGAGAGACACTGGCTCAGATAGAGGGATTCTGCTGCTGGTCTACACCTGGACAGTCAAACCGTAGGCTTCGCGCCCGCCCAAGTATTCGCGATAACGCTCACCATGGGTTGAGATCAGGTCATCAAGGTCTTCGAGGTCAGATTCAGACACGGTTGCAGGGCCGCTCCGCAGGGCGTGGCGGGCTTCCAGGAGGCCGGCAAGCCCATAGTCAGTATCCGACATAAACACGGCCGATCCTGCAAATGTGCCCATCTGCTCAACTACGGGAAGTACCACCGCAGCGAGTTCTGCGCTGATCGGCGTGTGTTTGTCATCTCTGGCCCACCGGACCGCTGCCGCCAGGAGGGCCAAACTCATCTTTTCCAGCGAATCAGGGCTAACCCAGATGCTTGCGACACAGTCGGCACCTTCTGGAGTGGGTTCGCCTGAGTGGGTTGATAGACGCACACCAATGAATTCTCCGGACCTTGAGAAAAGCGCCTGGACATCATTGTCTGAGGGGTACCAGTCGCTGGGTTCCACTGACTCAAGCCGGAGCCTGCCTGCTAGCCGTGCGAGTTCTTCGGCGTTGTTGGGATGGGCATAGCTCAAAGCTCGGTGGAAGGTGTACTCCGGCAGATTCTCGATCACGGTCATCCAGAAAAAGAAGTGCTCAGATTCGTACAAGCGCTCCCCTGAGACCCTCCCGACGGGCAAGCGGGTGATTCCAGACTCCATCACGGTTACCGCTGGAAGCCTGACGGCCACCTCGGGCATCACCAGGGCACGGGCATATCGAGTCGCCAGAGAAGAAGTCGCAGTTTTCGGCTCAAGCGCAAGAGCGGGCATTGGCCGATCCTATGGTCATCAAGAGTTCACGCGCCGGCTGAGCAGGGATTTTCCCTTGCAATCGCTAGTTGGTGGGCAGCATTGTGTGACCGCGTAAAAGTGGCCGGCTACGTTGGCAGCGTGCGATTGCTGAGCGACTACCTCGACCTCACCGTCGAGCAAGCTCGATCGCAATGGGGTCAGGTACTTCGCCGCCAGCCGAGACCTCGTCAGGAGGCGTTCACTCCGGTGGAAGCAATCCTGTGCTACGGGCTCTTCTTTGTGATGGATCCACATCGCTATGGGGGCGCGTCCATGCATCGCGCACCCAAGGTTCTGCATGACCTGGCTGATTTGTTTGTCCGGCCTCCGGGGTCGGTTAACAACAAGATGATGAATCTGGACGGCTCCCGCGCTAACGCCGGAGCCCATGAGTGGAGGTTCTTTGTCGAGATGGCCGCAGAACCGGAGCAGTTTCCCCATCTCTACAACCGGGTGATTCTGGCCGCTCGCGATATGGGGATCGGCCCAAATAGATTGCCGGACTTTCTGTCCTTGGAAGGCATCCATGACTTTGATCTGCTCGGACAGGAAGAGCTTTCCCGACAACAAACATTTGACGCCGTGCTTGAAGTTCGGGCCGCCAAGCGAAGAGCACGTTTATTGGCCAGCGATGAAGACACAACCCGGATGGCAGAACATGAGATTCGCGTTGGCCAGCACAGATTTGCCAAGCAGGTCTTGGAGAATTTCGCCCATAGCTGCGGTTTCTGCGGGTTTTCCCCTCGGTCCATTCCTGGGAACAAACTGCTGGTGGCATCACACATCAAGCCTTGGGCAGCGTGCGACGACAAAGAGCGGATGGACTTTCGCAACGGCGTAGCAGCATGTCCGACTCATGACGCAGCTTTTGACACAGGGCTGATAACCGTGAATGGGGGTCTCAGGGTCCACCGGGCCCCAAAGCTGGAGGCCAGTAGTCGTGCCGATCCGGGAGTCGATCGGTATTTTGGCCAAGCTCTAAAGCCAAAGCTGATTATTCCCAAGCAGGGGCAGAGCCCTGGGGACTCCTACTTGACCTGGCACCAGGAGCACGTCTTTCAGGGGGTCGTCGCGACCTGACGCTGCGCTCTTGATGGCCTAAGAGGTTTCGAAGATCTCCTCGCAGCCGATGAGGTTGGGGTTGGTGGGGGAGAGGCGGCGGATCATGACTTGGATGGCTTCGGGATTGTTGTCGATGAGGAGGAAGTCGCGGCCGTGCTTGGCGGCGGCTTCGCCGAGGGTGCCGCTGCCGGCGAAGAAGTCAAGGAGGAGGTCGCCTGGATTTGAATGGACTTTCACCAGGCGTTCGAGGACGCCGAGGGGCTTTTGGGTGGCGTAGCCGGTCTTCTCTTTGCCGTTGGGGCTCACGATGGTGTGCCACCACACGTCGGTGGGGGTCTTGCCTCGGGCTGCTTTCTCTTTGCCGACCAGTCCGGGGGCCATGTAGGGGATTCGATCCATCTCCTCGAAGCAGAACGTGTAGTCGGCAGGGTCTTTGGCGTACCACAGGATGCTGTCGTGCTTGGCCGACCACTTCTTCTTGGAGCGGGCTCCGTAGTCGTAGGCCCAGATGATCTCGTTCATGAACGAGTCCCGGCCGAAGATCTGGTCGAGCAGCACCTTGGCGTAATGGACCTCCCGGTAATCGATGTGAAGGAAGAAACTGCCCGTGTCGGCTAGGACCCGGTGGGCTTCCTCGAATCGGGGGGCGAGAAATTCCATGTAGTCGTCGAAGGCATCGTCATAGCCCGATTTACCGAGGCGGATGGTCTGATAGCGGCGACCGGCGAAGCCAGTCCGGTCGCCGTTGATCTCGTCGTGAACGGTCTTGATCCGCTCGCGCTCTTGCCGCTTGCCGGTGTTGAACGGCGGGTCAACGTAAATGAGGTCGACGCTGGCGTCGGGCAAGCCCTGCAAGACCGGTAGGTTGTCGCCAAAGACGATCTTCCCCATCCCAGACAATCCTAGTGGTCAGGCTGCGAGCTACTGGGTATATGGAAATAGATCGAAATAACTGGAATCCACAGCTATTTCCACATATCCACAGAACTTGAGACTTCGAACCTGCCTACCAGGGTGCCGGTCTGAAGCGGAGGCCTAGCAGGACGGGGATTTCGTCTTCGAGGCTTGGCGGGATGTAGAAGTCGGTGTGTTGGGTCGGGGCTTCTTCAAGGGCGCTCTTGGTGACTTCGGCAAAGCCGTCCACCACTAGGCCGGCGTCGAAAGCGCGGTTCAGTTCTTCGGATATGGGCCGATGGAAGTTGAGCTGCTCTTGCGGTTGCCCGGGCATTCCGACGACTTCTTGGGCCATCGGTGTGAGGTAGTGGGAGATGATGATTCCCTCTCGTTGATCCCCGCCCGCCAGTTCTCCTTCGACGGCGAATAGCAGGTTGCTGGGGTTCTTGAACACCGGATGCATGGTCACCACCACCGCCACGCCGCCAGGCTTCAGGCAATGGGCGATGGCGGTGAAGAGGTCTTCGCTGGCCGGGATGTCCATGAGTGCCATCGTGCATGTCACAAAGTCGAACGAGCTCGGCTCGACATGGTCGGCTGTTTCAGCCAGCGGGAAGCAGAGCCACTCGATTTCTGTGCTGCGGTCATACGGCTCGGCAAGCTCTAGGAAAGTCCTCGACTGGTCGGCTCCGGTGACTTGGGCCCCGAGTTCGACTAGCTGGCGAGCCAGGACGCCGCTGTCGCAGCAGAGGTCGATGCCTCGCTTGCCTTGGACATCGCCCAACAGGTTGAGAGTGGTCGGCAGCACCAAGTTCCGGTGCCAGTCATTGCCAGCATCCCCGTGGCGGCTGTCGTAGTAGTGGGCCAGTACGTTCCAATCGTCTTTCACCCGCTGGTCATGCTCGGCAGCGTGTTGTTGATCGTCACCGTTGGACACGGAGAGGGCACTCCTTAGCTAGCGGAAGAGTCGGCGGGCGGTTGCGATCAGGGACGCTAGCTCAGCGGCATCGGCGTCGCGGAGCAGGTCGTCGGCTACGGCATCGGCTTGGTGCTTCAATTCCCTTGAGATGTCGCTGGGGGCGTAGGGACTGGCCCGCAGGATCTCGGCGAATTCGGCAGCCACGGCGGCGAGCCGGAAATGAGGACTGGCCGAGTCGAATGACCGTTCAATGGCAGAGCGGGGAAGGTGGGTTGCCAACTCGACAATGGTTCCAGTGGTCGGTCGCTCATAGCGCATCCGGACTGTTGCGATGGTGCTGCGCTCGTCCCGTGTTCTGCGGGCCAACTCCACCTCGTAGAGCGCAGTGGAGCTGTGCCCGATACCGATCTCACCGGCATCTTGGGTGTCGTCGCGGAATGCCTCGTCCTCGACGTCTCGGTTCTCGAAGCCCAGCAGGCGGTAGGAAAGGACCACATCAGGGTTGAACTCCACCTGGACCTTTGCGTCGCGGGCGGCATAGGCCAGAAGCCCATCCAGATCATCAACGAAGACCCTGACTGCTTCGGAGGGAGTATCGATGTAGTGGTAGGTGCCGTCGGCTCGATTGGCCAGCTGCTCCATGAGCTCGTCGTTGAGCGGCCCGAGACCCACGCCGATAGTGGACAAGCCGATGTCAGCTCGCTCGCCGATCGACTCCAAGATGTCGTCGGTGCGGATGGCCCCCACATTGGCCACTCCGTCGGACAGCAACAGCACCAGCACTTGGCGTCCGGCATCGGCTTCGCGCAGGGCCATGTTGTAGCCCCGGACCAAGCCCGACTCGGCGTTGGTGGAGCCACCAGGAGTCACTTCCGAACGAATCGTGTCCATGATCCACTTGGCGTTGCCGTCGATCACCGTTGGCTCGAGCACGGTCGCCGACGTGCTCTCGTAGGCGACCACGCCCACTCGAGTCTCCCGAGGCAATCCCGAGAGCAGGAGCTCCACGGCCCGATGGGCGAGGGTGATCCGTCGCATCGACTCTGATCCGTAGCCGGTTGGCTCGCCCATAGAGCCCGAGCGATCCATCACCAGCACCACGCTCTCAGGGCCGGCACCCTGCGACAGGTCCCGCGGCGCCTGAATGCCCACCCTCAGCAGCACATGATCAGGATCGGCGAAAGGAGAAGGGGACGCTTCGAGACTGACCGTGAACTCGTCGCGTATCGCCTCGTAGCCCCCGTCGAAATAGTTCACGAACTCCTCGGTTCGCACCGCTTCGATCGGTGGCAGCTGTCCGCTCTCCAGGAAGTTGCGGGCCACCGTGTAGGACGCGGTGTCCACATCGAGGGCGAAGGTCGACAGCGGATCCTCCCACGTGTCGACAAACGGATTGACGCCGTAGTCCTGAAAGTTGTTCGGCTCGCGCAATCGGGAGGGTCGCCAGGCGATGCCGTCGTCTGCCATGGGTTCTTCGGCAGCCGCCGGCTGCGGCCTTCCGCTGGCTGGAGCCGAGTCCATCGCGTCCGCGGCCATCGATTCTTCAGCCATCTCGTATTCGGCCATTTCGTCGTCGGCCGGGCCGCTGAGTTCGACCGCAACTTCGCCTTGGTCTTCGTATGATGCCTCGCCCTCAGTCGGAATCACGGTTACGCGGTCAGCGGGTTCATCCGACATTTCACTCGGAGCTTCCTCAGGCGCTTCTGGAACCGGCGATGTCCCACCAGAATCAGGAGCCGAGCTGACTGATGTCGGCGCTGATGCACCTGAGATCCCCAGTGCGGGGCCGTCGGCACCGTCCTCACTGCTGCATGAGAAGGCCAGAAGTCCCATGGCCACAACCATGGCAACCAACCCGATTCGAAGTGAGTGTCTTTTCTGCCTGGACCCGATTGCGTTTTCCATCTGTACCCCCTTGAGCTCAAATGCCCGCGGCATCTTCTTGGGGGTATCTGACGACGCGGTGGCTGCTCTGGTTCCCCGAGGATGGAAATTTCCTGGTCAGCGGTTAGCTAGCTGCCGCGGTGCCGGCGGCGTGGGCGGCGACGAGCATGGGGCCGATGGTGCCGCCCGCACCGGGATAGGCCGCTCCGAGGGGGCTGGCGGCGGCGTTGCCCACCGCGTAGAGCCCCTCGATAAGGCCGCCCTCTTGGTGGCGGACCTGGCCATGGATATCGGTTCGGGGGCCGCCCTTGGTGCCCAGGCAGCCGGGATGGAGGCGGACGGCGTAGAACGGCGGCTCCTCTACCGGGCCGAGCGTGGGATGGGGGGCCGTCGGGTCGCCGACAAAGCGGTCGTAGATCGAGCGGCCCCGGCCAAAGTCGGGGTCGTCTCCGGAGCCGACGAGCTGATTGAAACGGACTACCGAGGCAGCTAGTTCGTCGGGATCCACTCCAATGGCCTCAGCCAGTTCAGCCAAGCTGTCGGCTCGGTGCAGCCACCCCGGATCAGAGCCGTCTCTGCGGAGTGGCCCCAGGTGGTAGCGGCGGCGGTAGCCGGAGTCGAATACCAGCCAGGCGGTGGCCGCCGGGTATTGGAACCCGGTGGGATCGAAGGCCTGCATGGCTCGGCCCACGTCGTTGTAGTTGCGGGCCTCATTGGCGAACCGCCGTCCCCGCGAGTCCACCATCAGCGACCGGGGCCGAGCCCGCTCGGTGAGCACCAGCCGGTGGAAGGGCTCGCCGTCGATGGCCTCTCCGGGCACGGTCATGGCCGGACACCACCACGCCTCGGCCATGTTGCCCAACTCAGCCCCGGCTGCTAGCGACAAGCGCAGCGCAGTCCCGTCCATGCCGGGAGCACCCACCGGTCCGGTCATCGGCCCTGGCAGAAACGCCCGAACCAAGGCGGGATCGCGCTCGAATCCACCGGAGGCCAGGATCACCCGACCGGTGATCACGTCAGGGCCGATCCGCACACCGTTCACTGTGCCGCCCGACTGCGCCAAACCGTCCACGCCGACGCCGGTGAGTATCGCTGCCCCCAAGGCTTCGGCAGCTTCGACCAATGAGGCGATCATCGAACGGCCCATGGTGATCACTCCCCGGCTAGATCGGTCGGCCACCTCAGCTCGGTCGAAGTCGCCGGTGGCCAACTCCCGATAGGTGATGGGCGCAGTCACGTTCGGGGCAGTGCGGATGCGGTGGTCGAGCTCTGGTGATGCCTCGCGGGGCTGGGGCTCCAGGGGGCGATGGCCTGGCTTTCCGCCCGGTAGCTCGGGGTGGTAGTCGGGATAGGGGACCGTTTGCCACGAAAGCCCGGTGGTCGAATCCAGCCAATCGGCCACTGCGGGTGCCTGGTTGGCGAAGTAGTCCAATAGCTCGTCGTCCACATCCCCCAAGCGCAGCGCCTGCAAGTACTCGCGGGCCTCGGCGGGAGAGTCGTCCACTCCTTCAGCGGCCATCAGCCGGTTGGCCGGCATCCAGGCCAAACCTCCCGACAGCGCGGTAGTCCCGCCCAGCACCGGCGCCCGCTCCACCACGGTCACTTCGGCTCCCGACTGCGCCGCGGCCACCGCGGCGGTCAATCCGGCAGCCCCCGACCCGACAACCACTACCGAGGACATGTTGGGCTCAATTCTCAACCCGTCAGTCTCGGGGAGTCCAGCGGAACCATCGGGATCTCAGCGCGTCAGCTTCGGGGAGTCCAGCGGAACCACCGGGTGACGATGAGGACACCGGCCACACCCCACGCCGCCATGACCAGCCAGTTGGTTACGGGCCAAATCGACTTGTCGCTGAGGGGGTCGAAACTCCCTTGCAGGGCGACGGCCAGATGCCTGATGGGGAATATGTCGCCGATCAGGGTGATCGCCTGAGGTGTGTCGTCGGTGGCCGGCACATAGACGTCGGAGACGAAGTAAAGCGGCAAGACGACCAAGTTGAGGAACGGCGGGCCGGTCGTCTCATTGGGAACCAGGTTGGTGAACGCCAATCCAAGGGCACAGAACACTGCGCCCCCAATGACCAAGGTCACAATCAGGCTGGGAACCGTCTTCCACAACAGATCCACGTCGTAGACCGCCCAGCCGATCAACGCCATCAGCACTGCCATCAGGGCGATCACGGCGTAAGCGGTGGCAACCAGTCCCCCCATGAATACCCAGGGACGTATTGGGGTGCCCCGCACTCTCTTGAGGATGCTCGTCTCTCGGCGAAAGACCGTGACGATGGCCAGATTCACAAAGGCGGCTTGGACCACCGACAACGCGATGATGCCCGGCACAAAGCGACTGGCCAGCTTCGGGCCGACCGGGGTGACCAAGTCATTGCCGAAGAGAGCGGTGAGCACGAACAAGAAGATGAGGGGCAAAACGACGGTGAAAAAGCTGGCCAATGGGTTGCGCCACAGCAGCACGAAGTCGAAGCGGGTCTGAGTCGCCAGCTGCTGGAGTCCCCGAGTGTTCATCGGTTTAGCCCTCCGGCGCGGTCGGCCTCGCCGATCAACGCCAGGTAGGTGTCTTCCAGTGTTGGGGTCTGCACTTCCAGCGACTCGACCTTGTGGCCCAGTCGCCCGGCTACCTGCAACAGGGCGGCAACAGTGTCGGTGACCTCGTTGGTGAAAATGGCAAGTCTGGCGGGGCCCTCAGCTGCGCTGGTGCTTGAGTCCCCAGGCTGGCCCGCCAGGTCAAACACCGTTGCCGCGGCTCGAAGTTGGTCAGGCAATTCGTCCAACGGCACCTCTTGGGCATTCCAGGAGATGCGGGTTTGCAGCGACGCCGCCTCAGCCAGGTCTGCGGCCGTGCCCTTGGCAATGATCTGTCCGGCGGCGATCACCGAGATGCGGTCGGCCAGATTCTGGGCCTCGTCCATGTAGTGGGTGGTGAGCAGGACTGTCACCCCCAGGTCGCGCAGGCCGTCGATCATGGCCCATGCCTCCCGACGGGCGGTCGGGTCGAATCCGGTAGTGGGTTCGTCGAGGAACAGCAGCTCAGGATTCCCCACCAGCGCCAAGGCCAGATCAAGCCGCCGGCGTTGACCTCCCGACAAGCGCCCGACCCGCTGATCCCGGTGGTCAGCTAGTCCGACCAACTCCAGCACTTCGGCCACCGGTCTAGGGGCGGGGAAGTACGCAGCCCACATGATCACCGTTTCGGCGACCGTCAGGTACTCCTCAGGCTGGGACTCCTGCAATACGATCCCGATTCGCTCCCGCCAGTCCAGGCCCGCGCTGGCCGGATCTTGGCCGAGAACGGAGACTTCTCCGGCAGTTCGGGTCCGGAAACCTTCGAGAATTTCGACCGTGGTGGTCTTGCCCGCGCCGTTTGGCCCCAAGAAGGCCAGAATCTCGCCCTCTTCCACATGGAGGTCAACGCCGGCGACGGCTTCGTGCGCGCCGTAGGCCTTGCGCAGTCCGGTTACTTCGATTGCCGAGCTGCGCATTGTGTTCACTCTGGGCGCTGCGGGAGGGCAGAGCTACTTCGGCAGGAGCTTTTGAAAGCGATTCAACTTTCTAGCATGGAGGCCAAGGCAGCGGTGTCGAACCACTGGGAGAGGCGGCAGATTCGGCCATCCTCCACGTCGAAGATGTCTACGGCTTCGAAAGCCACCTTGGTGCCATCAGCAGTCGAACCAGCAAACGCAATCTCCACCACAACGGTGTTGCCTGCTTCCAGGAATCGGGTGGGATTGTCTTGGTGGACCGGGAATCGCTCGAAGATCTTCTGGAACATGGCGATGGCCTTGTCGGATCCGATGCGGGGCCGCGACCCGGAGGGGATCAGGTCGAGTTCGGGATGAAGCACCGAAGCCATGAGCTCCCAGTCCTCGGCGTTGAGAGCCGCGAAGTAGTCCTTGACTGTCTCTAGGGGGCTCATCCGCTGCCTCGCAGGATGTCTTTGACCTCGCGCATGGCCTTGAATGACCATCCGGCCAGCTCGGGGTCGCCGAATGCGGTGACGTTCCACATGATCAAGTGGCGCAGACCGGCGTCGTAGTAGGTGCGGACCTCTTCGGCGATCTGCTCGGGGGTGCCACAGAAGCAGTAGTAGTCCACCACCTTGGGGGGGATGCCGTCGATGATGGCCTCGGCCTGCTTCCGGGGCACCGACGCGGGGATCAGGTCGTGGAATCCCTCGGGGGGCTCCACCCCGAGTTCGCGGAAAATCTGCGGGGGCAGCATCACCATGATGGCCCGCAACAGGGGTGCCTCTTGCATGCGCCTCAGCGTGGCCTCGTCGGGGGCGGCCAGCACGTAAGCCAGCAAACCGGGAGTGACGGCATCGGCGTCGCGGCCCGCCTCCACCGACGCCTGGCGGATCGTCGCCAACGAGTCGGCGTAGACCTCGGGCGCCAGCTTCGTAGGAAGCCATCCGTCGGCCAGCCGACCGGTGATGCGCAGCATCCGGGGACCGTGGGCCGCCGTCCAGATGGGTGGGGGAGCGTCCCCATAGGGCGACAGGCCCAGCACGGCGTCGTTGAGCTGGTGGAACTTTCCTTCGTAGCTGATGGGGCCGTCAGCTCCCCACAGTGCCCGGATGATCTCGATGCCCTCCTCCAGGCGACCGACCGGGCGGTCGAAGTCCATGCCATAGGGGGTCACGTTCATTCGCTCGCCCGAGCCCAAACCCAAGATGGCCCGGCCCTGGGTCAAGTGGTCGAGGGTGAGGGCCATGTTGGCCACCATGGCCGGGTGGCGGCGGATCAGGTCGGTGACGACGGCCCCCACCTTGATGGTCTCGGTCTGGGCTCCTACTGCGCCCATCATCACCAGCGGATCGAAGTACACATGGCCGCTGGGCTGTACGGCGGCCAGCGGACTCATGTCCGGCGTCCAGATCGAATCGGGGTGCCAGCCCATCAGATGGCACGGCCACCAGAGGGCGTCGTAACCGTCGGCCTCGGCCCGCTGGCCCAACTCCACTGCCCGGTGGGCCGGGGGCATGATCTGGCCCGGAACACCGATCTCGAGATCCTTCATCCGCTGTTCCTGTCGCTTGTTCGGACGGAGCGGCGCGATGCGGTGTGGTCTCTCATCCGCCGAATTCCCGGCGGCGCATGTTGTCGGGGTCGATGACGTCGCGGATGAGCCGTACCTGCTCTGCGGTGGGCAGCGCGGTGGTAGGCAGCTGCCCTTCCGGTGCGGGCAACTCGAACCCGGTGGCCTCTTGCACCTGTTCGAACGTGACTCCAGGGTGCAGCGATGCCACCTGCATGTGACGGGTGTCGGGGTGGAAGTCCAACACGCAGAGGTTGGTGATCACCAGCTCGGGACCGCCTTCTAGTCCGGCATCGGCTCGCTCGGAACCGCCCCCCAAGTACCCAGCACATGAGACGAAGTCCACCTTCTCCACCAGCGAGCGGGGATTGTGGTTGGGGTTCCAGTAATAGAGCGCCTTGCCGATCGAGCCCATGTCGCCCAAACCGGCGGTTCCCGGCAGGCGCACCCTGGGATTGTGGTAGTCAGCGCCGATCACCGAGTTGTTGCCATTGCCATAGCGGTCGAGTTGAGCTGCCCCCACGCAGAACTTGGTGAGCCACCGGCCGTTGAGGGCGAAATTCCAGAAGTCGCCGTACTGCTCCACGTACATGATGGAGTCCCGCCACAATGGGGCTTCCAGGGTGGAGGCCGGCACCCGGTCGGGCCGGGGCTCAAGTCCCACCGCCCCAGCCAGCCATACCAGATCAGGGGCGTGGGTGAGCCGGGCCAGCCAAAAGGCGCTAACTGGCACGAACGATGCCATGCCGTTGCAGGCCTGGTCGCCGTCGGCGAAGCAGTCAGCCAGACGGGCGATCATCAACTCGTCGATGGTCCAGTCGTCAGCGGGAGGGCTGTTCTGCCAGCCGCTCACGAGGCCTCCCAGTCAGTTAGGGCGGCTTGCCTCTCAGTTCCGCCCACTATCTCCAAGTACGCAGCGTGATCGGCGGGACCGGTCACGTATTTCTCCATGAATCCGGCCACTGCCTCATCGTCGCGGGCTGCGCCGATCCATTCCAGGTGCATGGCGGTGTCGTAGCCATAGCGGGGAGAGAACGAGGTGGGGTGGGCGCCGAAGGGCGCCTCGACCACCGCGTCCACCATGAATCCCGGCAGCACGGTGCGGTCGGGGTTGGCCCGCAGCACTTCGGAGTCCACGATCTCCTCGGCGGTGACGATCACCGTGGTGGCGGCTTTGGGCATGATCCCCAAATCGGGCCACAGCGCGGTGGGCTCATACCCGATGTTGCCGAATCGGTCGGCCTTGTGGGCATGCACCAGAGCCACATCGGGCACCAGCGCCTTGCAAGCCACCACCGATGGCCCACCAAACGGGTCATCCAGCATCAGCAGGTTGTCGTTCACGTCAATCAGGTCGGTGCCGATCAGTCCCCTGGTGGGCAAGAACGGCAGGTTGCGAGCCCCTGCCCCCAACCGGGCGTTGAGCGCCGTTTCCGACAGCTCCTCTACTCGGATTGCGCCAGCCTCCACTGCTTTGCGGTAGCGCTGGCACAGACCGAACTGCTCCATTGACACGGCCGCGCCGATGAGGCGGTTCATGGCCCCGGCAGCGGCCAGCCAGTCCACTGAGATGCCGCCCACCAAGCAGACCACCCCGAGATCCCGTCGGCCTTGGCGGATCAGCTCCCTAACCAGGGCCATGGGCGCGGCCTGGGTGGCCATGTTCTGAATGGCCACGGTGTCTCCGTCGCGAACGAGGGCAGCCGCGTCCTCAAGAGTGGACAGCTTCTCGGCGCTCATAACAGCTCAACCATCTCTCGTCCTCCGTGGAGTTCGATCACCTGCCCAGTTGCATAGTCGGAGTCCGGTGATGCCAGCCAAGCGCAGGCCCCGGCCACGTCTTCGGGGGTGCCAGCGCGCCCGATGGGGATCTGGGCCTCGATGCGCTCGATGATGGCCTCGGGGATACCCAGGCCGGTGTTGTCGTCCCGGGCCCCGGTGAGGCGAGTGCCGGCGATGTACCCCGGTGCCACTGCGTTGACGTTGATCCGGTGTCGGGCCCACTCCCGAGCCAGCGACTTGGTTAGCGCAATCACTCCGCCCTTGGCTGCGGAGTAGTTGACGTTGCCGGCGATTCCGTAGATGCCGTTGATGGACGCCATGTTCACCACCTTGCGGTGATGGCTTGGCGGGTTGTCGCGAGTGCCCCGCAGCAGGGGGAAGGCAGCTCGGCACAGTTTAAACGTGCCCGTAAGGGCCACGTCGCAGACGAGGTTCCACTGCTCGTCGGTCATGTTGTGGGCCATGGCGTCGGCGGTGATGCCGGCGTTATTGACCAGGATGTCCAACCTGCCGAATGAGTCTTGGGCGGTGTCCAGCATCGCGGCGATGTCGTCATGGTCGACCACCGAGCCGGGGGAAGCTATCGCCTGTCCGCCGTCAGCGGCGATTGCGGCTGCTGCCTCCTCGGCCACGTCCCCGTCCAGATCGTTCACCACGACAGCGGCCCCATCACGAGCAAGTCGGGCCGCTACTGCCAACCCGATGCCGCGTCCAGCGCCGGTAATAAGCGCCACCCGATTGTCCAATGGCTTAGCCACTAGAAGCTGCGTGGGAGCCCGAAGGTCTCGGCGATGCTGTTCCTCGCCATCTCGTTGGTGATGGGCCCAATGCGATACAGGCGGCTGTCTCGCCAGTAGCGCTGAGGGTGAGTCTCCAGGGCGTAGCCCATGCCCCCCAGCACCTGGATGGCAATGTCAGAGCACTTGCCGGCGTACTCCGAGGCCACCACCTTGGCCATGTTGGCCTCCCGGCCGCAGTCCTCGCCCGACTCCGACTTCCAGGCCGCGTAGTAGGTCATCAGCTCGGCCTGCTTCTGCATCATGGCCATGTCGGCCAAGTTCTGGTGCCACACCTGGAATGAGCCGATCTTCTTGCCGAAGGCCTCCCGCTCCATCAGATAACTCATAGCCTCCTCGATGCAGCCGTCGATGATGCCGGTGCACAACGCGGCCACCATGATCCGCTCATTGTTGAGAGTGGACAGCATTTGGTAGAACCCCTGGCCGGGCTGGCCCACCACGTACTCGTCGGGCACGAACACGTCGTCGAGGAACACCTCGCACGACCCCACCGACTTCATGCCCACCTTGGGGATCTGACGGCACTCCAGGCCCTCCGAAGGCTGTTTCACCAAGAACAGCGTCACCCCTCGGGCCGGCTTGTCGACGATGTCCTCGGTGCGGGCCATCAAGAACAGGTAGTCGGACACGTGAGCTGCGGTAGACCAGATTTTTTGGCCGGTGATGCTATATCCGCCGTCCACCTTGGTGGCCCGGGTGCGCATGGCCCCCATGAGGTCGGTGCCCCCCGACGGTTCGGTGACGGCGATGGCCACCCGCAGCTTGCCTTCGGCCAACTGGGGGATCAGCTCCTCGCGGGCCACGTCGGAGGCGAACTTGTTGATCGACTTGGCGCAAAACGAGGAGATGCCGAAGATCCAGGTCAGCCCGGCCAGCGAGCGGGCCAGTTCTCGGGTGAGGATCATCTGGGTGACCACATCGCCGCCCTGTCCACCCAGTTCGGGGGGCAGGCCGATGGCGTGGAACCCGGCCTCAGACATCTTGTCCCACAGCTCGAACGGGTACTCGAACTCCTGGGCCTCGTAGTCGCGGGCCGCGTCCTTGGGGCATTCCTTCTCGACCCAGTTGCGGACCATCTCTTGGAACATCGTCTGCTCGTCGGTGAGGGTGAACTCCATCTGCTATTCGCTCCTTGCTCTGCTCAATCAGTCTGTCAGTTGGCCGTGCTCAATAGCGCCAGCCGTCGCCGAAGGTGGGGATGCGGCGGCCCAAGATGTCCTCAACACAGGTGAGGGCGGCCCGGGCCGACCGGTCGGTGCCGATTCCCCGGCTGCGGAAGGTCTCGCTGGCGAAGTACAGGCCGTCGACGGTGGGGGCTCGCCAATGAGGTCGGAACTTGCCCACCAGCATGGGCTTCTGCGCCACGCCGAACGCCGGGTCGAACACGTACAAGCGCCTCTTCCACACGTGCTCGGCCAGGCCGGGATACATCACGTAGAGACCCTGTTCGAGGCGGTTGTACATGTCCTCGATGTAGCGCCGGTCCCGCCCACGGGAGCCGGGAACAATGCCACCGGTGCAGTACAGGTGGAGCCCATCGGGAATGCCGTTGGGGTCCATGGCCGCCTGGTCGTACATGTAGCCCGGCGTCGGGCTGTGGGGCGTGGCCAGCCAGGTGGCAAGCTCCCGGGGGTCGAACATGGTCACCGGTTCCTCGGTGGCGAAGTACAGGTTGAGCATGGTCACCCGATACTGGTCTTGGGCCAGATAGCGGATCTGGCTGGTGTACCACTCGGGCAGCTCCCACTCGGGCACCACGTTGAACACGTTCCACACCGGCAGCGTGGAGATCACCGCGTCGCACTCGATTACCTCGCCGACGTCGTAGTCGACGGGCACCTTGGGCTCATGGGGGATGGACACGCCGACCACCGCGCCGTTCTCGATCAGCACGCGGCCGGCCGGGGTCTGCATCCGCAGCTCGCCGCCGTGCTCGGTGAAGCCGTCGGCCAGGTCCTGCCACATGCCGTCCCAGCCCTGGCCGGGCCAGCAAGAGTAGGCGGCCATGTGCCGCTCCTCGTAGTGCATCTTGCGCACCCACAGGTTGTCGCTGGCCGAGTGGTCGTACCATTCGTCGGTCATGCATTCAAGCACGGCGATGAACTCGTAGAGGTCGTAGACCCCCTGGTCAGAGGTGTACTGGGCCAGCCATTCCCGCATGGGCCGGTCGTCCCACTCCTCCAGCTCATCCCACGAGCTCTCGGTGATGGCCTTGATGACCTTCTTGACCTCGGTCTTGTCGGGGTAGCGGTCGCGGATCGATCCCCAGGTTTGAGTTTCGTTGTCCCAGATCGGCATGTCGTGGGACACCTCGCCGTGGATGAGCTCTTTGCCGACGTGCTCGAACACCTTGGTCAGGCCCGACCCGGGGTCTTCGATGAGGTGTCCGCCCAAGTTCACCTTGAAGCCATCGTCGTCAGCTGCCAGGGCACGGCCCCCCAGGAATGGCGAGCGTTCCAGAAGGGTGACCAATTTGCCTTCAGCGGCCAGAAGGGCTCCGGCGCTCAGCCCGGCCGCACCAGCGCCGATGACGACAACGTCGCATTTGGTCATGGGGGGATACTAAGAGCGTGGGTCGATGGTCGGCACTTTATGAAGGCGGCCCCTCAGGGGTTGGCAATCTCCCTCAGGGCGTCCACTGTGGCCTGTGGGCCGACGTCGTCGCCGACGTGGGCGCCGGTGAGCAGCACAATGGGGAGGTCGACCCCGGCTGCCCTATAGGCGTCAATTCGCTCAGTCAGCATGTCGGGCCCGAGGGCGCATTGGGCCAGCACGGCCTCGTCGGGAACCAGGGAAAGGGCTGCGGCCCGGTCGCCCTTCTGCCAGGCCTCGGCGACTTCGGGCAAGTTCTCGAACGTGCCGACGAAAGCAGGCTGGTGGGTGGGAACCATGGAGTAGGCCAGCACCTGACGCCGCATCCGCTCCAGGGCTTGCTCAGGGTCGGGGCCGGCATAAGCCCAAAACGACAGCACGGTGGTGACGTCTTGCCGCTCGCGTCCAGCTTCATCAGCCGCGGCATCGACGATCTCGCGTTTGGGAGTTACTTCCGACGGCGGACACCACGTCATGAAGACCGCATCCGCGATCTCCCCGGCCACGGCCAGCATTCGGGGGTTGATAGCCCCCAGCCATATGGGCACCTCCACCGGGGGCAGGTCGATCCGGAACCCCTTGGAACGGAACCGGGGCCCGTCGTGGTTGAGCTTCTCGCCAGCTAGGGCGGCTCGCAGCAGCGCGATGAACTCCCTCACGGTGGCCAGAGGCTGCTCGAAGTCACCGCCATGCCAGCGACCCACCACGATGGGGCTGCTGGCCCCGATGCCGGCGACTATTCGTCCTGGGGCCAGCGACGCCAGAGTGGCAAACCCCATGGCGGTGAGGGCGGGGGAGCGGGTATAGGCGGCCACGATGCCCGAGCCCAGCCTGATCCTCTCGGTGCGGGCGGCCATGGCCCCCAGGGTGGCAAACACCTCGGGACCGGCTACCTCGCCCACTAGGGCGGTGTCGATGCCGGCTTGCTCGGCATCAACCACCAGATCGGTGAGCCATCCAATGGAGAGCCCGTCCTCCACCGGCATGGTGATGGCCACCGGGGAGTCGGTCATGGCTTGATCGCAGCGGGAATTCTGCTAGCCGGCGAAACGGTCGTGGAGCTCGTCGGCTAAAGGCTGGTTCTCGGCGTTGTCGGGATGGGGGAGCCACTCTTCGCCCACCGACAGGTAGCGGGTAGCCAACTCGATCAGCGGGCCGTGGGCCTTGTCGGGGGGGATGAAGTTCCACTTGAGCCACGGCTGGGTGTCGGGATTGCTGGGTTCGTCCATCACCAGCGGGATGTCGGCGTCGCGCACCCCATCGATCATGGTGTCGAAGTCGTCAGAACAGAAGGCAATGTGGTGGACGTACTCGCCCTTCTTGGCCAACACTTTGTCGGGCCAGTGGCCGGGCTCTGCGGGCGACCACAGCTGAATGGACACGCCGGTGGGGTCGGGGTTCTGGAACGTGACCCACGCCATGGGGGTTCCGTCCATGTCGTCGGCGCCTTCGCCTCGGGTGACCTTCATGGTGTGGCCGGGGGCCAGCACTTCGAGGATCTGGCGCCAGTCCTCTTCAGCCTGAACTAGGTCTTTTACCAGCAATGAGATGTGGTCGATGTGGATGCCCATTGTCTTCGCTGTCTCCTCGGGGATCTCTCTTTGAGCTCTCTTGGCTACGCAGCCAGGTTCTCGATGATGGTGGCGTTGGCCAAGCCGCCGCCCTCGCACATGGTTTGGAGTCCGTAGCGGCCACCAGAGCGCTCTAGCTCATTGAGCAGGGTGGTCATGATGCGGGCCCCGCTGGCTCCCAGGGGATGGCCCAAGGCGATAGCCCCGCCGTTCACGTTGACCTTGTCCATGTCCACGCCGGTCTCCTTGGCCCAGGCGAGCACCACTGAGGCGAAGGCCTCGTTGCACTCGAACAGGTCGATGTCGTCCAGGCCCATACCGGCGCGCTCCAGCACCTTGGCCGTGGCCGGGATGGGTCCGGTGAGAATGAGCACTGGATCGCTGCCCACAACCGCCATGGTGTGGACTCGAGCCCGGGGAGTGAGGCCGTGTTCGGCCACCGCCTTCTCGGAGGCGATGAGCAGCGCGGCCGAGCCGTCGGTGATCTGGCTGGAGTTGGCCGCGGTCAATGGCCCGTGCTCGGAGAACGGCCGCAACTTAGCCATCTTCTCCATCGAGGTGTCGGGCCGGATGCCCTCGTCGCGGCTGCAGTCGCCAACCGCCTGCACCTCACGCTCGAACCGGCCTTCCTCCCAGGCCCGGGCCGCGTTCTGGTGGCTGCGCAGGGCCAGACCGTTCATGTCCTCCAGGGTGACGTCCCAGCGCTCGGCGATCAGGTTGCCGCCTCGGAACTGGTGGACCTCCTCGTCGGCGAAGCGCTCGGCCCAGCCGTCGCCGTCGAACGGATAGCGCATGCCCAGGTCGGGGCCCACGTCGCCCTGGCTGTTGAGGGTGATGAGGCTCATCACCTCCACGCCGCCGGCTACCACTAGGTCTTGGGTGCCCGACATAACCCCTTGAGCGGCAAAATGCACCGCCTGCTGCGAGGAGCCGCACTGGCGATCGATGCTCACCGCCGGTACGTGTTCGGGGAGGCCCGCCGACAGCCACGCGTTGCGGGCCACATTGAACGCTTGGGCGCCGATCTGGCCCACGCAGCCCATGATGCAGTCGTCCACCGCACCAGGGTCCACGCCGGTACGGTCGATCAAACCGCTCAAGATGTTGGCGCCGAGGTCGGCCGGGTGCAGGTGGCTAAGTCCTCCGCCGAAGCGGCCCATAGGGGAGCGAACTGCGTCGATGATGTAGGCGTCGGCCATGGCTAAGTCCTCTGGATGCTTGTCTGGTGTGGTTGTTGGTTGTCCTTCGGCGAGCCGGGGTTTTCAGCCCACGGCCCGTTCGGCGGCGGCCACGGTGTTGGCCATAAGCATGGTACGGGTCATCGGCCCCACGCCGCCGATTCGCGGCGAAAGCCAGCCCGCTACCTCTGCCACGTCGTCGTCCACATCCGACACCAACTTTCCGTCGGCAAAGCTCACCCCGGCGGCCACCACCGCTGCGCCGGGCTTGACCATGTCGGCCTTCACCATGCGGGGCGCCCCGGCCGCGGCAATGAGGATGTCGGCGTTCTTGGTATAGCGGGAGATGTCGCCCGCCCCGGTGTGGACCACGGTGACTGCGGCGTTGGCGTTGGGCCGCTTCAGCGACAACAAGTTGGCCAACGGCCGGCCGATGGTAAGCCCCCGCCCGATGATCACCACGTGCTGGCCGGCGATTGGGATCTCGTAGCGCTCCAGCATCAACTGGATGCCCCGAGGAGTGCAGGCCAGAGGTGCGTCCACCCCCTGCACCAACCGTCCCAGGTTCACCGGATGGAGCCCATCGGCATCCTTCTCAGGCAGCACCCGCAACAAGGCTGTCTCGTAGTCAAGATGGTCTGGGAAGGGGTACTGCATGATGTAGGCGTCCACCGCCGGATCGGCGTTGAAGTCGTCCACCACGGCGTCGACCTCTTCCTGGGACGCATCAGCAGGGAGGTGGACCTCCCGAGAACCCATTCCCAGCTCCTCGCTGTCGCGGTGCTTCATGGCCACATAGTTGGCCGACGGCCCGTCGTCGCCCACCAACAGCGTGCCCAACCCCGGGGTCACGCCCTTCTCGGCCAGCGCGGCGATCCGCTCGCGCAGGCCCTCTTTGATTTCAGCTGACAGCATTTCGCCGTCGAGTTTGATAGCAGTCATCGCCCCCAACTTAGTTGTGATGATTGGTGGTCGAAGGACGCTCCCAATCCGCTTCGGGAGGGGAGAGCATCACACGTAGTTCCAGCCGAAGCGGCCTTTGATGCAGAGGTTGCCTCGGGTGACGTCGTGGTCGTCGGGGGAGGTGCATTTGACGATCTGGTTGTCCTGCACGTGGAGTTCGAGGTTGCAGCCCACGCCGCAGTAGGAGCACACGGTTTGGGTCACGGTTTGGTCCTCGGGGCGCCAGTCGCCCTCCTCACGGAGGTCGAACTCGGTCTTGAACTGGAGGGCGTTGGTGGGGCAGACCGCCACGCAGTTGCCGCAGTACACGCAGGCCGAGTCGGGGAGGGTCACGTCGAACTCGGTGGAGATGCGGGCGCCGAAGCCCCGGCCGGCCACCGAGATGGCGTAGGTGTGCTGGGCGTCGTCGCCGCAGGCCTCTACGCAGCGGTAGCACAGCACGCACTTGTCGTAGTCCCGGATGTAGAGGTTGTCCTGTACCCGCACCGGCTCGTTCATGGTCTCGCCGCCGGGGACGTGGCGGTGAGGGTCGGCCCCGTAGTGCTCGGCCCACTGGCCCAGCTCATTGGCCTGGGACACGTCGACACCGGTGGCCAAGAATTCAATGACCATCTTGCGGCTGTGGCGGACCCGCTCGCTGTCGGTGTGGACCACCATGCCCTCCTCGGCAGGGCGGGAGCAGGAGGGGACCAGGGCCCGGCTGCCGTCCAGCTCCACGACGCACACCCGGCACACGTTTACCGGGGTGAGGGTGGGGCCGTAGCAGATGGTGGGGGTATCGATGCCCGCGGCGTCGCAGGCATCCAGGATGGTGGCTCCTTCGGGCACGGCCACTTCTTGGCCGTCGACCCGGATGGTGACCGCAGTCTCGGTGACAGCAGGGCTCACGAGCTATTTCCTATCAGGCCCAGGTCGATCGCGGAGCGCACCGCGGAGGCCGCGGTGTGCCCGAGACCGCAGATGGAGGCATCCACCATGGCCAGGGCCATGTCGTCGATCAGCTCGGCTCGCTGGGGGGTGAGCGCCTGCCCGGAGCCTTGCAGCTCCACGAGCACCTCGTGCTGGCGCTGGGTGCCGACCCGGCAGGGCACACACTGGCCGCACGACTCGTCCCGGAAGAATTCGGCGATGCGGACGACCACCGCCTCCATGTCCACGGTGTCGTCGAACACGGTGACCACGCCTGAACCCAGGGTGGCCCCGGCCTCCCGGGCATCCTCCAAGGTAAGGGGCATATCCAGGGCGTCAGAACCGACAAACACTCCGGCCGCGCCCCCCAGCAATACCGCGGCCAGCGAGCCGACCGACCCTCCGGCCAGCTCAATCAACTCGCCCAGCGTGGTGCCGAACGGCACTTCGTAGAGGCCGGGCACTCCTATTCGGCCCGACAGGCAGAACAGCCGGGTGCCGGGGGAGCGCTCGGTGCCCACCGAGCGGTAGGCGTCGGGGCCGTTGGTCACGATGTCGAGAACGTTGATCAGGGTCTCGGGATTGTTGATGGCGGTGGGCTGGTTGAACAGACCATGCGTGGTGGGGAAGGGGGGCTTGTTGCGGGGCTCGCCCCGGAAGCCCTCGATGGAATTGAAGAGCGCCGTCTCCTCACCGCAGATGTAGGCCCCTGCCCCTCGGCGAAGCTCGATGTCGAATCGCTGACCACTGCCGGCCACGTCGTCTCCCAACAGGCCCGCGGCCCGGGCTTGGGCGATGGCTCCCTCTAGTCGGGCGGTAGCTCGGGGGTATTCGCCTCGGATGTAGATCCACCCGTGGGGAGACCCAGTAGCCAGCCCAGCGATTGTCATTGACTCGATGACCGCGAAAGGGTCGTGTTCGCACAAGATCCTGTCTTTGAAGGTGCCGGGTTCCGACTCGTCGCAGTTGGCCACCACGTGCTTGTCCGGACCGGGTTCGTCGGCGACAGCCCGCCACTTGATGCCAGTGGGAAACGCCGCCCCACCCCGCCCCGACAGGCCGGAGTCGGAGATGGCTGAGATCACCGCATCAGGCCCCATTTCGATGGCAGAAGCCAACGCCTGATAGCCACCATGTTCCCGGTAGGAGTCCAAAGAGGTTGAATCCACCACCCCAACCCGGCTGAGCACCCGCAGTCCTGGGTCGCCCGCTTGGGGCAAACGGAAGTCCTCGTCATCGTCAGCCGGCACCCGGTCGGGTCGCCCTACTCCCTGGACAAACAGCGCAGGGGCGCGTTCGCACTGACCGAGGCACGGGCTGTTGTGGACCTTGGCGCCGCTGGCCTCCAGCGACTCCCGCAGCTCTTCGTTGCCGGCCAGAGCACACGACGGGTCGACGCACACGTGGACCGCGTCATTGGTGTGTCCGGGGTCGGTCGTGCGCAGCAGTTCATAGAACGTGGCCACGCCATAGGCCTCGGCGGGCGGCACCCCCAGCCGCTTGGCGGCGCCGTTCAAACCACCAGGGCTGATCCAGCCGATTTCATGCTGAAGCGAATGCAACACCGGCAGGAGCAAATGGCGCAGTCCCTGGCGCCGGATGCGACCTCCGCGCACGACCCGTTCAGTCTCGGTGACAGTGGCGGCATCGGCTGGGGAGACGATGGCGTCGATGGCGGCCAACTCGGCTTCAGTGGGCTGATCGTCGCCGAAGTGGAGGTCAGCCAACGGTGGCCCCCGCGGTCTCGGGGGCATCGACCAGCTCAACCCGCACCGCTGCCGCCTTGAACTCGGCGGTGCCGGATTTCGGGTCCCAGTCGGGGTTGGTGAGCACGTTCACGTCGATCAACTCAGGGTGGTGCAAAGTGGTGAAGGCCAACCCTGTCGGCAGGCTCGATACCAGCCGGACATTCATCTCCACTGAACCCCGTGGGGAGGACACTCGCACCCGGTCACCGTCGGCAATGCCCAAGTCGGCGGCATCGGTCGGATTGAGATCCAACCCGGCAAACCGCAGCGGCGAGTCGTAGTTCCCGCTCTGCACCCCGGTGTTGTAGGAGTCCAGCGCCCGCCCGGTGGTGAGCCGCAGGGGAAACTCCTCGCTCAATTCTTCAGTCGGCCCCTCGTGTTCCAGCACCGAGAACGGAGCCGGGTCGCGGCCCTCCAGATCGTCAGCCCACAGCCAGCCGTGGAGGAAAACACTGCCGGGGTGGTCCTCGTCGGGACATGGCCATTGCAAACCGCCAGCAGCTTCCAAGCGCTCCCAGGCCATGCCCCCGTGCATAGCCGACAGAGAGCGCAGCTCGTCCCAGGCGGCCTCCGGGTCGCGAGGACCGAGTTCGGCGCCCATGGCCACGGCCATATCGCACAAGATGTCGATGTCGTGACGAGCCTGGCCGGGGGGCGAAACCGCAGGCCGCACTCGCTGCACCCTGCGCTCGCTGGAGGTCACGGTGCCGTCGCTCTCTGCCCAGGCCACCGATGCGGGCAGCACCACGTCGGCCATCTCCGCGGTGCGGGTCATCAGAATGTCCTGCACCACCAAGATGTCCAGGCCTTCCATTTGGGCCCGGGCGTGAGCCACATCGGCCTCGGAATCGGCGGGGTTCTCGCCGATCACATACAGCGCCCTCAGGTCGCCCCGCTCCATGGCTTCGAACATCAGCGTGAGGTGCCAACCGGGCACCGGGTTGAGCTCCCGACCGTAGGCGGCCTCGAAACGGCCCCGATGGTCGGGGTCGTCCACGCTGGCGAATCCGGGAAATTTGTTGGGGATGGCCCCCATGTCGCCGCCGCCCTGCACGTTGTTCTGACCCCGCAGTGGCACCAGCCCCGACCCCCACCGACCCACATGGCCGGTGAGCAGAGCCAGATTGCACAGTGACAGCACATTGTCCACCGCGTTGTGGTGCTCGGTGATGCCCAGGGTCCACAAGATTTGAGCGGTATCAGCGGTGGCGTAGGCGTGGGCCATCTCCACCACCACCTCGGCGGGGATGCCGCAGATGTCGGCCACCGCGTCGGGGGTGAACGGCTCCACAGAGGCGGCGTAGGCCTCGAATCCCTGGGTGGAGTGGTCGATGAAGTCTTGGTTGGCCAAACCGGCGTAGATGATCTCCCGGCCGATGCCGTTGGCTAGGGCGATGTCGGTGCCCACGTCGATGCCCACCCACACGTCGGAGAATTGGGCCGAGGAGGTGTAGCGGGGGTCGACGCAGTACATGCGGGCACCGTTGTCGATGCCCTTTAGCAGGTGATGGAAGAAGATGGGATGGGCCTCGCGGGCGTTGGACCCCCACAGGAGGATCAGGTCGGCCTCCTCAATCTCCTGATAGGAGCTCGTGCCCCCTCCCGCTCCGAACACTGTCGCCAGACCGACGACCGAAGGAGCGTGTCAAGTTCGGTTGCAGGAGTCGATGTTGTTGGAGCCCACCACCGTGCGGATGAACTTCTGGGCGATGTAGTTCATCTCGTTGGTGGCCTTGGAGCAGCTGAACATCCCGAACGCCTGTGGTCCATGCTGTTCGAGCACCTGGTTGAACCCGGTCGCGGCCCGTGACAGGGCCTCGTCCCACGTCGCTTCTCGCAGGCTCCCGTTGTCCCGCACCATCGGCACGGTCAAACGTTCCCGCCTCGCCATAAACACCCCTTTCCCCCAGAGGCACCCTGAGGTCGATTAAGCCTATCTGTCCCGCACGGCCTCGACCCTTGCTAGCTCAGGCCGACGATTTCTCCGTTCTCGTCGAGGTCGATGCCCATGGCGGCGGGTTGGCGGCCGAGGCCGGGCATGGTGCGCATATCGCCGCAGATGGGGTAGACGAACCCTGCGCCCACCGAGGCCCGCACCTCCCGCACCGGCAGGGTCCAGCCTGTAGGAGCGCCCTTGAGGGAGGGGTCGGACGAGATGGACAAGTGGGTCTTGGCTATGCACACCGGGAGGTGGCCGAAACCGGCATTCTCGTAGGTGTCGAGCTGGCGGTTGGCCGTGGCTGAATACTCCACGTCGTCGGCGCCATACACCGTGGTGGCTACCGCGGCGATCTTGTCCTTGAGCGACAGATCATCCTCGTACAGCACCTTGAACGAGCTGGGCTCCTCGCAGGCCTCGGCCACCGCCTCGGCCAACTGGGCCGCCCCCGCGCCGCCGTCGGAGAAGTGGGTGGTGATCGCACAGCGGGCGCCGTACTCGTCGGCGATCTCGCCGATGGCGGCCAAGTCGGCATCGTGGTCGCCGGGGAAGGCGTTGATGGCCACCACCGGGGTCACCCCGTGAGCCTTCATGTTGGAGAGCTGCTTGCGGAGGTTGTCTCCTCCAGCGTGCACCTCGTCGGGGTTCTCGGCCAGCAGCGCCTCTGGCAGGGGACGCCCGGCGACAATGCGGTGGTTGCCGGAATGGGCCTTCAGCCCCCGCACGGTGGCCACCATCACCGCGGCGTCGGGGGCCAAGCCCGAGTAGCGGCACTTGATGTTGAAGAAGCGCTCAGCCCCCATGTCGGCGCCGAATCCGGCCTCGGTTACCAAGAAGTCGCCGGTGTGGATGGCGATTCGGTCGGCCACGATGGAGGAGTTGCCGGTGGCGATGTTGCCGAACGGCCCGGTGTGCACCAGGGCGGGGCCACCCTCCAGGGTTTGCATGAGGTTGGGCTTGAGGGCGTCCTTCAGCAAAACGGCCATGGCCCCGGCGGCCTTCAAGTCCTCCGCGGTCACCGGATCGCCAGCTTTGGTATAGCCCACCACGGTGCGTCCCAAACGGGCCCGCAAGTCGGATAGAGATGTAGCCAGCGCCAGGGTGGCCATCACCTCCGATGCCGCGGTGATGTCGAATCCGCTCTCCCGAGGGATACCGTCGAGCCGACCGCCCAGACCGAGCACGATGTTGCGCAGCGCCCGGTCGTTGATGTCCACCACCCGGCGCCAGGTGATGTTGTGCAGATCCAGGCCTGATTCGTTGCCGTGGTAGATGTGGGCATCCAGCATGGCCGAGCACATGTTGTGGGCCGCGGTCACCGCGTGCATGTCACCGGTGAGGTGGAGGTTGAACAGCTCCATGGGCACCACCTGGCTGTAGCCGCCGCCGGCGGCACCGCCCTTGATGCCGAACGTCGGCCCCAGTGAGGGCTGGCGGATGGCGATGGTCGCCTTCTTGTTGATGTGCCCGAATCCTTGACCCAGCCCCACGGTGGTGGTGGTTTTGCCCTCGCCCAATGGCGTTGGGGTGATGGCGGTCACCACCACGTAGCGGGCTCGGGGCCGATCAGACAGAGCCTCAATCGCATCCAGGCTGATCTTGGCCGCCCCTGCCCCGTAGGGCTCCAGCATCTCGACCGGGATGCCGGCTTCTTCGGCGATTTCGGTTAGTGGTCGGAGGTTCGCCCCGCGGGCGATCTCAAGGTCAGAAGGAAAAGACATGGACCCGCCTCTCATGCTTGATACGTGATGTCAACCCCGTAAGCGTACACGGACAATCAGCCGGTGATCGGGCGGCTGCAAGAGGCAATCTTTAGACTCGGCGATGGCAGCGACGGCGCTATGACGGAGGCTCACTATGACTGACTTCTTCGACACCGTTCCCGAGCCGGTGGCCTTTGCCGGCCGTCGAGCGGGGCTTGGCCAACTGGCCTACCGGGTGTACGACCCCGACCGCCAGGTCGTGGGTAGGCGCATGGAGGACCACCTGCGGATAGCGGTGTGCTACTGGCACAGCTTCAATTGGCCGGGCAGCGACATATTCGGCCACGGCACGTTCGACCGCCCCTGGCTGGAGCCGGGACAGGACCCGATGGCCGCCGCCCGGGCCAAGCAGGATGCCGCGTTCGAGTTCTTCGAGAAGCTGGGGACGCCGTTTTACTGCTTCCACGATGTGGACATGGCCCCGGAAGGCGCAGATCTAAGCGAGAGCCGGGCCAATCTCGACACCATGGTGGAGCGGGCTGCGGAAAAGATGGAGGCCACCGGTGTGCGGCTGCTGTGGGGCACGGCCAACCTGTTCTCCCATTCCCGCTACGCCGCCGGAGCGGCCACCAATCCCGACCCCGAAGTGTTCACCCACGCCGCGGCCCAGGTTCGCCACATGCTGGAGGCCACCCACCGCCTAGACGGGGCCAACTATGTGCTGTGGGGAGGGCGGGAGGGCTACGAGACGCTGCTTAACACCCGGCTGCGCCAAGAGGCCGACCAGCTCGCCCGCTTCCTGACCATGGTGGCCGAGCACAAGCACAAGATCGGCTTCACCGGCACTTTGCTCATCGAGCCCAAGCCCCAGGAGCCCACCAAGCACCAGTACGACTACGACTGTGCCTCGGTTCACGGGTTCTTGGATCGCTACGACCTAGTCGACGAGTTCAAGGTGAACATCGAGGTGAACCACGCCACCTTGTCGGGCCATTCCTTCCACCACGAGGTGGCCTATGCGGTGGACAACGGAATCTTCGGCAGCGTGGACGCCAACCGAGGCGATCCCCAGAACGGTTGGGACACCGACCAGTTCCCCAACTCGGTGGACGAGCTCTCGCTGGCTCTCTATGAGATCTTGCGAGGCGGGGGATTCACCACCGGCGGATTCAACTTCGACACAAAGCTCAGGCGCCAGAGTATGGCCAGAGATGACCTGTTCTGGGGCCACATCGGCGGCATCGACACACTGGCCCGCTCTCTGCTGGTGGCGGAGGCCATGCTGGCCGACGGGGCCATCGAGCAGGCCCGGGCCGACCGCTATGCCCGTTGGGACTCAGGACTGGGCGCCGAGATCCTGAAGGGTGATGTGGACCTTGCCGCGCTAGCCGATCAGGCGGTTGCCGATGGGCTCGACCCCCAGCCGGTGTCGGGGCGCCAGGAACGACTGGAAAATGAGGTCAACCGCATCATCTGGTCCACGCCGAACTGATGAGGCGCCAAGTAACCGAGTGTTAGATTGACAGGCTGATGTCGGGCATTGCTGCGATTGGCACCTGATGGTTGGCCGTGCATTGGTGGCCGGGGTGGATTCTTCCACTCAGTCCGCAAAGGTAGAACTGCGAGAACTCGACTCCGGTCTGCTGGTTGACCGGACCAGCGCCCCGCACACCCACTCGCTCTGGGAGCCGCCGGTAAGCGAGCAAGATCCGGCAACTTGGTGGGAAGCGCTGTCGGCCTGCTTTGCCCAATTGACCGATGCCGACCGGGCCAATGTTGTGGCAGTGAGCGTGGCCGGCCAGCAGCACGGCCTGGTGCTGGTAGGCGAGGACGGTGAGGCTCTGCGCCCGGCCAAGCTGTGGAACGACACCACTTCCGCGCCCCAGGCCCGAGACCTGGTAGCCCGCCATGGTCGCGAGCAGTGGGCCCGGCGCTGCGGTTCGGTGCCGTTGGCGTCGTTCACCATTGCCAAGCTGGCCTGGGTGCTCAAGCATGAGCCCGAACTGGCTGACCGGATCGCTCAAGTCATGCTGCCCCATGACTGGCTCACTTGGCGGCTGACAGGCGCTCATGTCACCGACCGAGGCGACGCCTCGGGCACCGGTTGGTTCGATCCCGCCGCCAATGAGGTTGCCCCAGATCTGCTGGGGTTGGCCGTGGGCGATCCGAACGGCTGGCTGCCTCGTCTGCCCCGGGTGCTCGAGTCTGATCAGGCGGCTGGGCCAATTACACCGAAAGCGGCGGCCGCGCTGGGATTGGGCGACTCAGTGCTCGTCGGCCCCGGTACCGGCGACAACATGGGAGCGGCCCTCGGACTCGGGTTGAAGTCCGGCGACACAGTGATCTCGCTGGGTACCTCCGGCACGGCCTATTCCGTTTCCACCACGCCGACCAGCGACCCGACAGGCGCGGTAGCCGGATTCGCCGACGCCGCTGGTGGCTATTTGCCATTGGTGTGCACGCTCAACGCCACACGGGTCACCGACACTGTGTCCCACTGGCTGGGGGTGGACGCGGTGGAACTGGCCGCGCTGGCGCTGGCCGCGCCCGAAAATGCGACCGCACCGGTGCTGGTGCCCTACTTCGACGGAGAGCGCACCCCCGACCTGCCCGATGCCACGGGTGTATTGGCTGCCCTGCGAAACGACACCACCCGCGAG
Organism: Acidimicrobiia bacterium; assembly: GCA_009842675.1. Taxonomy (GTDB): domain Bacteria; phylum Actinomycetota; class Acidimicrobiia; order Acidimicrobiales; family Bin134; genus Poriferisocius. The sequence continues at coordinate 151,151 of VYEX01000062.1, read as the reverse complement.
GAGCTGGCCCTGGCCGCCCACGATGGCGTGCTCTGCGGGCTGTTCGAAGGTCTCGATGCCTTGCGGAGCGCTGGTGTGGAATCCAGTGGGCGATTGCATCTCATCGGCGGCGGTGCTCGCTCGGTCGCTTATCGGGTGCGAGCGGCAGTGCTGCACAGCGAGCCGATCATGGTGCCTGACGACGATGAGACGGTTGCCCTAGGGGCCGCGGTGCAGGCCGCCGCGGTGGCGAGTGGCCGCCATCCGACCGATGTGGCAGCCGACTGGCCGCTCGGTCTGGGAACGCTTGTGGAACCCCCGCCTGGAATCGATGGCAGAGAGGTTCGTGCCCGCTACGCCGAGCAGCAACGGAGAGCCTTTCCCTCCAGCAGCGAGTAGCGCCTTTGCCCTGTGGGAGAGTGTGAGCATGTCGAGTGACCAGACAATGCGCGACCTCATGGCGAACCTTCCGGTACCAGAGTTTGAGTCCACACCATGGGCGTCGCCTCCGCCGCTGGCCCAGGCCACCGTGGCCATCGTGACTAGTGCGGGGCTGCACCGGGCGGACCAGGACCGCTTTGAAGGCCGGGGCGACACCAGCTATCGGATGCTTGATCGGAGCGACCGGGAACTGATCCTGGGCCACTGGAGCTCCAATTTCGACCGGGCTGCGTATGTGTCCGACCACAACGTGGTGTACCCCATTGACCGTTTGGAAGAACTGGCCGCCGACGGCACCATCGGGGCTGTGGCCCCTCGGCATGTTGCGTTTGCCGGCAACCAGCCCGACACGGTGTCGGAGGTGCGCCTCGACACAGGCCCCGCTGCCGCGGCCGAACTGCGGGCCGACGGAGTGGACGTGGCCATCTTGACGCCGGTTTGACCTCTGTGCACGCGCACCGTGTGTGTGCTGGCCCACGTACTGGAAGACGCTGGAATCGCCACCGTCGTGCTGGCGTCGATGAGGCCGGTGGCTGAGCGAATGAACGTTCCCCGAGTGCTGTACTGCGAGTTCCCTCTGGGACGCCCGTTGGGCATGCCCGACAACGCCCTATTCCAACAGGGCGTGCTGGCCGCAGCATTTGATCTGCTCAACGCCCCCTCCGGTCCCGTGTTGGTGGACTATCCGGAAGTGGTGGAGGCAGTTGAGGCGCCGCTGGCCTGTGCGCTGCCCCCCCGTTTCGACCCCGAAATCGCTGCGTCGGTGGACGAGGCCCAGGGACTGCGAGCCGCCTATGACCGGGCGGTAGCTCGTCGGGGGGCCACCGAAGTAGGCCGTTCCATCGATCCTGACGGTGTCCCCGGCGCCCTAGCTGATTTGGAGCGACTGATCGCCGGAGAACACTGGAAAGAGGTCTATGGCCCTCGGTTGGACACCATCGGAATCGCCCACGACATCCGGGCCTATTACCAAGAGGCCGCTCTCGAGCTAGCCGGTGGCCCACCTCCAGGGGCACGGCAGGCGGAGGCCTGGTTCTACGAGGAGACCGAGGCGGGGAAGACGCTGGCCGCAGCACGGGATGCCCTCACCGAGCAGGAGGCCCCCAGCGGCATCACCTTCTACATGCAGCCCGTGGGACGCTGACTTCTAGGAAGCGTCAGCCCACCGCAGGCAGCGGGTCGCCGATTCGGGCGAAGCATTCTGCGGCGGTCGTTCCCATGAACGCGGACCTCACGCCGTCGTCTAGGTCATCGAGATCGGGGCGGTACAGCTCAATGGGGTCGGCGTTGCCCTCTTGGTGGGGGTAGTCGGAGGAGAACACCACCATGTCGGGTAGGGCGGCCAGCACGTCGAGGGCGTCGGTGTCGCCGAATCCGGGCAGGGGAGTGAGCCGCAGATTGCGGTGGAGCATCTCCTCGCCGCTGGTGGGCCACGGCCAATCGCCCAAAGACGGCGACGACAGGCACTGGCGGGACAATGTGGCCACATACCAGGGCAGCCATCCTGCCCGCATCTCCTCGACCAGCACAGTGAGGGTGGGGAACCGGTGGAACACCCCGCCGAACAGCATGCTGGCGATGAGGTTTTGAGCGGCGTGCAGCCGCTGGGTGTTGGCCAGCCGGATCAGCCCACCGACTCCGGCTCCTTCAGGCAGATCCCAACCGATATCGGCCCACTTGGAGAAGTCGGACTCGGTGTTTCCTACATGGATCACCGCCACCATGCCCAGGGAGGTGGCCGCGGCCCACACCCGATCCCAGTCTGGGTGGCCGGGTGGGCCGCCAGCGGGTACTCCCCGGAGGGTGTAGAGGAAGAACGCCCGGGAGCCTCGATCCCGGCACCGCTCCAGCTCAGCCACCGCGTGGTCCAGATCAGAGAAGTCGATGGTGGCCACTGTGTGGAGCCGATTCTGCTGGTCCCAAAGTTGCTCGGTGAGGAAGTCGTTGCACCGCTGGGCGGCAATCACCCGATCTTCCGGCCGGAGGTAGTCGAGCTTCTGCCAGTAGCCGCCAGGGTTCACCAGGCAGTGGTCGATTCCCACCGAGTCCATCCACGCCACTCGCTCGGCGGCGGTGGAGTCGTGGCGGGGGTGCAGGATTACCGGCCCTCCCGAATCTTCGGCCCGCTCAAAGAGCTTGGGCAGCAGTTCTGCCGGGCTTGGCAGGCGGTCGGCGGGCAGCACCTGGAGCAGGTCGCCGGCGATGGCGTTGGCCAGGTGCGTCCGGTTGTCGGGTATCTGATCGGCCCACGGCTTCATGGGATCTACCCCAGACGAGTCCCCCGTGATCTCCCAGTGGGTATCCACGTCGATGATCATGCGCCGAGTCTAAGGGGCGGTAGACAGCGCTGCGGGCGGTTGGTGCGGAGGGGGACGCACCAACCGCCCACAGCCGTCCTACCGTCTAGCCAGAGCCGCTGTTAACAGCCCTAACGCTCTCTTCATTCTACGGTGGCGATGAACCATCGCGGTGGTAGATATGTGACGGAGTAGGGACCGTCGCCGTTGTCGTCGGGCGTCTCGGAGGGATCGACAACGCCAAGCTGTACTCGGGCGATCAGATAGTCAGTGCCAACGGCTAGATCAACGTTGGTGAGCTCTTTCTCAACATCGGTGAGATCGGTGAGTCCGAAGGCTTCGGAGAGGGTCTGCCATACCCAATCGACTCCGTTGGCCGACCAGCCCACCCACGCCTCAACCTGTTGGGGTCTGATTTCTGGTGCGGCCAACAGGCTCTCAGCGTTGGCCCAAGGTTGCAGTTCTTCTCTGGTGAACGACACCAGATGCTCACCGGTCTCGGGATCCTCAAAGATCAGCAACTCGGTATCGCCGTCGTCCCCTTCCACGACCTGAATGCCCTCGGGGAGCATGTTGGCCTGTTCACTCTCGGGGTCGAACTGGTAGACGGCAATGTCTTGGGTCAAGTCCCAAAGGGAAAAGCCGCCCTCGGGCTGGTTGTAGCGCAATTCGTAGCCGTCCTTGGCCACCTGCAAGCTCAGCTCGAGATCCGCATCGGGGAAGCTCCCCGGCAAGGCCACCATGGCGACGCCCGCGGGGCCGACCGAGAAACGACTCGCATGGGCGATGCCCTCGGGAAGTTCAGCGACCAGGGGGGCGGTGTACACACCGTCGAGGCGTTCAACTCGGTAGTCGCTTGCCGTTCCACCGGATGTCCAGACCGTCTGGTTGGTAGACCCGTAGTAGTTGGAGAGTTGATCGACGGGAACGCCGTCGCCGGTGGCCAAAGGAGTTTGGCTCCATTGGCGGCCATCAGGGGAGGCGAGCTTGAGCGCCCCCTCGTTGGCCAGCATCAAAAGATGGAACCCGTCGGTTGCGCCGTATCCGGCAACATTCCAGCCCTGGTACTCGGCCACGAGTTCCGCATCTCCTCCGTCGCTATGGAAGAGGCGGACAAAGTCCCGATCGCCTCCGTAGAGCAGATCTTCTTCTTCGGAGGTCAGCTCAAATGACTCAGGCGGTGACGACTCGTCTCGGGTGAAGCTCACCGTGTTGCCTTCCACGCCCATCCAGCCCCTTATCGACTCTTTGTCGGGCACCAGTCCCCGGGCCACGATTACCGACGCGATATCGGTGTGGATGCGGTTCTCCGTGGCAATCACCATGTTCTGCCCTGACACTGTCGCGGCGGCAACCCGGGAAGTCTCATCGGGAGAAACGATGTCGAGGGCTAGGTCGGTCCACGTGGTTCCCTGGTCGTCGGAGAAGAACGCCTGGGGTTCTGACACGGTTTCGTTGTACCCCCAACCGGTTACCAGCCAGCGGTCTCCGGCGATGTCGAATCTCTCGGGGGAGAAGAATGACGGCATTGGAATCGCCGTCCAGTCGGCCCCATTGGACGAAATCAGCACTTGGTCGCCGTCGGTGCTGTAGGCCTGCACTACCAAACGCCCGTCGCCGACCGACGCAAACCTGTGGGCGTCAACCACATCAGCCCCAAAGACGCTGGTCGGCTCAAACCCGTTCCAGCCCGGTGCCGGCCCAGTGGACATGATCGCCGGCGTCGGAGGTTCAGTACTTGCTTCGGAGCCGGTCTGGGGGGTGTCTTCTGGCTCACTCGGAGTTTCCGAAGTCGGCGCGGGAGTCGGTTCTGTGCCCGGTTGGGGCGCAGGAGAGGCAGTGGGATCATCGACCACGATCACTTCATTGGGCTGGTCGCCCTCCAGAGCGTTCCATGCCGAGATTCCGCCCACCACGAGGGCAGCCGACGCGGCGATGCCCACAACGGCCCGTCGGGTGTTGCGAGCCTTGGCCCGAGCGGCGGCGCGCTCGGCGATCGAGGACACCGGCGGGCGAGCGGCGGGAGTATCGACCCGCCCTCGGATAGCGGAGCCCAGGGCTTCGCCGAGGGCCTGATCGTCGGCTTCGGTCTGGTTCTCAGGGGTGCGGCGCTCGTCGCTCACTGCTCGACCACCTTTCGCAACTCGGCCAGTCCTCGGGAGGTGGCGCTTTTGACTGTGCCCGGCCTTACCCCTATGGCCTGGGCGATCTCTTTCTCGGTCATGTCGGCGTAGAACTTCAAGACGAGGACGGTCTTCTGGCGAGGGGGGAGCTGGTCTAGGGCATCGAGCAGGTAGTCTCGATCCTCGGGTTGGGGAGGAATGAACGGCCGAATGCCGATGCGCCGTCTCACTTCGCGTTTCCTCAGCTCGCTGCGGGCGCCGTTCACCACCGCGGTGCGCAGGTAGCCGCCGGGATTGTCGAGCCGATTCCAGCGCTCATACACCCTGGCGAAGGCGTCCTGGACGATCTCTTCTGCGATCTCCTGGGTATCCACCAGCCCACGGGCAAGGCGAACCATCGGCCCGTATTCATCTCGGTACAAGTCGTCAAAGCTGGCCAGTTGGTGAACTTCGCCAGCCGTCGCGGACCCATGCCAAATCGGCTGGTCGCCCTCTGAAACTCCCGAAGCCATCCAAGGGATAGTCTTCATCACTTGGCAACGACGCCCGGTGATGCCCTTTGGTTCCCTTAGCGCTGACGGGAGGCGCGGGCGAGTCAGGACATTTCAGCTAGCTCTCTTGACTGACGGCCTTGTCAGGCGGCAATGACGTTCTTGAGCAGTGCTTCGTTGGGTTCAGCGGGCAACTGATCGAGGGGCACGGCGATCTCGTCGTGAGTGGGTCCGTGCTGGGCGGCCAGCGGGGCCAGAGCGTCGAGGTCGAATCCATACAGATTGGCGGCGTTGCCGGCCAGGATTTGCTGGAGCTCTACCGGATCGGTGTTGCAGAACACCTGGCGCAGGTGCTCGCGGGTATAGGGACCAGTGCCCTCGTTGTGGGGATAGTCGGAGCCCCACATCACTTTGTGCGACCCCAGCACCTCGCGGGCGGCGGCGTCCTCGTGGCCCGGCTGGCTGATCCCCACCCAGCAGTTCTGCTGGAAGTACTCAGTGGCGCTCTTGGGCAGGATGTGGCTCTCGTCGTAGCGCATCTCGCCCATGCGGCCGGTGTCGCGGATCTTGGCCAGGGTCTCGTCCATTTGGGCCAATGCGCCCACCAGCCAGGCACAGCCCTGCTCGGTCATAACGAACTTGAGTTTGGGGAAACGCTCGAACACCCCCGACAGCAATAGCTGGTAGAAGGGCCGATGGGAGTAGAAACTCACCTCAGTGATGAACAACAGGTCGGCCACCGAGTACTTGCCGTAATTGGGGGCACCGGTGCCGCCGTGGCTGTTGACGATCACCCCGAGGTCCTCGCAGGCGGCCCAGAACGGGTCGTACGCCGGGTCGTACAAAGGGGAGAGGTCCTTGCAGTCGGGTGGGATGGCCGAGATGAGCACGCCGCCGCGAAGGTTGTTGGCCGCGATGAACTCCACGTCTTTGATGGCCTCGTCGACATCGTTCAAGAAGGTTTGGCCGATGCCGGCTCGCTGATCGGGATACTCCGCACACCATTCGGCCAGCCAGCGATTGTGGGCTCGGATGCCAGCCAGGCGGTGTTCGAGTTGGTCGGCCCGGGGCGGGCGGGCGAACAGGATGAAGCTGGGAAAGAACGGGGGCACGGTGTTGGGGAATACCACCTCGCCCACCTGGCCGTCGGTGTACAGATCTCCCAATCGGCGCTCGTTGTCCCAGTTGCGCACCCGCCCACCGTCTTGGAGGTCGCGGAACGGGTTGCGGTACTTGTCCCGCCAAGCGTCGAAGTCGTCGAGGTACTTGGATTCCAGGTAGCCGCGGTAGGTCTCGTGGTTGGCCCCGGCGTGGCAGTCGGCCGAGATGATGGTGTACCGGTCGCTCATTCCACTAGTTTGCCAATTGTGAGCAACTCGCCGGGCATCGTGGAAGGGGAGTGGGACGACCAGCCCCGCAACTGGCGGACGTTCTTCAAGCGGTGGTGTCGAAGCAAGGAGCTGTTCCAGCTTGAGGTGGTCCGCACCGAGGCCATGTCAGCCGGCGATTTTTTTGTGATCGGCCGGGCCACTGCGGGACGGGTCCAAGAGGGCGACGCTTTGGTAGTCGACGTCGGCGATCAGGCGGTAGCTACCAAAGTTGTCTCCATCGACCACACCGTGCAAGGCGACAGCGGAGACGGCGGCGATGAGTTCCATATGCTCATGGCCCTCAAGCTCGACGGAATCGGCCCCGACTCCGGCATCCAGCCCGGCACCATCATCCGCCAGCCTGTCTAAGCACTCCTCACGGGGTGAGCAATTGGCCGAGGCGGCGGCTGGCAATGGCGGCGCCGGCGGCGGCTAAGGCCAGCAAGTAGGCGATATGGACGACCAAGTCCAGGCTGATGTCGCCGGCGATGAAGGCTCGCTCCATGGCCACGCCGTGGTAGAGGGGGGTGGCCTGGACCAGGAATTGCACGGCCCGGGGGTAGGTGTCCAGCGGGAAGAAGGTGGCTGAGAACAGGAACTGCACAATGAGCGGCACGGTCACCAAGTCGAGATCGTTCCAGCTCCGCATGTAGCTCGTGGCGGCCATCCCCAAGGCAGCAAAGGTGAATCCGATCAGAGTGGCCCCCGGCAGTGCGGCGATGGCCCAGAACGAGTCCACCAGCCCCAAACCGGCCATGACTCCCAGAAAGCCGCCGGAGTACAGGGTGGCCCGCAGCACCGACCAACCCATCTCGCCCAGGGCCAGATCAACCACGCCCACCGGGGTGGCCAGCACGGCGTCGTAGATCTTGGCCCAGGTGAGCTTGTAGTACATGTTCATGGTGCTGTCGTAGAAGGTGCCGTTCATGGCCGAAGTGGCCAACAGCCCCGGGGCCACGAACGTGCGGTAGTCGACGGTGCGCCCCCCGACAGTCACGTCGCCCACCAGCTCGCCGATGCCGATGCCGATGGACAGCAGGTAGAACACCGGTTCGAAGAACCCCGACAACAGCGTGACCCAGGTACGCCGATACACGGTAATGTTGCGCTCGACGACGCGGGCAAACCGATGCGAGGGCAACAAGCCCGCCGCCGCGGCCAGTCCCAGCTTCGAGGGGCGTCGTCCCTGCTTCACATTTGCCGGGCTCATTCGTACAGCCTCCGGGTGAATGTCCTGGCTGAGAGCAGCGTGCCGATCAAGATCAGGGCCACCAGATAGGCAAGATGCCCGGCCAGTTCCCAGTTCACTCCGCTGCCGGTGCTAAGCGCCCGGCACAGCCTCACCCCGTGCCACACCGGGGTGAGCCAGGCGATCTGTTCAAGGACGATAGGCAGCTGCGATACCGGGTAGAAGATGCCCGAGAACAAGAACATGGGCATGATTACGAACCGGGTGTAGGTGCTGAAGTTGTCGGCGTTGATCCGGGTGGCGACAAACGCCGCGGTGGGGGTGGCGAAGGCCATGCCGCACAGGGCGGCGCATATTGGGGCCAGTACCGCCAGCGGGGACGAGACCGCTCCGAAGACGGCCATCACTCCTAGGAATACGAAGCTGGCCAAGGTCACCCGAAAGGCCATGTAGGTGAAATGGCCCAGCATGATGTCGCGGCCTCGCAGCGGGGAAGCGGCCATGGCCATGTAGGTGCGGTACCACTTGAAGCCGCCCAGAACCGGGTAGGTGGACTCGTTGACCGCCAGCATCATGGCGTTTCCAGCCAACAACCCTGGGGCTAGGAAGTCCAGGTAGTCGAGTCCGCCCAGGTCCCGGCCCGAACCAACCTCGGCGTCGACCAGGGAGCCCAGGCCCAACCCCATGGCCGCCAGGAACAGGATCGGACTCAAGAAACTGGTGAGCAGCGAGCCCTTCCAGTTGCGCCGATAGGTCAACAGCCAATACTCAACCGCCAACTTTGTGCGGGGAACGACTGCGGCCGGTGGCATCAGTCCACCAGCGACCGGCCGGTCAGGTGCAAGAACACGTCTTCAAGGGTGCTGCGTCGCACCAGCACGCTCTCATGTTCGACCTCGCCGAGAAGGGCCACCAGCCGCTCGCCTTGGTCGGTATAGAGCAGCACCCGATCCGGCAACTCCTCTACTCGCTCATAGAGCTCATCCCTTGTTTGGGCTTCAGGGCTCTCCCCCAAGCGGCGCAAGGCGTCGGCCATCACGGTCACTTGCCCGTGGGTGCGCACCTCCACCACTTCTCGGGTGGAGTAGCGCTCGATGAGTTGGCGGGGGGAGCCTTCGGCCACGATCTGTCCTCGGTCCATTACTACGAGGCGGTCGCAGAGTTGCTCGGCCTCGTCCATGTAGTGGGTGGTGAGCACCTGGGTCACTCCTCGGCGCTTGAGCGTCCACAGCCGTTCCCACACCACGTGGCGGGCTTGGGGATCGAGGCCGGTGGTGGGTTCATCCAGCAACAGCACTTCAGGCTCACTGATTAGGGCCCGGGCGATGGTGAGGCGCCGTTTCATGCCTCCCGACAGCGGCTCCACGTGGTCGTTGGCCCGCTCGGTGAGCTGCACGAAATCCAGCAGTTCGGCGATCCGGGAGCGCAGCAACGACCGAGGCAGATCGAAATAGCGCCCGTACACATATAGGTTCTCGGCCACCGACAGCTCCTCGTCGAGGTTGTCCTGCTGGGGGACCACCCCGAGGCGAGTCCGAATCTTGGTGCCCTCACGAGACGGGTCCATCCCCAAGATGCGCAGGGCACCCCCGGTGGGGTCGGAAACACAGCCGATCATCCGCATGGTGGACGACTTGCCGGCGCCGTTGGGTCCCAGAAAGCCGAATACCTCGCCCCGCTCGACCTCGAAATCGATCCCGTCGACTGCGGTGAAATCGCCGAACTGCTTGGTCAGCCCCCACGCTGCGATCAAAGACACGCAGCGAGATTATGGCGGTGAGGGGTTCGGCCAGCAGTTTTGGGGTAAGTGCTCTTGTGTTTGTGGCAATCTGACCCAGCTGGCATCGCTGGGCCATGATGGGGCTATGAGCTACGAGCATCTATCGGGCTAGGAGCACCAATGAGCTACGAGCATCTGCTGTCACCCGGTCGCATTGGCACTCTGGAGCTGCGCAACCGGTTGATCATGGCCCCCATGGGGGAAGAGCTAGGAGACGAGAACGGCGAGGTGTCCGATGACCAGGCCGCTTACTTGGAGGCCCGGGCGAAGGGTGGCATGGCCGTGGTGATGCTGGGATCGGTGGGGGTGGCCCATCCGGTGGGCTGCTCCAACAAGCGTCAAACCGCCATCTCCGACGACAAGTTCATCCCGTCGTGGAGGAGGGCGGCCGACCGGGTCCACGCCCATGGTGGCAAGATCGCCATGCAGCTGACCCACGCCGGCAAGATGGGTCTTCAGGACACCATGGCGGGACGGCCTATGTGGGTGCCCTCCGAACCGGGGCCGATGACTATCGACCCCTTGTACGGAATGGTCACCGCGGATGAGGGCGCCATGATGGCCGAGCCGTTCATGGCTCCTACGTCCAATCCCCACTACCGGGTGATGGACCACGATGACATCGCCATCGTGGCCGACCAGTTTGCCGCGGCCACTGTGCGGGCCCGGGAGGCTGGGGTGGATGCGGTGGAGCTGCACGGCGGTCACGGCTACCTCATCGACGCGTTTCTGTCTCCCACCGTGAACACTAGAGACGACGAATACGGCGGATCAGTGGAAAATCGGGCCCGGTTTTTGAAGGAGATCCTCACCGAAATCCGCCGTCGGGTGGGAGACGACTACCCGGTGTGGGTCCGGCTCAACAGCACTGAGGTGGGTATCGACGGCATTGTCCTGGACGATGCCCTCTACAACGCCCGAGTAGCCGCCGAATCAGGAGCCGACGCCATCCACGTTTCGGCTTATCACGATCCCGGAATCGCCACCGGACCCACCGACTCCTACGGCCCTCATGTGCCCGAACTGCTGGTGCCGAACGCGGCCGTGGTCAAAGCCGAGGTGGACGTGCCGATCATCGCCGTGGGTCGGATCAGCCCTGAAGCCGCCGATCGGCACATCGCCGAAGGCAAGTACGACTTTGTGGCTATGGGTCGCAAGATCCTGGCCGACCCCGATTTGCCCAACAAGCTGGCTGCGGGCAATTCCGAAGACGTGCGGCCCTGCGTGTACCACTACCGCTGTATCGGCAACATATTCCTGCGGGTAGGCACCCGGTGCGCAGGTAATGGCTTTTTGGGCCGGGAGGATTCCCTGACAGCCGAGGCCGCGCCAGCAGCCCGACGGGTTCTGGTGGTTGGTGGAGGGCCCTCGGGCATGGAAACCGCCCGCGTAGCCGCTCTGCGGGGCCACGAAGTGATCCTGGCCGAGGCATCTGATCGGCTGGGTGGCCGATGGGCGCTGGCGTCGGCCACCAGCGATGTGAACGCCGAGCTCATGGAGTGGTTCGAACGCCAACTCGACCAGTTGGGGGTTGATGTGCGGCTCGACACACGCCTCGATGCAGCTGAGGCCAGCGTTTTCTCGCCCGACGCAGTGGTGGTTGCGGTGGGTGGCCGATGGGGACGCCCAAATGTGGACGGCATCGACGGCCCCAATGTTTGGGGGGTGGACGATTTGGCCCCGTGGTTGCTGGACGGTAACCCGCTGGATGCAGCCCGAATCACGGTACTAGGCGGCGACCTCCCCGGCATCGGGGTAACCGAGACCGCCCACCATCAGGGGGCCGAGGTCACGCTGATCGAGTCGGGTCCCGCTTTCGGCTTCTCTCTGGGGCTTCCCGGCCGCTGGCGCGTAGTCCATGATCTCGGTCAAGCGGGGGTGAGCCTGGTATCTGGGGCTGAGATCGTGGCCATCACCGAAGACGGCGTGGTGTGGCGCACCAACGGTTCCGAGCAGACCACACCGGCCGATCTGGTAGTGGTCACCTCCGAGTTGGCTGCCGACACATCGCTGGCCGATGAGCTACGGGCCACTGGCACCGAAGTCCACTCGGTGGGTGATTGCTCCCAACCGGGGTACCTGGAAGGGGCCATGCGCTCCGCGGTAGAACTCGCGGCCACGCTGTAGCGGATATGGCATCGCAGTGAGCTTTCGACTGGCCAACCGCGCTGGGCAGGCGGTGTTGCTGGACGGGCAGGACTATTGGGTATTGGGTAGTGACCCGATGGACGCCCTGATCCGCCCCCAAGAACTGCACGATCGCTGGGCCGGCCGAGGAGCGCCCGACGGACAGGTGACTTTGACCGAATTGGGACCGCCGGTGCCAGCACCCATGCAGGTGTTCGGCTACGGCCTCAACTATCGGGATCACATCGAGGAGATTGATCGGGTCGATCCCATGGGCCGAACCGCCGGCGAAGCGCCAGTGGTTTTCACCAAGTTTCCCACCTGCCTGGTGGGGCCAGCCGCGCCGGTGAAGCTGAAAGGCGACCACTGCGACTACGAATGCGAATTGGTGGCGGTGATCGGCACCGAGACCCGCGACGTGGATGAAACAGAGGCTTGGGATCGGATTGCCGGCTTGATGATCGGCCAGGACATATCCGACCGGGCCTTGCAGACCGCGGCCACTCCACCCCAATTCTCCCTGGGCAAGTCCCGAGAATCATTCGGCCCCACCGGCCCGGCGCTGGTGAGCATCGACTTGGTGGACAATCCCGACGATCTGGCCATCTCCTGTGAGATCAACGGCGAACTGCGCCAGAACAGCCGCACCAGCTTCCTCATGCGCCCGGTGGCCGAAATGGTGGCCTATCTTTCGTCAATCCTCCCCTTGCATCCGGGCGACCTAATCTTCACCGGCACCCCTGGAGGGGTAGGGCACGCCCAAGGGATCTATCTCAAGCCGGGTGACGTGATCCGCTCTGAGATAGAGGGCCTCGGCGTGATGGAGAATCCCTGCGTCTAGACGGCTAGGGCAGTTCCAGCATTTCTGCCGTCTCGGCGCAGGTGGCGATGGGGCGGCCGACCTCATTGCACAGCGCGACGGCTTCAGCCAAGAGCTCCTGGTTGGTGGGGGAGCGGTCGGGGTCGTAGAACTCTTCGATGCCCACGTGCAGATGGCCGCCCATCTCGAGGGCCAGCCGGGCCACCGGGGTGGCCATGAGGTCACCGCCCCATACTGAAACTGACCACGGGATCTCGGTGCCCTCCAGCATGTCCAGATAAGCCAGCAGAGCGTGCTTGGTTGGCGAGAGACCGAAGGTCACCCCCTTGGACCTGCGAGTGAGGCCCCACTCACCCCCGAAATAGAGCTTGGCCATCGATCCGGCGGGCAATAGGCCGACCCGGTGGTAGGTGAGAACGCACTGCAAGAAGCCGGGTTCGTAGATGGCCAGCGCCGGACCCCAGCCATTGTTTCGGCACAGGTCGAAACTGGCCCGGATGTCGGCGTAGTCGTTCTTGTAAGTGCCGCCCACCGGTAGGCCGTCGGGTCCGGCGGCTCCGATGTTGGTGGAGCCGGGGTCCACCACTGCCATGCGCATGGGCACCTCAGCGGCGATCATGGCCACGTGGGCGTTCTTGCCCTGGTGGTCGGCGCCCGAGGTGAGTGTCGGATACCACAGCGCGTCGGGCCGGGCGGCCAGCACCGGGGCCATAGCCTCGATGTAAGGCCCGGCCGCGGCTTCGCCGGTGAGGCTGATGTCAAAGTTGTGGGTGTGGATGATGGCTGCCCCTTGGTCCAGACAGGTCAGGGAATTGTCCCTAATGGCCTCTGGGCTCAGCGGGACATTGGGATTGATTTCGGGGCTGGTGATGCCGTTGATGGCCACCTCGATGATTACCGGGATTTCCTCGTTTGCAACTGCTGCCATGGGCTGAACCTAATGGACAGTGAGGGCCGGTTCCGGCGACCAGCGGCTGGCGTGGTTTACTTCGGGGCGTGGTTGCACCGGCAGGATACGGCCCTTGGTTTGAGGACTTCGCAGTAGGGCAGCCGCTCGACCCTGCTCCGGCCATAACCGTCGGACCGGGCGAAGCCGCCGTCTACCAGGCCATTTGCGGCGATCCGCTGGCCATCAGCCTGAGCCTTCCGCTGGCTGAGGCCATCACGGGTCAGCCCGGTTCAGTGGTCAACCCCGCATTGGTGCTACAGGTGGCCATCGGCCAGTCCACCGTGGCCACCCGCAAAGTGGTGGCAAACCTGTTCTACCGGGGCGTGCGCCAACTGCGCACCGTGCGGATTGGCGACACGCTTTCCACCACGGTCACCGTGCGGGGATTGCGGGAAGCCTCAGCTCGGCCCGACCGGCCTCCCCGGGGCCTGGTGCTGCTCGGCATGCAGACCCACGATAACGAAGGCCGTTTGGTGCTGGACTTCGAGCGATGCGCTCTGGTCCGACGACGCTCCGATGCCCCCACCGGCCACCATGACGAACTCGGTGGAACCCCCGATGAGCTGGACATTGCTCCGTTTGTCGAGACCGCCCCTGACGACTGGAACCTGACCCCCCTGGGAGCACCCCAGGAGTGGCCCATCGGAGAGACACGGAGTGATCCGTTGCGGGACACAGTGACCGATGCCCCCGCGCTCGTGCGGCTCACCCAGAATCTGGCGCCGCCGCACCGGGATGCTTCTCTAGGCCAGGGAGGCAAGCGGCTGGTGTACGGGGGGCACACCGTGGGTCTGGCCCAGGCCGGGTTGGTGCGGCTGCTTCCCACCGCAGCCACCGTGGTGGGGTGGCATCTCTGCGATCACACCGGCCCGGTGTTCGAGGACGACGTGGTGGATGTGTCCGCCACCCTCGACGCGGTGCATCCGGTGGCAAATGGCCGACTCCTGGCCTTCACCGTGATCGTTCAGGCCGAACGAGGCGGTGCCGATCCGGTTCAAGTTCTGGACTGGCGACCGATCGTGTTGGCTCCGTGACCGATAACCCGGAACCGAGTGACCATGAGCTGGCTCACTGGCTGGCCCAGCAAGCCGGAGAGCAGCTCCTGGCGCTGCGTGAGGAAATGGAGGAGTCCCACACGGGCTATCTCAATCGGGAGTTGGCCGGGGATCAGCTCAGTCACCGCTATCTCACCGGCGCGCTGGCCCAACTGCGACCCGACGACATCGTGCTGTCGGAGGAGGGACGGGACGACGGCGCCCGACTAGAAGCCGAGCGGGTGTGGATAGTCGATCCGCTGGACGGCTCTTCGGACTTCGCCGATCAGTGGAGCGACACCTGGGCGGTGCATGTCGGCCTGTCGGTAGATGGGGAGCCGGCTGCGGGGGCAGTGGCGGTGCCCCCCTGGGGCCGTACATTCAGCACCGCTAGTAGGGACGAACCGCCATCCGACACCGGTCGCCGTCGGCCGCTGGTGGTGATGTCCCGCTCCCGGGTGCGATGGGATGGTCACCGATTGGCCCGCCACTTGGACGCCGATGTGTATGGCGTGGGGTCTGCTGGGGTGAAGGCAATGGCGGTGGTTACCGGCGAAGCCGACGCCTGGGTCCATGCCGGAGGCCTCTATGAATGGGACACCTGCGCCCCAGCCGCCATCGCCTTGGCCGCAGGTCTGCACACCTCCCACCTCGACGGCTCACCCCTGCGCTACAACCGCCGTGATCTGGCCCAGTGGGGCATCCTCATCTGCCGACCTGAGTTGGCCTCTGACCTCAAAGCCGCGTTCGCGGCCTGACATCTCTATTCTCCGACTATGAGAATCGGCATGTTGGGGGCGGCGTGGATCGGGCCTATGGGCTTGATAGAGCCGGCCAAAGAGGTCGAAGGGGTTGAGGTGGCCGCGGTGGCGGCCCGCGATCTGGAGCGGGCTAGGGCCTATGCCGCCGAGCACGGCATCCCGATGGTGTTCGACAGCTATGACGATCTCTTGGGCTCCGATGTGGTCGACGCCATCTACAACCCGCTGCCCAACTCCCATCACGCCCGATGGACCATCGCCGCGTTGGAAGCGGGCAAGCCGGTACTGCTGGAGAAGCCGTACACCGCCAACGCCAACGAAGCCCGCCAAGTGGCCGATGCCGCTGAGCGAACCGGTCTTGTGGTTATGGAGGCCTACCACTGGCGCTTCCACCCCCAAGCCGACCGGGCCATCGAGCTAGTGAGCTCCGGAGCAGTGGGCGAGGTGGCCCATGTGGAAGCGGCCATGGTATTTCCGTCGATGCACGGCCCCGACGACATCCGATTCCGTTACGACCTGGCCGGTGGCGCCCTCATGGACACCGGCTCCTACGCCCTCAGCAACCTCCGGGCATTCGGTGAGCTCGACGTGGTGCGGGCCGAATCCGAGGAGATGGCCCCCGACGTCGACCGGCGAACAATCGCAGAACTGCGCTATCGCAACGGTGGGGCCACCGCGTCCATGCTCTCGGAGTTCACCGGCACCGACCAGAAGGCTGAGCTCGGCGATCCCGAAGACATTGACCCAGACGCATTCGATTTCGAGTTCCGGGCCGAGGTAGTGGTGAACGGCACTGAAGGGCAATTGCACATCGACAACCCACTGGCCCCCATGTGGGGGAGGGGCCTGACAATCACTGATCCCAATGGGGAGACCGTTCTTCAGGAAACGGCGCAGCCGGTGGCCACCTATACCTGCCAGCTCCGGGCCTTTCGGGCCTGCGTTGAAGACGGCGGCCCTAACCTGTATCCGCCGTCGGAATCCATCAAGACCATGGAGTTGATCGACGCGGTCTATCAGGCTGCGGGCCTGCCGGTGCGAGTGGGCGTCTAGCTATCGAGATTGGCCAGCAGTCGGCGGGTGGAGTCGCCGAGCAGGCGGGCGAACCCCACCGACCCCAGCGCCTCCAGCCGGCCAGAGTCGAACACCTCCAGGGTTATGGGGGCTTGGCACCCGGCACCGCGGATAGTCCGCAGCGCCCCCGACAGGTCCATAGCCCCTTCGCCGGGAACGCAGCGGAGATAGCGGGTGGCCCACCCCAAGTCCTCATGGGACTCAGCGGGGGCGTCGTTGAGCTGGATGGCCCCGATCAGGTAACCGGGAATTGCCGCGAAATCGGCGAAATCTCCGGGACCGTAGAACACGTGCCAGAAGTCCACGGTGAGCCCGCAGTTGGCCCGTCCAGTGGCCGCCACCACCTCGGCGCTGGTAGCGGGATCGGGGATGGGCCGGTTGCGGCTGAACTCCATGTATACGTCCGCCCCGATGTCGGCAGCCTGGTCGGCCAGGCTGGCCATGGCCTCCACTGCTTGCTCTTTGGTCGCTGATCCTGGGCAGACCAGCAGCGAGTTCACTCCAGTGACCCCAAGTGCAGCAGCCGCCTCGAACACCGCCTCCCGGGGCGCCTCCTCGTAGTACGGGCCCCCGGGGTCATCGGGACCAACCCAAACGATGACCGCATCCATGTCCACCACGGTCAAATCGGCGTCGCGGATGCGCTCTCCGATGGCCGGGTCGGCGGGATAGACGGCAGGCCACAGAGTCAGGCCCGCGAAACCCCCAAGCACCGCGGCCTCCACTAGCTCCTCAATCGGGGGATTGTCCAAAGAACCTGAGCTGAGCACCAGATCGTCAGGGCCGAGGGTCACTCCCATAGCATGGCACCCCATGTCAGCCGACCACACCAACCATCCCGACGACGAGTTCCACCCGCCTACGTCAGACGACCCCTACTGGACGGAGACCTGCTGGTTCACCTTTGCCGCGCCGGAGCACAAGCTGTCGGGCCAGCTCTACCCTTTTTTCCGGCCCAACCAGGGGGTCACCTCCGGGGGAGCGTTCTTTTGGGACACGGGCGGCGACCAGATCTGGAACTGCCGCTACGCCAAGAACTTCTGGCACCTTCCTCTGCCCGACCAGCCGCTGAGCAACATTGAGCTGCCCAACGGCATTCGCTATCAAGTGAAGGAGCCCTTGAAGCAATACCGAATCGGTTTCCTGTGCAAAGACGATGGGGAAGCCGAGGTCGACCTGACATTCTCCGCGGTGTGCCCGCCCAACTACCTGGGTGATGGCCACCTCGACCAGCCAGGTCGCTACCAGGGAACCATCCGGCTAGGCGACGACACCTACGAAGTAGACGCCTACGGAATGCGGGATCGATCGTGGGGGCCGCGAAGCCAATTCGGGGCCACCCTGCACGGCGCAACGCGAGGGGGATACAGCTATGCCACCGCGTCGGACACTGATGGGTTTCACGCCCTCACCATGGCCTTTGGCGAGGGGGACGATCCTGATTGCACCGTCATCCACGGGTACTACCTGCGAGACGGCGTGTACTCCCGATTGGTGCCCGGCCAGGGACGGCGCGACGTGTTGGAGCGGGATCCCGGCACTGGCGCTCCTACCGTCGTGCAGATCACGGCTACTGACGAGCTAGGTCGCCGCCTGGAGGCAACCAGTCAGGCGGTGAACAGGCTCGGCGTGCACCTCAATCCCAACCTGTGGACCTGGAACTGCCTCAGCGAATGGACATTCGGCGACGCAGTCGGCTGGGGCGAAGACCATGACAACTGGAGCGCCGCCGGGTACCGCCGCTTCGTCCGGGGTCACCTCGGATTGGACTGAGTTTGGCTGTGCCTGGTCAGCCTGCTTCTCGATAGTCGGCCAATTCGACACCATCGATGAGGTCGGCGAATTCAGGGGTGACAGCAGCATCGATGCGGTCGGTCAGGTTTGACAAGAAGAATGATGTTGCCAGGTGTTTGAGGGCCGCCTGCATGGCCAGAGGATCGGCATATTGGGGCATGCAGCCGTCTTCAGCCCGTGCCACTTGTTCAGCCCCAAGAAGAGGCTCGAGCACGCCCAGTCCACCTCCCGCGAGGATGACGGGGCAGCTATCGGTGAAGCTGTTGTGGCCTGCCTGAGCCAGATTCACGAATGTTCGAGGCCCGGGGGCTGAGTCATAGCTGGCCAGGCTGTTCTCGGTGGGCACGGTGAGATCCAATTCTGCCACTATCACCAGGATCGGTTTGTCGGCGGCCTCGGGGGGAGCAGTACCGCCACCAGCCAGGGGAATGGCGGCCAATACAGCCTCGTTGGCCAATGCGTTCAGAGCGGTTCTGGCGCCGGCGGAGTGGCCGATGATCCCCACCCTGGTGGTGTCGGCGCTGTCGCCGAACACGGCGTCAAGGGCTGTCAGCGTATTGGCCACGTCAGCCTGATCTTTCTCAGGACTGGACTCTGCGGTACCAAAGGCCTGGGCGGGCAGATTCCTGTGGATGTGCTCAGGGGATGCGACCACGATGCCGTGCGAAGCCATATGAGTGGTCAAGAAGATGGCAACATCCCGGTGGCCTCCAAACCCGTGGCTATAGATCACCACCGGATAAGTGCTCCCATCGGCCAGCGGTGCGTCGCGATAGGAATTGGTCTCAACCGCTCCCTGCATGCTGTCGGGAATCAGGGATCGGAATGCTTCCGGGATGATTTGGGAAGAGTCGTAGATCTCGGTTTCCATACCAGCCACCGCTTCTGAATCAGCGGGATACCAGACGGAAAGGGGCTGCTGGCCGGGCTCCTCTCCTAACTCCAAGGTCATTACCCCAACCGGGAACTCACCAAATTCGGTGAGCGCGACCAGCGGCACTGGCTCCGGCTCGGGTGTCGGGTCTGGTGTGGGTGCTGGGGTGGGCTTCGGCTCGGGTGCCGCAGTCGGCTCAGGCTCCGGAGCGGGTGCTTCTGTGGGAGCGGGTGTGGATGCCGGCGCCTCCGTGGGAGCGGGGGTTGGCTCCGGTTCGGGTGCCGGAGCCTCGGTAGGGGCCGCGGCCGGAGGGCTCTCGTCATCATCTGAGGAGCATCCGGCCGCCATCAGCGTCAAAGCCATCAAAAGGGCAAGCGCTACTGAGGCGCCCCGAGCCCCTCGGGGTTTCTTCCCCACTTTTATCGACTCCGTCCGGTCCGAATAAGCTCCGTCCATGGGCCGAAAGTACAAGGTAATCAGCGCTGATGGGCATGTGGAGACGCCGCCCGACGTATTCGTGAAGTACGTCCCCGAAAGGTGGAAGGACAGAGCTCCCCGCCTCATCCACCTTCCCGAAGGGGGAGAGGGATGGCTCATCGAGGGTCAGCCCCTGCTTCGCAACGGCCAGAACATCGCCGGGCGCGACAAGGTGAAATTCTCCGGCGGCACCTACTTCAACGCCGACGGCAGCCCGGCCGAGGGAGCTGGCCCCGCAGAGCAGCGCCTCCGGGAGCAAGACCTCGACGGCATCGATGCCGAGGTGCTGTTCCCTCCGGTGTTTGCCAGCCGGTTCCTCGAGGGAATCAAAGACCCCGATGTGTACCGCTCGATGATCCGGGCCTACAACACCTTCTTGGCTCACGACTATTGCTCGGTGGCCCCCGACCGGCTGATTGGCAACGCGGTCACCCCCATAACCAACATCGACCACGCGGTAGAGGAACTGGAGTTCGTGGCCGAGGCCGGCCTGCCTTCCGTGGCGTTTTACAACTTCCCCAACGGGAGCCCCTATGCCGACCCGGTGGACGACCGGTTCTGGGAGAAGAGCCTGGAGCTGGGCCTCAAGCTGGCCCCGCATTTCGGCTTCGGTGCAGGTCAGGCTCCGCTGCAATCGGCAGCCAAGGGCACGTCCGACAGCCCATGGGCCAGCGCCCTGGTGCAGCGGGCTGGCAGCCACTCCCCGGTGTACTGCATGGCCCAGCTCATCGCTGCCGGCGTGCTGGAGCGGTTCCCGGAAATCAAGTTCTACTTCGCCGAGACCAACGCCAGTTGGCTGCCGGGCACGCTCTACTTCATGGACGACAACTACGACCTGTTCGGCGATTGGTTCAAGGTGAAGTACGAGCGCAAACCCAGCGAGCAGGTACTCGACCACTTCCACTTCAGCGTGATCCGCGACCCGGTGGTGTTCGACATGGTCGACATCATCCCGTGGGACAACATCATGTGGGGAACTGACTTCCCCCACTCGGTGGGGTCGTTTCCCGACTCCCAGGAGTTCATTGAGGAGAACTTCACCAAGGTGGACGAGACGATCTCTCGCAAGGTGCTGCTGGAAAATCCGGCCAAGTACTTCGACTTGGACCTCGACGCCGACATCACCGAGACGCCGGCGGCCTGACACTCAGCTCAAATCGAGCACACCTCGGGCCAGTTTCCCAGCCTCGAGATCGTCGAACGCCTTGTCGAGTTCGGCAAGGTCGTAGGTGGCTGAAACCAGCTCGTCCAGCAGCAGTCGGCCGTCGAGGTACAGGTCCACCAGAGCGGGAATGTCGAAGGCGGGCCGGGACGATCCGTAGCGGCACCCCATGATCGACTTGTTCTGGTAGAGCTTGAACGGGGCGAGCTCCATCACCGCATCCATTCCAGCCACCCCCAAGATCACCATGTTGCCGCCGGGGCCCAACATCTCCACCGCGTCGACCATCAGCGAAGTGTTCCCCACGCATTCCACTGAGCAGCCCACCCCGCCCCCGGAGATCTCCCGCACGGTATCGACGGCGGGGTTATTTCCCGAGTCCACGAAGTGGGTGGCGCCGAATTGACGGGCAAAGCCCTCCTTGGCTGGGTTGTTGTCGACCGCGATGATCTTGGTTGCTCCGGCGATTCGGGCGGCTTGGATCACATTGAGGCCGATGCCGCCCACGCCGATCACTGCCACAGAGTCGCCCCGGTACACCTGAGCCCGGTTGAAGATGGCGCCGGTGCCAGTGAGCACGCCGCAGCCGATGAGGCAGGCGCTGGTGAACGGCACCCGCTTGTCGATGGCCACCACCTGGCCTTGTCCCACCACCACTTCTTCAGCGAACACGCCGGTGTTGGCGAACCCCATGATCTCCTCACCCTGGTAGGTGAAATAGGCGGGGAGGTCGCCGGGGCCGGGCTCCTCGCCGGTCTCGTTGCGCTTGGCGATGGCCGCTCCCAACTTGGAGGTCTGGCACAGGGTGGGATGGCCGGTGGCACACACCGAGCAGCGTCCGCAATTGTCGATGGTGGCGATCACCACATGGTCTCCGACCTCGACGGTGGTCACGTCGCTGCCCACGGCCACCACCTGGCCGGCACCCTCGTGGCCCATCACAAATGGAGGAGAGAACATCTGTCCGAACGTGCCGTTGACCACCGAGACGTCGGAGTGGCATACCCCCGCGGCGCCGATGCGCACCCGAACCTGGTCGGGCTCAAGGTCGGTTGTCCCCAGCCCGTCGACTACTAGTGCTGCCTCGCCGTCGAAAAGGATGCCCCGCATATTTGATGCTCCTCTCTTCCTGTGTCTCCCTACGAACGATTGATGTAGGTGTCGTCTTCGTAGGCCTCAGGCCCGGTGAGCGTGCCGGGGGCCGGAGTCATCAGCTCCTCCCGAAACCGGGTGGTGAACTGCTGGGCCGTGGCCCGCCACGCCACCAACCGGTCATCGCCGTCAACCCCCTCGTCGAATCCACTGGCTGCGTCGGCGGCCTTGTTCAATCGGATATAGGCCTCAGGGGAAGCAGCCCACACGGTGCACACCTCGTAGTCGTGATGCAGAACTTCCCAAAGGCCCATGCAGGTGTAGCCGTAGTCGGCCGCGGCGGGCAGGTAGTCGTTGGCCATGGCGGCCAGATAGTCCCGGGCCGATCCTGGACGCACCTCAGTCAGCTCGTGAATGAACAGCGTGCCCCGCACCTCTCCGGCGAACACGGACGCAACCGGGGGTGACTCGGGCACCGAACCCAGAATCCGGTCGTATCCTCCTGTGCGGAGCTTGTAGGCCTCTTCCCACCACTCGTCGAGCAGGTCGTTGGATTTCCGTTTGAGATTGAGTCGGTCTACCCGCTCCAACCAGCCGTCCCAACCGCCGGAATCCCACAGATTGACAACTTGGGGCCAGCGGGCGGTGATACCCATGGTGTACCAAGTGCCGAGCAGCTCGAAGCCGACTCGGGCGTCGCGGTTCTGGATCTTAATGTGCTCCATATACGGCCATGCCGCCTGGCCGGTGATGTCTACGTATTCGTGGAGGATGATCTCTCTGTTGGCCACGGGCAGGACACTATCGGCAGTTGCTGATCAGAAAGTTGTTGGGGCCGCTAGATCAAAACAGCTACGACCACGATCACCAGCACGATCACCGCGACGAGGGCTACCGACGACAACAGCATGGCGCCGGGCAGCCGCCGGCCGAACAGTCGGATCATGCGCCGCCCGGGAATGGGGGAAGCCGGTTCGTTGAGAGGGATCCCCTGGGGGGCAACTGCGATACCGGGCGGGTCGATGCCGGTCTGCTCTCCGTCGCGGACTTTCTCGGTCCACTTTGCGCCGTTCCACCAACGGGCCTCATGCCGTCCAAACGGGTCGGTGTGCCATGCGGCATCGGGCTCGGGGTTCGCAGCCACCTCGCGCTGAGTCTAACCACACGAGTGAAGCTGCAAATATGCTGGCTTGAATCGCTGCGAATCAGCTGGCCGCGATGCAAAATGGCAGACGTGGGTGCATCAGACAACCAGGGGGAGATGGCTGATCTTCTGGCCAAGCAGGAGATCACCGAACTGCTCTATCGGTATTGCCGGGGCGTGGATCGCCTCGACATGGAGCTAGTCCGCTCGTGCTACCACCCCGATGCCACCGATTCCCACGGCACCTTCGAGGGCACCGTGGACGAGTATCTGGTGTGGAGCGAGCGGCTGCTGCGTCGTTACACCGGCACGGTCCACACCGTGTTGAACGTGCTTATAGAAGTCGAACCAGACCCGGTGGCCTCGGCTGGCGAGGGGATCGTGCGGTGGGCTCGCTCCGAAGCCCATGGCATTGCCCGCCACTGGACCGAGGGCGGCCCGCCCGAGCTAAACCTGTCGGTGGGCTTCCGGTTCATCGACGACGTGTGCCGGCGAGGTGACGGCCCTTGGCTCATCTCGCGGCGAGTGGCTACCACAGAGTGGGTCCGAGAAGAGCAGTTTCGGCCTTTTGACGAGCGGTTCCTGCGAGGTAGCCGTGATCGATCTGATCCGGTCTATGCCCCTCGCCCGGGGTAACGCGATCGTCCTTGGATTCTGCGGTCCGCTACTGGGCCAATCATCCAGACTGAGAACTACCATCGGCTGGCATGCAAACTGAGAACGTAGAACTCTCCACTGCCGACGGCCCGATGAGGCTGTACGTCGCCCGGCCCGATGGCGAGCCGCAAGCTGCGGTCATCGTCATCATGGAGGCCTTCGGGCTTAATGGCCATATCGAGGACGTGACCCGGCGGTTGGCAGCCGAGGGCTATCTGGCGGTGGCCCCCGACTTGTATCACCGCTATGAGAACAACCTGGCCGGCTACGACGAGATGGACAAGATTTTCGAGATGATGGGCAACCTCCTCGACGATCATTCGCTGATGGACGTGGACGCCGCCCTCGGCTACCTGGCCGGCCAGGGAATCTCCTCCGACAAAGTGGGCATCACCGGATTCTGCATGGGTGGCCGGGTGACGTTCCTAACCGCCATCAGCCGCCCGGTGGGCGCGGCGGTCACCTACTACGGCGGGGCCATCGTCACCGACGGCTTTACCCCAGGCATGCCCAAGCTGGCAGACCGCCACGGCGACCTCCAGTGCCCCTGGTTGGGCCTGTTCGGTGATCTCGACGGCATGATCCCCGTCGAGGGTGTCGAACAGCTTCGGTCCGACCTCGAGGGCAACGCCCAGCCCACCGATATCGTGCGCTACGCGGAGGCCGACCACGGGTTCTTGTGTGATGAGCGTCCGTCGTACAACGCCGACGCTGCGGCCGACGGCTGGTCCCGCATGGCGGCCTGGTTCGGCACGCATCTGTCGTGACCGCCGGCCAAGAGACAATCGGGGTCATCGGCTCGGGGGTGATGGGCTCGGGCATCGCTCAAGTGATGGCCATTGCTGGCCACCCGGTGGTGGCTTACGACATCGATCCCAACATTGTTGCGGCTGCGCCCGGTCTGGTGGCCGAAGGCAGGTTCGGTATCCAAGGGGCGGTGGCCCGGGGAAAGATGACCGATGATGAGGCCGAGGCGGCGCTGGCCCGTATCAATTTCACCACCGACCGGGATGCCGCTGCGGCCGTCGATGTAATCATCGAGGCGGTACCCGAGCGGCTCGACCTCAAGATCGAGCTGTTCCGCGACCTCGATCAGCAGTGCCCCGAACACACCATCTTGGCGTCCAATTCCAGCGGGTATCCGGTGCAGGCCCTGGCGGTTGCCACCGACCGGGCCGATCGGGTGATCGGATGGCACTGGGCATCGCCGCCGCCGGTCATGAAGCTGGCCGAGATCGTTCGGGCCCCTCAGACCTCCGACGAGACCACCGAGACCATCTGCCGTCTGGCCGCCGCCGCGGGCAAGAATCCGGTGGTGATCAAAGACTCGGCTATGAGCTGGGGCTACGTCACCAACCGGGTGTACGGAGCCATGATCCGGGAGGCCAACGCAGTGGTGGCCGAGGGGGTGGCCAGCAGGGAAGAAGTCGACCAGCTCATGGTGGATTGCTTCCGGTGGCCTTCGGGGCCATACGGCATGGTTTCCGGTGCCACCACCGGCTGGAAGGCCGGCAAGAAATAGACCCAGAAGAGAGGTTTCCATGAGGGCAGCACTGCTGGCATCGCCGGCCTCACCATTGGTGATGGCTGATGTGCATTGCGTCGACCCCGGACCGGGGCAGGTGCGGGTGCAGGTCACCCACTGCGGCCTGTGCCATTCCGATCTGACCATGATCGACGCTCCCGAGATGATGACCCCGATCATCTTGGGCCACGAGGCGGCCGGAATCGTTGACGCGGTGGGCCCCGGAGTGGGCACACTGGCTCCGGGCGATCATGTGATGCTGTCGCCATTCGGGCCGTGCGGGACGTGCTACTGGTGCGTTCGGGGAGAAATGACTCTGTGCGCGGCGGCTTCGTCCATGTTCATGGGCACCATGCCCGACGGCTCGATTCCCTTCTCAATGGATGGCCAGCCGGTGTATCGAGGCCTGGGGGTAGCCGGATTCGGAGAGCTGACCATGGTGGCCGAATCGGCCGCAGTGAAGATAGACCCTGACGTGCCCTTGGAAGTGGCCGCAGTGATCGGCTGCGCCATTCAGACTGGCGTCGGCGCGGTGCTCAACACCGCCAAGGTGGAAGAAGGGGCCACTGTGCTGGTAATGGGTCTGGGCGGTGTCGGTATGTCGGTGGTGCAGGGTGCCCGCCTGGCCGGTGCGTCCCGTATCTTCGCCTCTGATCCGGTGGCCGACCGCCGAAATGCCGCGGTGGCCTTCGGGGCCACTGATCTGCTCGATCCGAATGAGACCGACGTGGTGACCCACGTGCAGGAGGCCACCAGCGGCATCGGGGTTGATTACGCCTTCGACGCCGCCGGAGCCGGCCCGCTGGTGGAAGCCGGGCTGGCCGCCACTCGCAACGGCGGCACCACGGTGATGGTGGGCGCGCCCGCTCTGGAGCACACGGTGACCATCAACCCGGCAGTGATGTACCTAACCGCCGAGAAGAAGCTGCTCGGCTGTCTGTTCGGCGGCTGCAACTCCCAGCGAGAGGTTCCCCGCCTGCTGGCCCTGTGGCAGAACGGACGCCTCGACCTCGAGCCCATGATCACTGCCCGCCGCCCCATAGATGAGATCAACGCCGGCCTCGACGACCTCCGCGCCAGCATCGGCATTCGGACGGTGTTCAACCTGAGCTGACCATCATTCTGGCTAGTCGGTTGACCACGCTCTCGATGGGAGGTGCTAGTCCACTGGCCAGGGGATCGAGAGTAAATTCGACTCGTGCGTCGCCACGGGAGGTAGCGCTGCCACCGGTCACAACCGTGGCGGCCAACTGGCATACAACGCCGTTATCGGCGGTGAATGTCACCTGGACGATGCCGGCGTCGCGGTCGATGTAGCTCACCTCGCCCAGCTGGTGTCCGGCTTCCACCAACCGGATGAACACGTCACCGGGTGGGAGCAGCAGCGTCATGCTGTCATCGGTTGTGGCGGGAGAGGGTTGATCAGGCTGAGGAGGCGTTGGCGGGGGAGGAGACTGGGTGCCGGCCCTCTGGAGCCAGTGATAGGCCTCAGTGATGCGGGCGGCCACTGCGGTGCTGCCCCCGGCATCGGGGTGGGCCTGGCGGATCAGCGCGCGGTAGGCCCGGTTGATGTCATCGGCCCGGGCTCCCTTTTTGAGCCCCAGAGTCCGTAACGCCCGCTCCCGGTCCACCTCACCACGGTAGAGCGAAAGCCATCACTCAGTCCTCCGCGAGGAATTCCAGGATGGTTGGGTAGGCGGTGGGGTCTTGCACCATGAAGATGTGACCGCCGTCGAAGGTGGCCAGGCGGGCACCGGGGATGCGATCGCGCAGCAGTTCGCTGTTGCGCATCGGTGCTATGCCGTCATGGACGCCGGCGCACACCAGGGTGGGCACGTCGATCTCGCCGAGGCGGTCCACCACATCGTGGCCCCGGCGGGCTTCGAGCTGCCCGAGGGCACCGGGAGTGTTGAGCGGCAGGGCTGGGCCGTCGGGCCGGGCGTTGGCCACGAATACCTCCACACCAGGCGGCAGCGGGCCGCCCCGCTCATAGCGGGTATCCATGATCTCTAACGCAACCTCGCCCCGTTCGTCGGGGTCCAGGTCGGCCAGGGTGTGCAGGGGCCACGAGCTGTAGTCGGGTCCGCCCGGTGAAGTGCAGTTGAGCACCAGTTTGCTGATGCGCCCCGGATGCAGCACGGCCATGTTCATGCCCACCATCCCACCGAAGCTGGTGCCCACCATCGGCACCGAGTCCCAGCCCAGGAAGTCCAGGAAGGCGATGGCATCGGCGGCGTAGTCGGCCATAGACCACGGCATTGGCGGTGTAGATGTTTGGCCCAATCCCCGTTGGTCATAGTGGGCCACGGTGAAGGCCGAGTTGAGCGGATTCAGGTCGGGAGCGGTCATGCGCAAGTCGCCGCCGCTACCGCTGATATTGAGCAGGGGCGGCCCCGACCCGTGCAGCTCGAAGTAGAGGTCGAGGTCGCGGATTTTGGCTATCGGCATCGGCTTATGTTGCCACGGCACTCAGCCAGCCGGGGGATCAGACAAATGCGGAGGCGAAGACCAGCGAGACGATGGTCATCACCTTGATGAGGATGTTCATCGACGGACCGGAGGTGTCCTTGAACGGGTCGCCCACGGTGTCGCCCACCACAGCGGCCTTGTGGGGCTCGGAGCCCTTGCCGCCATGGGCGCCGGCCTCGATGTACTTCTTGGCGTTGTCCCAGGCCCCGCCGGCGTTGGCCATGAAGATGGCCAAGGCGAAACCAGTCACGAGGGCCCCGGCCAAGAATCCGCCCAGCGTGTCCACATCGATGAACCCGAGGATCAGGGGCACGGCCACGGCCAAGGCGCCTGGTACGAGCATCTCCCGCAAAGAGGCCTGCGTTGAGATGGCCACGCACCGAGATGAGTCGGGGTTCACCCCTTCAGCACCCTCCCGCAGTCCGGGAATCTCTCGGAACTGGCGGCGGACCTCCTCGATCATCTTGTTGGCCGCTCGGCCCACCGCGTCGATGGTCAGGGCGGCGAACAAGAACGGCAGCATGGCCCCCAGGAACAGTCCGATGAATACGTCCACCTGACCCACATCTAGCGAGAGGGCAAAGCCGGGATCCTCCAGCTGTAGGGCCACCTCGAAGGTCTTGAACAGCGCCAAGGCTGTCAACGCGGCCGAGCCCACCGCGAATCCCTTGGCGATGGCGGCGGTGGTATTACCCAATGAGTCCAGGGCGTCCGTCACCTCCCGCACCTTGGGGTCTAGCTCGGCCATCTCGGCGATGCCGCCGGCATTGTCAGCGATGGGGCCGTAGGCATCCACCGACACCACCACTCCGGTGGTGGCCAACATCCCGATGGCTGCTACCGCGATGCCGTAGATGCCGGCTCCGGTGTTGTCGCCCAGCGTTTGTTGGCCACCCCAGTAGGCCACCAGCACGCCAGCGCCGATCAAGATTACCGAGGCGGCCACCGACACCATGCCGGCACTGATGCCCGAGAGCACGGTGGTAGCTGGGCCGGTCTCCGATTGCTGGGCAATCTTGCGCACGGGGGGGTAGTGGTCGCTGGTCCAGATCTCGGCCACCTTGCCGATAGCCCAGCCCACCGCGAGGCCGCCGATCACCGAGATGGGCAAGCCCCACCAGCCTTCGAACTCGTCGCCGGAGAAGAACCACAGTCCGACCAGGATGGTGCCGATCACAGTGAGGCCCATGGCCACGTTGGTGCCCATGTGAAGCTGACGCGACAGACTCTTCACGTCGGCGCGGGAACTGCCCCGCACCGCGAACGACCCCACGATGGCGGCCAGCATCCCCACAAAGGCCACGGCCAAGGGGAACATGAGCTGGGCCAAACCGATGTCGTCGCCGGTGGCCTCGCTGCCTGCTACCGCGAACGAGAACGCGGTGAGGGCGATAGGGGCGATGATCGAGCCGCTGTAGCTCTCGAACAGGTCGGCGCCCATGCCGGCCACGTCGCCCACGTTGTCGCCCACGTTGTCGGCGATGGTGGCCGGGTTGCGGGGATCGTCTTCGGGGATGCCGGCTTCCACCTTGCCCACCAGATCGGCCCCAACGTCGGCGGCCTTGGTGTAGATGCCGCCGCCCACGCGGGAGAACAGGGCGATGGAGCTGGCCCCGAGCCCGAAGGCGGTGAAGATCTCAAACGGGTCGTCCACGCTCAGCCATTCCACAAACAGCAAATATGTGAAGGCCAAGCCCAACAGGCTCAGTCCGGCCACCGAGAAGCCCATGACCGCGCCGCCCCGGAAGGCCAGCGGCAAAGCCTTGGCCGGGCCTTCGGTAGCGGCCTGGGTGGTGCGGGCATTGGCCATGGTGGCCACGGTCATGCCCACGTAGCCGGCGCCAGCCGAGAGCACCGCGCCCAGGATGTAGCTGACGAAGGTCAGCTCCACCCCAGTGAGCAGGGGAATGAGGACCGCCATGATGACCACGAATCCGGCCACCCAGGTGTACTCCTGCTTCAGGAAGGCCTTCGCGCCGGACTGAATCTCGGTCATGAGATGGACCATGCGGTCGTTGCCCGGCGGGGCCGATTTC
Source organism: Acidimicrobiia bacterium (assembly GCA_009842675.1). Taxonomy (GTDB): domain Bacteria; phylum Actinomycetota; class Acidimicrobiia; order Acidimicrobiales; family Bin134; genus Poriferisocius. The sequence goes on along the minus strand of VYEX01000062.1, from coordinate 121,486 downwards.
ACGAGCTTGTAGAAGAAGAAAGCGAGGGCAAGCGCAAGAATTGCGCTCAATCCGGCAAGGTACGGTACGGCGTCCACATTGACCCCCTGTTTGAGAGAACTAGGCGAAGTTAGCCAGCGACAATAAGACCTGCCAAGGTTGCCATTTGGGATAACCAATTTCGGATCATTAGCGATAATCTTGAACTGTGGTCAGCCTCAGCCGGATGCGGACCGAAGCCCGGGAGGCCCGTCGCTTACACCCAGATCCTCTGAGGGCGGCGCGGGCGGTTTCCAATGCGGTTACCTCACTCGGGTGGCTCGATGGTACGAAGCGGGTATCGGCCACAGTGGTTGACGACGGAGAGCTCGATACTTCCCCGTTGGTGACCGCCTGTCGCCTGCGGGGCATCGAGGTGTTCTTCCCGGTGATGCGAGATCCCGCTCCCATCCAGTTCGCCCCCGCCAGTCCCGACACTCCTTTCGTGTCCAACCGCTTTGGGATTCTTGAGCCCGACGTTGATGCAGAACTATTGGTGTCGGCTCGGGAGCTTGACGTGGTGTTCGCCCCGGTGGTGGTTTTCGATGCCGCGGGCCATCGGGCGGGGCGGGGCCAGGGTTACTACGACCGGGCGCTATCCTTTTTGCTGAACGGACCCCGACCGGCCAAACCCCTGGTGGTGGGGTTGGCCTACGAGTGCCAGCTAGTTGACGGAGTGCCGTCGCATCCCGGCGACGTGACTATGGATGCGGTGGTGACCGAAGAGCGGGTACGGGTGTTCAGCTCGGCTCTATCGCGCCGGAGCCGGGCGTGATAGGCGCCGAAGCCACAACCTCGGGGAGTGCTCGCACCCTCCCTGAATTTCAGTAAGGATGTAGCAGTGCGCATCGTGGTTGTTGGTGCTGGCGAGGTGGGATCACATGTCGCTCAGATTCTGAGCGAGGAGGGCAACACGGTGGCAGTGGTGGAGGTCGACGCCAAGAAGCTGCACGATTTGGCCGAGGACCTCGATGTGCTGGCGGTTGAGGGAAGCGGCTCCCACCCCCACATTCTGCGAGAGGCGGGAATCCGCAAGGCCGACCTATTGGTGGCGGTCACCGCCAGCGACGAGGTGAATCTGGTGGCCTGCCTGTTGGCCAAGCAGCACGGAGTGGGGCGCACCATCGCCCGCATCCAGTCGCGCAACCTGTGGGAGAAGGACGCCCGTGAGCTGAGAGAGGCGATGAAGGCTGACACCATCATCGACCCCGACGAAGAGACCGCCCACGAGATCATGGACCTTTTGTCGTATCCAGGGGCTACCGATGTGACAGTGATGGCCGAGGGCGAGGTGTTCGTAGTGGGGGCCAAGCTCACCCCCGACGCTCCTTGGGCCAACCGGCGTCTGGCCGACATCGCTGAGGAGTACGAGCCCGATTGGGACTTCTTGGTGGCGGTGATCACCCGTGCGGGCGAAACCCGAATTCCCCGAGCCGATACCACCTTGGAGCCCGGCGACCTCCTGCGGGTGGTGTGCAAGCGGCGGGCCAGGGACACGCTGCTTCCGCTACTGGGTCTAGCGCCGGGCACCCACCGCCGGGTGATGCTGCTGGGCGGGGGCCGGACAGCCGAGATCGTGGCCCGTCGGCTGAGCGAGCGCCACGCCGAGGTGGTGCTCATAGAGCGGAATCTGGAGCGGGCCCAACAGTTGAGCGAGGAGCTTGACGCAGTGCTGGTGATCCACGGCGACATCACCGACGCCGAGTTGTTGGAATCCGAAGACATTGGCAAGTTCGACGCGGTGATCGCTCTCACCGGCAAGGACGATGCCAACATTTTGGCCTGCCTGTACGCCAAGTCGATGGGAGCGGACGAAACCATCGCCGTGCTCCACAACCTGGCACTGCGCACGCTGCTGCGTGATGTGGGAATCGATGTGGCGTTGTCGCCCCGCACGGCCAGCGCCAACGGCGTGCTCCGCTATGTGCGTGGTGAGGTGGCCCAGGTGGCTACCTACCTGTCGGGCGATTTCGAGATCATTGAGGCCGAGATCAAGTCGGGGTCGGCGGCCGATGGTGCAGTGGTGAACAAGTTGGGCCTACCCAAAGATGTACTCATAGGCGCCTACGTGCGCGACGGAAAGCCGCAGATCGGCCGGGGCCGCAGCCAGCTTCGCAAGAGAGATCACATTGTGGTCTTTGCCCGTCCCGACACCATTGACGAAGTGAAGCGCTTCTTCGGGTGAGCACAGTGGCGACAGCCCGGCCGGACACGGTGGACGAAGTGAAGCGCTTTTTCGAGTGAGCCGTCGATGAGCGACCCATCTCGGGTTCGCTTTCCCTGGCACCGCTCCGCGGTCAGAGTGCTGACCACCGTGGTGGCCGGGGCAGCTTCATTAGTAGTGATATCCACGGTGGTGTACCTGGCCTCGGGAGAGATATCCCGGTTAGACGACGCCATCTTCGAGTCGATGGCCGGGTTCACCACCACCTCGCTCACTGTGGTGGACCCCGAGGCGCTGCCTGCCTGGCTGCTCGCTTGGCGGGCTTTGACCCAGTGGTTGGGAGGGTTGGGCGGCTTGGCGTTCGCCCTGGTTGTGGTGCCCGCCTTCGGGGGACAGCGTCGGTTGAGCGAGGTGGCCGAGGGCCGGGGCCGAAAGGCGGTGCTGGCGAGGACATGGTCGCACAACACCCAACGAGTGGTCTCAGCGTATGTGGGCTTCACGGTGCTGGTGTTTGCGGCCTATGCCGCAGCCGGCATGGGAGCCTTCGATGCCGCCACATTCAGTCTCACCACGGCCTCCACCGGTGGATTCGCCAACTACCGCGACTCATTCGCCCACTTCGATTCGGCGGCAATCGAGTGGGTGGGCGCCGGAGCCATGGCCCTAGCCGGCGTGTCGGTGGCCGCGTTGCTATGGATGGTGCGGGGGCAGGTCCAGGCTCTGTGGCGATCGACGGAGCTGAAGTTCTACGCCTGCCTGATCCTCGGGGCGACGGTGCTAGTGGCGGCTTGGACGTGGACCGATACCGGCGGGGGTGCGGACACCATTCGAGGGTCGTTTTTTGCTGTTACCTCGTCGATCAGCACAACCGGCTTCCGAGCCGCTGATTGGGGCCATTGGGTGGCCGCCCCCCAGATCTTGCTGCTGGTCCTCATTGGGATGGGCTCAATGGCGGGCTCGGCCGGGGGAGGATTCCGGCTGCTCCGGGCAATCGAGATCTTTGGCATCGTACGGCGGGAACTGGTGATGCAGCTCCATCCCCGAGCGGTGGTCCCGGTGAGGGTATCGGGGGCGGTGGCTTCGGAGGCATCGCTCACCCGTGTCCACAACTTCCAGATCCTGTGGGTGCTGGCCATCGCCTTCGGAGTGTTCGGCATCGCTTCGCTAGGGGGAGATATGCCTACCGCGGTGTCAGGCTCGATCTCTGCCTTGGCTACCGCCGGACCTGGACTGGGTGATCTCTCGGGCTTCGCCGACGCCACTGTGCTGGCGGCCCCAGCCCGGGGGGTGTTGATCGCCTTGATGTTTTTGGGCCGGCTTTCGATCTACCCGGTGGTAGTGGTGATCGGCTGGGGCATAGGCGAGATCCAGCGATTGAGGCTGCGCTTATGAGGTGGGGGCCATGACCGCGGTGGTGTCGGCGGCCCGGCAGGCGAGGGCGCTTGCAAAGGGGGCGGTCCACCAACTGGTGGTGGATCGGCCCTGGAATGTGACCAGCAGAGTGGGGTTCGTAGTGGGCCTCGGACTGCTGTTCTTGGTGCCGGGGATGCTGCTCGCCACCCTGATCGAGTGGGGGGCGTCGACATCAGACCACGAGGTGGCCCTGGGCCTGGGGGCGCTGATCGTGCTGGCCGCGGGAGTGCTGCTGGTGACGTTCACCCGGCTTGATGAGGACTTGCCGCCCGCGTCGGTGTTCGCCGCAGTGGCGTGGACGTGGATCTGCTGCTCGTTTTTCGGGGCATTGCCGCTGTGGTTCTCCGGCGCTTTGGGCAGCTTCGACAACGCGCTGTTCGAGGCGGTGTCCGGCATGACCGCCACCGGCTCCACTGTGCTCAGCCCGATCGAGGGGACGGGGCGGGGCGTTCTCATGTGGCGCCAGATCATGCAGTGGTACGGGGGCATGGGCATGGTGGTGCTGGCGGTGACCATTCTGCCGTTCCTCGGCGTCGGCGGGCTGAGCCTCATCACTGTGGAGGCCCCTGGTCCCACCTCCGACCGACTGGCTCCCCGGGTGAGCTCCACCGCCCGACGGTTGTGGGCGCTCTATGGCGGCATCACTGTGGCTATTGCGGCAGGCTTGATGATTGCCGGTCTCAGTCTGTATGACGCTGTGGCCCACGCCTTCACCACCGCCGGCACCGGCGGCTTCTCGCCGTACGACCACTCCATCGGACACTTCGACAGCACGGCGGTAGAAGCCGTGATGATGGCCGGAATGCTTATTGGCGGGGTGAGCTTCACCCTCCACTGGCGGGCCGTATCGGGCAATCCCCGGGCCTATGGACGGTCGTCAGAGTTCCGCACCTATTTCGTAGCGGTCGTAGCGGCGGCGGTGATTATGTCACTGCTGAATTGGGCAGACGACCTGTCCGATCTGCCCAACAGCATTCGCAACGGATTCTTTGGTGCCGTCACCCTGAGCACCAGCGGTGGATTCGCCAACGCCTCCGATGTCAATCCGGGGGGCGATTTCGCCGCTTGGACTCCGGGAGCGCAGGCCCTGCTGTTGCCGCTGATGGTCATGGGGGGCATGACGGGGAGCACTGCCGGCGGGCTGAAAGTACTGAGAGCTCAGGTGATGGCGAAGTACATGCGGGTGGGGCTATTGCGGGTCAAGCACCCTCAGGTGGTAGCCCGGGTGAAGCTGGGTCAAATGGCAGTGTCCGAACCGGTGCTCCAGCGGGTAGCGGGGTTGGTGGCCCTCTACGCGCTGTCGGCGCTGGTGGCCACCTTTGTGCTGGCCGCGCTGGGTGAAGACCTGATCACTTCCTCTTCTGGAGCCATCAGTGCGTTGAGCAACATGGGTCCGGCGCTGGGTGACGCCGGGCCCACCTCCAATTACTTGGTGTTCAGTCGTCCAGCCCGAGGAGTGCTGATGGCGCTTATGCTCATCGGTCGCCTGGAGTTCTTTGCCATCTTCTTGGTGGCGGTGTCGGCCTACGAGCGGAGCCGTCGGCTGGCTCGAGTCAATTTGCGGCGCTGAGAAACGCGCTGAGGGCCAACGCGAAATCAAGGGGATCCTGGGCGCCGCACATCTCGCGGGCAGAGTGCATGGAGAGCTGGGCCACACCGGCATCCACAGTGGTCACCCCGGTGGACGACGCCGCGAACGGCCCGATTGTGCTCCCGCAGGGCATATCGCCGCGGTGGACGTACACCTGATGGCCCACCCCAGACTTCTCGCAAGCCGCGGCGAACGCGGCCTCGCCCACCGCGTCGGTGGCGTAGCGCTGGTTGGCATTGCGCTTGATCACCGGACCGTCGCCTATAGCAATGTGATGGTTGGGCTCGTGGCGCTCGGGATAGTTGGGGTGGGTGGCGTGGGCCCCGTCGGCCGACACGCACAGTGAGCGGGCCAGCGCGGGATGCAGTGCGCTTCGGCTCCCGGCAATCCGCTCCAACACGGTGGGCAGCAGCGTAGACGCAGCCCCTTGAGCCGAGGTGCTGCCCACCTCCTCGTGGTCGAACAGGCACAGCACGGCGCTAGGCGGTGAGTCGGCGGGGGCGTCGATAAGGGCCTGAAGCCCAGCCCAGCATGACACCTGGTTGTCTATGCGGGAGGCGTGGATGAAGTCGCCGTCGATGCCGGCGATTGTGGATGGGGTCAGGTCGTGGAGCATGGCATCCCAGGCCAAGACCTGATCGACATCAACACCGGCGGCCGCGGCCGCCACCGAGGCGAATTCCCCGGGAGTGCTCGGCCCCAGACCCCAAACGGGGACGATGTGGGATTGGGGGTTGAGCAGGAGGCCCTCCTTGTTGACCTCCCGGTCAAGGTGGATGGCTAGTTGGGGCACCCGGAGCACGGGTTGATCGATGCGGAAGAGCCGGGTGCCCGCCGGGGTGGCCAACCGGCCAGCCACGCCGAGGTCGCGGTCCAGCCAACTGTTGATCAGCGCGCCCCCGTACACCTCCACCCCGAGCTGCCGGTAACCAGCCTGCCCGGTGTCGGGTTGGGCGGCGACCCGCAGGTTGGGGCTGTCGGTGTGGGCGCCGATGATCCGGAAGCCCGCATCGCAGGTCTGGTGCCGCCACGCCACCAGGCTGCCGCCCCGGCACACGAAGCGGCTGCCCTGGGCATCGGGCCACTGGTCGGCTTCGTCCATCTCGGTAAACCCGGAAGCCCGCAGACCGGCGGCTGCCCGTTCGACCACATGGAAGGGAGTCGGACAAGCGTCGATGAAGTCGAGCAGGCCTTGGATGCCGCGGTTATCGGTTACTTCAGCCTCTACAGCCCCATCTTCAACAGGCAATTCCACCCTGTAATCATGCCTCTTGGGAGTCTCCCGAGCAGAACAGACTTGGTAGGGGACCGAGCTGCGGCGGTAAAATTGCCCCCCTGCCGCTGGCCAACGCTGTCTCGGCGCGCACCCCAAACCCGCTGGAAAGGACGCAATGAGGAACTGGCCGCAGCTGCCACATCCCCAGGGCCTCTACGACCCCCGCAATGAGCACGACAGCTGCGGGGTCGGGTTCTTGGTGGATCTGAAGGGCAGGCCGCGCCACGAGATCGTGTCGGTGGGCTATGGGGCGCTGTGCAACCTTCAGCACCGGGGAGCCCTAGGCGCCGAGGTGAATACCGGCGATGGGGCAGGGCTATTGATCCAGGTGCCCGACGAGTTCTACCGCCAGGTGTGCGACTTCGATCTGCCTCCGGTGGGGCACTATGCCACCGGCATCGGCTTTCTGCCTGACGCTCCCGAGGCAGCCGTCCATGCCCGGGAGGCCATGGACGCCATTGCCCGGGAGGAAGGGCTGACCCCTCTGGGATGGCGGGAAGTTCCCACTTGCCCCGAAGAGCTGGGAGCCGGCGCGCTGGCCACCATGCCTTCGTTCTGGCAGCCCTTCTACAAGGGAGACGGGCTTGAGGTCGACGCGCTGCTGCGGCGGGCCTACATCGTGCGCACCCGGATCCGCAACGAGGTCGCTTATGAGACCGATGACCAGGCCGATGTCGGCGCACTGGGCTCCAAGACCCGCAAGCTGACCTACGGGTACTTCGCCAGCCTGTCCAACCGGACCATCGTGTACAAGGGCATGCTGACCACGCCTCAGCTTGGCGAGTTCTATCCCGATTTGAGCGACACCCGGGTGACCAGCGCCTTGGCCATGATCCACTCCCGGTTCTCCACCAACACCTTCCCGTCCTGGCCCCTGGCCCACCCCTACCGGTTCATCTCCCACAATGGCGAGATCAACACCGTGCAGGGCAACCGCAACTGGATGCGGACTCGGGAGGCGCTGCTGAGCTCACCCCATCTACCCGGCGACCTGGAGCGGCTGTTCCCAGTGTGTGCCGAGGGGGTGAGCGACACCGCGAGCTTCGACCAGGTGCTGGAGCTGCTGTATATGGGCGGCTACTCGCTGCCCCAGGCAGTGCTCATGATGATCCCCGAACCATGGGAGAACCATGAGTCGATGTCGCCGGAGCTGCGGGCCTTCTACCGCTATTACGCCTCTCTGATGGAGCCGTGGGACGGTCCGGCTGACATCGTGTTCAGCGACGGCACCCTGATCGGCGCAGTACTCGACCGCAACGGTCTGCGCCCTTCCCGCTATTGGGTGACCGACGACGACCTGGTGATCATGGCCTCTGAGGTCGGGGTGATGGACGTGGACCCGGCAGCAATCGTGGAGAAGGGCCGCTTGCAGCCGGGACGCATGTTCTTGATCGACACCTCGGAGGGTCGCATCGTGCGGGACACCGAGATCAAGGCAAGGCTGGCATCAGCGCATCCCTATGAGCAGTGGCTGGCCGACAATCAGGTGGACCTCGACGATCTGGTCGACCGGCCCTTGCCCGAGCAGGACGAGACGCCGCTGCTGGTCCGCCAGCAGATGTTCGGCTACACCCACGAGGAGCTCAAAGTCCTCTTGGCCCCGATGGCCCACGACGGCAAGGAGGCCCTGGGGTCGATGGGCACCGACACCCCAGTGGCCGTTCTGTCCAATCGGTCGCGGTTGTTGTACGACTACTTCCAGCAGCTATTTGCCCAGGTGACCAACCCGCCTTTGGACGCCATTCGGGAGGAGATCATCACCGCCACCTGCGGCTGGCTCGGCCCCGAGGGCAATCTGCTTGATCCCCAGCCCGATTCTTGTCGCCAGATTTTCACCCCCCACCCGGTGATCACCGACCAGCAGCTGGCCAACCTGGTGGAAGTTGACGGGCCCGGAGGCCACGACCATTGGTCCGCTGAGGTGGTGCCGTGTCTTTATGCGGTGGACGACGGCGGGCCGGGACTGCGCATCGCCATCCAGCGCATTCGGGAGCAGGTCAGCCGAGCCATTGAGGCCGGCAAGAACATCATTGTGCTGTCGGACCGGGGGGCCGCCCCCGGCTCGGCGCCGATCCCCTCATTGCTGGCCACAGCGGCAGTGCACCACCATCTCATCAGGGAAAAAACCCGCACCCGAGTAGGACTTGTGGTGGAGACCGGGGACGCCCGGGAGGTGCATCACATCTGCCTGCTGTTGGCCTACGGGGCCACCGCCATCAATCCGTACTTGGCGTTCGAGACCATCGACCAGATGATCGATGAGAACCTGTGCGGATTCTCACCCGAAGACGACAAGGCGCAGGCCCATCGCAACTACATCAAGGCCTGCGACAAAGGCGTGCTGAAAGTCATGTCCAAGATGGGCATCTCCACGGTGAAGTCATATGTGGGGGCCCAGATCTTCGAGGCCATCGGCCTGGGGCACCCCATCATCCAGGAGTGCTTCACTGGCACGGTCAGCCGTCTGGGCGGTATCGGCTTCCCGCAGCTTGCCGAGGAAGTACGGCTTCGCCATCGCATCGCCTATCCGGAGAACCCTGATGAGCGGGCCCACCGAACTCTGGAAGGGGGAGGGGAGTACCAGTGGCGCCGCGAAGGGGAGTATCACCTGTTCAATCCCGAAACGGTGTTCAAGCTCCAGCACGCCACCCGGGAGAAGCGCTACGACATCTTCAAGCAGTACACCGAGAAGGTCGACGCCCAGTCAGAGCGCTTGGCAACTCTCCGGGGGCTGTTCCGATTCCGCGCCGGACTGCGAGAGTCGATTCCCATCGAGGAGGTGGAGCCGGTCTCCAGCATCGTCGCCCGCTTCTCCACCGGAGCCATGTCGTACGGATCGATATCGGCTGAGGCCCACGAGACCCTGGCCATCGCCATGAACCGCATCGGGGGCAAGTCGAACACCGGCGAGGGAGGAGAGGATCCCGCCCGCTATATCCCTGATCCCAACGGCGATCTGCGCCGCTCGGCCATCAAGCAAGCCGCATCGGGGCGGTTCGGAGTGACGAGCGAGTATCTGGTCAACAGCGACGACATCCAGATCAAGATGGCCCAAGGCGCCAAGCCGGGCGAGGGCGGTCAGCTTCCCGGCCACAAGGTGTGGCCGTGGATCGCCGAGGTTCGCTATTCCACCCCCGGAGTGGGGCTCATCTCCCCCCCGCCCCACCACGACATCTACTCCATCGAGGATCTGGCCCAGCTCATCCACGACCTGAAGAACGCCAACCCCGAAGCCCGCATCCACGTGAAGCTGGTGTCGGAGCTGGGCGTGGGCACGGTGGCTGCCGGGGTGTCCAAAGCCCACGCCGATGTGGTGCTCATTTCAGGTCATGACGGCGGCACCGGGGCTTCGCCGCTGACCTCCATCAAGCACGCCGGCACCCCTTGGGAGCTGGGTCTGGCCGAGACCCAGCAGACCCTGCTGTTGAACCGATTGAGGGATCGGATAGTGGTGCAGACCGACGGCCAGCTCAAGACGGGCCGGGATGTGATGATTGCCGCCCTGTTGGGGGCCGAGGAGTTCGGGTTCGCCACCGCGCCGTTGGTGGTAATGGGGTGCGTGATGATGCGGGTCTGCCACTTGGACACCTGCCCGGTGGGGGTGGCCACCCAAGATCCCGAGCTGCGCAAGAAGTTCACCGGCGAGCCTGAATTCGTCATCAACTTCATGGAGTACATCGCTGAAGAAGTGCGCGAACTGCTGGCCATGCTTGGTTTCCGAACCCTGGCCGAGGCCATCGGCCGCGTGGAGTGCCTGGACGTGAGCGACGCAGTGGACCACTGGAAGGCGTCCGGTCTTGATCTGTCGCCCATCTTGTACGCCCCTGACATCGATCCTGGAGACGACCGGCACTGCACGCAACCCCAGGATCACGGACTAGACCGCGCCCTTGATCAGCAACTCATTTTGATGGCCGAGTCCGCCTTGGAAGACGGCCTACCGGTAGAAATTGAGTTCCCCATCGGCAACGTGAACCGCACGGTAGGCACCATGCTCGGCCATCAGGTGACGTCCAAGTGGGGCGCCGAGGGTCTGCCCGACGACACCATTCACATCAACTTCTCAGGTTCGGCCGGCAACAGCTTCGGGGCGTTCCTGCCCCGGGGCATCACCATGAAGCTGACCGGCGACGCCAACGACTATGTGGGCAAGGGACTGTCGGGTGGGCGAATCATTGTCACCACCTATCCGCAGGCCCGGTTCGTGGCTGAGGAGAACGTGATCGCGGGCAACGTCATCGGCTACGGCGCCACTAGCGGCGAGCTCTTCTTACGAGGGCTGGTGGGGGAGCGGTTCTGCGTCCGCAATTCCGGGGCTGTCGCGGTGGTGGAAGGAGTTGGCGACCACGGCTGCGAGTACATGACCGGTGGCCGGGCAGTGGTGCTCGGTCCCACCGGCCGGAATTTTGGCGCTGGCATGTCGGGCGGCGTCGCCTATGTGCACGACCCCGACGGCGTGTTCCCCCCCAAGGTGAATTTGGAGATGGTGGATCTGGAGACACTCGACGACAGTGACCGGGAGTGGCTGCGAGATCGCATCAGCCAACACATGGTGAACACCGGCTCCACTGTGGCTGAGCGGATATTGGCCAACTGGGCCACTGAGGCTGACCGGTTTGTGAAGGTGATGCCCAAGGACTACAAGCGGGTGCTGGGGGCGTTGGCCGAAGCCGAGCGGACCGGCACCGACGCACAAGCAGCCATCATGGCGGCCTCTCATGGGTAGGGCTAGGCAGGAAACCCATCGTGAACGGGTGCCGTTTCCGCTCCTGAAAGCGGCCTTCCATGGGTGATATTCGGGGATTCATCAAGCACGGCCGCGAACTGCCGGTGCGCCGGGCGGTGCCGGTGCGGATCAAGGACTGGAACGAGGTCTACCGGGACTTCGACGCCGAGTCAGTGCGCACCCAAGCGTCACGATGCATGGACTGCGGCATTCCGTTCTGCAACAACGGCTGCCCGCTGGGCAATCTGATCCCCGACTGGAACGACCTCGTCTATCGGGACAACTGGCGTGAGGCCATCGAGCGGCTCCACGCCACCAACAACTTCCCCGAGTTCACCGGACGGCTGTGCCCGGCCCCGTGCGAGGCAGCTTGCGTGCTGGGCATCAACGAAGACCCGGTGACCATCAAGCAGGTCGAGGTGGAGATAGTGGACCGGGCCTGGGAAGAGGGATGGATCACCCCGGTGGTGTGCGACGATCGCACCGGGCGTTCGGTGGCGGTGGTGGGATCGGGGCCCGCCGGTCTGGCCGCGGCCCAGCAGCTCACTCGGGCGGGCCACGATGTGGTGGTGTTCGAGAGGGCCGACCGCATTGGCGGGCTGTTGCGCTATGGCATCCCTGAATTCAAGATGGAGAAGCGCCACCTCGACCGCCGGCTGGCCCAGATGGGGGCTGAGGGGACGGAATTCAAGTCCGGGGTGAACGTTGGCGTCGACATCAGCGCGGCTGAGCTGACCGAGCAATACGACGCTGTGGTGCTGGCTGGTGGCGCCACCCAATGGCGGGATCTCCCCATTCCCGGTCGAGAGCTCGAGGGCATCTATCAGGCCATGGAGTACTTACCGCCGTCCAACCGGGTGCAGGAGGGCGATCTGGAAGAGCACCCGTTCTCAGCGGCTGGAAAGCATGTGATCATCATCGGCGGGGGCGACACCGGCGCCGACTGCCTGGGGACCGCCCACCGCCACGGGGCAGCCTCCATCCACCAGTTCGAGATTCTGCCTCGCCCGCCCGATGAGCGGGACGGTTCAACCCCGTGGCCTACTTGGCCGCTCATGTACCGATCGTCGTCGGCCCATGAGGAGGGGGGCACCCAGATCTACGCCATCAACACGGTGGAATTCACCGGATCGGGCGGCAAAGTGGAGGCTCTGCGCACCATTGATGTGGAGCAGTCGTTCGAGGGCGGGCGGATGACCTTCAACCCGGTCGAAGGCACGGAGCGTGAGTTCAAGGCCGACTTGGTGCTCTTGGCCCTTGGCTTCACAGGACCCGAGACCGGCGGTTTGCTCGATGAGTTGGGGGTGGAGATCACCGAGCGGGGCAACGTAGCCCGAGACGATAACTGGATGAGCACGGTGCCCGGCGTGTTTGTGGCCGGCGACATCGGCCGCGGTCAGAGCCTCATCGTGTGGGCCATTGCCGAAGGTCGAGCCTGCGCCGCCGCAGTCGACGAATATCTCAGCGGCGACACCCTTCTACCCGTCCCCCTCGTGCCGACCGCTCAACAACTCCGCTGATGGACCACTAACTAGAAGGGTCGGGCGTCAAGGAAGTCGAGCGCGGCATCGATGAAGTCGAAAGACTTGGGGGTGGCGAAATGGTCTACCCCCCGGAGGACGACCAGGCGAGCGTCGGGGAGGGCTTCGACCAGTTGGTCGGCGGGATAGGCGAAGTCCTTGTCGCCCACGACGACCAGGGTGGGAACGCGGACATCGGCCAGACAATCGGTGTCGAAGGCGGTGCGGCTGGCTAGAAGGGCAGCGAGTGCCTCCCGGTCGGCCTCGGGATCGTCGGCCAGGGTGGAGAAGTGGAGCGCTTCGGGGTTCTCGGGGTCGGGTTCTCCGGTCACGGCGTGAAGGATCATGCGGCTGTGGTCCTCATCCCTCTCGAACAGGTTCTTGCCCACCCCGGACACCACCAGCCGGTGGAATTGCTCCGGGGTCTTGGAGGCGATGGACAACAGGGTGTAGGCCCCCAGTGAGAACCCGATGGCGTCGATGGGTTCGTCAGGGAAATGGTCGATCACGTGCTGGTCGAAGTCGGCGTAGCCCTCGGAATGATGGGGCTTGGGGGCGGTCCCATGGCCCATCAGGTCAATCCCAATGACTTCTCGGTCTGCATCGGCCAGAAGGTCGATCCAGGCGTTGTCTCCCCAGGTCCTTCGGGCCGATCCGGCCAGTCCGTGCAGCAATGCGACTGCGGGTCCACTCACGGCGCATACCCTAGTTATGGGCGAGGACTGAGAAGCGAAGCGCCGGTGAAAAGCAGGAGGCCCCGAGTAACCTCCCGGCCGAAACCGGTCGACTTCTCGGGGCCATCCCGTTCGGTCTCGGTTCCCCGGTTGGCTTGCGCCCTCCGGTTCCCCGGTCCCTACCCCCCAGATCCTTGCGGCACCTGGTCTCCTTCCCGGCCCTCGGCTTTCGGTGGTGCCACCGACTTCCTCGGCCCGTTCCAGCGACCCTGCGGAACTCTGTCGAACCCTTGCCCTTGCGGGCTCCTGCTCGGTCAGCTACCTCCGCTCGTCTCTGGTAGGTGGGCATACCATAGCGCGGGAAAATGCCAGGTCAAGCGGAAATCCAAAATCCACAGGGTTTTCCACTGCTGTGAGTAGAAATCCCCAAGAAACACCGATTTAACCACAGGGCAGAGCTCGATTTTGGGCCTGAAACGACCCCTCAGTTCCACGTGCCGCGCTCCATGAGCACGTCGCGAAGCACAGTAGGCCGGTCGGTCATGATGCCGTCCACCCCGATATCAAGGAGCCGTTGCATTTCTTCGGCGTCGTCAATGGTCCAAACGTGCACCGCCAGTCCTTGGTCGTGGGCTGCGTCGACGAACCGCTGGTGGACTAGCGGGACACCTTTGACAGTCGGGGGAACCTGGGCACACGCGCCGGCTTTGATTCTCATGGGCAGCCCGGCTGAGGCAGCCTGAAGCTGCCCGACTTCTTTTGGGCTGAGTCCGGTGCACAACTGAGGTCCGCCCAACTGGCGAGCGGTGGCTAGGCGGCGCCCAGAGAATGATCCGACACAGACACGGCCGATGGCATCCGACCGCTGAAGAACGTCGATGAGCGGCACAGTGGCCTGGTCATGCTTGGGATCGACCGCGATCCGGAGATCGGGCCAGGCTTCCAAGAGGTCCTCGAAGCGGGGGATGGCGTGTCCACCGCCGACCCGCACCGTTTCAAGATCTCGCCAGGCAAGGTCGGCAATGGCCTCCGGGCGCCCACTGAGCCGCTTCAATCCCTCGTCATGGAACGCCACCAGCACGCCGTCTCGAGTGGCGTGCACGTCGGTCTCCACGTATCGGAAGCCGAGGTCGATGGCGGCGGCAAACGCGGCCATGGTGTTTTCTGGCCCTTCCAAGGCTCCGCCCCGATGGGCGATGGGGATCGGGCCGTCGTGATCCAAGAACGGCCAACGAGACACCGCCGAAAGGTTAGCGGCCAAGCTAGATTGCGTTCGTGGCTTGGGATCCCGCGGCGAAATTCGGCCAGCTGCTTCAAGACGAAGAGTTCGCGCTGCATGAGGGCGCCTTGTGCATAGCGGCCCATGGTTGTCCCGACATGGACTTCGAAGCCGAAGTCGCCCAGTTGGGCGAGCTGGCCGAGCGATGTGACGGCTCGAGCCGGGATCGAATGCTGCACTCCCTTTTCGGTGAGCTGGGCTTTCACGGCAACCGGGTGGACTACTACGACCCCCGCAACTCGTTTCTGAACGAGGTCATGCGCCGGCGCACCGGAATCCCGATCAGCCTGGCCGTGCTCGCCATCGCTATCGGTAGGCGAATTGGCTACCACTTCGAGGGCATCGGCCTACCCGGTCACTTCCTGATCAGGGACCGCGACGAACCCGACGCCTTCATCGACGTTTTCGCTGGGGGCGCGATACTCGATGCCCAGGGCTGCGAGGAGCTGTTCCACCAGATCACCGGGGGAGACAAAGGTTTCCATCCTGCTTTTTTGGCCCCGGTGGACCACGTGTCGATTATGGAGCGAATGCTGGGAAATCTTCGTTCCATCTATGCGCAAAGCAAGGACTACGCCAATCTGGAATGGGTGCTGGAGCTGCGAACGATGTGCCCGACTGTGCCCGCTGGCGAGGTGAAGCAGCTCGGGATGATCAACATGGAGCGGGGCCGGTTTGACGAGGCGGCCCGCCGATTCGATGAGCTGGCCCAATTTGCCGAGGACGATGACGAGGAGCAGCTTCGGCGGCTGGCCACGCTGGCCCGAGCCCGCATGAATTAGTCGGCAGTTCAGGGCCGGGTAGACCGCTAGATCGGCCGAGTTGGGCGATAGCGTTAAAGACCGTGCCCCGCCGTACCAAGATCATCGCCACCATAGGCCCGGCATCGGAGTCGCCCGAGACTCTGCGGGCCATGGTGGACGCGGGTATGGACGTGGCTCGCATAGGGCTGGCCCACGGAACGCTGGACGAGGCTCTGGGTCGGATGCGTCTCGTACGCCAGGTGGCCCAGGAAGCTGGCCGGCGCGTGGGGGTGTTGGTGGACCTGCCCGGCCCGAAAGTGCGCACGGCCAGCTTCGGCCAAGACGGTGTGCAGTTGCGGGTGGACACCGAGGTGGAGATCAGGGTGGGCGATGCCAAGAGCACCGCCGAGGTGGTTGAGGTTGACTACGAGAACCTCCTCCACGACATCGCTGTCGGCGACCAGGTTGCCCTGGGAGACGGGCAGGTGCTGTTGCAGATTGTCGACGTTGGGGCCGACAAGGCCATCGGGATCATCCTTCACGGCGATGTGATCCATGGTCGTCCTGGGTTCCGCATACCCTCTGACCGACTCAGCATGTCCACTCCGACGCCCGAGGATCTCCAGGGCTTGGAGGCGTTTGTTGACCAGTCGGTAGATATGGTGGCCATCTCGTTTGTTCGGTCGGGCGACGACATTCGTCGGGTCAACGTGGATCCCCACCCCACTGGACCGCTGGTGATCGCCAAGATCGAGACGCAGGCAGCCGTCCATAACTTGGAAGACATCATCGATGCCTCGGCGGGAATCATGGTTGCCCGCGGCGATCTGGGCACTGAATGCCTCATGGAGGAAACCCCTCACCTCCAAAAGCGGATTATCCGGGACTGCATCGCTGGCGGCTTGCCGGTGATAACCGCCACCCAGATGCTGGACTCGATGGTCCAGGCATCAACGCCGACCCGGGCGGAGGTGTCAGATGTGGCCAATGCGGTGTTCGACGGTACCAGTGCGGTCATGCTGTCGGCTGAGACCGCGATTGGCGCCCACCCCGCGGCCACGGTGGCCACTATGGCTCGAATCGCCGAGCGTGCTGATGACGAGTTCGACTATGTCCGCTGGGGGGAGAACATCCGGCGATTGCGCATGACCGACGTCGACGCCCCCACTTCGGTGACCGACGCCATGACCGGGGCCGCAGCGACCACGGCCAACGAGCTAAATCTGGCCGCCATTGTTTGCATATCGGCATCGGGATTCACTGTGCGCTCCATGGCTCGCTTTCGGCCCCAAACTGCCATCTTGGGATTCAGCACATCGGAGCGCACCGTTCAACAGCTGACGTTGAGTTGGGGGGTCACTCCGATGTTGGCCCTTGAATCGGGCACTTACGAAGCCCGGGTCAGCGAAGCCTTGAGTCTGGCCAAGGAGGAGGGGCACGTTGTGCCCGGCGATGTGGTTGCGGTGGTGGCGGGCATGGCCGAAGCCACTGATGTGCTGCGCTTGGTGCGCGTCTACTGACCATAGAAGGATTGCGCCCATGACCGATGCGCCGGTAAATCTGACCCGGTCGGGGCCACCCGAGACGGTATTGGACCCGGAACCTTCCCAAGCGGTGGCCGCTTTGGCCGAGGCGATGAGTCAACCCGAGGGCAGTAGGAGAGCCGCGGT
Organism: Acidimicrobiia bacterium; assembly: GCA_009842675.1. Lineage (GTDB taxonomy): Bacteria > Actinomycetota > Acidimicrobiia > Acidimicrobiales > Bin134 > Poriferisocius. Next base: position 104,412 of record VYEX01000062.1, on the reverse strand, counting down.
GGCTGACGTGGTGTCCCAATTCCCTCGCTTCCTGGATGGCTGGGCCCGACTGGGACTACTGGCCCAGGACCAGGCCGAGGCCTATGCCGCCTTCCGGGTGGGCTATCACCGGGGATTGGACCGGTTGCGCCAGAACGGATGGCGGGGGTCGGGCTATGTTCGCTGGGCCCATGAAGTCAACCGGGGCTTTCTGCGAGCCCTGGCTGGATTGCAGGCCACCGCGGCAGCCATTGGCGAAAGAGACGAAGAGGAGCGCTGCCTGCACTTCCTGCACCAACTCGATCCGTCGTGGCCTCCCACCGATTGGAGAGAGTGACATGGCGGCACCGGGCGGCACCGGACCCATCGGCCCGTTTCCCGGCCAAGTAGGGGACGACCCTGAGGCCCAAGACGCCTATGATCGGCTCCGAAGGCGGGTCTTGTGGAGCCTGCCCTATGGGCTATATGTGGTGGGATCGCGGGCGGGGGAGCGTCGCAACGGCATGACGCTCAACTGGGCTACCCAACTGGCCTTCGAGCCGAAGCTGGTGGGTATAGGGGTCGAGCATCCGGCCTATACCCACGAGCTCATCTCTGAGGGCGGGGTGTTCAGTTTGTGCACTATCGCCCGGGAGGACCGGGCCATCGTGCGCAAGTTCACCAAACCGGTCGAGGTTGACTTGGCAGCCATGACGCTCAACGGCTTCGCGTTCCACGACGGCGTCACCGGCGCGCCCATATTGGACTGCGCCCCCGCCTATCTCGACTGTGTGGTGCGCGACACAGTCGTTACCGGGGCCCACACCTTGTTCATCGGCGAAGTGGTTGACTGCGGCTTTCAGCACGACGAGGACACTCCCGTTCTGCGCATGGAGGACACCCGCATGAATTATGGCGGCTAGCGAAGACTTGCCGCAGTTCACCGGTGCTGTGCTGGCTGGGGGAAAGAGTCAGCGGATGGGTACCGACAAAGCGTTCATTGAGGTAGGGGGTACGTGGCTTATAACCCGGGCATTGGAGGCGTTGTCTGGCGCTTCGCAGCGTCTCATTGTCGGAGGGACCGACCCGAAGCTGGTCAAGGCCGCATCCGCAGCCCACGCCCAGCATGTGGCTGACCGCTGGCCCGGCGAGGGTCCGTTGGGGGCAGTGGCCACCGCGTTGGGACTGGCCAATCATCCCGTGACGGTGATTTTGCCCTGCGATCTTCCTGCCATCAAGGTGGATGATGTGGCTGCGCTGGTGCAGGCAGTCCGCGCGGCTCCGCCTGCCGCAGCTCCGTTGGCGGCAGTGTTCACCGATGAGCGCCGCCATTATCTGCCCTTGGCAGTTGATACCAGTGCCGCGGCCTTGGCCACGCGCCTGTTCGAATCCGGTCAGCGCGCCGTAGCCTCGCTGCTGGATGAGGCCGCTGTTATCGACGTGCCCGCGCCTCCGTTGGCAGTGGCAGACATCGACAGTCCCGAAGACCTTTGACTGGCCAACTAACCTCGTCGAGGTGGAAATCCCTGAGATCGGCGTTGCGGAGCTCGCTGAGCTTTTGTCAGGTGATATTTCGCTCATCGACGTGCGGGAGCCCGATGAGTATGCCGAAGCTCGCGTCCCGGGAGCGATCCTCATTCCTCTGGAAACCATCCCCGAGCGTGTTTCGGATTTGCCCGGCAATCACTTGTACATGATCTGCGCATTGGGCGGAAGGAGCCTGAAGGCAGCTGAATATCTGACTGCCCGCGGCTGGACCTGTACCAACGTCGCAGGGGGTACCAATGGGTGGGTGGAGGCCGGCTATCCCTACGACTCCGGGCCAACAGTCGATTGAGCCGCAAGACGGGCCTCCCGGTGCCGGTCACCACCCGGCGCAAGCTGTCAGCGGTGGTGGCTGACGCGTCGGCCGCAGATGCCTACGCCCTCGACACTGAGTTCCACCGCGAGCGCACCTATTACCCGCGGCTCGCACTGGTTCAAATCGCCTGGCACGATCAACTGGCAGTCATCGACCCGCTGGCAGTTCCCGTCACCCCGCTGGCCAAGCTGCTGGACGGTGAAGGGCTCGCGGTGCTCCATGCCGCCGAGCAGGACTTGGAGGTGCTCTACCACGAGTGCGGTACCAGGCCTCGTCGGATATTCGACACCCAGATCGGGGCTGGCTTCATCGGCTACAGCTCTCCTTCGCTGGCCACGCTGCATGAGCGGCTTTTGGGAGTGGAACTGGCCAAGGAGGCCCGCCTTTCTGACTGGTTCCAGCGGCCGGTTCCCGATCACATGCTGGCCTACGCCGCTGCCGATGTGGAGCGCCTGTTGGAGATTAGCGACATCCTGCAAAAGGAACTGCATGCCCGAGGCCGTCTGGAATGGGCGGAGGAGGAGTGCGTCCTCTTATTGGAGCGGGCCGACGCCGGCCGATCCCCTGACACTGCCTGGCTCCGGATCAAAGAGGTTCGTCGTATGGAAGGACGGCAAAGGGCGCTGGCTCAGGCGGTGGCCAAATGGCGGGAAGAATATGCCGCCCGTGCGAATCAACCGGTTCGCCATGTTCTATCGGATCTGGGGGTTGCAGTGGTGGCCCAGCGCATGCCCAAGTCCCTCGCCCAGTTGCGGGAGATACGGGGGGTCGAGCCCCGCAACCTCCGCAAGGGGGCCGACAAGGAACTCTTGGCGTTCCTGGATGAGATCAGAGATGCCGAGTTGGCGGTGGAGCCCACCAGCAAACCTCCCAAGCTGGATCCAGCGCTGAAACCGGCGATCAGCCTCATAACCTCCTGGGCTGCCCAGCACGCGGCCGAGGCCGATCTCGACCCGGCGTTGGTAGCAACCCGCAGCGATATTGAGGCCCTACTGAGGGGCGATCCGAATTGTCGGGCCCTCAAGGGATGGCGGGCAGACATCATTGCCGCACCGGTCCAACAGCTATTGGAGGGAACCGCGGCAGTAGCCTTCGACGGTCGGGGCAAGCTCACCCTCGAAGAGCGATCAGGGCGACCGATTTCCGCTGATCCATCGAAAGGAAGCGCATGAGCGAGGCGAATGACCGGGAATGGCTCGACTGGGATTCTTATGGCCAGGCCGTGCGGGAATTGGCGGCGATGGTGGCCGACGACGGCTACCGACCGGAAATGATTCTGGCCATTGCCCGGGGAGGCCTGTTCTGCGCGGGATCACTGGGCTATGCGCTGTCGATCAAGAACATCTATGTGATGAATTGCGAGTACTACACCGGGGTGGACGAGCGTCTTCCCGTTCCAGTGATGCTGCCCCCCGCGGTCGATTTGGTGGATCACCGCAATTCCAAGATCCTCATCGCTGACGATGTTGCCGACACGGGCCATACCCTCAAAATGGTCTACGACTTCTGTGTGGAGCGGGTTGGCGATGTGCGCTCGGCGGTGCTCTACGAAAAGTCGCATTCCCTGGTTAAGAGCGACTACGTGTGGAGGCGTACCGATCAGTGGATCAATTTCCCATGGTCAACCGATCGGCCCTTGGTGAGCGCCGAAGATGCCCGGCACAAAGTGCTTGATGCCTGAAGACTCGTCGGTTCAGGGACAATCCTGAAATCGGCGGTGTGCCATATGGCAGAACAGAGTGGTTAGACTGGCCTCTATGAGACGCTAGGGGGCGGAGTTCCCCCTGCTGCCAGCGCTGACGGCTGCTGGCTTGATATTGCGGAGCCGCCCATGAAAAAGGGACGCCACCGTCGTTACGAAGAGGCTCGTGCGCTGAAGCACACAAGCGACGACTTCGACGTCATGTTCGAAGAGAACGAGGATCCATGCGTGGAGTGTGGAGCCATCCCCGGAGAGGAATGCCGACTCGTCAAAGTGGGTGCCAAGCCTTGGTGTGAGTACCGGGACACCCCAACTGATGACAGCGTCGACGAGCTATTTCCCAACTGAGGCTGTCTGACTAAATTCCCTCGGTCTCATCGAGGATCTCATCCAGCCGAAGGATGTCGTCGGCGCGCACCACCCCGATGAAGGTGCCGTCGTCGTCGGTCACCGGGAGTTGGTCGGTGTCGTTGGCATCCATCTGGGCTACCGCGTCACGCAACGTCCACGACGGCCGAGCCGTGGGCAGGTCGCGCCGGGAAATGGTGGCCACCAGCGTGTCGTTCCATGCGTCGCGCTCCAAGTCGCTCATTTGCTCCAGTCCGCACATGCCTATGTAGACCCCTCCGTCGACCACCGGGACTTCTCGCTCGCGTCGACCGAGAAGGTGGATGTACACCAGCTCGCTCACCGTGGCGTCGGGGGGCACAGTGAGGGTGTCGGTGGTGAGCGCTGAGGTAAGGGGTAGGGCCAGCCGGCGCTCTACTAGGCCCTCTCTTTTGTCCAGCTGATAGGAGGCCACCGAGCTGGATCCGGCCACAAGCTGCGAAACGGCCGCGGCGATGAGAGCGGGAACCACGAACGCGGAGGTTCCGGTGCTCTCAGCCACGAACATCACCGCGGTGATGGGGGCTCGGTAACCGGCGCCCAGGAAGGCGGCCAATCCCAACGTGCGGTAAAGCCCAATGTCGGCTGTTCCCAGGGCCTGGCCCACGAAGCTGCCCACGATCACCCCTTGGACGGCCAGGGGTATGAACAGCCCGCCGGTGCCCCCGGCGCCCACGGTTGTCAGGGTGGCAACGACTCGGAAGGCCAACAGGCAGCCGATCAGCAAGAGAGTGTGATCGCCGTCTCGCAGCCATTCGGTAGCCTCCACCCCTGGCCCCAAACTCAACGGTTGATCAAAGATCGCCTCAGTGGCCAACACCAATCCAGCCAGTACCGCCCCGCCAAACAGGATCCTGACCCCGATGGGGAATTGTTGCTCCAGTCCCTTGGCCAGGCGAACCAGCCATGCAAACCCCCGGCCTCCTAGACCGGCAACCAGCCCGAGCAGCGCCCCCCCGCCCAAGTGGATGATGCTGAGGCCGCCGTCGTGGCTGCCTAGATCGATTACCGGGTCGGTCCCCAGCACGGCGACGTACACCAAATATCCCGAAGCCGAAGCCATCAGCGCGGGCAATAGCGCCCTACGGGCAACGTCGTCGCGGTAGGGGGCCTCCAGGGCGAAGATGACACCGGTGGCCGGAGTCTTGAACACTGCGGCGATACCGGCGGCCGCCCCCGCGGTGAGCAGCATCTTGGTCTCCTCTCGGCGCAGCCAGCGGCCGAAGAGTCCCTGGGTGCTGTGCCCGACAGTCGCACCGGCGTACACCGAGGGACCCTCCAGTCCCATCGAGCCGCCGAGGCCGATGGTGGCCACACCGGCCATCAGCTTGGCCGGGAGCTGGGACAGGGGCAGCCGGGGATGGCGCTCATGGAAGGCCCGGACGTATTCGTCGGAGGTTGACGGCGTGGCCCCTCGGCCGAAGTAGCGCAGAATGGCGAAGGCGGCAGCCAGCCCTACGGCCGGCGCGGCCGCCTGCCACCACAGGGGACCGTCCAGGAGGCGCTTTAACAGCACCTCGACAGTGAGCTGTTCGAACCCGGCTACCAGAAGTCCTACCAGGGCACCGGTGATGATGGACAGCACCATCATCGCGGGAAAGGCCTGTCGTGGTCGGAAGGAGGCCAGCAGCTCCACCCCCGACCGAGCGATCCTGCCTCCTAACAGAGCTTGGAGCGCTTGCATCCTGTTCGACTCACTGGCGGTATCCTACTGGCCGATGAGGTTTTGGCGGACTACCACTGATGACCCCTTGGTGCGGGATCTTCGGCGAGTGCTTCCTACCGACCGGATTAGGTCAGCTTCGCTGGAGCGATCGCTATTGGGCCGAGACGCCTCGATCTTCGAGGGGGGCCGGGCTGGGCCGGTGTGCTTCCCGGTCAGCACCGAGGAGGTGCAGGGTTGTGTGGATGCCGCTCGGCGCCACAATCGGGCCGTTGTTCCCCGAGGAGCGGGCACCGGGTTGGCCGGGGGAGCGGTGCCCCTGGAAGAGCCATTGGTTGTGGTCACCACCAAAATGAACCGCCTGTTGTCGGTGGATGCCGACCGTCGGATGGCCTGGGTGCAGCCGGGCATGATCAATCTGGATCTAAGCCGGGCCACCGCACCATATGGATTGCATTTCGCTCCCGACCCCTCCAGCCAACAGGTGTGCTCTCTGGGGGGCAACGTGGGCACCAACGCCGGAGGGCCTCATTGCTTGGCCCATGGGGTAACCAGCGCCCACGTGCTTGCGGTGGAGGTGGTGCTTACGTCAGGTGAAGCCGTGGTGTTGGGCGAATCTGATGGATGGGCCCCTGGTTTGGACCTCCGGGGGGCATATGTGGGGTCGGAGGGGATGATGGGCATAACCACTGCCATTGCTGTGCGCCTGACCCCCGATCCTCCGGCGGTGCAGACCCTGCTGCTGGCCTTCGACTCGGTGGACTCCGCGGCGCAGACTGTGAGCGCGGTTATCGCCGATGGGATTGTGCCTGCCGCCATAGAAATGATGGACAACAACATCATCAGGGCAGTGGAGGAATTCGTGGGGGCGGGGTTTCCCACCGACGCGGCCGCGGTGGTCATCGTTGAAGTGGACGGCCTGCCCGGTGGGGTGGCAGCCGAAGCGGACCGCGTTGCGGAATTGGCCCTGGGGTTGGGCGGGAGTGTCCGCCGGGCCGCCGACGACAACGAGCGGGCGCTCTTGTGGAAAGGGCGAAAAAGCGCGTTCGGCGCCATTGCCCGTATCAAGCCCAACTACTACCTGCATGACACGGTGGTTCCCCGGACCCGCCTGGCCGAGGTGATGAAACAGGTGTACGAGATTGTTGAAGAGCACGAGCTGCAAGTGATGAACGTATTCCACGCCGGTGACGGCAACCTGCATCCAATGCTGCTGTTCGACCGCCGTGAGCCAGGGATAATGCCCCGGGTTCATGCCGCGGGGGCAGCCATCATCGAGGCCTCGCTGGCCGTGGGTGGGGTGCTGTCGGGCGAGCACGGCATCGGCATGGAAAAGCGCGATTTCATGCCTTTGATGTTCAGCGAGGCCGATTTGGACGCCCAGGCCCGACTGCGGCGGGCGTTCGATCCCGAAGAGATGGCAAATCCCGGCAAGGTGCTGCCCACCGGGGCAAGCTGCGCCGATGTGAACGCTCTCGACAAGGTCCCCGAAGGAGTTTGGGGATAGGTGCCCAACGGGGAGACCGGAGCGGCGCTGGAGTCATTTGCCGCCGAGGTGGGATCAGATGGTCCGGTGGCCGTGGTAGGGGGGCGCACTCACTGGGAGGTCGGCGGACCCTGCCCGGACGATACTCGCCTCGTGCGGGCTCCAAGTGGGGTGCGCTCCTTTGATCCCGCCGACATGACCATTCGAGTAGGGGCCGGGACTCTGGTAGAAGAGCTGGACGCAGTTCTGGCCGAGGCCGGACAGCGAGCCAACCTGCCGATCGTGCCGGAGGCCACTGTGGGTGGCGTACTGGTAGTCGGCCGCGACGACGTACATGCCCTGGGGCGGGGGAGGCTCCGAGATGTGCTACTAGAGGCGGTCTATGTGGCCGAAGACGGCCGGCTGGTCAAAGTCGGCGGCCCGACAGTGAAGAACGTGTCGGGGTTCGACCTTTGCCGGCTGCTCGTGGGATCGCTGGGCACGTTGGGGCTGGTAGGCGAGGTGATCCTGCGCACCTGGCCTCGGCCGGCTGTGCAGCAATGGCTGTCGGGTCCTTGCGACCCCGCAGTGCTTCGCCGGGAGCTGTATTGGCCCTCGTCCATCCTGTGGGACGGCCAGACGTCGTGGGTTCATCTCGAGGGCCATGAGTCGGACGTGGAGTCTGAGGCCGAACTGGCGCGGTCGCTGGGTTGCAACCCGACCGACGGCCCCCCGAGTCTGCCGGCCCATCGGGTGCCCACGGCGGCCTTGGAAGCCGGGAGACTCTTCGATAGCTATTTGGTGCAGTTCGGCACCGGGTCGGCCTATGTACACGAGCCTTTCCCGCTTCCGGAACCTGACCCGGCTGTGGTTGCCCTCCATAGGCGCTTGAAAGCGGAGTTCGACCCCCGCGGTCGCCTCAATCCCGGACGCGATCCGCTGGCGGCGCTATGAGCGCGAAGGTCTCTCTTGGAATCGACCCCGAGGAGCTGGCTTCGTGCGTGTCCTGTGGGCTGTGCCTGCCCCACTGCCCGACGTTTCGGGTGACCGGGGAGGAGTGGGCTTCCCCCCGCGGGCGTATCAGCGCCATGCGCGAGGTGCAGGACCACGGTGCGGCGGTGGATGCGGCGTTCTTGTCGTCGATGGACACCTGTGTGCAGTGCCGAGGCTGCGAACCGGCCTGTCCGTCGGGGGTTCCCTTCGGATCCCTGATGGAGGCTACCCAAGCTTCTCTGGCTCGGAGGCGGTGGGGTGATTGGCGGAGGTGGGGATTTCGAGTTCTAGGCCATCGGTGGCTACTGAGTTTGCTGTCACGGACTTTGGCCATAGTCCAGAGAATGCGACTGGTGCCGTCCAAACGGCTGGGCCTACCCCTCATTCCGCTGGCCCAGGAGCGACTTCGAGCATCTGGTGACGACGTATGGCTGTTCACCGGGTGTGTGATGGATGCCTGGCAGCGGTCAACCCATGCCGCGGTAAAGCGAGTGGTAGAGGCCACCGGAGCCGGTATCTCCCTGCCCGGCGCCGGTGCGGGATGCTGCGGGGCGCTATCGCTGCACGCCGGTTTGGAGAACCATGCCCGCGCCCTGGCGATTCGCACAATGGGGGCGCTGGAGGGTTCAGCGCCGATTCTGGTGGACTCAGCCGGCTGCGGTGCCGCGCTCAAGGAATACGGCGAGCTGGTGGGCACACCGGAGGCCGCTGCATTTAGCCGGCGGGTCATGGACGTGCACGAGTGGCTGGCGCCACGCCTCGAAGAGCTGCCAGGTGTGGCCGTGAGGAGCTCGGACGCGGTGGTGGCGGTGCACGATCCCTGCCATTTGCGCCATGTGCAGCGGGCCCACCATCCGGTGGCCGAAGTGCTGGCCCGCTTTGCCACCGTGGTGGCCTTGGACGACGAGGGTCTGTGTTGTGGAGCGGGTGGGGCCTACGCGGCCATGCAGCCCGAGCTGGCGTCATCGATTCGAGAGCGCAAGCTGGAGGCCATTGAACGCACCGGTGCCCAAATCGTGGCTAGCGCCAATCCCGGCTGCACAATTCATTTGGCCAATGCCGGGGTAGTTGTACGCCACCCGCTGGAAATCGTGGATGAGGCGATTGACCATGACGGCTGAGCACATTCGCGAGCAGCTTGAGCAGATTGCCGAACAACTGGACGACTTGGCCATGGCAGTGCTGCGCGACGCAGTGGAGGAGGGAGCGACGTCGCGCCCTGAGGAGGAGAAGAGGCTGACTCGGGCCCGCCGGTCAGTCGAGAAGGCGATCCAGCTGTTGAGCTAGACAGCTACCGCGTCGTACAAAGTGGTGCGCTGGCGCAAGGGGCGGCCTAGGGGTGCGCACAGGTCGCGTAGATCGCTTTCGGTCACCTCTTGGCCATGGGAAGCGCCAGCCGCACGGGAGATGTTCTCGTTGATGAGGGTGCCACCCAAGTCATTGACCCCGGCCTGGAGCATTTGAGCGGCGCCGGCCATGCCCAACTTCACCCATGACGCCTGAATGTTGTGAATCCAGCCGTGGTAGGCGATGCGCCCCACGGCGTGCATCAGCAGTGCTTCCCGGAAGGTAGGGCCCCGCCGGGAGCGCTTTTGCAGGTAGATGGGCGCCGCCATGTGGACGAAGGGCAGGGGCACGAACTCGGTGAACCCGCCGGTCTCCTTCTGGAGCTCGCGAGTGCGGACCAGATGGCGCGCCCAATGAACAGGCTGCTCGACGGTCCCGAACATGATGGTCACGTTGGACCGAAGACCGAGGCCGTGGGCGGTGCGATGAGCCTCCAGCCATTCGTCGGTGTCGATCTTGTCAGGGCAGATCACCTCCCTGATGTCATCATCGAGAATCTCGGCTGCAGTGCCGGGAAGCGAGCGCAGACCAGCGTCCATCAAGCGGCGCAGATAGTCGGCCAGGGGCTCCTCCAACCGGCGAGCGCCCTCGGTCACCTCGAGGGCGGTGAACCCGTGGACATGGATGTCGGGCACAGCGTCCTTCACGGCCCGGGTGACGTCGATGTAGTAGTCGCCGTCGAAGCTGGGATGGATGCCGCCTTGCAGGCATACTTCGGTAGCGCCTGCTTCAGCCGCCTCCGCGGTGCGTTCAGCGATGTCGTCCAAGGTCAGCAGGTAGGGGTCGCCCCGCAAGTTGAGAGAAAGCGGCCCCTTGGAGAACCCGCAGAACCGGCACTTGAACGTGCACACGTTGGTGTAGTTGATGTTGCGGTTGGACACCCAGGTGACCTCATCGCCCACCGCGGCCTGGCGGAGCTCGTCGGCCAGCGAAGCGACCGCCTTCACTTCGGGTCCCCGCGCACCGAAGAGGGTGACGATCTCGTCCACCCCGACTTCCTGGCCAGCGCGCACCCCGGCCAGCACCTCGCCCACCGCCCCTCCGGTGATGGCGCGGCCGTTGCCAGAGCCGTTCTGACTGGGCGGGGCCAACAGCGCCGGTGGTGCGGCGTCCGCACCGGAGTACCAGCCCCCGTCGTCAGGGCGACCCAGACCTTCGGCGTCGCTGCGGTCGAGTACCGGGAACCTCATATCGGCATCGAGCCAGCGTTCCGAATCGAGGGCATACTCGGGGTACACGGTCAACCGGGGCGTGAGCGAGAACCCCTTGGCCTCGGTGACTGCTCGCAAGCGGTCGACGGCCGGCCAGGGGCGCTCGGGATTCACATGGTCGGCAGTGACGGGTGAGACGCCTCCCCAGTCGTCGATGCCGGCATCCAGCAGCTGGCCGAAATCGTCGGACAAGTTGGGGGGCGCTTGGAGATGGATCTCCTCAGGCAGGATTAAGCGGGCGAGGGCAATGGTCTCCAGGTACTCCTCGTGTCGGCAGGGCGGGGCGTTGTGCATGGCTGTGCCCGGCTTGGGCAAGAAGTTCTGGACAATGACCTCTTGGACATGACCCCAGCGCCGGTGTGATTCGGCGATGGCTTCCAGGGCGTCGATTCGGTCAACCCTGGTCTCTCCGATGCCCACCAGGATGCCCGTGGTGAAGGGGATGGCCAGCTCTCCCGCGGCATCAAGAGTGGCCAGACGTCGCTCAGCAGTCTTGTCTGGTGATCCCCGGTGGCAGTCCAGATCGGCCAGTGTCTCGAGCATCATCCCCTGCGACGGCGCGGTCTTGCGGAGGAGGGCAAGTTCCTCGGGATAAAGCGCACCGGCGTTGGCGTGGGGCAACAACCCGGATTTCTCCACCACCAGTCGGGTTGCGTGGGCCAAATAGTCCACCGTCGACTCGAAGCCGTGACGAGTAAGCCACTTTGCCGCGTCTGGGTAGCGCAACTCGGGGCGCTCACCCAGGGTGAACAGAGCCTCGTGGCAGCCGGCGGCCGCTCCGGCCTCAGCTATGGCCAGAACTTCGTGTTCGCTCAGATAGGGCGACTCCAGGCGGGCGGGCGGCTGGGCGAAGGTGCAGTAGCCACACTTGTCGCGGCAAAGCATGGTGAGGGGGATGAATACCTTGGGGGAATAGGTGACCCGCGTTCCGTGCGCCCGATCGCGAATCGACCGGGCTCGGGCCATCAGCTCGGCCAGGTCCAGCTCCAACAAGTCCCGGCTGCCCTGGTCGACAATCGTCACCGATGGCCTTCCATTTGGGCAGGACTCTGGGTTTCAGCGATTTGGCCTTTCATTTGGGCAGGACCCTGGGTTTCAGCGATTTGGCCTTCCATCAATCGGTCAGCGGTGGCAGTCAGACTCTCGAGCAAGTCATCGAATGACTTCACGAAAGCCGACACTCCTTCGTCTTCCAGACGGTTGGCCACAGCTTCCAAATCCACGCCCACGTCGGTGACTCTATCCAGCACCGCCTGGGCGGAGGCAGGGTCGGCATCCACGGTGCGGGCCAACTCTCCATGGTCCAAGAACGCCTCCAGGGTGGCATCGGGCAGCGTGTTCACCGTGTCGGGTCCGATGAGCTGGTCAACATAGAGGGTGTCAGGATAAGCCGGGTTCTTGGTGGAAGTGGAAGCCCACAGCGGTCTTTGCACGCGGGCGCCTCGGGTGGTCAGGGCCTCCCAGCGCGGGCCAGAGAACTTCTGGTTGAAGATCTGATAGGCCACTTGGCCCTGGGCCACCGCAGTTTCGCCCCGCAGTGCCAGTGCTTCGGGGGTTCCGATGGCCTCGAGTCGGCGGTCTACCTCGGTGTCGGTGCGGCTGATAAAAAACGACGCCACCCCGGACACCGTCGAAAGATCGCCTTCGCATTCCTCCAGGCCGCAGAGGTAAGCCTCAATGACATCGGCATAGCGGGACAAGGAGAACAGCAGGGTCACGTTAACGCTTCGACCCTCGGCAGTCATGGCCTGTATGGCGGGCAGACCCTCGGCCGTTCCGGGGATCTTCACATAGAGATTGGAACGGTCAACGCGCTGGTTGAGCGCCCGGGCCGCGGCCAGGGTGCTTTCGGTGTCGCGGGCCAGCTTCGGATCGACTTCCACGGAGACGAAACCGTCAATCCCGTCGCTTTCCTCGTGCACCGGGGCGAGTGCGTCGAGTGCGCCGCTGATATCGGTCAGAACGAGTTCCCAGTAGGCATCGGCAACGCTCATGCCTTCGGCCAACAGCCTGGAAAACTGCTCGTCGTATTCGTCTCCCGAGGTCATGGCCTTCTGGAAGATGCTGGGATTGGAGGTCAGCCCTCTTACTCCCCGCTCCACCCAACGGGACAGCTCACCGTTGAGGATCCACTCACGGCGCAGATTGTCCAGCCATGGGCTCTGCCCGTAATCGCGATACAAGTCATGGAGACTGCTCATTTTCGTTACTCCTTGCCCTTGACCAGAGATTCGGCCTGGGCGGCGACGTTGTCCGGGTTGATACCCAGCTTTTCCAATACCACCGACCCTGGTGCCGATGCCCCGAATCGATCGATTCCCACCGGAAGGTCCACCCACCGCTCCCAGCCCAGCGTCACCCCGGCCTCTACCGACAGCTTGGGCACCTGGTCTGGCAGCACTGCGTCTCGATAGGTCGGATCTTGCTCGGCGAACAGTTCCCAGCAGGGCATCGAAACCACTCGGGCGACAATGCCCTGCTCGCCTAGAGCAATGGCAGCTTCCACGCAGACCGATACCTCGCTGCCTGTGCCCACCAGGATCACATCGGGCTCAGAGCAGTCCGCCAGCGTATAGGCGCCTCGGGCCACTCCGTCGGCGGCCGAGGAACCTTCCAGGGTGGGCACATTCTGGCGAGTGAGGATCATGGCGCTGGGGCCGTCGTTATCGACGGCCAGCCGCCATGCCTGGGCGACCTCGTTGCCGTCAGCCGGGCGAAATACTCGCAGGCCAGGGATGGCTCTCAGCGACATAACGTGCTCGATGGGCTGGTGGGTGGGGCCGTCCTCGCCCACGCCTACCGAGTCGTGGCTCCAGACAAAGATGCTGTGGGCCCCCGACAGCGCAGCCAAGCGAACTGCGGGCCTCATGTAGTCGCTGAAAACCAGGAACGTGCCGCCAACCGGAACCAAGCCACCGTGCAGAGCGGCCCCGTTGAGCAGGGCGCCCATGGCATGTTCCCGAATGCCGAAGTAGAGCTGGCGCCCCGCAGGATGGGTCGAGCTCAGCGGTTCGGTGTCGGAGAGGTTGGTGCCAGTATTGCCGGTGAGGTCGGCTCCTCCCGCCACCAGGCCGGGTACCACGTCGGCCATGGCGTTGAGGCAAGCGGAGCTGGCTTTGCGGGTGGCAACCGACTCTCCCGCCGGCCACGACGGCAGCTTGTTCTCCCAGCCGGGCAGGCCACGGCCGGCCAGGCAGGCCTCGTACTCCGAGCGCTGGGGACCCAGGGCCTCTACCCGCTCTTGCCACGCGGTTCGCTCGGAAGCGCTCCGGCGGCCTGAAGCACGGTAGGCGTCGGCCACGTCGGCGGGGACATAGAACGACTCATCAGCTGGTAGCCCCATCACTGCTTTGGTGGCGGCGATCTCGTCGTCGAATAGCGAGTAGCCATGAGCCTCGTGGTTGTCGGTCTGTCCGGGTGAGGGGTAGGCGACGTGGCTGCGCAAGACGATCAGAGAAGGGGCGTCGTCAATCGCCATAGCCGCGCGGATGCCCGCTTCAAGGGCGTCAAGGTCTTCGGCCGATTCACCCAGATTCACAATGTGCCAGCCATAGGCGGCGAATCGCTGGGCGGCGTCGTCGGACAAGGAAAGATCGGTGGAGCCGTCGATGGTGATCCGGTTGTCGTCGTAGATGCAGATCAAGCGGTCCAACTGCTGGTGGCCGGCCAGCGAGGAAGCCTCATGGCTGATTCCCTCCGAGAGGTCGCCGTCGCTGCACAGGGCGAACACCCGGTGGTTGCAGACGTCGGTGCCGAATCGGTGGCGCAGCCAGCGCTCGGCCACCGCCATCCCCACCGCGTTGGCTATGCCCTGTCCAAGCGGGCCGGTCGTGACCTCGACGCCCGCGGTGTGGCCGGTTTCGGGGTGTCCGGGGGTACGACTGCCCCATTGGCGGAATTCCCGCAGGTCGTCGAGGGAGAGTCCATGACCGGTCAGGTGGAGCATGGAGTACAAGAGGATTGACGCATGGCCAGCACTGAGGACGAACCGGTCTCGATCGGGCCACCCCGGGTCGTCGGCGTCGTAGCGCATGATGCGGGTCCAGAGCACATGAGCCAGGGGCGCCATTGCCATGGCCGTTCCCTGATGCCCAGAGCGGGCTTGATGGGGCGCGTCCATAGCCAGACCGCGGATGACGCTGATGCCTTGGGATTCGAGAGCAGCAGGAAACTCAGCCATGGAAGTATCGATCCTTTCAGGTGGTCATGGGAACAGCACCACCGAGGCGGTGAACCCATGGAGAAAATTGCGGCCGCCAATCGGGCCGAGTTCGCCGGCGCAGAACATCCCCGCCACCGGCGCTCTCTCCAGCGCCTCGTGGACGACGGCGGCGTCGTGGTCGGGCCCCTCGAACAGATGAGTACCCCGGCCGTTGCAGGTGAACACCAGGGCTGATGCCGCTGATGCATCAGCCATCAGCTCGCGTAGGTCTTCGTCGGCTGTAGCCGCATCGCGTACCTGAAACTGAACTGTGGTCCCCACCTCGAGGGAATCGCCTACGGCCAACGCGCCGGTGGCCTCGTCGGCACCGATCAGACCGCGAATCAGAAAGTCGCCCCTGCCGAACTCAGACTTGTGCTCGTCGATGACGATTCCGATATGCAAGCCCTTTGACACCAGCGCCCGTTCAGCCTCGTCCAAGCTCAGCAGCGTCTCCCGCAACCGGTCTACGGCTGATCGGCCCCCCATCTCTGAGACGATGTTGCCCTCAGACTTGGTGATGGTGAAGGGCTTGCCTATGGGGCGGCATCCCTGAGATACGACGGTGCGCACTTTGACCTCGGGGTCGAGGAGAACCCCGACCGCGCCGTCGTCGAAAACCTGCTGACCCAGGATCAGCCGGTTGCCTCCCGGTCGGCCAGCAGCTGAAGCCAGTCCTCCCACTACCGTCATCTCGCGACCTGCGTTCAGCAGGGCTTCGCTGGGAAAAGTGAACGGGTCGGGGAGCACCAGGAGGGTTCCTGCGGCATTGGCCGGCATCCCACCGACGGCCCAGCCGTCGGGTCCGCGAACAGCTTCAAGCCGAATCGATTGGGACGGGCACTGGGCAGCGGCCCAGAGGGACAGGGCCGGGCGCTCCTCCACCTCGAGGGGCCCGCCGATCACCGACACTGCGGTAGCTCCGACGAGTGCCGAGGGGGCCAATACCTGATGGATGGCGTCGGCCACTTCGCCTATCGCCTCCCGATGTGAGGCCGATGTGAATACCACGGCCAAGTCAGGGGATGGGCCTACTACTTCGAGTATCTCGCCTAGCACCTCGCCAACGGCGCTGGCCGAATCGGGATGCTCGGACAAAGCGGCCCCATACCTGCTCACTACCTGCACGCTAGCCCGGCAGGAGGCTCCGACAGCGGAAAAAACGCTGCGTTACATCAACCCGGGGGAGATCCGGGATCAAACCTGGACTGAGGTGGTGGTACGAGAGGCCAGGGCGTCGACATTGGCGTGTCGGATTCGAGCCAAACCCAGCATGCTGGCCACGCTGATGAACCACCAGCCCAGGTCGAAATCGTGCCAGCGGCGAGCAAAGCGGGCTGACGTTGGCGCGGCATGGTGGTTGTTGTGGTAGCCCTCGCCGCAGGTAAGCCACGCCAGCCAGGTGACATTGGTGGCGCTGTTATCGAATGGGCGGCGCCCAAAGGTGTGGGCCACCCCGTTCACCGAGCCTCCCAGGCCGATATAGCCCACGGTGTGGACCCCCACAGCCACGATGCCAGGCACGACTCCCAGCCACCAAATGAGGATGGCGATACCCAGGGCGAGTCCGATGATGCCGCGGTTGAGCAGCCAGCGATCGGGCGCGGTCACCGGGATGTCCTTGGCGTAGCGCTCCGTGGTGCGGGGATCGCGAGCCGATCGCCGATAGAGGGCAGCATTTGTGAGCTGCACCCGCAGCCAGCCCAACCGGGCGGGTGAATGGGGGTCTTCAGAGGTGTCGGTATATGCATGGTGCTTGCGGTGGACCGCGGCCCATTGCCGGGCAGAAATCCCGGTTGCCATCCACAAGAACACCTTGAAGATGCTGCGAAGCGCGGGATGGAGTTGCACAGCCTTGTGGGCCAAATCGCGATGCAGGTACACCGTGGTGGCCAGATTGCCCAACTGAGTTAGGGCGATTCCTACCGCGATCGCGATCACAAACTGCACAGCTTGAACTCCCAACGAGTTAGGTACGACTGCCGATTACGGCAACCACGGGTGTGACCCTAGAGGACGGACGGGGGTTACATCAGGTTCTGGGCCACCTAACAGCCTTGCTCCAGCGGCACCGCTCCGGGAGCAGCTACCGGAGTGAGCGGTACCGGCGCAGCCAGATAGCTTGGATGGGGATGGGGGCGTTGTCGGAATTCGAGTCGAAGCAGCTGCTGGCCACCCATGGCATCCAGGTGAGCCGAGACAAGTTGGCCCATTCTGCGGAAGCGGCGGTTGATGCGGCGATGGAAATCGGGGGCTCGGTGGCAGTGAAGCTGTGCGGTCCGGCGCTGGCCCACAAGAGCGAGCGAGGACTGGTACGTCTGGCACTGGACAGCCCCGATGGGGTGCGGTCGGCGGCCGAGGACCTGTTGGCACTGGCCACCGCAGACGACGGAGAGGTGGCCTTGTTGGTATCGGAGATGGTCGAAGGACACCGGGAGCTCATTGCTGGAGTGGTGCACACCGAACAGTTCGGAGCCGCGCTCATGCTCGGCTTGGGAGGGGTGCTGGCCGAAGCGGTGGGGGAGGTGGTGTTCCGACTTCTACCGGTGAGCGAAGCCGACTGCCAAGACATGATCGACGACTTGGGAGTATCCGCTCTTCTGGCTCCGCTGCGGGGTGAGCCGGCGGTGGACCAAGATGCTCTGGCAGCCACCCTGTTGGGTCTGGCTCAGGCGGGTTGCAGGGAAGGGATTGAGGCCATTGACATCAACCCCCTGGTGATCCGGGACGGTCAACCGGTGGCGGTGGATGGCCTTGTAGTGATGAGCAGTCCATGAGCCCATCACCGTTCGACCTCTTTTTCAATCCCCGGGGAATAGTGGTGGCCGGGGCCTCTACCCATCCCGGGAAGTTCGGCTTCGTGGCCCTCCACAACGTGCTGGCGGGTGGTTTCAGCGGCCGATTGTTCGCCACAAACCCTGAGCAGCCCACGATTCTGGGAATTGAAACCCTGGCCTCGGTCGATGAAGTGCCCCACGGAGCAGCTGATTTGGTAATGGTCTGCACTCCGCCGAAAGCGTGCCCCGACATTCTGAGGTCAGCGGCAGACCGGGGAATCGGCGCGGCCTTCATCGCCTCCGGGGGATTTCGAGAGTCAGGGGCTGAAGGAGCTCGAGCCGAAGATCAGTTGATCGAGTTGGCCCATTCGCTGGGAATAGTCGTAGCCGGGCCCAACGGCCAGGGACTGATCTCCACCCCGGCCAAGCTCGCCGCCCAGATCGTGGCCCCAGTTCCGCCTGCTGGTCCTATCGCGGTGGCTAGCCAATCAGGGAACTTGGTGTCGGCCTTCATGAACTACGCCGCTCACAGCGGAGTGGGCATCAGCCGGGCGGTAAGCGCGGGCAATGCCGCAATGGTGGGCGTGGTCGATTATCTGGGCTGGTTTGCCAACGACCCCGCCACCAAGGCCATGGCTGCCTATGTCGAAGGGGTGGGTGATGGCCGGCAATTCGCGGCGGCTATCCGGGAAGCAGCCACGGCCAAACCCGTTGTGCTGGTCAAAGGGGGGACAACCCAGCGGGGAGCGCAGGCAGCAGCCAGCCATACCGGGGCGCTGGCCACCGACGACCGCGTGTTCGACGGCATGGTCCGCCAAAGCGGGGCAGTCAGAGCCGCCACCATCGAAGAGGCATTCGACGCAGTGGCTGCGTTTGCCACCCAGCCGCTGCCAGCAGGACCGCGCACCCTGGTGCTCTCCAGCGCGGGTGGGTGGGGTGTGATTGCGGCGGATGCGGTGTCGAGCTCGGACTTGGAGCTGATTCCCCTGCCCTCCGATCTGGAAGCGGCCATTGACGGCCTTGTTCCGCCCCGCTGGAGCCGCAACAATCCAATCGACCTGGCCGGGGGTGAGAGCCGCGACACCATTCCCGATGCCATCAACCTGGTTGCCGACCACCCGGAGGTCGACGCGGTGATCTACCTCGGTATGGGGATTCAAGCCAATACCGCGTCCTATCTGCGTTCGGGCCCGTATTTTGAGTCGGCTGACCTGGCTCGTATATGCGAGTACCACGAACGCCAAGACGGCCGGTTTGCCCAAGCGGCAGCCGAAGCTTCAGTCCGGACCGGCAAGCCGATATTGGCGGCCACCGAATTGGCCGTCACCCAACCGGGCAATGCCGGCCCGGTCACTATGGCTGCTGAGGGCCGCTATTGCTTTTCCTCCGCTGACCGCGCGGTGCGAGCCCTAGACCACATGTGGTGGCACGCTCGGTGGCGCAATCGGCATTGTTCCGCCGCATCGTGACCAGCGAGATGTCCAGAGGTGCGTCGGCCAGCGCAAGCGCAACCTAGGATGACCGCAGTGCGTCGAGTCGTAATGCCTGTACTGCTGCTTGCGGTCGCCTTCGCGGCGCTACTCGGCTCCAACTACCTAAACGACCAGCTTCACGAGAACTTGGGCGAGGTGGCCACCGACGATTCGGTGCCACCTGGCGTTGGCACCCCACTCGTCTCCACCCGGCGCCTCACCCCTCTGCTGGCCCCGTCGCTGACGGAGCCCGACTTCTTCGACACCCTGGACGGCATAATGGCTGCTGCTCCTTCATCGGCTTGCGTCCACGTGACCCTCGACGACCGCGCCCCTCCGCTCTACGAAAGCAACGCGAGTATCCAAGTGATGCCTTCAGAGGCGTTTCTTCTGCTCACTCTCGCCACCGCTCACAAAGAGCTCGGACCTGATCACGCCTATTCCACCTCGGTGCTGTCGGTCGTCCCGATGGAAGACGGCGTAGTGAACGGCGACATCTACATAGTCGGCGGGGGAGACCCCTTGCTGTTGACGCCGGAATTCGTCGCCACGCTTGATGAAGGCGAGAACCGGCTCCACACCCCTATAGAGCAACTGGCTCAGGATTTGGTGGACGACGGACTGGCCCTGGTTACCGGCGCAGTGGTGGGAGATGCCACCCGTTACGACGATCTGCTCTATGTCGGCTCCTGGCCTCCGAACATCATTGAGTCCCAGAACATCGGCACTCTGTTGGCCCTGCAATTCGACGACGGCTGGGTGCAGTTCCCAGTTCCGGATTCGGCTGTGGAAGGCGAAGAAGCTGTCGAGGAGACTACGGAAGGAACAGTCGGCTACCAGGCCGCTGAGAACCCACCGTTTTACGCGGCTGCTCTCTTCGACGACATGCTCGAAGCACGAGACGTGGTGATTCGCCGCAGCCCCCGCTCTGAGGCGGTCCCCGAAGGGGAGGAGGCCTACACCCTGGCAACCATCGAGTCGGCGCCATTGTCTGAGCACTACCAGCAGATCCTCGACAATCGAGATATCGAAACCACCGAGCTTTTGCTGAAGGAGATCGGCCAAGTGACATCGGGAACGGGCAGCACAAGGGCCGGGTCTCGAGCAGTGGAGACAGTCCTGGCCGGGGTCGGGGTCGATGTCGATGAGTTCCAAGTGCTCCAATTCGATGGCTCTGGCCTAGATCCGGCCAATGTCGCGACTTGCCCGGTTTTCACCGCGTTGTTTGACAGTGACGAGTTCAGTCCCTTCTTCCATGAACTGCTGCCCACCGCTGCCGAGGACACCTCGCTTCAGACCCGGTTTGCCGGTGTAGAAAGCCCCGAGCGGATCAGAGCGTTTTCGGGCGGCTCGTCGAACGGCACTGCGATGATTGGCTATATCGACATCGGCCGAGGCCAGGAGATGACGTTTGCCTTTATCGCCAACCAGCAGGACGTGTCCGACAATCAGGCGCTTCGGGAGCTGGAGGATCGCATCGTCCGGCATCTGGCCACCTTGAGGGCGAAACCGAGCCTCGACGACATCGGCCTCGAACCGCTCCGAGTCAGCTGACGGCCCTCACCGTTGTGCGGGCCACCAATACAAGCAGCACCCTGTTGATGTCCTCGCCATGACCATGACCCCGGCGATGCCGATGTTCCCACTGGGCATGGTGATGCTGCCCACGATGGTGGTACCCATCCACGTCTTCGAGCCCCGGTACCGGCAGATGACAAAGGACTGCCTGGAAGGAGACCGGGAGTTCGGGGTGGTGCTGATTGAACGGGGCAGTGAAGTCGGAGGTGGAGACACCCGAACCGACGCTGGAACCGTGGCCAGGATCATCAACGCCCAAGAGCTTCCCGATGGGCGGTGGGGTTTGGTTGCCGAAGGCATGCGCCGCATTCGGGTGTCCCGGTGGCTGGAGGACGATCCCTATCCTCAGGCCGAGGTTCAAGACTGGCCCGATACCGAGCTTGGCCTCGACGCAGAAGCAACAATGAACGCTGATCTGCCTCCCGTAGCGGCCGCGTGGCGCCGAGTGCTGGCCTTGCAGTCTGAATTGGGGGCTCCCGGACCTCCGGCAACGCTCGACGTGTCCGATGACCCCTCTATCGCCGTCTGGCAGGTTGCGTCCTTGTCGCCCATGGGTCCGCTTGATCGCCAGAAGCTGTTGACGGCGGACAGCGCCGCCCATCGCTTGAGTCTGCTGGCGGAATTCCTGGCCGATGCAGAAGAGATCATTCGGGCCAGAATCGAAATGGGGTAGCGGATTCCGCCCCGATAGGCTGGCGACTTGCCGGAAAGACCCGCAGGAGGACAATTGTCGAAACGTTCAACAGCCGCCAAGAACGGCAATTCGCCCAAAAAGGTGGTCGAAGAGCTGAAAGATCTGTTGATCGGATATGCCCGCCAGGAGATCTTGACGCCGCTGACGCGACTCGGCAAGACGCTCAAACTCGGCGTTCTCGGAGCGTTGAGCATTGGCGTAGGTCTCGTCTTCTTGGTCATTGCCGGATTGCGGCTGCTCCAGACCGAGGCTTCGGGTGTATTCGATGGCAACATGAGCGCTTTGCCCTATGTGGTCGTGCTCGCCGGAGTGGTAATGGTGCTGGCGGCGGCGGTCTTGGTCAGGGCTCGGCTATCGAAGGGAGACCGCTCGTGAGTGATTTGAATTTGGATCGCGGTCCAATCGACCGGGACGAAATCAGGGACAAGTTCGAAGAGTTGAAGGGGGGCTTGGACCACACTGCGGAAGCGGCTCGCACCCCGGTTCTGGGTGCAGGAATGGTGGCTCTGGTGATACTGGCGGTGCTGGCTTTCTGGTTGGGGCGCAGACGCGGGCGGGCCAGCCGAACTGTGGTCGAAGTCCGCCGGGTTTGAAGCGACATGCCCGATCCCTTGGGGTATCTGCGCCGCCAAGCCATTAGACGCGGCATCATGGGAGGTAGCAGGGCATGGCTCATCTTGGGGGGAGTTGCATGGGGTCTCCGCCTGCTGAGCCGGATGGCGAGCACCCGCCGGCTGCGGACGGTGCTCGTTGAGGAGCTGCGCCCCGGTGAGAGCCTGCACATCTCCCATCTGCCCGACGATTCACAGTGAGCCGAGCGCTCCAGGCTGGCGAGCTAGTCCTGCTCACCGACCGGAAGGGCCGCCGCTATCTGGCCACGCTGGCTGAGGGCCGCGACTTTCATACCCACGCGGGCTCGGTGTCCCACGACAAATTGATCGGTGGCACCGAGGGCATGCAGGTGCGAACGACCCGCAATGCCGAACTGACTGTTTGGCGTCCCACCCTGCGTGACTACGTACTGAAAATGCCCCGGGGAGCACAGGTGGTGTATCCCAAAGACAGTGCGGCCATCCTCATGCAGGCTGATGTTTTTCCCGGCGCACGAGTGCTGGAGTCGGGTGTGGGGTCAGGGGCGCTGTCACTGAGCCTGGTGCGAGCCGGCGCATTGGTGAGGGGCTACGAAATCAGAGAGGACTTTGCCCAACGGGCTATCGAGAATGTGACCAGCTTTCTCGGCCCTGAGGCCGCTGATCGCTACCAGGTAGAGATCCGGGACTGCTATCAGGGGATCGAGGCCGAGGGGCTGGACCGGGTTGTATTGGATTTGCCCGAGCCCTGGCAGGTGATACCCCATGCGGCGATCTCACTACTCCCCGGCGGCATCCTGGTGGCCTACACGCCGAGCATCGTTCAAGCGGTGCAGTTGCGTGAAGCCTGCGAGTCTGGGCCTTGGGCATCGGTGTCTACTGTGGAGATCCTCCACCGCGACTGGCACATCAAGGGCGACGCGGTCAGGCCCGAGCATCGAATGGTGGGCCACACCGGCTTTGTTACCTCTGTTCGGCGACTCGCAGACTAGCGCCGAGGATTAGACCTCGATGAAGATGCACTCTCCCGGGCATTCCTCAGCCGATTCAATGGTGGCCTCTTCCTGACCCTCGGGGACGATGGCCAGTCCTTCGACTCCCCCTGGCTCGCTGAATACCGTGTCGCCTTCCTTCACGTAGGCAAGACCGTCGTCAAGCAGAGTGAAGACATCGGGAGCGATCTCTTCGCAGAGACCGTCACCAGTGCAGAGATCTTGATCGATCCAGACCTTCATTTGCATCGGTGCTGGGACCCTTTCCTGACTGACAGCGGACGGCAAGCATGGTAGACGCTGGCTGCGCTCTCAGTGTAACCGACGCACAGCCGATCTCCTCTACACCGCGGGAATTGGCCTGGGTAGGAACGAGTCGGGCCTGGATCTAGTGGTGTTCGGCAAGGCAGGTGATGACGTGTAGAGTCGGGTTGGTATGGCAGACGGCGAGGCGGCAGCGACAGCGGAAGGGCCACAGGAGGAGATCCCTCCGACAGAGCAGGTTGAGGCGCTGCAAGAAGAGGTGGCTGTCCTTCGTCAGCGGCTTCAAGACGCGCCGAAACGAGTGCGCACCCTGGAAGAGCGGTTGCTGGAAACCAAGGGGCAATTGGCGAAAGCCGTCTCTCAGAACGAGAAGCTCACCTACACGCTGCGCGAGGCCCGCGAGCACATTTCCGCCCTTCGGGACGAAGTGGACAAGCTGACCCAGCCCCCATCGGCCTATGGGACGCTGCTGGGCCGCAACGACGACGGCACGGTGGACGTGTTCTCCGGGGGCCGCAAAATGCGGGTTGCGCTTCACCCGGAGATCGAGTCGGAGGAGTTGAGCCGGGGTCAAGAGGTGGTCCTGAACGAATCGCTGAACGTCGTTCTGTCCCGGGTGGGCGACGGCACCGGCGAGGTAGTGACCATCAAGGAGCTTTTGGCCGGTGGCTTGCGGGCTCTCATTGTCGGCCGGGCCGACGAGGAGCGGGTGGTGGAGCTGGCCACCGAGCTGATCGACCAGCCTCTGAAGAGCGGGGACACCGCGCTGATGGATTCCCGGTCGGGCCTGCTCGTCGAGCGCCTGCCCCGTCCCGAGGTCGAAGACCTTGTCCTGGAAGAAGTGCCCGACATCACCTACGAGCAAGTTGGCGGACTGGACGAGCAGATCGAGCAGATTACCGACGCGGTCGAGCTTCCTTTCGTACACCATGATCTGTTCGCCGAGTACCAGCTGCCGGCGCCAAAGGGCATCCTGCTGTACGGCCCGCCCGGTTGCGGCAAGACCCTGATTGCCAAGGCGGTGGCCAACTCGCTGGCCAGCAAGGTGGCCGAGATGAGCTCCGACCGAGAAGCCCGGTCTTATTTCTTGAACATCAAAGGCCCGGAGTTGCTCAACAAGTATGTGGGTGAGACCGAGCGCCAGATCAGGCTGGTGTTCCAGCGGGCTCGGGAGAAGTCGGCTGAGGGCTGGCCAGTGATTGTGTTCTTCGACGAGATGGAATCGCTTTTCCGCACCCGGGGAACCGGTATCAGCTCTGACATGGAGTCCACCGTGGTGCCCCAGCTGCTGGCTGAGATTGACGGCGTAGAGGCCCTGAAGAACGTGATTGTGATCGGCGCGTCGAACCGCGAGGACCTCATCGACCCCGCCATTCTGAGGCCGGGTCGCCTGGACGTGAAGATCAAGATCCAGCGTCCTGACGCCGATGCGGCTTGTGCCATCTTCTCCCGATATCTCACCTCCGATCTGCCTATTGCTGCCGAGATGGTGGAAGGTCTGGGGGGTGGAGATCCAGACAAGGCAATCCAGGCCATGGTTGAGCAAGCGGTGGCCGAGATGTTCTTGGAGGAGGAGCGCAACCAGTTCTTGGAGGTCACCTATCAAAACGGTGACAAGGAAATCATGTACTTCAAGGACTTTGCCTCCGGTGCCATGATCGAGAACGTGGTTCGTCGGGCCAAGAAACTGGCCATCAAGCGTTTGCTGGCGGGTGGGTCTCCAGGTATCCATCTCAACGATCTGCTGGACTCTGTTCACCAGGAGTACCGCGAGCACGAAGATCTGCCCAACACCACGAATCCCGATGACTGGGCCAAGATCTCGGGCAAGAAGGGGGAGCGGATCGTGTTCGTCCGCACCTTGCTGTCCGACGAGGAGTCGAGCCAGGGCGGACGCTCAATCGAAGCAATCGGCCCCGGCCAATATCTCTAATCTCGATAACCGCCCGACTATCAGTTCAAGTCATGTAGCGTGCCGAGCATGGCGGTTCCCAAGATCTGCGGTATTGAGACCGAGTACGGGATTGCCCACACTGGCACCGAGGACGCCAATCCGATCGCGGCCTCATCGCTGCTCATCAACTCTTATCTGGCAGAGGTAGAGCGCACCGGGGAAGGCGGACCGGCCGCCGGAGTGAACTGGGATTTCGAGGACGAGATGCCCGGAAATGACATCCGAGGCATAGCACCGCTGGGGTCGCTGGCCCCCGAAATCGAGACGCACCTGGTGAATGCCGTGTTGACCAACGGTGCCCGGTATTACGTGGACCACGCCCACCCCGAATTGTCCACTCCTGAGTGCAGCAACGCCTTAGACGTGACCCGATTCGACAAGGCAGGTGAACTGATCTTGGTCCGTTCCATGGAGGCAGCCGCTCAGGTGCTGCCCCATGGTCAAGAACTGGTGGTCTACAAGAACAACTCTGATGGCAAGGGAAACAGCTACGGCTGCCACGAGAACTACCTCATGGCTCGCACTACGCCCTTCTTCCAGATAGTGGTTCATGCAACCTCCCATCTGGTTACCCGTCAGATCTTCACCGGGTCAGGCAAGGTTGGTTCGGAAGCCCCCGGACTTACGACCGCGGAGGTGCCCTTCCAGATCACCCAGCGAGCCGATTTCTTCGAGGAAGAAGTGGGCCTGGAGACCACGCTTAAGCGGCCCATTATCAACACCCGCGATGAGCCCCACGCTGACGCCCGGCACTATCGCCGCCTGCACGTCATCACCGGCGATGCCAACATGTCGGAGGTGGCCACCTTTCTAAAGGTAGGGACCACCGCCATCGTCTTGGCCATGGTCGAGGACAACGTATTGCCCCGGGAGTTCCGCTTCCGCACGCCGGTGCAGGCCATGCGCCAAGTCTCCTACGACGTGAGCTTGACCAAGCCTCTGGAACTGGCCGACGGAACTGCCGCCACTGCCCTGGAAATCCAGTGGGACCTGTTGGACCAGGCTCGAAAATATG
Organism: Acidimicrobiia bacterium; assembly: GCA_009842675.1. Classification (GTDB taxonomy): domain Bacteria; phylum Actinomycetota; class Acidimicrobiia; order Acidimicrobiales; family Bin134; genus Poriferisocius. The sequence goes on along the minus strand of VYEX01000062.1, from coordinate 78,288 downwards.
CCGACAGCCATGGGTTGGATGCAGTCGGCGGTCCGGTTGGAGAGATGGTGATAGACCGGTGGGAGCAGGTGCTAGCCGCATTGGAAGCCGACCCCATGAGTCTGGCCGACCAACTGGACTGGGTGGCCAAGTATCGGTTGATTCAAGGTATGTCGCAGCGTCATGGGATGGGGCCCGACGATTCCCGGCTGGCTGCTCTCGACCTTCAGTACCACGACTTGCGGCCAGAAAGATCGGTGGCGGCGCGTGTGGGTTTGGAATCGCTGATCTCAGCCGACGATGCCCGTTCGGCTATTTCCGATCCGCCAACGGACACCCGGGCCTACTTCCGAGGCCAGTGCCTCAAACGGTGGGCTCCCAGCATTGTGGCCGCGAATTGGGACTCAATCGTGTTCGATGTTGGAGACGAACCGCTGCGCCGGGTTCCCATGATGGAGCCCACCCGGGGCACGGTGGACCACGTGGGCCAACTCCTAGATGATTGCGATACGGCCGGCGAGCTGTTGACCCGCCTGCGCGAACCGGGCTCTCGCTAAATTGTCCTCGCCTCAGGGTCAGCGCGATATCGTGATCGACACGCATCCGGGTATCAGGGGGATGAGATGGCAGAACGAGAGCAGATCAAGAAGCCGGCGCCTCAGCGAGAGGAGTCGGAGGTCGAAGACGCCCCTGCAACTTCGGGACAAGGCGAGGAGCTAAAGGCGGAACTCGACGAGCTGCTAGACGAGATCGACGAGGTGCTGGAATCCAACGCCGAGGACTTCGTCAAGTCTTATATCCAAAAGGGCGGACAGTAGCGGTAGTCTGCAAACTGTGACGTTGCCCCTCTTTGAAGCCGGGGGTGACCCGGGCCCCAACTTTGCAGAGTTGGTGCGGTCCGCAGGGCTGGTACCGCCAGTTCCCGACGTCCCGGCTGCCGACATGGCCATTTCCCATGCCACAACGGTGGTTGCCATTCGCTGCCACCAGGGGGTGGTGATGGCCGGAGACCGCCGGGCAACCGCCGGACACCTAATAAGCCACCGGACCATCGAAAAGGTATTCCCCGCCGACCACTACTCGGGGGTGGCTATCGCCGGTGCCGCTGGGCCGGCGATGGAGATGGTTCGGCTGTTCCAATTGCAACTCGAGCATTATGAGAAGGTGGAGGGGAAAGCCCTCAGCCTGGACGGCAAGGCCAACCAGCTCGGCATGATGGTGAGGAACAACCTGCCGGCGGCCATGCAGGGGTTTGCGGTGGTCCCGCTCTTCGCCGGCTATGACACCAACCGCGAAGTCGGTCGCCTATTCCAGTACGACGTCACCGGCGGCCGCTACGAGGAGCGGGAATTTGCGGTGGGGGGTTCGGGCAGCCTTCACGCGGGGACGGTGATAAAGCTGGGCTACCGTCCGGATGCCGATGCTGATGAAATGATCGATCTAGCGGTTTCGGCCTTGTTCCGCACCGCGGAGGAAGACTCGGCCACCGGTGGGCCCGATTTGGTGCGAGGGATCTATCCGGTGGTGGCAGTCATTGGAGCCGAAGGATTCCAGCGGGTGGCCGATGAGGAAGTCGAAACCCGATTCCGCGACCTCCTCGCCAGTCTGGAGAACCAAGGGGGTGATTCGCAGTGACCATGCCCTTCTACGTAGCGCCAGAACAGCTGATGAAGGATCGGGCCGACTTCGCCCGCAAGGGAATTGCCCGCGGCCGGGCCTTAACTGCGCTTAGCGTTCGCGACGGTATCTTGATCTGCGCCGAGAACCGCTCCAATACATTGCGCAAGGTCAGTGAGATTTACGATCGCATCGCTTTCGCCGGGGTGGGCCGCTACAACGAATTCGACCAACTCCGAATCGCCGGCGTTCGCCACGCCGACCTCAAGGGTTACACCTATAGCCGCGAGGACGTGGACGCCCGGAGCTTGGCCAATCAGTACGCCCAAGTGCTGGGTCAGACCTTTACCCACGAAATGAAGCCGATGGAGGTGGAAATCCTGGTGACTGAAGTGACTATCGATCCCAGCGGCGATCAGATGTTCCATGTTCTCTACGACGGAACAGTGAACGACGAATCAGGCTTCACCGTTCTAGGTGGTGAGGCCGATTCCATTGCCGAGAGGCTGGGTGAGACCTACGACCGGGACTGGCCAGTGGGCGATGCGGTCCAAGCCGCGGCGGCAGCTCTGGCCGGCGAGGAGCGGACGCTGGAAGCCGACGACCTCGAAGTTGCCATCCTGGTGCGCGAGACCGGGAGGCGGGCGTTCCAAAGAATCGAAGGCGACGAGCTGGCCGGGCTCTTGGGCTGATGGAGCGGCGGACTTTCGGCATGGGAAGCAGATAGGCATGGAGCGGCGGATCTTCGGGATCGAGAACGAATACGGAGTCACCTGCGCGCTTCGGGGCCACCGCCGACTGAGCCCCGATGAGGTGGCCCGCTACTTGTTCCGAAGGGTTGTGTCCTGGGGGCGCAGCAGCAATGTGTTCTTGGTCAACGGGGCCCGGCTGTATCTGGACGTGGGCTCGCATCCCGAATACGCCACGCCGGAGTGTGACTCGGTCTACGACCTGGTGGCCCACGACAAGGCCGGCGAGCGCATTTTGGAGACCCTCATCGAGAGCGCGGAGCAGCGGCTTCGGGAAGAGGGCATCCAGGGGGACATCTATCTGTTCAAGAACAACACCGATTCGGCCGGGAACAGCTACGGCTGCCACGAGAACTACCTCACCAGCCGCCGGGATGACTTTTCCGAATACGCCGAAGTTCTGATCCCGTTTCTGGTCAGCCGCCAGATCTATGCCGGAGCAGGCAAAGTACTTCAGACCGCCCGAGGAGCCACCTACTGCATAAGCCAAAGGGCCGAGCACATCTGGGAGGGGGTTTCCAGCGCTACCACCCGTTCTCGGCCCATCATCAACACCCGAGACGAACCCCACGCCGATGCCGAGCGATACCGGCGGCTGCATGTGATCGTGGGGGACTCCAACATGAGCGAGTACGCCACATTCTTGAAAGCAGGGGCGACCAGCATTCTGCTGCGGATGCTGGAAGACCCTTCGGTGGCTCTGCGGGACATGACCCTGGACAATCCGATCAGGGCCATCAGAGAGATCAGCCACGACCCCACATGCACGCGGCGGATACGACTGGCTAGCGGCCGTGAGGTAAGCGCGCTGGAGATCCAGTCGGAATACCTCGACCGCGCCCTCAAGTACGCCGACAGTCGAGAGCTGGAGCCGCAAGACAAGCAGGCCCTCCAAATGTGGGAACACTGCCTGACCCGGATCGCCGATGATCCTCTGAGCCTGAGTCGGGAATGCGACTGGGTGATGAAGTTCCACCTTGTGGAGGCGTATCGGGAGCGCCACGACCTGAGGATCAGCGATCCCCGGGTGGCCCTGCTAGATCTTCAGTATCACGATGTGAACCGATCTCGCAGCCTCTTCTACCGGATGCAGAACCGGGGCATGACCGAGCGGATGTGCGTGGACGACGAGATCAGCCACGCTGTGGAGAATCCGCCAGCCACCACCCGTGCCCGACTCCGGGGGGAATTCATACGGAGGGCGAAAGAGCGCAAACGGGACTACACGGTGGACTGGGTGCATCTGAAGTTGAACGACCAGGCGCAGCGGACTGTCCTTTGCAAAGATCCGTTCCGAGCCCACGACGAACGGGTGGAAAAGCTGATCGAATCGCTGTGATGTCTTCGTCGCGCTGATGGCTGCCATTTCCAGAAGGAAACCGGAGCAGGTCAGGCTGGAGCGATTGCTTCGACTTATCGCCGCACTTATCGACACGCCTCGATTCCTCTCCATCGAAGAGATCCACAAGAGGGTGGGAATCTCCCGCGGCGCCGACTCGGCTGGCTATCCGGAGAACGGGGCGGCCGCCAAGCGGGCCTTTCATCGAGACATGAACGAGTTGGCCGACGCCGGGATCCCAGTCATTTCCGGGCCGGTGCCCGGCCAGGAACGGGAGACCTGGGGATACCGAATCCGCAAGCAGGACTACTCGCTGCCGGAGATGGACTTGGAGGCGGACGAGCTAGCCGCCTTGCACCGGGCGGCCACCGCAGTCCGATTCGACGGGGTATCGGGTTCAGAGGCGCTGTGGAAGCTGGGCGGGAGGGTCGGTGAGGGGACAGAGGCTGAATTAGCTGCGGTGCCGGTTCATCCCGCACTGGCAGACCTGTTCCAGGCGGTCACCGAACAGCGAGTGGCCGGGTTCGCCTACGGCGGGCAGGACCGTGCCATTGAGCCGTGGACCCTGGCCTTCGATCAGGGGCACTGGTATGTGGTGGGCCACGACCGCTCGCGCGACGACAAGCGCACCTTCCGGGTGGACCGAATCGAAGGTGACGTGACCTTGGGTTCCCCCGGCGGCTTCCAGCAGCCTGAGGACGCTGTCGGCTGGGTGCCAATTCAGCCCTGGAAATTTGGGACCGAGACACCGGTGAGTGCCCGTCTTAGAGTCGACCCGGAGCAGGCAGTCTGGGCCGCTCGGCGCCTTGGACAAGAACCGGTGGCGAAAGAGAGCGACGGCTCGGCGGTGTTCGAGGTTGTGGTCCGCAGTACGGATGCTTTTCGCTCTTTGGCCTTGGAATTCCTTGAGCACGCTGAGATCGTCAGCCCCCCGGAACTGCGTGCTGGCGTAGTGGCCTGGCTTGAGGAATTGAGCCGATGAGTCGGCTGAGCGCGGGGGATCGCTTGCGGCGGATGCTGGAGCTTGTTCCCTGGGTTATGTCCCAGGACGGGGCAGAACTAGACGAGATCTCCCAGCGGTTTGACTATCCGGAAGCAGAGCTGCGAGAGGATCTGGTGAGGGTTCTGTTCGTAGTGGGGCTACACCCCTTCACCCCTGACGAGCTGATAAATGTGATGGGCTTGGATGAAGAGGACAACGGCGGTTGGGTGGCGATCAGCAATGCCGACTACTTCTCCCGTCCTTTGCGGCTTACGTCCGGCCAAGCTCTCGGGTTGATTGGGGCCGGGGAGGCCTTGCTGTCCGATGCCGATCCCGATGGTCCGCTGAGCCGCGGATTGGCCAAGTTGGCTGCGGGCCTCGGAGTGAGTGTCGGAGAGGATTTGGCGGTGAGCTTGGGGGAGTCAGCCGGGGAATGGGTTGAGCCGCTGTTGGGTGCGGTCGCAGATCGCCGCCAAGTTCGAATTCGATACTTCAGCTTCGGAAGAGGGCAGGAATCCGATCGCATCGTCCACCCGTACAGGGTTTTCTCTGAGATGGGCAACTGGTACTTGCAGGGCAATTGCCTGAAGGCCGGGGGCGTGCGGGTGTTCCGCATCGACCGGATCAGATCCCTCGAAGCGTTGGAGGAATTCTTCGACCCGCCTGACGAGACTCGCCAGCCGTCGGCTTTTGAGGCCCGGTCGAGCGACCCCCGGGTTGTGCTACGTCTGGCCCCGGGCACTTCTTGGGCCATTGAGAAATACCCGACCGAGGAACAGGCAGTCCTGGACAGCGGGGAGATCGATGCCACAATGCCAGTGAGCCAGGTCAGCCGGCTGGAGCGGTTGTTGCTTCAGCTCGGACCCCAAGCTGAGTTGCGTAGTGCTGATCCGCCGGTTGCCGCAGACCAAGCCCGAATCGCCGCCCAGCGGGTGCTGGCTAGGTACCGCTAGGGGCAACGCGGGCCATGAGCATCGATCAGCCGGAGCAGTCGGAGGCCTCGGTGGCCGTTTCAGAACATTCCGACGGTGAGGAAGGCCCTGGGAACGGCAAGAAGGAGAAGTCCACGGCTCGTGTCATAGCGGAGTGGGTGGCGGTCTTGGCCGGCGCACTGGTGCTGGCCCTGATACTGCGATCTGTGCTTTTCCAGGCCTACTACATCCGGTTCACATCCATGGAGCCCACGCTGGGCAACGGCGACCGAGTCCTGGTTAACAAGCTGGGCTACGACATCGGCGACGTTGATCGCGGGGACCTGGTGGTATTCGAGCGGCCCCGGGGGGTAAGTGGCCGCCAAGAGGACGATCTCATAAAGCGGGTGATCGCCTTGCCGGGCGAGGTAATCGCATTCGTGGAAGGGGACGTGTACATCGATGGGCGGAGGCTCCACGAGCCCTATCTGGAATCGTCGGGAATTACTACCGGAAAGATGCCATCCGGGTGCGCCGCGATAGTGGACGAGGGATGTCTGATTGGGGCGGGGGAGGTGTTCGTCATGGGCGACAACCGGCCAAACTCAACCGATAGCCGGACATTCGGCCCGATCTCTGAGGATCTGATAGTGGGCCACGCCTTCCTGAGACTGTGGCCGATGACCGACTTCGGCCGCCTGTAGCTACAGGCGGCTAGTGGTCCGTCTGCGAACCGCTAACAGTCGAAGTGGTCGTGGCCATGGCCGTGATCGTGGCCATGGCCGTGATCGTTGAAGACATGGACGACACCGCCTTCGTGGCTGTCGTGCTCTCCGTGGAAGACACAGTCTTCTTCGTCGCCGTGGGCCATGCGGAGGCCGAAGGCTTCTTGGAGATTCTTGTTGGTGAGCACCTCGCCGGGTGTTCCTGCTGCGACCATCCGGTTGGCCAAGAGGAGCACTTGGTCGCAGAGTTCGGCTTCGTCCATGTGGTGGGTTGAAATAACCACGATGCGGCCCCGTTGGCGCTCCTCATCGACTATTCGGAGAATCGCCTCCTGGCTGGGTATGTCCAATCCGGTGATGGGCTCGTCCATCAAAAGCACGTCAGCGTCGTGGGCCAATGCCTGGGCAACCATTACCCTCTGGCGTTGGCCTCCAGACAACTCTTGAAACTGGCGATTCTTCAGGTTGGCTACCTCGAGGCGCTCGGCCGATTCCTCGATGAGAATCCGATCCGCAGCGCTGAAGCGCTTGACCAAGCCCCGGTCACGGAACCGGGACATGCGTAAGACGTTGGCCACTGTCAGCGGCATCCACGACCGTTGCCCGTGCTGTTGCGCCACTAGGGCGATCGTCTTCTTGGAGGGATCTGGGGTGATGGTCCCCTGGTATGGCTGGGCAAGACCGCACATCATTCGGAGCAGAGTGGTCTTTCCCGATCCGTTGGCACCTACCAGAGCGGTGGAGGTCCCGTGTTGGAACTTACAGCTAATGCCAGAAAGAGCGATGTGACCGTTGCCGTACTTGGCCACTACGCCGTCAAAAACGACGGGTTCCTGGTTCTGAGCAACGAAAGCCTTTGCATTTGCGGCACGATCACTCATCACCGGTCAGGGTACCAGCTATCCAGCGCCATCCTCAGTCGGTCGACGTGGTCGCTATAGACCGCGTCGATTCCCATATCCAGCAATTCGTTGAGCACTCGGGGCTGCTGCGCATCCCACCCAAAGCACAGAACTCCAAACCGGTGGAACAATGTGACCAGGCCACCGGTCCAGTCGGTTTGATGGAGGTTCACCGAGTCGATCCCGGATTCGGCCAACACCGCAGCCCGCCGCTCCGGACCACCGTCCATGCGACTCAGCCGGGTGGAATTGCATAGGCGAACGTCGGGCCATTGCTTCCGCAGAAGTACCAGGGTGTCGACATCGGGGTGGCACAGCCACAGTCGCTCTCTGAGGGCCTCGCCGGTGTCGGCGGCCACCGCGTCCACACTGTCGACCACCGCCGACGCTGCCCCGGCATCCTTCAAGTCGAGCGATAACTCGAAGTTTGTGCCGCACTCGCTGTAGAGCTCCGCCAGGGCGGGGATGTGGTCGGGCAGTTCGTCGCGGCGACAATCAGAGATAGGACGCTTTCGACGCCACCGGGATGAGCGAACCAGGCCATCATGGTCGAGCACCGCCTGGCCGTCGGCGGTCACCCAGACATCGCTCTCCAGACCGCCAGCTCCCATCTCCAACGCAAGCGAGAAGGCAGCCAGAGTGTTCTCCCGCTCGTGGGCTCGAGCGCCCCTATGGGCGAATCCCAGAGGCGGAATTCGAAGCGGAGAGATCCGGGGAGGCACGCCTTCATCATTGGTTGCTGCCTCCGGCTCGGACAACCTCAGAAAGCAAGTAGAGCGGTAGCCTCTGGGGGTGGGCAACCTCGGATGGGCTGAGATCGCGGTAATCGTGGTGGTGGCTCTAGTGGTGTTGGGACCTGAGAAGCTGCCCGGGGCGGCCCGTCAGATCGGCAATGTAATCCGACAGGTGCGCAAGATCTCCACGGGGTTCCAGCAGGAGTTGCAAAATGCCCTCGACGAGCCCATTGAGGAGGAGGCCCGTCGTCGAGGCAGAATTGCCGTCGAAGAGGACAAGCTGGCCAACGGCAAAGAAAAGGAGCCAGGGGCAACGACTGACGGCGAGAAGGATGGGCCGGGAGCAACACAGGCCTTCGACCAACCGCAAAGCAGCCCGTGAACGACGCGGGGATGGACCGCGCCCGCTCGACCGACGGGACCATGCCATTGATGGGGCACCTTGTTGAGCTGCGGTCGAGGCTCATCAAGTGCATATTGGCGGTGGTTGCCGGAGCCGTGGCCTGCTGGGTGCTCTATCCCCAGATCCTGGACCTGATGGTCCAGCCTTATTGCGACATTGTTCCCGAACAGGCCGTGGCTGAGGAGGCCGCCCGACAAAACCTCTTCGGCGGATGCGAGCTCTTGGTGCTTGATCCACTGGAGCCGTTTTCTGTTCGCCTGACCGTCGCGGGCTACGGCGGATTGACCCTGGCCATTCCGATCATTCTCTGGCAAGTGTGGAGGTTTGTGCAGCCCGGTCTCTACCCTCGTGAGCGTCGCCACGCGGCGGCATTCACCGTGGTCGGCGCGCTTCTGTTCGCTCTCGGTGCTGGCCTGGCCTACTGGAGCATCCCCCGAGCGCTCAAATTCCTGGCCACCATCGGAGGCGAAGACCTGGTTACCGGCTTTTCGCCGGCCAAATATCTGTCCTTCGTGATCAAGATGATGGCTGCGTTCGGTATTGGCTTCGAGTTTCCCATACTGCTGGTGTTCTTGCAGTTCGCGGGGATCATCCACTACCGGCAGCTCATTCGGTGGCGCCGTTTCGCCATTGTCGGCATTGTGGCCCTCGTGGCGGTGATAACCCCCAGTGGAGACCCCTTCACCTTGATGGTGCTGTCGGTGCCTATGTACTTGTTCTACGAGGCGGCAATCGTCGTCGGCTGGCTGCGCGACCGTCGCAATCGCCGCGAGACGACTGGCGAGGCCGACACCAACGCCCTTGAGGCATCTCAGGCTGTTTCCCCCAGCGAGGACTGAGCGATATGCCAATCCGTCGAGGGGAGGACTGGGGTGAAACCGGCGGCTTGGGACCCAACGGCGTGCTAGTTGACAACGATGCCGAGGCCCGAAGGCTGATAGAGGAGGCACGCCGGACCAATCGCCCGCTTCCCGAACTCGGACTGCTGGGAGGAGATCTGTGTCGCACGCTCGGAGGTCGGGGCGATGCCGACGCCATTCGCTCGCTGGAAGCGTGGCGGTTCGATGTGGATCTGGGGGCCGTATTGCTGGACGGTCGTTTGTTCTGGTTCTGCGCCCATCTTGTTGCCCGGAGGAAGGGGTGGGCTGGCGAGGCTCTCGTGGCCATGAATGCGGCTTGGCGAGGGACTTGGAATCTGGGTCCCAAAGCCCACCCAGGCGATGGACTGCTGGACATCTCCCACGGGCACTTGTCGACCGGGGATCGGCTGCGAGCCCTGCGAAGGGTCGGCACTGGAGACCACCTGCCCCACCCCCAAATTCGGTGCCATCGTACGGGGGCGTTCCAGGTCGAGTTCCAGGGGCCGTTGATGGTGGAGTTGGACGGGGAGCCGGTTCAGCGGGCCTCCAATGTGTCTATCCGGGTGGAGCCGGCCGCGCTCACCGTGGTGGTCTGATCACCGCAGTGGCAGATACGCAATGGGGGACAGGAAGGCCACTAGCATTCGGCCCGTGACACCCGATGTGGCCAAGCAGCAGATGGCCTCGGAGGTGGATGTTCGAGCAGCCCGTCTGCTCAGCGTCTCCCACCAGATCCACGAGACCCCTGAACTCTGCTTTGAGGAGCATGCCGCCCACGACTTGTTGTGCACCGTCTTGGAAGACGAAGGCCTTGAGGTGGAGCGGTCGGCTTACGACTTGGATACGGCTTTCGTGGCTAGGGCTGGCCGAGACGGGCCACACATTGCGGTGATCTGCGAATACGATGCCCTGCCCGAGATCGGACACGCCTGCGGTCACAACGTGATCGCCGCCGCTGGATTGGGGGCCGGGTTGGCCGCGGCGGCTATGGCCGACAGACTCGGAGGACGGGTCAGCATTATCGGTACACCCGCGGAGGAGGGCGGCGGAGGCAAGTGCTACCTGCTTGAGCGGGGCGCCTTCGACGGGGTCGAAGCGGCCATGATGGTCCATCCCGCCAACCACGAGCTCACCTTTATGAGTGCCATCGCGGTGGAGCAATTGGAGGTGACCTACTCCGGCCAGACAGCCCATGCGTCTGCCGCGCCCCATAAGGGGCGAAACGCCCTCGACGGCGCGGTGTTGGGGTACATGAATGTGGCCGCACTTCGTCAGCACATACGGCCCGACGAGCGCATCCACGGCATTTTCACCCGAGCAGGTGACAAGCCGAACATTGTTCCCCACGAGGCGGCCGCGGAGTGGTACGTCAGATCACCAAAACTCGACAGCCTGGCTGAGTTGCGAGAGAGGGTGGTGGCCTGTCTTGAGGCCGGTGCCACTGCCGCCGGGGTCGATATCGAGTGCCAGTGCAAAGCGCCCATCTACGCCGACATGATCAACAGCGAAACCATGCTGGAGCTCTACGCCCTAAATGCCGCGGCTGCGGGAAGGGTGGTAAGCCAGCCGCAATCCTCACACTCGGTGGTGGGCAGCACCGACATGGGAAACGTCAGCTACGCCGTACCTTCGATCCATCCCATGATCAAGGCGGCCCCCGATGATGTGGCCATCCACACCCCGGAGTTTGCCCACTATGCGAAATCACCGAGCGGTGATCAAGCGGTGCTCGACGGGGCGAAGATTATGGCCATGACGGTCGCAGATCTTTGGCTTTATCCTGACGTCCTTGATCGGGCGGCCGAAGAGTTGGCCCATGCCCGGGCCTGAGATGTTGTCTCCGCCGCTGAACTCCAATCAGCGACAGGTCTCATGAGATGAGCCAGTACGTCGCCGAGCAGTTCACCGCTGATGAGGAGGACATCCTCCGCCGGTATTTCACCAATTTGGATCAGCCGGTTTTCGCCCTGGTGAACCTGCCGGAGGTGGTCAAGGGAGCGCTGTTCGCGCGCTACAGCCGTTCAGCGAAATCACTTCGGCGGCTGTTCTTGGACGAGTTCGTCGGCGAGCTGGACATCAGCGGCGATGTCACCATTGATGCCACTGTGGGACTTCGGCGGGCCGAGGAACTGTACGACCGGGTCTTCTTCGAGTACGGGGATGACTCGGTGGCCCAGTTGGGCGGTGTCCACCTGGCCTGCGAGCAAGCGTCCAACATCTTGACCAAGGTGCTCGAGTGGGGTCGCCTGATGTCGTACTTGGAGCAGTCCACCCGGTACATCGATTACCTGGCCCGCATCGGGGGCCGTTACCGGTACTACCGCGATCCCGAGGTCGGAGAGTCGCCCCTGTCGGGCCGCTACGTGGGCGACATGGATCGGATGTTCGAGGCCTATGGCGAACTCCTTCCCGCTCTGACCGAGTTCTTCCGCCAGCACACCCCAAGGGATCCAGATTCTTCCGATTTCGCCTATCGGCAGGCGATTCGGGCCAAGGCACTGGATTCGGTTCGGGGGGTGCTCCCGGCGGCGACGGTTTCCAACGTGGGCATTTACGGCACCGGTCAGTCGTATGAGCTGTTGCTGCTACGGATGCGGGCTCATGAGCTCCCCGAGGTTCAGGCCTATGCCGATTTGATGCTGACCGAGCTGCGCAAGGTCATTCCGTCCTTCCTCAAGCGGGTGGACCTGGAGGATCGGGGAGTGGCATGGACCCGTTATATGGGCGACGTTCAGGAGTCGATGGAGAGCGTGGTCGACTTTCTACTGCCGGCCGACCTGGCTGCTGACAATGCCCCGACCGTTCGCCTGGTGGATTACGACCCGGATGCAGAAGAGAAGATGGTGGCTTCCATGCTGTATCCCTATACCCACCTGCCCGAGGAACAGCTGGAGCGGGAGGTTGAGGCGATGGGGGTGGAAGACCGTCTGTCGGTGGTGCACGCCTACGTGGGCGACCGGAGCAATCGGCGTCACAAGCCGGGACGGGCCTTGGAACGGCCCTTCTACCGGTTCGACGTTCTGGCGGACTACGGCGCCTTCCGGGACCTGCAACGGCATCGCATGCTGACCCTGGAATGGCAGAAGCTCAGTCCCCGACACGGGTTCACTCGTCCCGAATCGGTGGAAGCTGCGGGGTGTACCCCGGTCTTCGACGAGGTTATGGAGCGATCGGCCGCTCTGTACGACATTCTTGATCGGGACTTCCCGGAGCAGGCTTCGTATGCAGTGAGCTTTGCCTACAAGGTGCGCTTCGTCATGGGCATCAATGCTCGGGCGGCGATGCACCTAATCGAATTGCGCACCACTCCTCAAGGCCATTCGGTGTACCGAGGGATCGGGCAAGAGATGTGGCGTCTGATTCGCGACGAGGCCGGCCACGCCGCGGTGGCAGAAATGATGAGATTTGTGGATCTCAGCGAAGAGCCTCCGCTGGGCCGTCTTGATGCTGAGCGCCGCGCCGAGGAGCGGCGTCAAGTACGAGAACGGGCTTGAGCCCGAGAGCTCCATTCGGATGAGAAAATGTTTCTTCCAGGAAGACCGCACATGGCCGGGGTAAGGGTGTCTATGATCCGCGCTGATCGGTATGCCTGAGGAGGTAGCAGGGGAGCATGACAGACCCTGACGAACACGACGAGATTCCGGACGAGGAGTTCGAGGATGGAAACATCGACGATCTCGGCGACGAAATTGGCGACGACCTCGATGAGGAATTCGAAGACGTCCTCGAAGACGGCGAGATCGACGACGACCTCGAAGAGGAAATCGAAGAAGAGGAAGAGAGCAGCAAGAACGGTCCGGTTCGAAATGCAACCATGTCCGATGACGAGGACGGCGATGGCGAGGACATTGATCCCGACAATGTGGAGGCCGACCTCGACACAATTCTGAAGGATCGACTGGCGGCGGGAGACGATGAGGACGAGGACGAAGAGACGCCTGATCCATCCCCAGAAGCCTCAGGTCAGGTCGCGCCCAAACGTGACAACGAGTGGACCTGCGAAGGGTGTTTTCTCATCGTCAGCTCGAGCCAGTTCGGGCCCCGCGACAATCCCCGTTGCCCATCGGGGGAGGAGCCTTGCCCATCGCTGGTCCGGCTGTGAGCTCTACTGATAGCGCCGAGTCCTCTCGAGAAGCGCTGGACCGGCTGCTGGACGCCGTCCTCTATGCCCCCGTGGGGCTGCTCCTCTCGGCAGGTACGCCCCCCTCTGAGTTGGCGGCGCGGGGTCGGCGTCAGGTGGAGGCGGCGCGCTTACTTGGTCGCATGGCCTTGGGCCACGCTACGACGCCGCCAGAGTCGAGCGATAACACGGCTGATCCGAAGTCAGGCTGAGCGGTGGGTGAGCGGCCAAAGCAAGGCACAACCCGGCTAGCCCGCCGCGGAGACATTGGCGCCGTTGCCGACTTGGCCCGAGAAGCCCGTCGCGAGGCTCGGGACTACCGAGGAGGGGAGCGCTGGATGGCCACCGAAGCTGCCCCGGAGCCGCTGGAAGGCTACTTAGAGGAGCTGATGGCCGACCCTGGGGCGGTCGTGTTTGCCGGCGTCTGGGAGGATGCTGTGGTGGGGTATAGCTGGGCTCGTCGGATAGTCCGTCAAGACGGATCGCCCATTGCCCGGATTGAGGAGTTGTTCGTTACCCCAGAGGCCCGGTCGGTAGGCGTGGGGGAGTCGTTGTTCAATGCCCTGGCGAAATGGGCCCGAGAGGAGCAGTTGACGGCGATGGACGCATTTGTGCTGCCAGGTCACCGCGAGGCCAAGAACTTCTTTGAGACTTTCAAGATGACGGCCCATGCCCTGATCGTCCACACCGGCATTGATCAAGACCAAGAGACATGAGCGGGCCAGAGCTGTGCGTTGGCGCAGTGGCGGTGTGCGACGGCTCCATTTTGCTCATCCGTCGAGGCACCCCACCGGGTGAGGGTTTGTGGTCGGTACCCGGCGGCCGGGTGCAGCAGGGAGAGACGCTGGCTGATGCCGCCCAAAGGGAATTGAAAGAGGAAACGGGCTTGGATGGTGAAGTGGGAGAGGCCGTGGGCTGGATCGAACTGATCGGCCGGCGCCGTCACTATGTGGTGGTGGACTTCTGGGTGGCAGTTGACCCCGACGCGATCCCCGTGGCTGGCACCGATGCATCGGACGCCGCTTGGGTGTCTTTCGAAGAGCTTGGAAATTGGGACTTGGTTGACGGTCTGCACCAGTTTCTGGCCGACCACAAGGTGATACCTAGGTAGAGGCCTGCTTCCCCGCACCCCGACGACCGCGCTTGGGTGGCGGAGTGGGCTCCACCCCGAACAAGGCCGCAATGTGGGGAACCCGCTCGGAGAGCTTGGTTACCTCAGCCAGCAACTCCTTGTCGGGCTTCTCCGGTATGCCCTGAGGCTGCACAGTCCGGCGCACCGGTGAGAACGCAACCGCGCCGAGGACAGTAGTCCAGCGCTTTGTTGGCGTATCGCTGGTCAAAGCGGCGCTGGCTGCGTCTGTCAGCCGGGTGACCATGTCCTGGGGGAGGGGCACCCCGGCCTTGGGGGGTCGAGAGCTAAGCCGCAAGGCTCGGACCATGCGGCCATCGGCCAGCGTGGCGGCCACTTCGGCCAGCCATTCGGCGTGCTCTCGGTCGACCCGCTCGGTGAGCTTGGTGCGGAGCTCTTCAGCCAGTGCTTTAGCCTCCTCATCGGCCGCTCCGGCCTCGGCGGCTACCACCACCGAGCGGAGATCGCGCAGGTCGATCTCGTCGATGCCGGCCAGCGCAGCGTCAGCCCGATCACGCCACTCCGCGGCGCGCATGCGAGGCAGCAGTTTGCCGGCCGCACTCAAGAAGTCATCGGCTGGTTCTGTTTGGGGGGATTCGGCTTCTTTGGCGGCCTTTTGGGCGGCCTCCTTTTTGGCCTTGGCGGCATCGCGGGCCTTCTTACGCTGGTCACGCAGGGCCTGCTCTACCGAGCTGACGCCCTCGCGAACCATCCGCTCCGCTACCGACTGTTGATCTTCGGGCAGGTCTTCGATAAGCGCTTGGCGGTGGGTTCGACCCGGGCGCAGTCGCTTGGCCTTGGGGCGATCGTCCTGGCGGCGAGACTCTTGGTGATCACGCTCTTTTCGGTCGCCTCGGCTGCGTCGATCCTGACGACCCCGGCGGTCACCCCGTGGGCGATCACGGTCTCGACTCTTGCGGCTAGGCACCAGTTGGGTGGTTACGAGGGGTTGATCCCTACCGGAGCCCAGAATCTCGAGAGTTTCGGGCATGGGACGCTTCTTCTTGGACTCGAATGCCTCGATGATCTCGATGCCGTCCATGTGGAACTCGGCCTCGACGGTCAGCTCGTCACCCACATTGGCGGAGAAGGCAATCAGATCGCCGGCCAGTTCGCCCTTGGGCTCGCGGGCACCGGCGGCCCGCCAGGTCCAAGAGCCATCGGGCCGTTGGCTGGTCAGCTCAATATCTATCCTTCGAGACACCGGCGGTCACGCTACCGCATGAGCGTGTGCATTCAGAACTGCTGGCGGTCGCCGGTTGTGTGGTGCATCGGACAAGGTCAGCACGACGCCAACACCGTTGTCGCTGAAGGTCCGAAACCTCCAAGTTGAACCGCGGTCACCGCGGAAGCCGGTGTTAAGCCGGTGAACACTCGGGGACTCCAGGGGACTTGCCCTTCGACTCGCAGGACCAGGTTGCCTTCGACTATCTGGATGCACCCAGACAACCTGGTGCCGTCGAGGCGGGTTGTGTTGACCGCGCTGGCACGGCATCCCCCACCACCGCACCCGTCGATGAAGGCGTCTGCGGCCCGTTCAGCTCTCATGGCGGCCAGATTTCGGCTGGTGATCAGGTTGCCATGGTCGGCCAGCGATCCGGTGGCCACCGCCACGGCCAGCCCCAGCGACAACAGCACAATCGGGATGTACATCGCTCTACGGCACCGATTCAACATTGGTTGCCACAACCCGGTTGGTGGCGAGCAATCCCCCCAACGGCACCGGGCAGCTGACCACGGTGGCCACCGACGGAGAAGCGCCAGGGTTGCGGGCCGGGCTCGGCTGGGACACCAAGCTGATGTTGAACACGGCGTCGGCCTGGTCGCATACCCCTGCGGTGGCGGCCAGTCCAGACTGCTCGATTGTGGCCACCATCTCACCCCATCGGTTGCGGGCGGATGGCTCGGTCTCGCCGGGGGAGGAGGCCAAGGCATCTGCGGCGTGTTGGGCTGCGGCCTCGGCAAAGGTCGAGGTCCGGTATCTGGCTGTTCCCAGGGTCCCGGCGGCATCCAGCACCACGATTCCCAGCACCAGAGCAGGGAGGATGAGGAGGAAGGCGATGGCGTCGCTCATAAGGTTGGCCTCAACACGAGCCGGGTACGCTCAGCACGGCGGTGCGGACCGCGGCGCGACAGGCGGCAGCGGTGGTGTTCAGCGAGGACACCCGGGAATCCAGCGGCGCGGCGGTGACCGTGGTGATCAGATTGCAAGCGTCGGCAGATACCTCCACGTCCACCGGCTGAACCGAGAGGTGGTCTATCTGACTCCAGGCTGCTCGGGCCGCGGCAATGACTGACTCGGGTGGGGGAGCGGTTTGGCACTGCCATCCGGCGGCGGTAGCAGCCTGGACCGCCGCGCTGGCTGCCGACTGAGCACCCGCGTCGGCCGCCAGCCGGGTGACGTGGCGCACGTACAATCCGGTGAAGGTGGCCAGCAACAGCATCAGCAGAACCGACGTGCGAAGGACGACCAGGGAGGAGGTCATAGTCTGCTATGCGCATGTACCCGGGCTCGTGCCTGAGCCAGCAGTCCATGTCCCTCCGACCGCCTTGCAGAGCGTTTCAGTCGTGATCCGCGTCTTGTCGATGTTGTCCCCGTCTTCGGGGGCGTTGGAGCTGAGTTGGGCGTAGACGATGATCGACACGATGGCCGCGGCGGCGATGCCGACCACGATCAAGATCATTTGGACGATGGCTGATTGCATGACGGGGTTCTCCTGAGTTTGAGACGACCGGTGGCCTTCAGAGCACGAAGATCACAGCGGCCATGACTACGAGACCAGCGATGGCGGCCACCAGGGTGACCGTGGTTCCGATGGCCCGGCTTAGCTGGTCAATTGCCAGGCGCCGCTCGGACTCCAGGGTCCGAACGGATCGGGACAAAGAATTGTCCAAGAGGTCAGAGGAGGCCGCGCCGGCCCGCTCAGCGGCCACCACCGAAGCCAGCAGGGGCTCCGCGGGGGAACCGGCAATGGCCGAGGACACCGCGGGTAGCGGGTCGCGACCGGCGTCCAGGGCTGCCCCTATGGCCCCCTGAGCCACCGTGAATGCCCGGCCAGAAACGGTCAGAGCAGCGTTTACCGCGGCGGCGTTGATGGGTTGGCCCGCCGACGTCAGAAGCCGCAGCTTGCGCAACCACTCGAGCATCTTCTGGTCCCGTTCAGTGCGGTAGGCCGCGGCGGCGAAGGCCCGAATAGCGGCCGGCACCAACCAGGGCAGCCAGGTTCCGACCACAACGGCCATGGCCAAGCCCGCGGCCCATCCGAACGTCGCCCGTCCGACCAGTGCACCCGCTGCCGACCCGGCGACGGCCAGAGTCCAGCCCGCCGTCGATATCTGATTGGGCGGCCACCCCATTGCCGCGGCCTGTACCGCAGTCCGGCTGCCCGTTTTGGGCGGGGCAAGGAGCAGAACGGCCACTGCGGCTACTCCGGACAATCCGGCTAGCAGGATCATCGGCTAAGCCTCCAGGCCGGGGCCAGCACCCGGGCGCAGAGGGCCGCGGCGAGCACGGCCAGGAGAAGGAGAAGCTGCTGTCCCGGCGGAGAGGTCAGCCACCGACCCACGTCCTTGGCGGCGAATCCGGTGATGGCCAACATGGCGACGGCCATCACCAGTGTGACAGCGATCTGGGGCATGAGCGCGGCCACATGCCGGTGGAAGTGCCGCGCCGTGTCGGCCGCCTCGTTGGCCTCCTCGGCAAGGACTCCGGCCAAGCCCACCCATTGGGATCCACCCCTGAACGCCTCGGTCAGTACCGTGGCCAGCATTTCGGCAACTGGGCGTCGGATGGCGGTGGCAAAGCGGTTGGCGGCTTCTACTAGACCTCCGGTCTCGCATTCGGCGGCCATTCGCCGGGCAGCCGAGCCGACCTGTCCGGGGATCAGGGGCGCAGCTTGGCGCACGGCCTCCACCACGGTGGGGGCCACCAAGGCCTGGTTGGCCAAGCCGTTTGTCAGCTGGGCCAGTTCGTCGGATGCCTGAAGGCTTCGGCGCGAGCGGATCTGCACTGCTACCGACCAGACTCCGACGGTAGTCAGGATCATGGCTGCTAGCCCGGTGGTCGCCCCAACCAACAGCAGTCCAAGGACAAAGCCGAGTCCAACCGCCACAATTGCTGCAATCGTGCCTGCTCGAAGGGAGGGTCGCGGGGACAGCACCACGCTTCCCAGCAGCAGTGTGGTGGGGCTGTTTGCAGAATTCGGCCACCAGATGACGGACATCAGCGCGATCCCAGCGAGAAGGACGATGACGGTGGACCCGGTCATTGGACCTTCATCCCCGCGGATTGGTACAGACGCTCTATCTGTCCGTGGGGCAGTCCCGCGGGGGCAGCCCACCGCTGGCCAGGGCGAAGGGACCACAAGCACCGGGTGTCGATGGTGTCATTGCGCTCGTCGTAGCTGACGATCTGGGAGACGTCGGAGATCACCCTCTCACCGAGTTCGTTGCGGCCCATCCACACGAGGAGTTGAACTGCAATGGCAATTTGCTGGCGGGCGAATCGGGGGTCTGCGCCTTCACTGCACGCATAGGACAGCAGTTTGGCCAACACCCCTGCGCCGGGCTGGCTGTGCAGGGTGACCAGACAACCGCTCAGCCCGCTGCTCATGGCGTCCAGCAAGGCCAGCGTTCCCTCTCCTCTGGTCTCGCCTATCACCAACTTGGACGAGTTGGCCCGTTTGGCGTCGCGTATATGGTCGCTCATGGCCAGTTTTCCCACGCCGTCGTTGTTGGCGTCACGGGTGAGGCGCTCGTAGCTGTTGGGATGGATGCCGTACTGAGCCAATCGGAGCTCAGGAGTGTCCTCAATGGTGTCGATCCTCTCGGAGCTGTCGACGGTGGCTAGCAGAGCCTGACAAAGGGTGGTCTTGCCTCCGCCCATCGCAGCAGCGATCACAATGTTGGCCCTGACGGGCCCCGAGACTGCCCCTATCAGGATCTTCTGAAGCGGTGCGGTAGCCACATTGAGATCGCCCAGCGTGGCCTCGCCGGCCATGTTCGATCGCAGCACCATCGTGGGGGGATGACACATGAACGCCTCGGCGTGGAGCCTCCACCGGCCACCGAGGCGTATGTCCAACCGACTGTCGAGCACGTCGAAGCGCTGGGGTTGGCCACCAGAGAAGCTGGCCAGGTGGCGGGCTGTTTCGATCAACTCTTCGTTGGACGCAAAGGGCGAGTTCCGGCGCTCCCGCTGCCCTTCGGCCCGATGAACGATCATGCACTCTCCGCCCCTGATCTGAAACTCCTCGACCCCGGTTTCCTCGAGTAGGTCGGCCAGGCGGGTTTGGGCGGCTTGAGAAGCAGCCCACAGATGGGTCTCTCGATCGAGCGGATCTAGCCGGCGAGGCGCGACCGCCGTCCACGCCAGTCGGCGCCCGAGTCGATGCAGCCGGCGCAGATCGCGCCGGGCGGGTTCGGGGGGTATCCACAGGCTGATCACTCGTTGGCGGCGAAATCGCTCTCGGTCGGGCTGGTTGTCGGACACCACAACCGAGACGATTGGGGTGTTACGGCGCGACCCTGTGTCCAACCGGAGAAGGGAACGCACGTCGGAGCTATCAGCGGTGGTGATCCATAACACGGCGGCAGCCGATGCCACTGCTGATTCGAGACGTATCTCGGGTTCGTCGTCCCGCATCAGCAGAACGGTGGGGTGGCCGGCGGCCGACGCCTGGTCGACTTCAGCCGGTGAGGTGGCCAAGGCTGCCCCAGGGGCAGTACTGGCCATGCCCTCCAACACCCCGTCCATGACCTGCTTCACTGCCTCGGCGTCGAGCCATCGGTCGCCTACCGCCAAGAGCATCAGCGGACCGCCCTGTTTTCTGCATCGAGGGTAGGGGAGGGGTTGCTTCTCGATGGCTCACACAGGGGCCAACGGCCAGGAGGCGATTCCCAGATCCACCACTGGCCATCAGAGAGCACCGCGGCCAGTTCGGGGTCCGCCTCCACCGTCACACCGGATTCGACAACACCGTCGTCGTTAACCGCCACCAAAGTAACCAAGGCTGCGGCGCACCCTCCGGGTGACGAAGAGAACACAGCTCGGTTACCAGGCGCTGGACCGGGAGCGGGCCACATCTCGTCGTTCACACCGAACCGCATCAGGGTGGTTCTCCTGGTGTCGTCGTCACGTTGGCGGGGGCGCAGCATTTGGGGCGATACCAGCGTTCCCTCGGGTACATCCACGGCGGCAATGGCACCATCCATCTCCGATGGATGAACGAAGAAGATGGCCTTATCGGCGGGCATGTCGATGATGAGGAGCTCTCCAGGCGGGTGCCCCGCGGTCCACCGCTGGGCAGCGGCCACCACCGGGACCTCCGAGATGGAGTCACCATCGCGGGATAAGGCCGCGATTGTCGCCACGGTGGCGGCCAGCACGATCGCTGCCGCCAGCAGACGCCACCGAAGGCTCACCGGCCAGGATGCGGGCGACCACTGGTCGCGGCCGGGCCCGCTCACCACAGGGTCACCTGCTGATCGACGTAACCGGTGGGCTCGCGGAACCAAGACAGATCAGAAGCCACCACTTCCGTGTGGAGGTTGCCTTGCTCCGAGCTGTACTGGATTTGGAGTTCCCACTCCCAAAAGCCGCGGCGGGGGATTGTCCAACGGCACTTTCCGAATCGGTCTTCCCAGTCGGATGGAAGGCTAAGCACGTCGCTGGCCGGAATCGTCCATGGGGGCAAGTCAGCGGGGGAGCACCAGACGATTGGGGGGTCATTCCGGGGAAAGGCGGCCTGGAACCACTGGCGCCGCTGAACGCTCAGCCGGTCCCACAATTCCGCGGCTTGGTGGGCCTCGTCTGCGGCGGCCACGGCGCTCGCAGATCTAAGCCTGGTCAGATCAGCGGCCTCGTGGGGGATCAGCTCTTGCAAAGACACGCCGACGGCATTGGCCGTCCACAAACATCCGTCAACCGGGGCATCCTGCACGTCGAGCGTGGTGCCCGGCTGAATTGCCGTCCAGTGGCGAGCCGGACTGTTGGGGCTCGAAGCTGCCGTCAAGTACAGATGACCGCCGGGAACTTCGGGGTGGTGCCCGGTGAACCCCGGGGAATAGGGAACAATCGACTCCCAACGGAGCCTGCTGAGCAGCGCCTCTCGCTGAACCTTGCCCCACGCCGTGGTGCAGACCTTGGGTGGGAGCGACTCCCACGGGCAGCTGTTGGCGATTCCATCGGTTAAACAGGGGGGCACACAGCCGCCGTTGGCACACGGATCGAAATTGCTCCAGTCGATGTCAGACGGGTCGAAGAATGGCGGGGCCGGACTTGGCTCGGACGGCGAAGGGGCAGGAGACGGGTCGGGGCTCGGTTCAGAAGGCGAAGGGGTCGGAGACGGATTCGGCGTGCCATGTTCGTGTTCGACGGGTTCCTGCCTTGGTCCCGACCATCGGTAGTTGGTGTTCTGGTGTCCGTTCCATGTGGTCCACGTGCCGGGGCCAGTGGGTCGGGGAGTGCTGCTGTGCGGGCCGTGCCCGCAGTTGGCGGAATTCCGGCACGAGCTGGAGGCCGACCTGGATGTCACGCGGACCCCGCACTGGTCGATGATGTCAACTTCGCAGTTCGAGGGAACGCGGGCGGTGTAGTGGGTCCAGGAGTTGACGTGCGTCCAAGTTTCCGAGCAGTTCTGTATGCCGGAAGGGCACCGACCTGTTCCGCTGGCCGCTACGAGTCTGGTCTGTTCATGGGCATGGGCCGATGGGCCGGCGGAAGCCACCAGTGCTAGCCCGCCAGCCAGCAGGCCAACAGCCAGCAGGGCTCGCAACATTGCTCTGCTCGATGAGGCCGTCATGGGATGGCCTCGAAAGCCCGGTAGTGGCAGCCGATGGCCAGGTCGTTGGGCGGGCGGCTCTCCCGATCGGTCTGCCGGGCCCACACATAGCCCAAGAACGCGTGGTAACAGTCGTGGGGGCTGTCGGGAAGGCCGATCTCGGCACTCTCGGCCGCGTGGGCTTCAATGATCGCCAGCAGAGGCTCCCAACAGGAGGGAAGGGGTTGACCCGGCTGGGCGGCAACCGACGGATATTTTGGATTGGGATGGGCGGCCGCGATTTCCGCGCAGCGCTGTGCCAACCATCCCAGCGGCCGAGGCGCAGCCGGGTCGTAGCCGATGGA
Organism: Acidimicrobiia bacterium; assembly: GCA_009842675.1. Lineage (GTDB taxonomy): Bacteria > Actinomycetota > Acidimicrobiia > Acidimicrobiales > Bin134 > Poriferisocius. The sequence goes on along the minus strand of VYEX01000062.1, from coordinate 55,713 downwards.
TGGGCAAACGGCTAGCGGCCTGGACCGGTTGTCACCGTGGAGGGAATGAGTTGTGACCGCGTCGGACAGGCAACCGACCCCTGCCTCAGTCCACCAATAGCGGGCAAATAACTCTGCTAGGTGGGTCAGTCCGCCCATGCAGGCGTGAACGGCCTGAGCCGAGACCGCTCCATACACCGCATCAGAGGATTCAAGGGCGTTATCGGCGAGCTGTCGGGCACACTGCTGAACCCACACTCGTGTTCCGGCGGTGTCTTCAATGGTCCCATCCCAATGGCCGCCGATCTCCCTGACCTCATCCAAGGATGGGTGGTCGGCAGGAACCGCCAGCACGACGATCCTCCGGTGATCGTCCCAGGTGTATACGCCGTCTCCGAACTGGTGGAACGGACTGGATTGCGAGGCGTTGCGAAGCAGGGAGAGCTTCGGCGGCGATGAAGCAGCAACTGCATCTCGGGTGGGCACGGGGATGGCAATCGCCCGGGCGGTGGGGTCTGGGGGAGAGCCACCTGCCCCAGCACCCGGGCTCGGAGTAGCACTCGTTACGGCAGAGGCTATGAGAGGTACAACTGCACCGGTGCGCTGATCCGATGTCCCAGTGGCCGTGGGGGCTGGTCCGGATGCCGTACTGGCGGTACCAGTCTGAAAGTCGAGCACTTCCGCGGTTGGGCCGCTGGAGGTCTGCTCCGAAGGTGTTTGCGAAGGTCCGGGTGCTCCGTGATCGCCCGACCCACAGCCCGCGGCCGCCAGTGCAAGCAGAAGAATCAAGGCCTTGACTGGCCAGACCGTACCCATTCGGCCCTCCGTTCGATGTTTCTCGATGGGGGGCCTGGGAGGCCGATAGCACTGGTCGGAGCCAGTGATGATTACTCTAGCGCGTGTCTTTTCAGATGTCTATAGATAATTTCGTTAACTGCCAGTCAGCCATTTTGGTGCTAAACGTTGAGAATATATGTTATGTAAAGTTGTGGGGTTCCCCGGGGCATCTGGGGGTGACCCCTTTATGTCAAGCTGCGGGAAGAACTGATCCAATGCGATAGGTTTGTTTCGTCAATCAAGACGCTGATGGCCCGAAGAGATCAAGTTCACGCCGACAATGCGGACGGCCCGTGGTTTGTGGATACCCGCTGCATTGGGTGTGACGTAGCTCGACATTGGGCTCCGGGACTCATCGACATGGACGACAAGGGTCGGTCGTTTGTCGCCCGCCAGCCGCAGACTCAGGCAGAGACGGCTGCGTTGTGGCGAGCGGCGGTGGCGTGTCCGACGCAGTCGATTGGGAATCGCGAGGTGGTCCGGCCGCCGGCAGGTGTCTTCCCCTATGAGCTGACGGACGGGGTGTATGCCCTGGGGTACAACGCTCGGAGCTCGTTTGGCGGGCACTCCTATCTTTTGCCCAGGCCAGCAGGAAATCTCATGGTTGACTCGCCGCGCTGCACACGAGGTCTTGCGGAGACAGTTGATCGCCTCGGAGGAGTCAAACATGTGCTTCTCTCCCACCGTGACGAGGTCGCTGATGCGGAGAAATGGGCCAGCCGGTATGACGCCCGAGTCTGGATCCACAAGGACGATGCCGATGCTGCACCCTTTGCCACCGACATCACCAGTACAGAGGAAGTGGTCGAGACGGGAGTTGTGTCCATCCCGATACCCGGCCACACCAAGGGTCATGTTGCCTACTACGTGGACAAACGTTGGCTGTTCACCGGCGACGCCCTGTTCTGGAACCATCGGCGCCAAGAACTTGACATAACTCCGAAGCAGACGTGGTACTCCTGGGACGTTCTCGCCGACAGCATGGATAGCATTGCGGGGCTTGACGTCGAATGGATTTTCCCCGCCCACGGAAAGTGGCATCAGATCGGCACCGATCACTATTCCCGCCAAATGGCCGAACTCGGCCCAGCTATGCGTGAAACCGGACAGCAGCATTGGAGTCAGCGAGCTCACACGCCGTTTATCTGGGACGAGTAGAGCAGAACCGCCTGCCCGGACTCCCCCATCTATGTGTTGCCAAAGGTTCTGCTCTGGAGGGCCGTTTTCAGTGCGATCAGGACTATTATTTGGCACGAAGATTACCGGCCGCCTCAGACTTGGCAGATCCCTCATCGGAAACTGATGAATACACCCACCGACTACGACAACCCCGGCTACGCGCAAGCTCATGCCCTCGATTCCGAGATGGCCGAGAACTACGTGGCCCACACGATGGTCGGTGATCCGTTGGCTGACGCCGCGGTTGAAGCGCTTTCCACTCTGAAACGCTCGGAATCGAACCGGCTGATCGCGGCCTACATGAGCCCCCCTGACGGAAAAGAGCTTCCTGACGCCCCAGCGGAGGTCCGGACCCTCTTTGAGGATGTCATGTCGCCACCAGACTGGCTCGATCTTCCCTCGTTGACGGCCGGCATTCACATGTTCCACCGCAACCGAAAGATGGTGGTGGCCGGGATGCTGGCTGGAGTATTGGTGGAGGGTTTCTCCACCAACATCAGCGAATCATTTTTTATTACCGGTCGTTTGCGCTATCAGGGTGTGCGACGTCTACAGCAGAACAACCGCCATATGGTGGAGATCTTCATTCCCGGCGGGATGGAGCCCTACGGCGATGGGTGGAGGCTCTCGTTTCGGATTCGCCTTGTTCACGCCCAGGTCCGATACTTGCTCAACAATTCCGAGGACTGGGACGTGGGTGCTTTGGGTGTCCCGTTGAGCGCCGCACATTGTGGCTACGCGATCACCGCGTTCTCCGCGCGGCTGCTCAAGCACATGAGGAGTTTGGGGGCAGCGTTCAGCGATGAGGAGGCAGCCAGCTTCATGGCCACGTGGCGCTACTCGGGACTTCTCATGGGGATTCCTGAGGCGATCCTCTTCGAGGGCGAAGACGATGCTTTGAAGCTGTATGACATCGGCACCATGTGCGAGCCAGAGCCCAGCGCTTCATCCGTTGTGCTGGCTAACTCGCTGGTCAACTCGGCGCCGCTTGTGGTTGGCATCGAGGACCCAGTCGAAGGAAAGAAGTTGTCGCAATACGTCTACAAGGTGTCGCGATCGCTCATCGGAGACTTGCTGGCCGACCAATTGAACTATCCCAAGCAGTCCACGTTCGGAGTGCTTCCCTGGTTTCGCGTCCAAGCCAGGTATGACCGCTTCACGTCGCGGGTCCTTCCCAAGATTGCCCGCAAGAGCAACGCTTCCAATTTCACTACTCTTATGTCGGGGTCTTGGTACCACGATGAGGGCATCACCTACGACCTGCCTGACCACGTTTACGCCGAGGAGTCCAGCAAGTGGTGAGCCTCTCTAACCGGCAGGCAACCCTCTGAGGCCAAGGCATGTTCCGCTGGCAGGCCCGCACAATCCAGAGATCGCCACAACTCGTCCTTCTGGTATTGGGGGCGTTGACGTTGGCCCTTTTGGCCGGCTTCCTGGTTCGGGACCGGCCTCAGGGGCCAATCGACTCCACCGGGATCTTCCTGCCGGCCGACAGCGACCTCGCCGAAGCCACCGACGCCATCAGGGAGAGTTTTCCAGCCGCGGCCGACTTGCGGGTGGTCCAGATACTGGCCAAAGGCGACGTCCTAACCGCTGATTCCCTTCGGACCGTCAATGGCCTGCAAACCGCCATCATCAGTGATCCGGAGATTGCGCCGTTCCTGGTCGATGACCCCCTCTATGGATACGTCCAGCTCATAGAACTGGCGGCAGCCGATGTGGGTCTCCGTCTGGAAACGCTTACTGATGCCCAAGTTTCTCTCGGCCTGGCCGAGTTGGCGCAGGACCCCGAACGCGCTGAATTGAACGACTTACTCGGCCGCTTTGTGGCCCGCGGCGGCGACGGCGCTCCCATTGCCGGACTCTCGCTGGTCATTCTCGACGATGTCGGCGACGCTCTCGGCCAAGAGGCGGCTCAATTGCGGGCCCATGAGATTGCCGATTCATTCGATACGGCATCCCTTGACGTCACCATCATCACGCTGGCCAAGAGCGATGCCGAGGGCAAGGATGCCCGAGAAGAGAACCTGCTGATCCTCACCGTGATCGCGCTCGCGGTGATCGTGGTACTGCTGGCCCTGTTCTACCGGACCCAGTCTGACGTCCACATCACCATGCTGGGCCTCGGTATGACGATTCTCTGGACGTTCGGCGCCCTGTCCTGGCTCTCCCCCGGTGGTGTCGGCATCGTCGACCCCGACAACATCCTCCTGACGCTCGTCCCTGTCCTGCTCATCAGCCTGTCGGTGGACTATGCCCTTCAGATCGTCGGTCGCTACCGCGAGGCTCTGCGTGAAGGCAACGAGGGGGGCGGTAACGCAGACCATGCCGAAGATACCGGTGAGGGCGGCGACGCCTCCGGACGGGCTATTGCCCGCTCGGTGCGGCTATGCGGCGTGCCGGTCTTGCTGGCAGCCGGCACAACCGCCATCAGCTTGCTGGCCAACTTGAGCAGCCGGTTCGAGCCCATTGCCGACTTTGGCATTATCGCCAGCATTGGCGTCATCTCGGGCTGGATCGTGATGACCAACTTCGTGCCATCCGCCCGGTTGATGCTGGACCGCCGGCTCGCGGCAAAGGGAAAGGCGCCGACAACCCGTCCACTGGCCGACACGATTCCTGGGGCAGGAGCCCTCCTACCCCGGGTTGCCACCGGCGTTGCCCGCCGGCCTTTGCCGGTCATCATCGTTGCTTTAGCCCTCACAGTTCTGTCCGTCGTGGCCGCGAGCAACCTCAGCACCAGCTTCGCCGTCAAGGACTTCTTGCCCAATGACTCCGACACCTTCCAGAGTTTCGACTTTCTGGAAGAGAACTTCGACGGCAGCGCCACCCTGATGACGGTGCTCATCGAGACCGACCTCGACAACGCCCGGGCGGTTCGAAACCTCACCGATTTGCACGAGACATTGGTTGATCCGCTGCGGCGACCCGATGGCATTGTGGGACCTCCCCTGGCCTCAGCCGGAACGCTGCTCGCCGACTCAACCGGGCAGAGCGGAGTCAACTATGACCCCGCCGTCGCGGCTGCTTTTGACCACCTCAACACCAGCATCACTGCCACCGACGAGGAGGCCCGGCAGGCGTGGAACCTGCTGAGAAGTGCGGACCCAGAAGGCTTCGCCGAAGTGCTCGACCTCCGCTCTGGGGAACTCGACCGCACCATCATCCAGATACCGGTTGCCGTGGAGAGCAACGAGGCTCTTCAAGAGCTGATCACCGAATTGGAGACGCTTTGGGGAGGTGACACCTCCGAAATCACCGTCACCGGTGGCGACGCCCTTATCGCGCTGATCACCGAGGAACTGGCTGACAGCCAGGTTCTCAGCGTGGGGCTGGTCATTGCCGCCGCTCTGGCCATCCTGGTGGCCTACTTCGCAATCAGCCAGTCCCGTCCGCTGCTCGGCTTGATCGCCATAATTCCCATTGCCGTGACCCTCTCTTGGCTGCTGGGTGCCATGTGGGTGTTCGGAATCTCCTACAACATGGGTACCGCGCTCATGGTGGTGCTTACCATCGGGATCGGCGTTGACTACACGATCCACCTGACGCATCGCTTCTTGGAAGAGTTACAGGAGTCGGCCCGGGTGGTTGACGCCATCAGGGGGGCGATGGTCACCACTGGAGGGGCTCTCTTGGCCAGTGCGCTCACCACCGCGCTCGGCCTGCTGGCGCTGTTGTTCTCACCCCTCGTGCCAATGCAAGAGTTGGGCATCCTGGCCGCGGTGGCGATCCTATTCGGCCTGATCGCCACATTCACCGTGCTCCCTCCCCTGCTGGTGCTCTGGGCCCACTACCACCGGTGGCGGATCCACGAGGCCAGCCTGGTGAGCGCAGGCGGCGGCTAGAGGGCGCCTCGGCCGGCGCTGAGGCCGCCGTCGACGTAAATCACCTGGCCCGTCACATAGCGGGCGTCGTGGGAGGCCAAGAATCCCACCACATCGGCGATGTCGTCGGGCTGTCCGTTTCGACCTAAGGGCACGGCCTTAGCCCTGCGCCGGCCTAGCTCGCCCTCGTAGTTGACCTGGGTGCCCTCGGTTTGGATCATCCCCGGGCCGACGGCATTGGCCCTGATGCCCCGGCGGGCCAACTCAAGGGCGGTCTGCTTGGTGAAGCTCTCCACCGCCGCCTTGGACGCCGGGTAGATGCCCACCCCCGGTGAATTGGAATAAGCGGCATTGGACGACAGGTTCACGATGGCCGCCCCTGGCCCCATCAGCGGGGCCAATGCCTGGGTGCAATGAAACACGCCCATCACGTTAACCTCCAGCACTCGACGCACATCCTCAGGGGTCATTTCGTCCATGCCGGCGAAGATCCAGATACCGGCGTTGTTCACCAGCACGTCCACGTGGGTGAGCGATTCGGCTAGAGCGGCCACCGATTCCGGATCGGAGACATCGCACTGCCGCCATTGCCCGTCAAGCTTCTCCGCGGTGGCTTCGGCGGTCTCGGGGTTCAGGTCCACCGCCACAATGTGATGGCCGTCCGCCGCTAACCGCTTCGAAATCGCCCGTCCGAGCCCCTGCCCGGCGCCGGTTACCACTGCTGTACCCATTGGGCCAGCATGGCAGATAAGCGGCGCGGCGTTGGTACGGTCCCGGCGTGCTTCATCACCGCCATCGATTCCGCTGGGTGCTGCTCGGCGCGCTGTGGATGGTGTACTTCTCCTTCGGATTGGCGGTGTTCTCCATGGCGCCACTGGTAGAGACCATCCGCGAGGACCTCGGAATGAACAGGGGTGCCATGGGCGCTGTTCTGGGAGCTTGGCCGCTGGTGTACCTGGTGGCCGCGCTCCCTTCGGGTGCGCTGGTGGATCGGCTTGGGTTGAGGCGTTCATTGGGGATTGCTGCCGTCATCATCTCGGCCTCCGCGCTGCTGCGCCCGGTCGCCGACAGCTTCATTGCGATGTTCGGCGCGGTGGCCCTCTTCGGCCTCGGCGGCCCACTGGTCTCAATTGGTGCCCCCAAGCTAGTCAGCGTCTGGTTCGACGACGATGAGAGGGCAATGGCCATGGGAATCACCATGACCGCTCCGGCCATCGGCGGCGTACTTCCATTGGCCACTGCCAATAGCGTGCTCATGCCTGCCTTTGACCAGAGCTGGCGAGCCACCTTGTTGGTATATGCCCTCATCAGCGTGGCAGTCATCGCAATTTGGCTGGTTGCCGCAGCCGCAGCCGAGCGAGTCGCCCCCGGTGTTGACCGCGACAGCGACTCTGCCCCTGGCTTCTCTGGCGCCTGGGAACTCCTTGGCCACCGCGCCGTGCAGGCCATGCTGGCGATGGCAGTGGGGATGTTCTTCTTCAACCATGCCCTCAACGGGTGGCTGCCCACCATCATTGAAGACCGGGGATTTTCCAGTTCGGTGGCGGGTTATCTGGCCGGATCAGTCACCGCAATGAGCATCGTAGGCGCCTTGGTCGGGCCCCGATTCATTCCTGAGAAACACCGCATCGCAGCCATGGCGGTGGTATTTGCCTTGTTCGGGGTGACAACCATTCTGCTCAACCTAGAAGGCAGGCCGTCTGCTTTCATCGGACTTGCCATCATGGGATCGATCAGAGGGCTGGCTGTGCCGGTGGCGCTGGTGGTCATGATGCAGTTGCCGGGCGTCACCCACCGCAATATGGGCGCCGCAGGCGGATTGTTCTTCACTGCTGGGGAAGCTGGAGGGGTGGTAGGCCCGATTCTCTTCGGCGTGCTCTCCGATGTGGGCGGATCGACTGCGGGGCTGACGCTCCTAACCGGTGTGGCAGCAACCACCGCGCTGCTCGCGGTCCTGCTCCGAACGGAAATGGCCCGCGCCCCCCAGCAACCGGGTAAGAAATAAGGGCTACGTCTCCCGTCCGGTGATGAGCTGCTGGAGGGAGTCGTCGTCGGTAACCAAGTTGACAACCACCTCTTCGTCGACATCGGCAACGGTGATCTGCCCCACCTCGTCGGATACCGAGGAGTAGAACCCCATTCCTCGCATACCCGCGGCCTGTCGAAAGTTATCCTCGGTGGGGGTCAGATACTGGACCGATACTGCGTTGTAGCGCCGGATCAGATAGAGGTGCATCAGGGTCATCAGCCGTTTGCGGCGCAACGCAGGACTGTGGGTGTTCTGGTCTCGTACCGAGAGGATGGCCCGACGGCGCCGGTCGTGCAGCACCCCGAACACCACGTTGGCCAGGTCGTTGTCGCCGCTGCGAACCACAAGTTCGAGGATCTCGGAACCCGCGGTATAGGGGCGCAGTTGCACCTTCAGTTCGGCATCGACGTTGTTGTGCAGTGCCCACCGCTCGAGCCAGCCTTCGAGCTCCCGGGTGGGTACCTCGGTCTGTACGAGGTGTTGGAACTGGGTCGATCCCTTTCCCATGGCCCGGGTGGTGGCAGTGCGGCCGGAGCTGGCCATGAGAGCGGCATCGAGCCGGGGGCCACCCACCAACGTTTGGGGTGTCTTGTACGGGGAGTCGACCAGGCGGAACTTCCTCTGAAGCCGCGCTAGAGCCAGCATGCCGTCTTGTTGAAGGGAGGCGGCAAACTCCTCGCCGGCCATGCCGTCGATTTGGTGTCCGCCGTAGGTGATGAAGTTGAACACGAACCCGAGTTGACCCAGTTCGGCGGGAAACTCGCGCATCTCGTCCTCGGTCATGCCGGTGGTGTCCCAGTTGAAGGAGGGCGACAGGTTGTAGGCCAGCATCTTGTCGGGATGCACGGCATGGACGGCCTCGGCGAACTCCTTGGCGTCCTCAAGGTCGGCGGTCTTGGTTTCCATCCAAAGCAAGTCGCAGTACGGGGCCACAGCCAGGGACTTGGCCACGGCGTAGGGGATGCCACCCTGCACCTGGTAGTAACCCTCGGTGGTTCGGGCCACCTCAGCGTTCCAGGCCACATCAAGACCCATCTCCGCGGCCCGGCCTCGGGCGGTGGCAGTGTCGACTGTGCGGGCGAAGCTGAGCCACTCCCCCACTTCCATTCCGAAACTCTCCCCCTCCGATGTCCGAAGCGACAGCTGATCGGCCACGGCCTGGGCATAGGTAGCCAGCCCCGACGCCCGGTGCCACGCTTCGGCCAGCGCATCGGAGGCTCGGTCGACTGCGTCGTCGGCCCGGGGATCAGGGGAGGCGTGGTACGTGACCGCAGCCTTCTCGATGATCTGGTTGACTCCGGTCTGATCAAGCCAGGCAATGGCCCGCTTGTAACGGTTCTCGGGCACTGCATACAGCAGATGACCGTTCACCCCTTCTACTCCGGCTTCGGCCAACAGGCGCAGGACCGCGAGATAGGCATCTTTGTACGACGGGACTGATTGCTGGGTAGCCCCCATGATGAACGGCTGATCCCGCTCGTCAGTTCCACCATCCAACAAATTGGCAGCTTCGGCATCGGTGCGGGCCACGATGATGCCGGGAACGCCCATTACGTCCAACTGGAATCGGGCCGCATTGAGCCGCTTGATCTGTTCGTCGCACGGCACCAACACCTTGCCGCCTTGATGCCCGCACTTCTTGACCCCGGGCTTTTGGTCCTCGATGTGGTACCCGGGCACTCCGGCCTCGACGAATCGGCGGATCAGATTTCGAACGTGGGCGTCACCGCCGTGGCCGGTATCGGCATCGGCGATTATCGACGGAGTGAAGTCCACCTCCGGGGCGCTCATGCGCTCTTCAATGCTCATCCGCGACCGGGCGAACCGCTGGTTGCGATCGGCGGTCAACAGCGCTCGGACCAACCCTGCCGCCTCGTCGGGAACCATGCCCAGCGGGTAGCTGGCCAAGTCGGGACCGGGATCCTCGTGCAGAGAACCCTTCGCGGAAGTGGCCCATCCGCCCAGGTAGATACCCTCGATCCCGGCTCGCTTCATGGCCACGGCCTGACCCGGCGAGTAGGGGCCGAAAGTGGAGATGCACTGTCCTTGTTCGAACAGCTCCCGCAAGCGGGCATAGAACCGCTCAGAGGCCAATCGAGCCACGGTGTGATCCTGATTGAGGGCCCCGCGTTGCTCCACTACTTGACGGGCCGAGTACAGGCGGGTAATCCCCTCGAAGCGGGGCGAGGCCATCCACGACTGGGTGGATCGAACCTCGGCATCGAATGAACCGGCAACGTTGGCGGCCATATTGATACCTCTCAGGTCAGGTGAGGGTGGTTGTCCGGCGACGATAGCAACCGCGCTAGCCCTAACTGCACCTTTATTTCCAGGAAACATGACCTTGCTTGAGAAATCGGCCAAAGCAACTTCTACCCTGTGGCCGTGCCCATGACCTACGAGACCCATGGAATGCTCGAAGTGGCCAGCCCACTGGACGACTTCGTCCGCAATCAGCTTGCACCTGGCACCAATGTGGGGGTCGGGGATTTCTGGTCGTCCTTGGAGCAGATCGTCGAACGCTTCATGCCGCGGGTGCGAGCCAGCTTGGATGAGCGCGACGACCTCCAGGCTCGAATCGATTCCTGGCACCTCGACCGGGGTTCGGAACCCGAGGAGGCGACTGACTTCCTGCGCTCCATCGGGTACCTGGTTGAAGATCCCGGACCAGTGCCGGTGACTACTTCGGGTGTGGACCCTGAAATCGCATCGCTGGCCGGGCCCCAGCTTGTCGTACCGCTGGACAACGCCCGCTATGCCCTCAACGCGGCCAACGCTCGCTGGGGCAGCCTGTACGACGCCTTCTACGGCACCGACGTAATCGACGAGGCGGAGGGCGCCGGTCGAAGTGGGCCATACAACCCGGTTCGGGGCCAGCGGGTGATCGCCCGGGTTCGGGCTCTGCTGGACGACCATGTCCCGTTGTCCTCCGGCTCCCATGTCGACGCGGTGGCCTACACGGTGACTGCCAATGGGCTGCGGGTTGAACTTACCGATGGCACCTCCGCAGAGCTGCTCGTTCCCGAGCAGTTTGCCGGGTATACCGGTGTGACTTCGGCTCCCGAAACAGTGCTGCTGCGCAAGCACGGCCTCCACATTGAGCTGGTGATCGACCGCGACCACGCCATCGGCCGAGATGACCCCGCAGGGGTGGCTGATGTGATGATGGAATCGGCCCTGACCGCCATAATGGACCTTGAAGACTCGGTGGCCGCGGTGGACGCGGAGGACAAGACCCTGGCCTATGCCAACTGGCTCGGCCTGATGCAGGGCACTCTTATCGCCTCATTCACCAAGGGCGGCCAGGCCATGACCCGCAGCCTGAATGCCGACTCGACGGTGATCGACCGGTTGGGAAGTCCCATCTCGGTGCGTCGCCGCAGCGTCATGTTGATCCGCAGCGTGGGCCTGCATATGGAAACCGACATGGTTTGCCTAAATGGCCAGCCGATTCCCGAGACCATCGTCGACGTGGCGGTGGCAGCTTGGGGTGCCCTCCACAATCTGACCGGCACTGACTCTCATCGCAACAGCCAAACCGGGTCGGTGTACATCGTGATGCCCAAGCTGCACGGTCCCCGCGAAACGGCTCTGATTCGTGAATTGTTCACTGAGGTTGAGGGCATCTTGGGCCTGTCTCCCAACACGCTGAAAATGGGGATCATGGACGAGGAGCGCCGGACGTCTCTCAATTTGGCCGCCTGCATTGCCGAGGCCTCAGAGCGGGTGGTGTTCATCAACACCGGCTTTCTGGACCGAACCGGCGATGACATCCATACCAACATGGAGGCCGGCGCCATGGTCCCCAAAGCGGAGATCAAGGCGTCGGGATGGCTGAACGCCTATGAGGAGGCCAATGTGGCCGTCGGGCTGGCTATGGGTCTGCCGGGGCATGCCCAGATCGGCAAGGGAATGTGGGCTCGGCCCGACGACATGGCGGCCATGCTGGACGAGAAGATTGGCCATCCTCAAGCGGGAGCAACCACCGCGTGGGTCCCCTCCCCCACCGCAGCCACTTTGCACGCACTGCACTATCTGGAAACCGACGTTGCCGCTCGACAGACAGAGATTGCAATCTCGCCGCCAGACCGTGCCGAGGCCGTTCAAGCCATGCTCGCCCCCGCGGTCTTGCCGTCGGATCGCGAGCTCTCACCCGCGGAGATCCAACGGGATCTGGACAACAACGCCCAAGGAATCCTGGGTTACGTGACCCGATGGGTGGGCCAGGGAGTGGGATGTTCCAAAGTCCCCGATATCGACAACGTCGCTTTGATGGAAGACCGGGCCACCCTTCGGATCTCGTCCCAGCACATCGCCAACTGGCTCCACCACGGGCTGCTGTCGGAAGAGCAGGTGGTGGAGACCATGAAGCGCATGGCCTCTGTGGTTGACAGCCAGAACGCCGACGATCCTGCCTACGAGTACATGAGCAGTGACTTGGCGACCAGTATTCCGTTCAGCGCCGCGTTGGCCTTGGTGCTGGAAGGCCGCGATCAGCCCAACGGCTACACCGAGCCGATCCTCACCGCCCACCGCCGCCGCCAAAAGGCGGCCGGTTGAGGGACCGATCCTTGGGCGCTACATCCCCCACGGGCTTAGATCTACCTCCAGCTCCCGGAGCCGGTCGATGATCATGGGTGGATCCATGGTCATGGCGGGCCAGTGGTAGTCGTAGATGCGGATGTTGAGCACAAACGCGATGTACTCAGCTACCTGGTCAACGGTGAAGTAAATGCCCCGGCGGCCGATGGACGCCTCGTAGGCGGCCCCGTTCTCGCGGTTCAACACGAAGTTGGTGTGGTCGCACATGTGCTTCATGTCGGTGTTCACCCAATCCCAGATCACCTCCGTACTCAGGATCAATGGCTCAGAGGGCTCCGCGGATAAGAGCTTGAAGTCCTTGCAGACGAGGGTGATGGGTTCCAGTGTGTGAGCGTCGTAGGTCCGCAGCTCTACCTCCTTGTCCCGGAAGTACGGGGTCCACGACACCCCGATCCCCTCGTGGGCGCAGCCGATATAGCTGTGGAACTCCCCGTCGATGTACATCTCCACCTGGCTGGGGAACGCCGAGAACGGCGGGGCCTTCAAGATGTCGCAGTTGGGCGACGTCTCGTCAATCACGAACACGATCCCCAGTTGTAGGAGCTTGAGCGCCTCCAGCAAGCGACGCCGCTCGATGCCGGTCCCCGCGTGCATGGCGGCCAGATTGGGGGCTCGCTTGTTCTCCGCCCAGTAGTCGAAGACGAACTGCCGCAGTTCAAGGGCGTCCTCGGTCCACTGAATCTCGGGTACATGCTGGGGCATCGTCCTACTCCTGTTCTCGCCTGGTCAGATCTTTGCCGCCGAGCCACCGTCGACGAATAGCTGGCTGGCGTTGATGAATCCGGATGCCTCCGAGGCCACGAACACAATGGTGCGGGCCACCTCTTCAGCCCGACCAACCCGGCCCTGGGGAATCCGGCTGCCGAGCACCGTGTCGGCGAATTCCTGAGGACTCATCTCCTGGGCGGCAGCGGCATTGGCGACCATCTCCATCAGCCGGTCGGTGGCCGTTGGCCCGGGGTGCACAGCCACCACCCGGACACCGTCTGGCGCCACCAACTGCCCGACCGAGACGCTTACGTGGGTCAACGCGGTCACGATGCACGCCAGTACATAGCCTGGTGATGCCTCCGTGCCCGCCACTCCGAGCACGTTCACCACCGTGCCCGAGCCCTGCTGTTGCATTGCCGGCAACACGGCGCGCATGGACCGCACATATCCCATCAGCTTGAGGTCGATGGTCTCCTGCCAAGCCTGCTCGTCGGCGTCAAAAATCGATCCTCCTGTAGAGGAACCGGCGTTGTTGACCAGCACGTCAACCCCGCCCAACTGCGCCATAGCTTCATCCATGGCCATCGCAACCCCGGTGGCCGTCGACAGGTCGGCGATCACGGCAATGCCAGCAATCTCGTCGGCCATTGCTTCTACATCGGCGGTTGTGCGGGCGACCACCGCCACTCGGGCGCCCTCGGCGGCGAAAATCCTGGACGCGGCTGCCCCGATTCCCCGACTGCCCCCGGTCACAATCACCCGCGCTCCTTGGAGTCCAAGATCCATGGGCCGTGAGATTATCCTGCCGAGCGTGAGCGACCGTCCTGCCCCCATCCGCATTGAGGATCTTGTCGAACCGGCTCTGCCTCCTGAGATCGTCCAGATGATGGAGCAAACTGCGCCGCTGGCCGACCAGATCGAATTGAGCCCCGAGGCAGTGCTGGGAGCGGCCACCGCTCAGTCGGGGCTCAGCGATTTCGGCTCCGACGAATTCCGGGAACCGTTGGAGGTGCTGTGTCGGGCGATGGACACAGAGGCCGACTTCTCCCCCATGGGCAAGTTGAGCCAGTTCAGCCAGCTCACCGCCTTCGCGGTCAATCGGCTGCGCATCGAGCAGTACATAAAGGACCACCCTGATGCCCTAGACGTACCCGTCGATCGGCCTATCGTGATCGCCGGGCTGCCCCGTACCGGCACCACGCATTTGCACAACCTCATATCTGCCGATCCGGCGTTGCGCTCGCTGCCATGGTGGGAATCTCTAGAGCCGGTTCCCCCTGCCGAAGAGGCCGGCACCATTGAGGGCCGCGTTCAGCGGGCCAAAGACGGGCTGGTAATCATGAACAAGGCCGTGCCCCATTACGACCGAATGCACGAGATGACCTGGGACCACGTCCACGAGGAAATCCACCTGCTGGCAATCGACTTCTCCACCATGCTGTTCGACTGCTCAGCCGTTATGCCCTCATGGCGGTCGTACTACAAGGAGCACGACCAAACCCCGCATTACCAGTATCTCAAGCGGATCCTCAAGGTTCTCGCTCATCAGCGCCCGCCTCGCGAGCGCTGGGTCCTCAAGTCGCCCCAGCATCTGGAGCAGATTGGGCCGCTCATGAACGTGTTCGGTGACGCCACGGTGGTGTTCACCCACCGAGACCCGGTGTCGATTACCGCCTCGTTCGCCACCATGATCTGCTACTCGGCCCGCATGAGCGCCCCCCACCCGGTTGATGTTCACGGCATTGGCCAATGGTGGGCCCAGCTCATCCAGGACATGCTCCAGTCGTGCACTGACGACCGGGACTTGGTGCCTCCCGAGCAGTCCATCGACGTGCTGTTCCACGAGTTCATGGCCGATGACGTGGCCATGGTGGAGCGTATCTACAAGCTGGCCGACCAGCCGTTTACTTCTGATGTGAAGGCGGCCATGGACCAGTACATGGTCGAGCATCCCCGGGGAAAGCACGGCAGGGTGATTTACAACCTGGCCGATTTCGGCATGACTCCAAAGGAGCGCCGCCAAGCGCTCAGTTTCTACACCGACCGCTTCGCGGTGGAGCTAGAGCACTAGCGAACCTCAGCCAACTTGACCACCTCAGCGCCGATGGGGTCGGGAGTCCGCTCGGGCAAGAACCAGCGGAACCAGATGCGCCCGTGAATCCGGCCCTGGGTGGATACCCAGTTGGGCACGCCAGGGTCGGTTGCCGAGATCACAATGGTCCATGACCCGTCATCGTCGAGCTGCACTTTGGAGCTATTGGTCGTGACATCGTCGTAGTCGTAGTTGAAACAGTGCAGAAATTGGTTCCACAGGCACATGTTCCAGAAGACGCACTCCGGGGAGCGGCCCTTCAGAACAAGCGCCTCATCATCGTCCAACTCGAAGGCTCCCATTGCGTAGGAGGCATCCCCCGCGGCCCAGCCGAAGGTCTCGGAGGGAACCGGGAAGGGGTCATCCATGTGGTTGAGTGTGCCCAGCGGAATGGGAACCATGGCGGCTTGCTCCTTCACCCACGTCGTGGCGTGCTGGAAGCGCCGGGCTACCTCGGCGTCGGTGTGCACGTCATTCCACTCAGGAGCCGGATCCAAACACTCGATACGCCAGCGCGCCTTCTCCCCGTTGACAGGGTCGTTCATGTAGTCGCGGGTGCAGGCCACCACGGCATCGGGCGCCAGCTTCAGGAAGTTGCCGTCGTGGTCGTTCGGGCTGATGATCATCTCGTAAGTGCCGTCGGGATTGGGAGTCATCTGAGTGGTGTTGAGCGTTCCGACGATGCGCTCGGAGTAACGGCCGTCATCCGGTCCGCCGTACACGGTGAGCGACAGGTACACCGCGTCGCCGGGGTCCACGGTCACCCGGTAAGTGCGGGAGGGGTCGATCCGGGTCATGAAGTAGAAGGCGTCGGAGTTATCGCCGCCCCACTTCTTGTACGGGCCCACGATTTCGGTGAATCGAGGCCGGTTGGTGTCGGCCCAGACGTACACATCCAGCGCTACCTGGGTGATGGAGAAGATCCATCGGTAGCCCTCTAGCACCGCCTGATCGTCGGCCAGCGCCTTGGGGCCCGAGAGAAACTCCTGATCGAGGCCCTTCATGGTGTCGATCAGCTCGTGTACTGCCGCGCTGGTCTCAAAGCCAGTGTCTGTCATGGATTCTCCTTTGGGCTTGCTGATTCCGGGGAATTCTTCAGATCGTCGACAAGCTGGCGGTTGGCCCGAATGAAGACACCCTCGGCAGTGGCCGTCACAGTTCCGTCGTAAACCATCTCCCCAGCGGCATACAGCTTGCGCCCCTCGCCTCCCGATGGCCACGCCCGCAGGGCGATCTCCTCCATCAGCGGGGTCGGTCGGTGGTACCTCACATTGAGCGTCCCCGTGTACCCGCCTCTGCCGTTGACCACATTGACCACGCCCAGGAGCTCGTCGAACACCATGGCGATGATCCCGCCGTGTACCAGTCCCGGTGGACCGGCATAAACCGCCGACAGGTTCATCCGCCCGTGGACCTCGACGCCCTCAACCCAGAACTCCGCAGGAGGCGAGGCCGGGTTCAGCCGTCCGATAATCGGGCTGTAAGGGAAGAACGCCATGGGGTCGCGGGACTCGAAACCGGTTTCGAGGTCGCCCATCACCCCATGGCGGTGGAGGCCTTCCATCTGCTCAGCCTCCAGCAGTTTCGCTGCCTGCTCGATCAAGTCGGTGGCCTCGGACACGGCATCGTCGCCTGCCGCGGTTACCCGCGCGGCATTCAATAGGCGGCGGGCGGCGCCCGCGATGGCCAGCCGTTCTACACCAGCGCCGTAGTCGGCGCTAGGGGTAGCGCTGGGGGCGTCCCAGAGTGGCGGTTCGCTCAAGTGGAGAGGTAGCTAGAGGAGTCAGTCGGTGTCGTAGCCGTACTCAACCACGAAATCGGTGCCGGGAAGACCAGGGGTGATCAGTCCAGCTCTCCAGCCGCCGTCGACGTTGACCTCTGAACCGGTGATGTACGAGGCTTCGTCGCTGGCCAAGAAGAGGGCGGCATAGGCGATTTCAATCGGCTCACCCACACGAGCAATGGGGTGGAATATGTAGGGCTCTTTCTCGGCCCGGGGATCATTGTTCGGATTACCCATCGGCGTGTTCACCCCGCCAGGATGAATGGAGTTCACCCTGATGTCGAACCGGCCCCACTCAATGGCCGCGGTCTTGGTCATGCCCCGGATGGCGAATTTGGAAGCGGAATAGCTGATGAGTCCGTTCTTGGACTGTTGGCCGTCAATCGAGCTGATGTTCACAATGGAACCCCCACCGGCCATCTTCATAGATTCGAAAACGGCCTTCATCCCCAAGAAGGTGCCCACCTGATTGACGTTGATGACCTCCATGTAGTCATCCAAGGAAGTGTCCTCAATGGCTGCCGGCCGAATTATGGCCGCGTTGTTGACCAAAACCCTCAGCGAGCCCATGTCGGCGGCGGCTGCCACCGCCGCGGTCCAATCGGCTTCTTGGGATACGTCTAGGTGTACATAGCGGGCGTTGTCGCCGATGCTGGCGGCTACCTGCTCACCGTCGTCGTCGAGGACGTCTCCAAGCACCACCTTGGCGCCTTCGGAGGCGAATAGCCGGGCCTCGGCCTCCCCCTGCCCTCGAGCTGCTCCGGTGATGATCGCTACCTTGCCGTCTAGCCGTCCCATCTCTCGGCTCTCCTTCTTCGATCAGGTGGTACTTGCGGGGGTCACACTACCCGTCCTGTGGATGCGGCCCTAACCTGTGCGGATGGATCTGGCATATCGGGCGTTCGACGCCGACAATCACTACTACGAATCCCGAGATGCCTTTACCCGCTACATCGACCCCGCCTTCGCCGATCAGGCAGTGCGGCCGCTTTTCGAGGCCGACGGCACCGAAGAGATCTACATCGGCGATCGGCGGTTCACTTTCTTGGAGCACCGCAACTACGACACCGCCCCCCGCCCTGGAATGCTGCGGGAAATGTTGAAGGCCATGAAGTGGGGCGACGACGGGGGGAACATCAAGGGCACCCGGGTTTCTGAGCCCCACCGGCCCGAGTACGTCAAGCGATCAGCCCGAGTCCAGGTGCTCGACGCCCAGGGCATCGAAGCCGCAGTGCTGTACCCCACCTTGGCGGTGTGCGTGGAGCACTACATGGTTGACGATCCCGACCTGCTCTACGCCAACCTGTCCGCCTTCAACCGCTGGTTGGACGACGAGTGGGGCCTCAACCGGGATGGTCGCATCCATGCCCCTCCCCTGTTGTCATTGGTCGATCCCGATCGGGCCGTGGAGGAGTTGGAATGGGCACTAGACCGGGGCGCCCGAGTGGTGTCGCTTCGTCCGGGGCCCGCGGCCGGCCGCAATATCGCCGACCCGGTCTTCGACCCCTTCTGGGCCCGGATCAATGAGGCCGGCGCGGTGGTCGGATTCCACATCGGTGAGTCGGGTTACAACCAGTCGATGTCGGTGCATTGGGGTGAAGAGCCCAATCCGCCATCTCACCGGCAGTCGGCATTGCAGTGGACCTGCTTCTACGGCGACCGACCGATCATGGAGACGGTGGCTGCGCTGATTTACGCCAACCTGTTCGACGCCTTTCCAAATGTTCGAGTCATGAGCGTGGAGAACGGCAGCCTGTGGGTGGAGTACCTGATGGCGGCCATGAACAAGATGAACCGAATGGGCCGCAACGGTCCGTGGTATAGAGGTCCACTGACCGAGAAGCCCAGCGACGTGTTTCGCCGCCATGTGTTCGTTTCCCCCCATCATGAGGAGCCGGTAGCTGATCTGGCCCGGTCCATTGGAGTTTCCCAAGTGCTGTTCGGGTCCGACTGGCCCCATGCCGAGGGCTTGGCCGAGCCATTGGAGTTCGTGGAGGGCCTATCGAGCCTCTCCCCCACCGACACTCGTCTCATCATGCGAGACAATCTGGCCGGTCTGTTGGCGAGCTAATTTCGCCAATCGGGGACAGGCAGGGTCTTGGCTAACTTCGTTTGTCGCGAAATAGCCGCGGGTCGTAGGGCACGTTGCACCGCTCTAGGGCAGCCTGCCAGGCGGGGCTGTTCTTCATGATTCGGCGCAAGCCCAATACCACCGCCGTACTGCTCACTCTGGCGCCCGGAGTTGGGGTCAGCCCCAAGACCGACGTGAGTTCTCGGGGGATGGTGGTGATGGCCCCATTCATCAGGATTTGGTACCCCGCCTTCTGGGCCGCAGGTATCGGGGGGTTCTGAAGAAATTTGACAGCAGCTCGCATCCCCGGGCTCGGAGCCAACGACGGATGCCCGGTGATCCACTCCCGCAGTTCACCGGCGGTTGTGGGCAGAGGTGAGGCGCCCAGCATCTCCCCTACCCTCGTCTGCTCAACCACGAATTGGTCGGCGTGGTGGGTGCTGAGACGGCCGCCGAGGCACTGATAGGCCTCCAAGAAAGAATCAGTCAGGGAGTTGTGGACCCACGCAGCCAACTCTGGAGTCGACGCGCTGTACGACTTTCCGCGGTGTGACGTGCCCATCACTCCCTGGTGCGCAGAATTGACCAGATCCAAGGCCTCCTTCACTTCAGGCATCGCGCCGAAGGTGGCCGAGGTGACATAGAAGGATGTCCGGCTGAGCCGACCAAGGGGATCATCCCGATAGCGGCTGTGCTCGTCCACCCCGGCGACCACTTCCGGATGGGCTGCTTGGATCAGCAAGGCGCGGATGCCGCCAACGAACACACTCACATCACCGATCACTTGCCAGCTGATCGAATCAGGACCACACAATCCTGGATCTCCCGGAAAGTCTCCGGTGTTCTTCAACGGCATTTCCGCGTGGGCGAACATGCCGCTCACTGAGTTGATCACCCGAGTCTTGGCCCAGTGAAGCATGGCTCGATCACCCTATCCTCGGTGGCGCCGAATACGGTCAGGTGGTCGTCACCAGCAGTTCCTCGAAGCGGCGAATGGAGGCATAGGGCACCCAAGTGGGCTCCACAGCCAGCCCCATCCGGGGATAGCGTTCCAACAGCATGGGGAAGGCCACCTGGCCCTCTAGACGGGCCAAGGCCGCTCCGAGGCAGTAGTGGATACCTTGCCCGAAGCTCATCAGCTTGCCCCCTGGGCGGAGAATGTCGAAGCGGTCGGGATTTTCAAAGGCAGCCGGGTCGCGGTTGGCCGCTAGGGACATGGTCGTGACCGTTTCCCCGGCCTCCACCGACACACCGAACAGACTCAAGGGCTCGGGGGCATCCCTTCCCGACCCAAGTACCGGGGCTTCGAAGCGGAGGATTTCGTCGACCGCCTGGGCGGCCAGATCAGGATTGCCGCTCAGCAATGCTCGTTGTTCTGGATGAGACAGCAGCAGCGCCGCGCCGATCATCAGCATTGAGCGGGTGGTGTCGTGTCCGGCAAAGAGCAAGTTCTCCACCATGGCGACCAATTCGGGTTCGGTGAGGACATCTCCGTCGGCTTCAGCGGCGATCAATTTGCTGAGTAGGTCATCACCGGGTTGCCGCCGCCGGTCAGCAATGAGTTCGGCCACATAACCATTGAGCCCGGTGATGGCCGATTCCAGTCGACTGAGCAATTCGGGTGTGTGTACTGAGGAAAAGACGAGTCCAAGATCTGCGGTCCAGGTCGCAAAATGACGGTGGTCACCAGCAGGAACCTCCAGCATGGCCCCCATCACCCTGATGGGCAGGTCATGGGCAAACCCGGCCACCAGATCCACGGTGTCACCGTGGAAGTCGTCCAGCAACTCCTCGGTTATCCCAACCACGCGGGGGCGCAGCGATTCCACTGCTCGAGGGGTAAACGCCCGGCTGACCAGTCGGCGCAGCCGGGTGTGGACCGGCGGGTTGGCGGAGAACATGACCTGACCCCACCAGTCGGCAATGGGACCTTCGGTGATGCCTCGGGGGGCTAGCAGGTCGGTGGTCAAGAATCGGGGATCTCGTAGCACCATCTCAGCCGCGTCAAAGCTCAAAGCGATCAGGCCCCCGTCGACCCCCCGCCCCAAGGGATGCTGGCCGAGTGCCTCAGCGAGTACTGGGTATGGGTCGGACCAAAAGGCCGGATCGGTCAGGTCTACAACAGGGAGTTCGTCCACAGTCGCTATTGTCCCCCGGCATGGAGATACTTCCCAGCCCTGAGACCTTCGTAGGAGGAATCGATTTTGGCGAGGGACCCCGCTGGCATGACGGCCGGCTCTGGTACTCGGACTTCTATCAGTACACCGTGAATGCCGCTTCGCTGGACGGCACCGTTGAGGTGATAGTTGAGGTTCCCGGCCAACCGTCAGGTCTGGGATGGATGCCCAACGGCGACCTGTTGGTGGTATCGATGAGGGACCGCCGGGTGATGCGCTATGACGGGGTGGCGCTCCACGAGCATGCCGACCTCTCCGGGATTGCTACCTCGCTCTGCAACGACATGACGGTGGATGCCGAGGGTCGGGCCTATGTCGGCAATTTCGGGTTCGACCTTCACAGTGGAGAGGAATTCGCTCCGGCCACCCTGGGATTGGTGCAACCCGACGGCACGACAGAGGCCGGGGCCGAAGGATTGGCCTTTCCCAACGGGGCGGTGATCACCCCAGACGGGGCTACGTTCATCGTGGGCGAGAGCTTTGCCAGCCAATTCACCGCGTTCGACTTCGGTTCAGAGGGTCGGCTGGAGAACCGCCGGCTATGGGCCGCGGTGCCCGGCACCATCCCTGACGGTTGCTGCTATGACGCTGAAGGGGGCATTTGGTATGCCGATGCCATAGGCCGGGCTGCCCTGCGGGTGATTGAGGGGGGCGAGATCACTCACCGAGTTGAAACAGAGCTCAACTGCTTCGCGGTGATGTTGGGAGGCGATGACCGCCGTACCCTCTTCCTCGTCAGTGCTCCGGGTTCACATCCCGACGAGGTGCAGGGCCTTGGGCAGGGCCGAATTGAATCCGTGCCTGTGGAAATCCCCGGCGCGGGGTTGCCCTAAAAGCCAGAGCGCTAGCGAGGAGAGAGATCGTGAGATTTTCTGGAAGGGTGGCCGTGGTCACGGGGGCTGGGTCGGGTATTGGCCAAGCCACGTCGGTGCTTCTAGCCGATGAAGGGGCCGTCGTAGTGGGTAGCGATATCAATGCTGCCGGACTGGAGAAAACCACGGCGATGGTTGACGAGGGGTCGGTGTTCCAACCGGTGGAGTCTGATGTGAGGTCTCGGGACGCTTGCCATGATCTGGTGGCTTCGGTAGTGGCCGACCACGGTCGACTCGATGTGCTGTGCAATATCGCAGGGGTTGCCCGGGGCCATCGGGTGGGGGAAGTCGACCAGGAAGTGTGGGACCTGATCTTTGGCGTAAACGTTGAAGGGGTGTTTTGGATGTCGCAGGCAGCACTTCCCCACTTGGAGTCATCGAACGGCTGCATCGTGAACATGGCCTCCAACGCCGGATTGATGGGACAGGCCTATACCGTGCCCTATTGCGCCAGCAAGGGGGCGGTGATTCAGATCACCAAGGCCATGGCCATGGAGACCATGAAGGCCGGCGTTCGGATTAATGCCATCGCACCGGGTGGAGTGGAAACCAATCTGGCCGCCTCGTTTGGCTTTCCTGATGGTCCCGACATGGAACTGATGGGGCGATACATGGGGATGCGGGGCATGGCCCAAGCCGATGACATCGCCTCGGCGGTGGCCTATTTGGCCTCTGATGAAGCCCATCGAATTCATGGAGCAGTGCTGAGTATCGACGCTGGGTTGACCGCAGGATGAGCTGGGATCCGGCCGGCCAACGGGTGCTGGTAACCGGTGCCTCTTCGGGAATTGGCGCGGCGTTGGCAGTTGAGCTGGGGCGGGGTGGGGCATATGTCGGATTGGCGGCCCGGCGGGGCGACCGCCTCGAACAGGTGTTGGGCCAAGTGCGAGATGCTGGCGGAGACGGCTGCTGGTGGCTGCTGGATCTGGCTGACCTCGAAAGCATGGCCCCGTTTGCCGAGCGAGCCTGGGCCGAAATGGGGCCCATCGACGTACTGGTAAACAACGCCGGCGCTCCCCGTCGGCGATCGATGAAACGACTCACCCCCGAGGAATTGGACGAGACCATGGCGGTGAACTTCACCGGATCAGCCCGGTTGTCCTTGGCTTTGCTGCCCTACATGCTGGAGCGAGATTCAGGGGCAATCGTCAATGTGTCGTCAATGGGAACCCAGTCGATGGCCTTTCGCACCGGCGCCTACGGCGCGGCCAAAGCCGCTCTCAACTTGTTCACCGAAGGACTCTATTTTGATCTGGTGGGAACCGGCGTTCGGGCCCATCTGTTCACCCCAGGTTCCACCGACACCGAGTTCTCCACCCCCAAGCCGGGAAACGACGACCCATTCCCCCAGCCCCCCGGCGCGTTCATGGACCCGGTGGACGTGGCCAAGGCGCTGATAGCCAAATTGGGAAATGACGACTTTGAGGGTTTTGCCGCACCTGCCCTGAAGGAGACCGCCCAAGCCAAGCGAGCCGACCCCAATGGCTATCTGGTGGAAGCCATCAAGATGATGGGGCTGCGACAGCGCTAGTCGATTCTTGAGAACTTGCGGTCGGGGAACAGGTCCACCACCGGCTTCCACAGGTACTCCAGCCGCCAAGCTCGCCGAGCCAGATAGCGGAGCACCTCAGATTCATTTTCTGTACCCCAACCTTGGATTGCGTGGTCTAGCTCCATCAATCCGTCATCAAGGCTGTCGGCCCGTCGGCCGGTAAGCGCGGCGATCTCGTCCAACTCAATGCTGGCAAGATCGGGGCCGAGTTGCTTCTGGCGGTCCAAGCACTCCACCAGCAGCGTGGCGTGCTCGAGCCGATGGAGGGGATAGTCACCGTCGACGGCGGGCAGCACCTCATCGCGCAGGTTTTGGACGACCACCCCTTCAAGAGAACTGGCCATCTCTATCTCGGGCAGCTCGGGACGTTCCAACTCGATGCCCATAGCGTCGGCCAGCGCTTCACAGGTAGCCCGTTCGCAGATGTAGCGATAGGCCCAATTCATGGCATTGGGCATTTGGGGGTCGTTGATGGCGGTAATGCGGGCCAGCGACACGATGGACCGCACAAACTGCTGCACCCGGTAGTAGCGAACCGAGTCGAGGTGAACGGGAAACCCGGACAACTCCTCGTACCGGCGAAACATTGGAGCGAGACCTTCATCGGGAGTCGAAGGGCAGTAGAACTCCCGGGTGCAGATATTGCCAAAGTCCTCCATGGGATCTCCGAAGTGGGCCCACTCCCAGTCGACTATGGCGCTCACCTGCCCTTCGTGGAACATGAAATTGGCTGGCCCGGTATCGCCCTGCAAGAGGCTTACTCGGTCAAGGTGCTCGGGAACATGGTTCCGAATCCATTGAAGCGAATACGTATACAGCGGGTCAGTCACCATGCCGCCGAGGAACTGCTCCACGAAGTCGATCTCGCCCAACGCGCACTCGGCCGATGTGGCGGGAATGGGCATGTGGTCGAGCCCCAGCGAGTCGGGATCCAGCGAGTGAAGCAGAACCAACTGCTGGATGAAGTCCTCTAGCACCGCGGCCTGCTCGTCGGGTTCGGCGTTGTCCAAATCGGCCCGTCCCGGCATCCGCTCATGCAACGCAGCCTGAAGATCCTCACTCCAAGCGCAAATGGCGGGAACCTTCATGCCAGTCTCGACCAGTGCGGTCTGAACCTTGGCTTCGCTCTTCACCGAGTGGGTGCCACTGCCGTCCCCTTCGCGATCCAAGCGCAAGAAGTACTCGGCTACCGATCCGTCGGGTCGGGTCACATCCACCACCCATGCTTCGCGCCGAGCGATGTGGCGCTCCAAGCGGGTGATGCCCCCTCCCCCCGCCTCAGCAATCCAGTCGGTCATCCCGTCGGGTAGGTCGTGTTTGAACTCCTCAGCCATCCCGATGGCTTAGCACGCCGCTAACCCTCCGGTCGCTTTCCCCAAACGGCTACCCAAAGACAGTCGATGTAGCGGAATGTGGGATCGTCGAAGCAAGCCAGCAGCTCATCGTATTCAGCTTCGTCGTAGTCGTCGCGTCGGGCGCTAAGGGGCCGGGCAACTTCCATGGTGAAGCGGCGGTATCGAGCGCGCAGAGACCCGCCGCTCACGATGTCGGTCAGTCCCTCTGAGGACACATCATCTAGACGGGCGCCGAGCACCTCGTGGATGCGGCGGCCTACGAAGGCGTCCATCCTGGTACCAGCAGCCGACCGTTCACGGAAGCGGCGAAATACCTCGGCCCGGGGATGATCGGGTTCGCACTCCACCATGGTCCCGTAGTCGGGTTCAGCGGCCATGACCCATCCTCCTGGGCGGGCCGAGGCCACCAAATTATCGACGGCGCCATCGAAGTCGGCCACGTGGGCCAGCAGGGCCCGGCAGTGCACCAAGTCGAAAGCTGAATCCTCCACTGGGCCATCGCAAATGTCATGGGTGCGAACGTCGGGACCGCTCAAGAAGCGGGGCATGATGTCGGCCGAAACAACCTCAGCCCCCCGATTTCGCAGCCATTTCGACACTGACCCCCGTCCGGCGCCTACGTCGGCGCACCGCCAACCGCGGCCCACGCCGGTTTGTTTCAGCCGGTCAAATGTGGGTTCATCGAGGATGGCCTCCAACATGGCCAGGCGCGGTCCTTCCCCTTCCTCGCCGATCTCCGACATGGCATACCGCACTCCAGGTGGCTCTGCACTGGCCATTCCGTGAGCCTACGATGCGGGTATGAGCGAAGAACGGGTATTCGGTGACGTGGCCACCAAACTGCTGATGGAAAACGACCGGGTGCGTATCTGGGAAATGCGCCTGGACCCTGGCGAGCGGTCTGATCTTCACCAGCACGATCTCGACTACGTGCTGGTCCAGGTTACCGGCGACAAGATCGCAGGAGACTTCGAGCCCGACACCACAGGGGAGTTCTCAGGCCTTGTGGAGGGCGACGTGATTCCCGGTCAGTCCATGTTCATCTCCAAAGGCGGCATAGAGACCGCAGTAAACACCGGCTCCAAGCCCTATTACGAAGTCCTGATTGAGCTAAAAGACTGAGCACTTCAACAACTCCACATGATGCGGCTTACGCCTGGAGGCTGCTGGTAACCCTGTTGGCGGGTCAGGTGGTGTTCGGCTCCACCATGACCATCATTGGAGCCTCTCTTTCGGACATCTCGGAGAGCCTGGGTACCACAAACGCCACGTTGTCGTGGGCGGTCTCTGCCCCGTTCCTAGGTCTCGCCGCGGGGACAACGGTATTCGGCACCCTGGGCGACTTATGGGGGCACCGGCGGATGCTGATCCTCGGTTTGACCGTCTTCACCGCAGCCACAGGAGTGTGCGGACTGGCCTGGGATGCCCTCAGCTTTATCGGGTTTCGGGCGTTGGTAGGGCTGGGCGGAGCCATGATGATTCCCAACGGGATGGCGATAATGATGGCTGCGTTCCCGGTCAATCAGCGGGCTAGGGCCATGGGCTGGTTCCAATTCGCGGCCGTTGGAGGACCGGCCATCGGGTTGGTGACTGGCGGCGCGTTGGTGGATGCGCTGGGCTGGCGGGCAATCTTCGCCGTCTACACCCCCATTGCCGCAATCGGCTTGATTGCTGCGATTTTCGTTGTTCGTCCTTCTCGCGCCGGCGAAGCCAAGCCGGTCGACGTGGCCGGCGCGCTCAGCTTGGTTGCCGCGGTAGTCGTATTGATGGTGGCTCTGGACCGAGGCGCCAACCTGGGTTTCGAGCACCCGGTTGCATTGGCGCTGTTGGCCCTCGTTCCGGCAACCATCTGGACATTCGTGGCCATCGAACGACGTACGGCCCACCCGATGGTCCCGCTTGAGTGGTTCCGCCGCCGCAACTATGCCGGGCCGGTTGTGGCCTCAGCCACGGCCAATGCGGCCTATATGGGCGGATTCATCCTCGCGCCCCAACTCTTGCAAGAGCGCTATGGGTACACCCTGACTGCCGCCACGGTGTTTCTAGTAGTTCGCCTGGTCTTCTTCAGCCTCAGCTCTCCGGTGGGCGGCCGGCTGGCTGCTACCCGGGGCGAACGATGGACTTCCTGTTTGGGTAGCGCGCTGGTGGTCTTGGCCATGGTGTCCTTCGCGGCGGGATCGCTGGTCGACGCCGTAGTGCTGGTGATCCTGGGTCTAGCGCTGGCTGGCGGAGGGCTAGGGGTGGCCGGGCCGGCTTATCAGGTTTCGGTCGTGGGAGCAGTGCCGATGGACCGCCTCGGGGCGGCAACTGGGATGTTCCAGACACTGACCAGCCTGGGTACTGCCGCTGGCGTCCAGGTACTGGTACTGGCCGTGGGAGAGAACGTCACCGGAGCAGCCTTTGCCAGCGCATTTTGGTTGGGCGCGGCAGTAGCCGCCGTCGGCGTTATTGGTGCTGCTGCTATTTCCTCAGCGAGCTCCGACTTGGCGGAGTAGCTGTTAGCTCTGGCCAGTCAATGCGGCCAAGACCTTGGGGGCCATGATCTCGGCCAACTCGAGGCACTCCTCCTTGGACCAGATAGCGGTGGGGGTCCACGGGTAATTGGCGGCAAGAAACTCATAGTCTGGGCATCCGCTCACTCGGGCGATTGCCTGGGCTGAGCCCCTCATCTCCTCGTGGACGATGGCGACACTGGGGACACCGGCCCACTCGAGCTCCACTGCGTCCCGCAAACTGCGGGCACTACAGCTGCCTCAACCGCCAAAGCCGGTTATCGCGACTGTTGCCTCCTCAGTGAGCCTGCTCCAATCACCGGGATCAGGGGCTATCGACACCGAGCTCTTGACCACCTTGAGCGGGGCTAGAGGATCGCTCAGCTTGGTCAGCTCGTCGTAGAGGGCATCCAGGAAGATCTCCCCCTCGCCGAGGCCATTAGCTACCAAAGCGACCACTGCTCCGTCCAGACTGGCTGGCCGGGGAGAGAATTCGTGATCGTCAGTACGGTCGAACGGGCCCGAAGTTGGGTCGAGGCCGATAAGGGCAGTCATGTCCTTACCCTAGCCTGTTCTTCTTCACAGAATTGGTTCGGTGATGGCGAGGGCCAGGTGGGGTAGTAATAGCCAGCTTGCCCCCATGCCTGCTCCACCGGCAGCCACGATGAGGATGCCCTCGGGCTTGCCGATACGGGCCATCCGGTCGGTGGCGCTGGTGGCGGGGGCATTGAGCCGGGGCCATAGGTATTGCTGTATGTCGGCCTTAGACCATCCCTCTTCGAGAAAGAACCGATGATGCTCATGGCCGATCACGATGACTAAGTTGCCGTCCTCTCCTAGCCAGGAATCGCCCGCGACTCCATTGGCCCGGATGTCGCGCACCAGGGTCTCGCACACTGCCTCGGCGGTGCGGCTGGTGAAATCGGTGGCCTCGACCATCTTCATCAGGGAGTGGACAGTTACCCCACTTTGCTCGGGAGACAGGCCCCGTTGAACGTGCAGTGGCTCCCAGTCGGAGACCTCTTCGTTCTCCCCGAAGCAGAAGGTGTAGCGAGCCGGGGTGGAAAAGCTGGCCCGGTCCAAGAAACCGGGAATCCCCCGGCACACGTTGCGAATCACTAAGCGCAGCGCCCGGCCTATGGTGGCGTTGGCCCTGAATCCGGGTCCGAAGCAGCCGGCCCCTGAGGCTACGCCGAGCTCGTTTCGGACGGGTCCGTTGATGATGACCGCCTGAGCGGCGCCCGACAGTGTTCCGGTGGTCGAGTGGCAGTTGCCCTTGGGATGGAGATGAGCTCGAACCGCGGCCACCACTGTTGGGAAATACTCGGGCAGGCAACCAGCCATGACTGCGTTTGCCGCCGCCTGCTCCGCGGTACACGTCACCTCCCGGGTGGGAACTGTTCCCAGCACTTCGTCCCCGGAGAGCCCGGCGCCATCAAGAAATGCGGTCACCTTGTCGGGCGTGGGGGGCATGACGGGAAGACCATCTGTCCATCCCCTCTCGAAATAGTCCTCCACCAAATCTTCGTAGGAGTCGTAGGTGTGCTGGGCGGCAGTGGTCATGACTCAAAGCTAGAGCTCGTGGCGGGTGGTCTCCCATACAGAGCGGATGGCAAAGCTGGACCGGAGGCGACCTACTCCGCTGAAACGCGACAGGTATTGGTTGTGGATCCGCTCAAAGTCCCGCTGATCGGCCACGGCCAGGTGGAGGAGGTAGTCGGCATCGCCAGCCATCAGATGGCAGGACATAACCTCTGGGCATTCCACGACCTCCTTCTCGAATTGACGCAGATTGGCTTCGCTCTGGCTTACCAAGGAGATCTCGACGAATACGTCCAGAGAGCGGTTGATGGCTTCAGGGTTGACGATCATCACGTAGCCGGCGATCACCCCTTCAGCTTCCAGTCGACGGACCCTCCGATAGCAGGCCGAGGGCGATAAGCCCACTCGATCGGCAAGTTCCACGTTGGACATGCGAGCATCGGTCTGGAGTTCGTTGAGGATCGATCGATCGATTGGATCCAATTCCGTCACTGGTCTTACTCCTCAGAAGCTACGTGTGAATCAAAATGAGGCAACACACAAAATACGCGATTTTGGGTGGCTTTGCGAACAAAAGTTTCGCCTCCTGGTGCTTTCACAGCAAAGATTCAAGATTTATTCACCACTATCGCGGGTAAAATATCCTCGTAGCCATCGATTTGTGGCGGAGGCATTCAATGCGCATCGGGGTTCCCAAGGAAATCAAGAACGAAGAGCGAAGAGTGGCATTGACGCCCGGCGGGGCCACTGAACTCGTGAAGAGGGGCCACACGGTGCTCGTTGAGCGGGGCTGCGGTTCAGGGGCGGGATTTGCCGACGAGGAGTACGCCTCCCACGGCGCGGTCATCGCTGATTCCGCTGAAGAGGTGTTCAGCTGGGCCGAAATGATCGTGAAGGTGAAGGAACCCCAGGCCGAGGAGCGGGCCCGACTCGACGAGAACCAGGTTCTTTTCACCTATCTGCATCTGGCCGCGGACGCAGTCCAGACAGCCGAGCTGGTTGCCCAGGGTGTGACCGCCATCGCCTACGAATCAGTGGTGGGCCCCAACGGCGGACTTCCGCTGCTGGCCCCAATGTCCCAGGTTGCCGGTCGGATGTCGATCCAGGCCGGGGCCCATTGCCTGGAGTCCTCACAAGGCGGACGTGGGGTGCTTCTTGGTGGTGTGCCCGGCGTTGCCCCCGCCAAGGTGGTCATCCTTGGCGGCGGCGTGGTCGGCCGGAACGCAGTGCAGATGGCCGTTGGCCTCGGTGCCGACGTGACGGTGATCGACCGAGACGTTGCCGTATTGGAGGATTTGAGCTCGCGATACGGCTCCGCTCTGCACACTTTGCACTCCAGTGGTGGCGCCCTGGAGGAGGCGGTCCTGGGGGCCGATTTGGTCATCGGGGCAGTCCTGGTTCGAGGCGCCCGCGCCCCGCACCTGGTTACCACCGGCATGGTCAAGCAGATGCGACCCCGGTCGGCCGTGGTGGACGTGGCCATCGATCAGGGGGGCTGTATTGAGACCTCACGGCCCACGACCCATGCCAATCCCACGTATCTGGCCTACGACGTGGTCCATTACTGCGTGGCCAACATGCCCGGCGCCGTCCCTCGCACTTCCACGTTCGCCTTGGAAAACGCCACCCTTCCCTACATAACGATGCTGGCCGAACTCGGCCCCAGGGAGGCTATGAGCGCCGATCCCGGACTCCGAGCTGGCCTGTCGGTGTGCCAGGGGCAGGTAACCGAGCCGGCAGTGGCCCAATCACTGGGCCTCAGCTTCACCCCTCCCGAACAGATCTTGGGGCTAACCCTCACCGCGGCGTGACGGCGATTCTCCGTTAGATCAGTTCAACCATTCGCTCGGCCATGGCGATGACGTTCAGGTTGGTGTTGGCTCTGGGAGTTTCCGGCATGATCGAGGCGTCGCAAACCCTCAACCCTTCTGTCTCCCAAACCCGGCCATCGGGGCCGACTACGGCGGCGGGATCGTCAGGTGCGCCCATGGCGCAGGTGCCAGCACCGTGGTAGAAGGCCACATGGTGGGCGAATACGTGGGCCAGCAGATCGTCAGGAGCAAGCCGATCCGGCAGAAACAGCGGGCCGTCTGCCACTTTCTGGTACGAGGGTGACATCAACAACTCCAAACCGAGCTCAAAGGCTTCAACCAGCCTCTCCAGATCGGGCTTGTGGGCTAGGAACGGATAGGTGATTGTCGGAGGCTCGGCCGGGTCAAGCGACATCGGGTGAACTGATCCTCTGATCTCCACCCGTTGCAGAGCCGCGTTGAAGGCAAAAACGGCATCCGAACCTCCGGCTTCGGCTCGACGTCGAGGGCTGGAAGAGAGATCGATTACTCCGACGGGAAACAGCTGGAGATCATTGGCCGGGCCCGACGAGCTGGTGAATCGCAGCAACGTCTGGATGGTGACGTCTTCAGGAGACACCATTCCCGGCTTGGGCGCCGCGAACAGGTAGATGGCCGGATGATCGGAGAAGTTCCCTCCCACCCCGGGGCGGTCGGCCACGATGTCGACCCCCAACCCGGTCAGCTCCGATGCCGGCCCTATACCGGAGCGCCATAGCAGCATGGGCGATTGGATAACGCCGGCAGCCACGATCACCTCACCAGCGGATATTGACTCGCCTCGGCCGTCGCACAGCGCGTCCACGCCGACGGCTCGATTGCCCCGCCAGCGAACTGCTGTGGCCAGGCAATGCCCTCGTACGTCCAGATTCGGGCGACTTCGGACTTCAGCGGTCAAATAGGCATCGGCCGCTGACACTCGTCGCAGCCCTTGTCGATTGCGGGGCAGCGGCCCGGCGCCGTGGGAATTCGGGGCGTTGTGATCGGCAACGTACCGGTAGCCAGCCGCCTCGCACGCCTCGTAGAACACTGCGTGGACTGGGTTTAGCTCCGATTCGGGAGTGCGCTCAATGGGTAACGGGCCATCGCGGCCATGCCATTGCTCTTCTCCATCTAGGTCGGTCTCCAATCGTCTGAAGCAGTCCAGCAGCGCCTCCCACCGCCATTCGGCGAAGCCCCAGGAGTCAAAGTCTGCGGGCATGGCCCGCACGGCAATCCCGCCATTGACCGAAGAGCTGCCCCCCAGCACTCGCCCCCGGGGATAGGGCTGAGTCCTCCCACCGGGAAGACGGACTACATCGCCCCAATCATGCTGGGGATGAGAAGAGACCGTGATGTCAGCCAATTCCGGCGGCAGGTGGTCCCCATGGTCTGGTCCGGCTTCCAGCAGCAGGACTTTGCGGGCCGGATCCTCCGACAACCGGGACGCCAAGACCGATCCCGCCGAACCTCCCCCAACAATTACGGTGTCAACCACTACTGGGCGGCTTTGTTCGACTCCCGCTCGCCTTTGATGAAGGCGTCCCGGGCCTTTTCGCCTTCGCCCATGAGGTTCAACTCGTAGGTGAACCCCTGCTCGTATCGATAGCTACGGTGGACGTCCA
Source organism: Acidimicrobiia bacterium (assembly GCA_009842675.1). Lineage (GTDB taxonomy): Bacteria > Actinomycetota > Acidimicrobiia > Acidimicrobiales > Bin134 > Poriferisocius. The sequence goes on along the minus strand of VYEX01000062.1, from coordinate 23,162 downwards.
CCGGGTCTATCCCATTGATCGACCACTTGGCCTTGCGAATCACCCCCGGTGGCTTGGATGCGATCACCCCGGCCACCCGGCGGGCCTCGTCCATCAGCTGCTCGCCGGGGACGACGCTGAGCACGGTCCCCCACCGCTGGAGGTCTTCGGCGGCCACCGGCTCGCAGCTGTACATCATCCAGCGCATCACCTTCTCCGGAACCAGCCGAGCGGTGTGAGTGGCGGCCCCCAGGGCCCCGTTATCCACTTCGGGCATGGAGAATTTGACCCCTTCGGCGGCCACTACCAAGTCGCAGTTCCCTGCGAGGCCAATCCCCAAGCCCAGGCAAAAGTCTTGCACCGCGGCGATCACCGGCACCGTGCAGTCGTACACCGCCCCGAAGGCCTCATAGCAGGCATCTCCGGTTCCCAACACGCCCTCAAAGCCCTCCATGGCCTGCATCTCTTTGATGTCCACTCCAGCGTTGAATCCCCGACCCACGGCGGTGAGGATGGCGACTCTCACATCGGTGTCGTGCTTATAACCGCGGAAAATCTCAGCCAGCCGATAGGTGTCGGCGATATTGAGTGCGTTCACCGGCGGATTGTCCATGGTGACGACGGCAATGCCTTGCTCGTCGATCTCGGTGTGAATGGCCACAGTGCGCTCCTTCGAATGTTGCCCCTCAGCGTAGGCCAACCCGCTGCGGCAACTAGCTGCTCGGCGCTCACCGCTTCAGGCAAATAGGGTGGGAAAGACGACTGACAAGCCCGACCACAACATCTGAAAGCGAGTCCACCTTGCGCATCGGCTATCTGATCGACACCAACCATGGGTACTACGACCAGCCTCTTCCCGAGCCCGCCAACGCAGCCGACGTCCTTGATGCCATGATCGAAGAAGGCATCTTGGCCGAGCAGTCGGGATTCCACTCGATTCAAGTGCCCGACCGCCATGGCCGAACCGAGTCGTACTTCGGCTCGCCGCTAAATCTGTTGATGATCTTGGCCCGGGAGACCAGCAGGGTGGCCATCGGCTCCTACTGCTTGGTCAACACGCTCTATCACCCCATGGAGGTGGCCGAGCAGTGCGCCATTATCGACAACATCTCGAGGGGTAGGCTGTACATGACCTGGGGTCGGGGTTTCCACGCCGGCTACTGGGGCCAGTTCGGCGTTCCACCTGAGCGGATGTTGGGCCGCTACCTGGAGAACGTGGCCGTCATCGACAAGGCCCTGCAATCCAAGGGCGAACGGTTCAGCTGGGACGGAGACTTCTATCAGGTGAACGACGGCTTGTTGTCGCCCAATTCTTATCAGCAGCCCCGGTTCCCCTTCTGGGGCGGCGGACAGCTGCCCGCGGCCATCGAGCGGTGTGGGGTCTACGCGGAGTCTTGGACTTGCGACGACTTTCCCATCCTCAAGGAGGTATGGGATCAACAGGCGGGCGCCTATCGGGCCAAGGCCATCGAGCACGGCAAGGAGCCTTTTGTCGTTCTGATGCGCAAAGCATGGGTGGCCGACACCTTCGAACAGGCAGCCGAGCAGTACGGGACCCACTATGTGCCCGAAATGCGGTTCTACTGCGAGCAGGGCATCCTGGCCCACCACCCCGAATTCGACTCTCCCGAGAAGATCACCACCGAATCGGCCCGCGAGCACATCGTGGTGGGCTCCCCTGCCCAATGCCGGGAACGGTTGGAGCAGTACTACGAGGAACTGGGCGTGCAGTATTTCACCGTGCAGTTCCGCATGGTCACCGGGCCGTCTTTCGAAGCTACCCGCGAGCAGATCCAGCGCTTCGGCGAGGAGGTGGTAAAGCCGTTACACCGCAAGTACCCCGCCCCCGAACATCCCGCCATTCCAGAGGCCTGCCGGTGGTGAAGCAATGACTTCGGCGACGCAAACTCCGACCATCGAGGAATTGGAATCCCTGGTGGGAAGACAGTTCCCCGGTGGAACCTACGCCGTGGATCCGTGGAGGGTTTGGCTCACCAACGACGTCCTCGGGTCGCCCCAGCGAACCGACGGCATCGCCCACCCCATGTTCTGCTACTACGCGGCAATGGCCGGTTTGGGCATCTCCATCGATGAGATGTTCACCCTTTGTTATGCATCAGCCGACGATGGCCCGATGTTCGGCGAGTGCGATATCCAGCAGCTGCGCCCATTGGAGGTCGGTGCCACCTACACCGTGAAGGGGGAGATCACCAGCGCAATCCGCAAGGATGGGGCCCGCACAGGGACCTTTGACATTGTCGCATTTCAACTGGAGGTCGTTGCCCCAGATGGCGAAGTGTCGTCTGTGGTGTCCAATTCGTTCATCTTTCCCAGGAGGCCCAAGTGAGCGCGAACCCAATTCCATCAGTGGGTGACGAGCTTCCCCGTCTGGTTATCGAGTCGGTGGACGCCGAAAAGATGAAGACGATGGCCGCCCTGCTGGCCGATTCCAATCCCATCCACTGGGATGTCGACACCGTGAGGGAACTGGGCATGGGTGATCAACCGGTTAATCAGGGTCCCAACAATCTGGGATATGTGATGAACATGCTGGGCGACTGGGCCGGCGGCGCCGAACGCATCCAGAAGATCCGCGTTCGTTTTCTGGACAACGTCTTCGCTGGCGACTGGTTGGAGGCCGGCGGCTCGGTCACTGCGGTCGGCGATGACGGTAACGTCGAATGCGATGTCTGGCTGGCCCGCGACGGGACTCATCCGGTGCTGGCCGGAACCGCAACCCTGCTGTTGAGTTGACGGACCACTAGGTGATGAGCCGCACGTTGTAGGTGCCGGAAAGAGATCGGATCAGCACAGCGATCAAAAAAAGTACGACTGTGCCCAGCGCCATCGTGGCACCGGCTGCGGTGTCGTGGTGGTAGCTAATGAGCAGGCCAACGACAACGGCGACAGAACCGAGAACAACTGCGGTAACCATCATGATAGGGATCCGCCGCACCAACATGGCGGCAGTCGACGGCGGGCCCACCAAGAATGCGAAGACCTGCAAGTTCCCTACAGCTTGAAATGAAGCCACGATTGATATAGCCAAAAGCGCCAGCAGCCCAGCGTGAGCCAGTCGAGGTCGAAGCCCCATCAGACGGGCTTGTACCTCGTCGAAGGTCATGACCAGAAAAGCCCGATGGAGCACCACAACTCCCAACAAGGTGATTCCAGCGATGATGAGCTGGCGAATGAGGTCGCTGTTGGTCACCCCAGTGATGGATCCGAAGAGGAAACGGGTCAGGTCTCCGGCATATGCCCCTGAGCCGCTGGACAGAATTACCACCGCCAAGGCCAAGAACCCCACATAAAGCAGCACGATCGAACTGTCTTCAGGCAATGGCGAATGGTTGCGAACAAGATTTACGCCATAAACCATGACGAACGCAGCGGTCAATGCACCAAGCGTGGGATCGCCCCCGAGTATGAAAGCAATGGCCAATCCGGGCAGCACCCCATGGGCCATGGCCTCCCCGAAGAAGCTCATCCCTCGAAGCACCACCCACGTTCCCACCGTGGAAGTGGCCAAGACCGCTAGCAGCCCTGACCACAGGGCATTCCGCATGAAGACGTTGTCGTAAAAGGGCTCGATCCACCAGTCGAACGGACTGGTCAGAAAGTCCACTGGTCCAATTTAGCTAGCGGAACATCAACCGAGGCCTTCGGCGATCTTTTGTGCGTTGGTGCGTATGAACCCGATATAGGTGCCCGAGCTGCTATCAGCGGGACCCAGCGATCCAGTATTCAAGGAAACCACCTGGACACCGGCCTCTCGACCCAAGGCTTCAGTGTCATCAGAACTGTGCGTCGTCTCCGAGAAGATGGCGGACACACCGGTCTCGTCGATTAGCTCAACCAGTTCCTGGAGCCCCGCGGGGCTAGCCGCGGCCAGAGTGGAGCCGCTGGGAATGACCGTCCCGATCACCTGGAACCCGTAGCGATCGGCGAAATAACCGAGGGCATCGTGGTTGGTGACCAACAGGCGATCCTCAGGATGCAGCGAGGCCAAGACGGCATCGACCTCAGCGTCCAGAGCAATGAGCTCGCTGTGATACGCCGCAACGCACTCGTCTAGGGCCGCGGCATCGAGGCCTGCCTGGGTGGCCAGAGCCTGGCTGAGCGCGGGCAACGCATCGGCAACTCGAATGGGATCGAACCACACGTGGGGGTCCTCACTTCCGTGCGCGTGCGCATGGCCGTGGCCGTCGTCCTCGTCGTGGTCGTCCTCGTGATCGTCTTCGTCGTGGCCGTGGCCGTCGTCCTCGTCGTGGTCGTCCTCGTGATCGTCTTCGTCGTGGCCGTGGCCGTCGTCCTCGTCGTGGTCGTCCTCGTGATCGTCGTGATCGTCTTCATGATCGTCGTGATCGTCTTCGTGCTCGTCCTCGTCGTGGTCGTGGCCCTCGTGATCGTCGTGATCGTCTTCGTGCTCGTCCTCGTGGTCGTCGTGGCCCATCGCCGAGCCGAATTCGATTACCGAGACATGGTCAGCCACGCGAAACACTGGTGTGCCCGCATCTTCGACCGCATCAATGGTGTCCTCTAGGCCTTCCTCCAGGAACAAGCCGTTTGCCACTATCAACGCGGCGTGTTCCATGTTCTCGCGATCACTCAACGAGGGCTGAAAGGCATGAGGGTCGCCACCGGGGGGGATGACGGTTACCACTTCGGCCAACCCGTCGCAGGCCACGTTGGCGACCACATCAGCCCATATCGACGTGGTGGCTATGACTGTCGGTACACCACCTCCGTCATCTTCATCGTCGTTCCCGCAACCGGCAGCGATCAGTGCCAACACAGCCAGCAAGCACCCTGCACCAAATATCGCTCGCCTTGAATTGATAATGAGTCTCATTCCTGCAAACGTATTCTGCGACCTGCGTCGATGACAAACAGACAACGCTTACTTTGCGGAGAGACGTTCGGGCAAGAAGGGAAGACCATGACGGCAATAGTCCATGCGCTGTACATCATTGGCCAGCTCTTTGCGATCATGGGGGTGGTTTTCGTTGTCCCCCTGCTGGTGTGCGATTGCTGTCGGTACTGCTGGAAACGACGGTGCGCCCGCCGTGAGCGGTGTACATCCGAAATGAACCCCTAAGATAAAAGACAGGAATGACTGAGCAGCTACGACAGAGCGCGGAAGACAGGGAGTTCCTCTCCGAGTTGCACGCTCAGATCGGCGGCAGGCTGGCCCAACAGGGCCACCGGTACACCAGCGGCCGACGGAAACTGGTGGAGGTTCTAGTCCTCTCCGGCCAACCGATGATTCTGCCTGACATCGTGGAGGCAGATCCGAAGTTGGCTCAGAGTTCTGCCTATCGCAATTTAGATGTCTTGGTTCGCTGCGGTGTCATTCGGCGAATCAACGTGGGGGGCGATCACACCTACTTCGAGTTGGCGGAACCGTTACTCGGTCACCACCACCACCTGATATGCCTGAGCTGTGGCAGCATTGAAGACGTTCAATTCGACAGTGAAATCGAACACCTGGTGGACAAGAGTTTGAATGAGATATCAGCCCGAACCGGATTCACCCCCACCACCCACAGTCTCGACCTTCACGGACATTGCGCCGACTGCTGACGCGGTCCCATAGAACCCGCACTGGGCAATGCGGCTGACCGAACTCCGATTGAGCCCAGATTTGCTCCCATGGCGCGAAGAGGTTCGGGAGTTCTTGGCTGCGGAGATGGCGCCCGAAAAGGTGTTTGGCCATGTCGACCCCACCGATCTGACCGGTCTCGACCTGGAGTTCGAACAGCGACATCAAAGGGAGGCAGCTCGTCGGGGCTTTTTGGCTGTCTCATTGTCCGAAGCCGATGGGGGACGCGGCTGCTCTCGGGCTTGGAAGCACGTGTACGACTTGGAGGCTGCCTACCACGGTGCGCCATCAATTGACACCGGTGTGACGCTGTGCGGCTATGTGCTCTCTCAATTCGGAACGCCAGCCCAGAAGGCCCGGTGGCTAGCCCCGATGGTCTCCGGCGAGATGCTTGGCGCAATTGCCTACAGCGAGGCCGGCGCGGGCAACAGCCTGGCGGCCATCGCCACGACTGGAGTTCGCCGCTCTGACGGCTGGGAGCTGTCGGGAACCAAGTCGCACATTACGGGCGCGCACAAGGCAGAAGTGGCCTTGGTTTTGGCGGTAACCGACCCTGAGGAAAACGCCCGTTCCGCGATGACCATTTTTATCGTTCCCCTTGATGCTCCCGGAGTGGAGGTGGGACGAAGGTCCACCATCAATCATTGGACTCTCTGTGACATAAACCTCGGTCAGGTTCGACTGGGCGACGACAGCGTATTGGGCGAGGTCGGCCAAGGGTGGTCGCAGGTAATGGCCGCCGTGGCCGCGGAGCGGGGCTCTCTGGCCCACTACGGGTGGGCCGAGCTTTGGTTGCAACGCATGCCCGTTGCGATTCCCTCATGGGAACGATCCCGTCTGCACGCCGCGGCGGCTCGAGTCCGAGCCTTTTGCCAGCGGTTAATTGACTACGAGGAGACAGGCCAGACAGTGGACTACCAGGCCTCGGTAGTGAAGGTGACCTCCACCGAGCTTCTCCAGAGCATCGCCCGCACGTCCCGGACTTGGGCGGGACCAGGAGAAACCGATTGGACTGCCATGTTCGAGCAGGGGCCCACGTACACCTATGACGCACTCGAGGCCATCCATCCCCCCATCTCGGTCGGTGCCAACGAGACCCATCGGGACATGATCGCCACTGTCCTGCTGGACAGCGATCTGTCCGTATCCCCTCCCCTGCCAAACGTCGCCGACGATCCTGTTCTCGCTGCTTGCGCCGAAATGGCCTCTGATGCACGCCAGCTCTTGGCCCGAACCGCTCATCATGCCCTGCACCGCCCGCTGTACGGCCGACAAGTGCAAGACTTCCAGGCCGCCCGCCATCGCTTCGTGGACATGGCCATCGCAGTCGAGGCGATGGAGCTCACTGCGGCCGAGGCCGCCCTCTCCCCTACCGGTGTTGCCCGCGACTATCTGGTGGCGGCAGCCAAAGCGACCGGGAACGAAGCCCTATTGGACGTCATAGCGGGGGCTCACCAACTGCACGGGGCCGACGGGTACTACGAGGACCATTTCCTCGCGCCCTTCGCCCGTCGAGCGTGGGCTGCCCAATCCCGGGGCGGCACCACAGCCGAACATTCAGAGCGCTTGGCCAGGCTGACTGCTTCGCAGACGGACCACTAGCTCACCGGCCAGAAGCACTGCTGGCAATCGTCACCCGGTGGAGGACTCGCTCTTCGCCGCTGACATCGCCCACGACGGCATGTTGGGTAGATCGGTTGCCCCATATCACCAGGTCGCCGTGGCGCCAGCGATGTCGGTATGTGTTCTCGTAGCGGCCGATTACTCCGTAGAGGAACTCCAGAAGCGGGCGGCTCTCCGCGGGAGTCCACCCATCGATCCGGGTCACATAGTTGTCGTTGACGAACAGCGCCTCTGCCCCAGTGTCAGGATGAGCCCGTACCATCGGGTGGACGGCGACGACCGCCTCGTGCTCCAGTCCGGCTTCAGCGGCCAGGCTGGTTCCCTCGTGTACAGCAGACAGCGCCCGAAGTGCCTCCTGAAGCCCTGGGGACAGCGATTCGAATGCCTTTACGGCGGAGGCGAACATGGTGTCGCCGCCCACCTTGGGCAATACCCGAGCCAACAGCAGAGTGTAGGCATGGGGGTGCCGCATATGGGTTGAGTCGGAGTGCCAAGTCTGGGTGATGGGGTTTGGATCGTAGATCTTCATGATCCCCGGGTAGCCCTCAATAGAGGGTACGTAAGGGTGGATAGAAATCTCCCCCCAATTCCCGGCAAATGCCAGTTGGTCTTCTGGGGTCATGGCCCCCTGGTCGCGAATACAGATCACACCGCTCTTGTGGAGGGCGTCGCGTACGGCTGAGAACGCCGATCCCTCGATTCCCCTGGTCAGATCGAGCCCGATGACTTCTGCGCCGAGTGCTCCTGCCAGCTGTCGAATCTCCATGGCTGAGAAACCCTAGCCAGTTGCTCCCGGTTGCTCTGCCCGGTCGGAAAACTCGATGGGCAGCGTCTTGAGACCGCTCAATCGGTTGGTCCGAGTCCAAGTGGCATCGTCCACGATCTCGATGTCGAACCAGCGGTCCAGAATGGCGTTGAGCATCACGTCGATCTCAAGCCGGGCCAGGTTGGCGCCCAGACAGAAATGGGGGCCGTGGCCGAACCCCATGTGGTTGTTGGGGCTCCGATCGATGCGGAATTCGAACGGGTCGTCGAACACCGCACCGTCCCGATTGGCCGACATCTCCCAGACCACCACCTTTTCGCCCGCGCCGATGGCCTGGTCGCCCAACGTGGTGTCCACTGTGGCCGTGCGACGCTTGTAGACCGAGGGAGTCGTCCACCGGACAATCTCCTCAATAGCCGTTCCCATCAGAGAACGATCAGCGCTGAGGCGGGCCATTTGATCGGGGGACTTCACCAACTCCCATAATCCGCCGGCTATGGCCTTTCTGGTGGTCTCCGATCCGGCAGTGAACAGCAGCGCCCAGAACATCGCCACCTCGTCGCTGTCAAGGCGAGGAGGTACCTGGTCGGGAAGCTCTCCGTGGATGACTACCGAGAGGAGATCATCGCCTGGGTTATCGGTGCGCTCTTGGATGAGACGCTGTCCGTACAGGAACATGTTGATGCTGGCATCGCTGGGAGCGTCGGGCATCTCCTCCATTGTGAAGGTCTCGGAGGTGATGTCTACCCATTCGCACAGCATGCGCCGGTCATCGTTGGGCACTCCCAGCAGCATGCAGATGGCTTGAAGGGGAAGCTCCGCGGCAACATCGATGACCAGATCGCAAGCACCCCGATTGCCGGGTTCGGGAGCCACGCTGTCGAGGATGTGGTGGGCTCGGTTTACAAGGTCGTCGCGAATCCGGCCGATCATCTTGGGGGTGAAGCCCTTGTTCACCAGCTGTCGGATCCGCTGGTGCCGGGGATCGTCCATCATGTTGAGGAGCTTCCCGCTCATCTCCATGTCGTTGATGGTGGTGCCACCGAAGGGGCGGTTCCCTCCGGTATGGCTGGAATAGACCTTGGGATTGCGGAACACCTCCAGCACCAGCTCGTGCGTGCTCACACACCAGAAGCCCTCGCCGTCAGGGGTGCGTTCGGTAGGTTCGTGCCACCAAACCGGGGCATGCTCGCACAGCTGAATAAAGGCATCTTGGGGAAACCCATGGACAAAGGTCTGGTAGCTGCTGAGGTCGGGAATATCGAGAGTCGCCATCAGCCCTCCTTGGGAGGTAGCGGGGCAGTGAAGCCGGCTTCGTCTTCTAGTGCCTCTAGGGCGCCGATGAAGAACTTGTCCCCAAGCCCCAAATTAACTGAACGGACAAGCACCTCGTGAGCAGCGGTGGTCAACGGCAGCGGGGTGTCAATCTCCGAGGCGGATTCGATGGCAAGACGCAGGTCCTTCTCGGCCAGCGCCAGATCATAGGTTGAATCATCCCATTGCCGGTTGACGACCAATTCCGACAGCGCCATGTAGAAGCCGGCTGAGCTTGCCCGCAGCACTTCGAGGAGCTTCGGCAGGTCCAAACCTGCCTTGGCAGCCAAGAGGTATCCCTCCCCGAAAACTTGGGCACCTACCAAGAAGATCTGGTTGTTGATGAGCTTCACTAGCGTGCCGGTGCCTGAAGGTCCGAGCCACTCGGTTTCGTCTTTGCCGAAGCAAACCAGAACTTCTTTGACCTGGTCGAATGCCGCCTTATTGCCAGAGGGCATCAGGGTGAGGCTGCCAGCCTCGGCTCCCATACTCCCTCCAGATACCGGGCAGTCAAGAAAGTCCACCCCGACGGCCGCGCAGGCGTCGAACAGCTCCTTGGTCACTCCGGCGCTGTTGGTCGACAGGTCGACTACCACCAAGCCCGTCGACGCTCCAGAGAGGATGCCGTTTGGACCCGTCACCACAGCGCGGGACGCCTCTGGTGTGGGCAACGACAAGAGAACGGCTTCACGGCCATCGGCAACGCCCGCCGGACCGGAGGCTTCGATAGCACCGGCGCCCACCAGCTGCTGACAAGCCGCGCGATCGAGGTCGGCCACGATCAGCTCATGTCCGCCCGCCAGTATGCGGCGGGCACACGGGCCTCCGATGTTTCCAAGTCCAATGAAGCCGATTCTCATCAGCAGGCCTCCAGCGGCCAGCGTATCCCGCTCAATGGACTAGAGGATTAGCTTGCTGATGGAATCGTCGAGGCCGCCAGGTCGACTGGAGAGCAGCCAGGCGGCGCGTTGAGCTTGCGCGGCATCGGCCAATTCATCGGCGTCAGGCGCAGGAACGCCGAGCCCGTGTTCGGCGGCCAGCCGGCGCAGACCCAACTCCGCCAGTCGGCAGGCCGAGCGCATTTCTGCCGCCACGATGGCGCCCCGGGAACCTCCAATCGGTTCGGAGAACCGCTCGTCAGCCTCGGCGAGAACGCCCAGACTGCCTCTAACGGCCTCCTCATCGAATTCGCCGTAGCTCCCAAATGCCGTAGCGCAAAGCGCGTAGAAGATCGGGCTTCCGTTGATCGAGATCAGCCCAAGGCTCTCGCCGATATCGCCGAGGCGGTCGATCAAGGCCCCGATGCCCATTTGGCAGCCGATAATCTCGTCGATTCGCTCTCCCACCTCGGGGTGGCTGGGAACAGGCCGCCCGGTGGCGGCTGCACCGGCGCGCACAATGGATGGGAGCGACACCGGCAGAGGTTGGAAGTGGCCGTTGTCTCCCCAATCGGTCAGCAGGAAGCCCGGAGATTGGTGGGCTTGTCCGACTGCCGCCGCATCAATGATGTTGCCCGCGGCGTTTCGGTTGCGGCCGATAAGGGTGTTCCAGCTGCCGGTGCCAGGGGCGACCCAAAATACCCTCTCGGCTTCAATGAACAGGCGGGCATGCGACTCAAATCCCAAATGGGCGTCATCGGGAAGCCCTAGCCGATCCAGCAAGCCTGCGGGAAGGAAGGATCCCCAGCTTTGATGAGAAGGAGCCTCGTAGTTCCACACCACCGGCATAGCCGCCGCGGGAATCTTGTCCAGCAGGGATCGGTCTCGGCGGAACTGGTCCGCCCAGAACATCACGTCATGCCCGTCGGCCATGAGGGGCTCGATGATTCTGTTCAAGTGCTCCACATAGACGGACTGGCGCCCCCTTTCGGCAACGACGTCTGCCGAGACTCCGTCCCCGAGTTCGAACGGTTCGTCGCCACCGATATGGATTCTCGGGTGTGGGATCGCCTTGGCCATCTCTCGGGCGAGCGAGACTCCGAAGCGGGCGTTCTCGGCGGTGGGCGCTAGACACGTTGGCCTTATGGTCCCTTCGCCAAATGGGCTCGGCGCGCCGTTTGGGCATTCGGCCATCTCCCGATATCGCTCGTGGGCCAACCACCTTTCCATATGGCCGAAACAATTCATGTTGCCGACAAGTTCGATGCCCTTCATATGGCATATGTGGTTAAGCCTTTGCATGTCCTCAGCTGTGAACGCAGAGGACTCTCTCCATGCGACTTCATGCCCCGAGTAGGCAAATGTATGTTCAACGTATAGTTGGAGTTCATTGAATCCCAGTATTGCCAACACGCCCACCAACCACTCCAGGGTTTCCAGGGTTGGAACGCGATCCCTTGAGACATCCAACATATAGGCTCGTCGTTCGAACATATTTCTCCTACAACTTTTGAAGCCAACAGTCGAGGTTATATCAGAAACAATTTGGCATGATCTCTTGTCGACTAGACCACAAGTAGTCCATGCAAAAGCCTGAGCTGAAGCGCTCCTGATATTGGATTAGTGGGTGGAAATAGCCTACTCAGAAAGCGACAAGCTGATTCTCCATGGGTAAACTTGGTCTGATGGGAGAGTCCAGCAAGCTCAGAAAATACCGCTCCGACCATGAAGACCTGAATACCCACAGCCGCTCTGCAATCATCGAGGCGGGGCAGGTCTTGTTCTTGGAGCAGGGAATCGCTTCCACGACTATGGGAGAAATCGCTGAGCAGGCAGGAGTCAGCCGAGTCACCGTGTATCGGCATTTCCCCGAGTGTGGTGCCATTGCGTTCGAGGTATACAACCGCATGCTCGAGTCGATACTCGAGGCAACCCGTGCCGAGGTGCCTGCGGGCGTCAGCGGCCTTGATGCGGCCCGCCACTGTTTGACTGCCCTTTTTGGGGCATATCCCAAACAGGAAGCCGCCTTTCGATTCTGTGCCGCGTTCAGTACCTACTATGCGACCGAAGAGCGATCCGATGAACTGGCTGAGTGGTATGCTGCTCGGGAGTTCCGTGGGCTCTCCGATGCTTGTGCCCAGTTCTTTGGCGCCCATCTTGACCCAGAGACATCTAATCGCCTGATGGCGATAACCGACGCTGCGGCAAGCGGATTGTGCAGCCTGGCGGTTAGCACCCCTTCGCTCAGCAAAGGAGAGGCTCAAGCTCGGTTGAGCAATCTCAAGGACTTCCTGGTCGGAATCCTGGACGCCTAGCCAAGGCACGACGGCGTTCTCTGTGACCTAGGCCTGGTAAGCCAAATGGGCGGTCTATGGACCTTGGGCGGCAGTCAGGGACCCTCAATTCGGTAGAGAGCGGCGGCATTATCCCACAGCAGCTTTCGGCGCGTATCTTCCGATTGACCGGCAAGCGACGCCTCTATCCGCTCGCGAACGTTGCCATAGAGACAGGTCGGATGGGGAAAGTCGGTCTCAAACAACACGTTGTCGACGCCGATCTTGTCGAGCAGCCGCTGGGGCGCGGTCTCCTCGAACCAGTAGCACGCGTAAACCTGGCGGCGGAAATACTCGCTAGGCATCATCTCGAAATTCTCAGCCCTTTCGAGTCCCCCGCATTCGTTGAAGGAATGGTCAACAGCCTCGAGCACGAAAGGGATGAAGCCGATGCCACTCTCCACGGATACGAATTTGAGGTCCGGGTAGCGAGGCAAGACTCCGGATCCCAGCAGATCAGTTAGCTGTATGCCGTTCTTCAGGAACATCTCCAACGACGCGTAGGCGTAAGTCGAGGGTTTGCCGTGGGCCGCCATCCGTTCTGGAGTGAAACCGGTTGTGGTGTCGCCGCTGCCGATGTGGAGGCTGATGGGGAGTCCAGCCTCTTGGGCCACCGACCACAGGGGATCCCAGTGAGGGTCGCCCAGCAGAGGCAGTCCGAATCGCTGCGGCTCTCCGGTGAATAGAACCGCCCGGTGGCCGAGCTCAGCGCATCGGGTGATTTCGGCCACGGTGTCATCGATGTCCCAAAAGGGGGTTGAAACAACGGCCACAAAGCGGCGGGGATCCGGGGAAATCCAGTCGAGTTGGAAGTTGTTGTAGGCCTGGACGCAGGCCAGCATCAGCTCGCGGTCCTTCAGCTTCAAGAAGTGCTGTGCGCCGAACCCGCCGACATTGGGATAGAGCACCTGGGCCCAGATTCCCTGTTCATCCATGTACTTCAGTCGCTCGCTGGAGTCGTAGGCCGCGGGATGGATCTCCTCAAACACAGAAGGACCGTCGGGGAAAGGCTCTGGCCACCCGGCCACCGCGGTCATTCCTACTGATGAGAACACTTCGCCGCCGACAAACCAGTGGTCCTTACCCTCCTCGGTACGCTCAACCCGGGGCACCCGATCTTTCAATTTGTCAGGAACCCGAGACACAAACGTGTCTGGTGGTTCAGTCACATGGGTATCCACGTCGATGACGAGCTCAGAGTTGGCCATGCTCCCAGTTTGCCTTACTTCCCCTTCACTGTCAGTTGGTTGCTTGTCCTCGGTCAATTCTTCGGGCTGCGGGCCATGCCGCCATCGATCACCACTGTCTGGCCGTTCATGAAGCTCGACTCGTCCGAGCAGAGGTACAACAGCAATCCGACCAGGTCTTCGGGTTGCCCTTGTCGTCTTACGGTTTGGCGAGCCAGCAGGGTCTGGACCTGTTTCTCCGGGAGCTTCGCAGTCATCATGCCCGGTGCGATGCCATTGACTCTGATGTTGTCGTCGGCAAACTCGTCGGCCAAGACCCGAGTGACTCCGTTGAGGGCGAGCTTCGACACCGTGTAGGCCCCAGCATCCATTAGCGCTCCGTTTGACGACTGGTTGACGACGACGCCGCCGCCGCGGCCGCGCATTGACTCCGCGCAGGCCTTGGCGCACATGATCGGCGCAACCGTGTTCACGGCCAGGATCTCCATCCATTCATCGGCGGACAGGATCAACGCCTCACTCCATTTCCCCCGGGCCAATCCGGCGTTGTTGACCAGGATGTCCACCCCGCCGAACGCGTCGACGGTGACCTGCACCATGGCGTCGATGTCGTCTCCCGAGGCAACATCGCACCGAACGCCGATGGCCTGAGCCCCGGTTGCCGCAATTGATTCAGCAACTTCTACTGCGGCCTCGCCGTCGATATCAGCAACCACAACCGATGCACCTTCGCTGGCCAGCGCCCGGGCATAGACGACCCCCAATCCTCCAACGCCTGCGCCCCCCGCACCGGTGACAATGGCCACTTTGCCTTCAAATCTCATACAACCACCTCTTGGTCGACTGGAATCCTATGCTCGCGGTCGATCTATGACCCTTGGATCTTCCATCTCGCTGGCTCACTTGGAGGCCGACCCCGACCCGATCCTGGCTCGACTGCGGGCGGAGGAGCCGGTGTCCTGGGTTCCAGCTATGGAAATGTGGCTGGTCACCCGATGGGACGACGTGGTTTACGTGGAAGAACATCCCGAGCTGTTCAGCGCGGCGACTGAGCCGTCGTTTTTGGCCCGGGCGCTGGGTCAGAACATGCTCACCTGCGACCCTCCGGAGCACACCCGCCTCCAAGCCATCATGCAGCCACCGTTCCAGCCCGGTGGGCGCAGCGGCGCCTTTTCCTCCGATGAGCTTGGTCCGATGGCTGATCGATTGCTGGACACCATTGATCCGGCGGGGTTTGACCTGATGACCGACTATGCCCAGCCGCTGTCGGCAGGATCGTTGGCCACCGTGCTCGGACTCGACGCACACGGCTTCGACAAGATGTGGACGTGGTGTGAGGGTTTGTGCACTGACCTGGCCAACTTCGAGAACGACCCGGACCTGACCGCCATCGGAGAGCAGACCAAAGCTGAACTCGGTGCAGCTATCGCCGAGCGGATCGATTCGGCTGGCGACGATGACTCGGCCATCTCGTGGTTCGTTCAGGAGGGGGCGACGCCAGAGGAGATCGTTAACAACGTGCGACTGATGATCTCTGGAGGCATCAACGAGCCCCGGGACGGCATTGGCATGGTGACCTGGGTTCTCCTGACTCGCCCCGACCTCAAGTCTCAGATTGATGCAGCCCAGGCCAAGCTACGCCGCCTCATCGAGGAGGTATTCCGCGTGTACAGCCCAGTGGGAACAATCACCCGCCAAGCCACGCAGGATCTTGAATTGGATGGCACGCCAATCCGGGCCGGAGACCTGGTGAGCGGGGTGCTGCGGTCAATCAACCTCGACGAGTCCCATTGGACCAACCCGACGGAGATCGACCTCGACCGCCGAGAGGGCACCCACGCCGCATTCGCCCTCGGCACCCACCGCTGTCTGGGAGAGTGGCTCGGCCGCCAAGAAGTGCGAGTAGGGGTCGAGCGCCTTTTCGCCCGCTTTCCTGATCTAGTGCTGGAACCGGACCAGCAGATCGAAATCCACGGCTTCGAATTCCGCGGCCCCCGTTCTGTTCGGGTTAGCAGCTAGCGAGCAAAGCTGAGGGGAATCCGAATGGTGGCCTCGGGGTCTTGGAGGCCGGAATCGTTGACCGCGATGACACAGTCGTCAACGGTGGCATCACAGATACCGCTGCCGACTGCTCCGACGATGATCGTCAGCTCCACCGAGCCTTCGCCGGTGGGATTGGGATGCAGGATTCTGGCGTTGGTGAAGTCGCAGACTCCTGAGCCCTCGATACCGCCTTGCGAGCATTGGAGAATGTTCACGGTCTGCTCGGGGAGGAACCCGCTCCAGGTGACCACCACGGTCTGTCCGTCGACCAAACCGGTTGTCGGCTCAGCCGATGCCTGACGGCTGAGCTCGGGCACCTCGAATTCCACGGTTAGGCCGGAATTCGCCTCGGCGGCGAAAACCAGCTCGGCGCTGGGAGATGAGCGGGGCTGTTGCAAACGGGTGGCGGCCTGCTCGTCGCCATCGAAAGCCACGGCCAAGAAATCCAATGTGGTGGTGACAACGTCGCCAAATAAGTCGCTGCCCGAACCCAGCCAAGAACCGTGGTCCCCGCCGTCAAGAGTCAACAGGCCCTTGATCGCTGAAATGTCATTGAACAGCTTCGGTGAGGTTGCGTAAAGAATCAGGGGGTCTTTGGTGCCGTGGATTATCAAGATTGGCGGTGTGTCGGTGAAGTCGTATTCACCCTCAAACGGTGCCGGCGGACCTGCCATGGGCACCACCGCATCAACCCGCTCGTCGCGGCAACAGCTGTTGGCGCCGATTCCCAGCACGGTGATCGCCCCATTGGAATGCCCGATTGCCGCGACCTTGCTGCTATCTACCATGTTGGCCAATGGCCATTGGGGGTCGGCGTCAAGTTGTACGACGGTGTCGATCAGAAAGCTCAAATCGCCCGGTTGAGATCCGGTATCGCCCGCGTCAGCACCACCAGGATTGAATCTCGAACTGCGGGGAAATTCAGGGGCGACGACGACGTATCCGCCTGAAGCGATTGCTGCCAGGAACTCTCCATATCCCTCCGGGTAGCCGCTCAGCCCGTGGGCCAGGAGGACTAACGGATACGGGCCGCCTGCTGGCTGGGCATTCTCTACAGGGCTGGTGGCTGAGCTATCTATCGCGGCGGGATAGACCAAGAGGGTTCGAAGGGTGCGGCTGTCTTTGCTCGGATCGTTGCCGCTAGGCGGAGTGGCCCGGTCGTGATCAACGAAAGTCTCCTCGATGTAGCCGAGTCCGGAAACAATCGGGGCTGGCTCGTCCGCGGCCTCTTCCGGATCTTTAGGAGGAGCCGACGGGGCGACGGGATCTGTGGTTCCATCCGGGTCCTCGCTTGTCTGATCGGAGCCAGTGGCCTCCGCGGAAGGGGTGGGGTCCGAGGCAGTGTCGATTTTTGAGACGTCCCCTGGCGTTTCGGGCGTTTGATCACCAGACGATCCGCACGACACCAGCAGGACTGCACTCAGAGCAAAGACACAAATGATGGCCACAGCACGGCCCATCGAGTCCAACATCGCGACTCAGAATACGACGACCCCACGGGCGTTGTGGCCGTCTTCCATCTTCTCAACGGCACCATTGATTTCCTCGAGATCGAATCGGTGGGTGATTAGCTTCTCAATCTCCAGTTGGCCCTGGCGGTACATCTCAACCAGCATCGGAATGTCCGTTGTCGGCCGCGATGTGCCGTACACGCAGCCCATGAGGGTCTTCTCCGTCATGCAGAACTCGAGGCCGGGAAGCTCGGTGATCGCTCCGGCGGCTTGGACACCGATGGCCACCACAGTGCCGTCTTGGCGCAGGCAGTCCCAAGCCAGGCTCACCAACGCAGGTATGCCGACCACTTCGAAGGCATAGTCGGCACCCTCGCCGCCGGTGAATTCGAAGATCTGCTCCACGGTGGCTTCAGCACTCTCGTTCTTGACCAGATTGGTGGCCCCAAAGCCCTGAGCCATAGACAACTTGTCGTCGTGAAGGTCGACGCCGATGATGGTGCTGGCCCCAGCGAGCGCGGCAGCCTGGATCACGTTGAGCCCCACCCCGCCGCAACCGATCACCACCACGGAAGAGCCCGGTTGGACTTTGGCCCGATTGAATACCGCCGAGGTACCAGTGAGAACGCCGCAACCGGTCATGGCGGCAATCTCCAGAGGCACATCGTCGGGAATCGGAATGGCCCGCCGCTCGTTGCAGACAAGCTCCTCTGCAAGGGTGCCGATGGCTGAGAACTGATAGAGGCCCCGGCCATTCGAATCAGCCATGCGGGGGGCGCCATCGGCGGCGTCGGTGCCGGGAAACGTCAACTCCAGATTCGCCGTACACAGGTTGGGCCGGCCCTTCAGGCAATTCCGGCACACGCCGCAGTGGATGAGAGCCGACAGCACCACTTGGTCGCCCACCTGGCAGGTGGTTACCTCGCTGCCGACCTCCTCCACCACGCCAGCTCCCTCATGGCCGAGGATCATGGGAAGCGGAAACGGCAAGTCCCCGGTCTGCACCGCGACATCGGAGTGGCACAACCCACTGGCCCCGACCCTGACCCGCACATCGTGGGGGCCGACGGATCCAGAGGTGAATTCGACGACATCGATTGGCTCTTTGGCCTCGTAGACGACGGCAGCTTTCATCAGGCAACCACTCCTTTGACCTTCAAATCGATGACCTCTTCCCAGTCCATGCCCAGGTTCTCGGTGAGTATCTCATCGCCGTGCTCGTTGAAGCCCGGTGCCCGTCCCGGTGCCGCGGGCTCGCCGTTGAACTGGACGGGCACGGCCACCAGTTTGAACGGAATCCCGTCCTGGGTCTCCGCATCCTGGACGTAGCCGTTGGCTTTGACTTGGGGATCGTCAATGATCTCCAGGGTGTCGAGCGCCGGGGTCCATTGACCGGAGAAATCGGCGAACAGTTCTCGGAGTTCCTTGAGAGTCCGACTGGTGACCACTTCGTTGACGATCTCCCGCGCGGGCCCGGCATTCTCCGTAAGCGTCTCATAGGAGGTGAACCGCTCATCCTCGATCAGCTCCGGGCGTCCGATGACTCGACAGAATTCCTGCCAATACGGCAGGGGCTGAAGGCAGGTGATGTTGATGGTGTACCCATCAGCGGTGACGTAGTTGCCCAGCAACGGCTGCCGGGCCCCGCTCAAATCGATCGGCCGCCACGGTGTGTTGCTTACGTGAGACATGGCCACACCGGCCCCCATGGCCCACAATCCAGTCCCGAGCAGTGACACCTCCAGGGATAGTGCCTCCCCGGTCCGCTCCCGGTGGAACAGCGCGGTGGCGATTCCTCCCGCGATGGTCATTGCCCCGATGGAGTCACCGAAGGCGGGGCCCGGCTGAGAGGGCATTCGTTCGTCATCGGTGTACCAGGTGGCCATCGCCGCACCTGAGCGCACCCAGAACGAAGTCATGTCGTAGCCGCCTCGATTGCCTTCAGGCCCCTTGGGTCCCCACGCGGTGCCCGCGGCGTAGACGATGTTCTCGTTGTGCGGCCGGACCTCTTCTTCATTTATGCGAAGCCGCTCACGCACGTTGGGGGGCTTGTTGGTGAGGAAGACATCGGAGATTGCGACCAACCGGTGCAGTACAGCGATCCCTTCATCGGTCTGAAGATCCAGGCCGAGGCTGCGCTTGCCCCGGTTGGCGTGCTCCAGAATGGCGTGGACTTTGCCGGTGAGGTCGAGTGCTCCACTCGACCCCAGACCACGAGCGGCGTCGCCCCGCTTGGCGTGCTCGATTTTGATGACATCGGCACCCCAGTCGGCCAGCACCGCAGAGGCCGCGGGCACGAAGGTGTGGTCGCAGACATCCAGGATGCGGATGCCCTCCATTGGTTGAACCATGGTCAGCCCCTCTTCCGGTCCTCTTTGGCGGGCACGCTAGCAATACGATCTTGGTGTGAGCGAGATTGAATCTGCCTGGGGCCGGTACCCCGGCTATGCCATCGATCTGGTTCCGTGGTCGGGTCGGGGTCGGGCGACGTTCAACGGTGCCATCGTGGCCGAGAGCGACTCATGCTTGATCGTCAAGGAATCAGATCACCAAGACCAGCTCTACTTCCCCATGGGCGATGTGGCCTGGGAGCACTTCATCGAGACCGAGCTGCACACGGTCTGCCCGTTCAAAGGCGAGGCCGACTACTGGTCGCTAGCAGTTGGCGACCAATCCGAGGAGGACGTGGTTTGGGCCTACCGCCGGCCCTTCACCGAAGTAGCCGGCCTTGAGGGCCACGTGGCCTTCTATGCCGATCGGGTCCAAGTGGCGCTCCTTGAAGAAGTGGCTGAGGACAACGGCGACGTCGTGGTTTATCCCTTCCCTGTTTGGGGCACCGCCGCCGACCTTGCTCGATTGATAGACGTGGTACCCGACGGCGAAGGACGTTTCACCAGCCCGTCATTCCCCGACCCGCCCCTCGGCACCTTCGTGGACATTCCCAACCGGTTCCGACCCCGGCAGGTGATTGAGGGCGGCCAACTCCTGGGCCAGGCCATAGTGGCGGCATCCAAGACTGTGCCCGACCAGCGTGTTGTTTCGGCGTCGATGGTCTTCACCAAAGCGGCCCGGTTCGACTCTCCTTTGGCCGTCGAAGTTGATGTCCTGCGCCAGGGCCGGACCTATTCCACGGCGGAAACCCGGATCATCCAGCACGACAAGCTGTGCGCCGTGGGATTGGTTCTGCTCGACAGCGGTGCTGAGGACGTTTACCGGGTGACCGCCGAGATGCCGGAGGTACCCGATCCGCTTGAGTGTCCCCTCAGGGACTTCGGTGTGATCGGTCGCGACATCCGGGTGGTGGACGGGGCCTACAACTTCGACCCTGACGATGTGGGTCCCCCCGAGCTATTCGTGTGGATGCGATACCGCGACCGACCGGAAGCTCCGGCAATGCAGGCCGCCCTGCTGGCTCAGCCCACCACCCACTACACCATCGGTGCGTCGATGCGGCCCTTCCAGGGCATCACCGAGGCGCTGGCCCACAAGACCCTGTCAACCGGCCCCATGACCGTCGACATCGCCTTTCACGATGACGCCGACGCGGCCGACTGGCACCTCTACGAGAATCCGGCCGTCTACGCCGGTCGCGGCCACGTGCAAGGCCAAGGGCGCATCTTTGCCCAAGACGGCCGACTGGTGGCCTCCTACTCGCTTCACGCCATGGTGCGATCCTTCGACACCGACGCCAAGCAGTTGGGCGGCTTCACCTCAGCGATGTGACAAAGGGCGGGGTCTTCTTGCCATTTGCCTGCTGATTATTCGATTACCTACTGGGTGACGAGATCTGGCTCGACAATCTCGACCAGCAGCTCCATCGACCGGATCCACGCGTCAGCGTCGGTTCTCCACGGCGCCGACGCCACATGCTCCACACCGGCCTCGGCGTAACGGTCTCGCTCCTCGCGGATTTGGGAGGCGTCCATGCCCTGGGGATCCCAACCGGTTCGGTATGAGAAGGTGAATTCGGCGTCGGGGCGACTCTCGGCCAACTGCGCCCGAATGCCGGTCACGATCTCCCCCATCTCCTCGGGAGGCTTGCTCAGTCCCTGATAGCCGTCGCCTACCGCGGCGGCCCGGTCATAGGCCGGCTGGCTGCTGCCACCGACCCAGACGGGGATCGCATGGGCCGGTTGGGGCAGCACCTTGATGTCTTCAAACTGATAGTGGTTCCCCTGGTAGGAGGCCGGGGACTCAGTCCACACCAAGCGCATGATCTCCAGCGCCTCATCCATGCGCGCCCCCCGGGTATGGAAGTCCTGTCCGAGTGCTGAGAACTCAGCAGCCGACCATCCCACTCCGGCTCCAACGGTCAGGCGACCGGCACTTAGCTGGTCGAGGCTGGCCAGACTGTTGGCTAGGTGAAGCGGGTGGTACTGGGGCACCACCATCACGCTGGTGCCCAGCCCGATGCGCTGAGTTGCCGATGCCGCCCAACTCAAGGTGAGCAGCGGATCGAACAGGTACGACGCCGGATACCCCTGGTCAGCCGGATACACAAGGTGGTCGCTCACCCACACGTCGGCCAGCCCGATCTCTTCGGCTCGCACTGCTACCTGTTGGATGGCCTCTGGTGAACCCGCTCGACCGTACTGTGGCAGGTGTATTCCAAGGCGCAACTACTGGCCTCCTCCACCCCACACCGCCCGAGGCAACTGCTTCTCCTTGTCGATGAAGGGCAGCAGGTCCACGGTCGATTCGTGCAGATTCCCCTCTTGATCTTGAATAAGAACCGTCTTGCCTAGCCAGTCATCGTCGGCCAGCGGCCGATCAAAGCGGACATAGCCCACCCCTGCATCCATCGTTGGCGACCAGGTGCCGACGGTTATGTGCCCCACCGGGCCATTCTCGAAGTGGACTCTCATGAATGCTTCTGGCACTGCGGTTGGGCAGATCAGGCCGTACAGGAGTTGGGTGCGATCGGCGGATTCCAGTGCACTCCGGCCGATGAATTCCCCCTTGTCGAAGTTGACGAAATGGCCGAGGCCGGCGCTGAACGGGGTCAGATCCGGTTCGATATCGCTGCCGTTGTCCAAGATCCCTGCCTCGATGCGTCGGATTCCCATTGAGGTGGACGTGCTGAAGTCCATGCCGAACGGCTCGCCGCTGGCAAAGAGGTGATCCCACAGGGCATCGTGATCCGTCGGTTCCGGACCGCTGTTGGTGTAGACCTCGATACCCACTTCTCCTGTCCAACCGGTGCGAGACACCCACAAGGTTTGGCCACCCAGGTCGAAGAATCCGGCCCGGAAATATCGGAAGTCAGCCGACAAGCCTCCCCCCATGGCGGCATTGAGCACATCGAGCGACTTCGGGCCTTGGATCTGGAGCACTTGCGAGCGCGGATCAGTGACTTCGGCATCCAGGCCGATGGCATTGGCCCTGAGCCAGGTGGTGAACTCGCCATTGGCCTTCACGTACCAGAAGCGCTCTGGCCCCAGCCGCATGATCACGCCGTCCATCACCATGGTTCCGTCTTCGTTGCAGGACAGGGCGTAGCGGCATCGGCCTATCCCCAGCGATTCCACACTGCACACGAGCACCTTCTCCAGCAGCCGTCCGGCGTCAGGTCCAACGATCTCCAGCGGCATCTCCGGCACGTCGTACAACAGGACGCCATTGCGCAGTTTCCAATAGCTGGGAAGCGGATCCTCGTCCGCAGAATGCTTCAGGGGATACAGGCGATCGCAATACAAGGCGAATATCGTCTGATCGGTCACATACCGATGGGCGAACGGCGACGTGCCCATCCGGAAAGCCGAAAGCTCAATCGTCCCGAACGAGTCGACGTAATAGCTCTTCTCCCCCGCCATCAAGGACCTCAATTTACAACCACTACCCTCGGTCTAGTGAATGAGTGCAACCATCATGGACACGGCGTGTGACTCCGCGTCTAGAGCTTGTGCTGGGCGATATCACGGCTGAGGACGTGGACGCCATCGTGAATGCGGCCAATCACACGCTGCTGGGGGGTGGAGGGGTGGAC
>VYEX01000026.1 GCA_009842675.1 Acidimicrobiia bacterium | reverse complement strand
GTGCGGGGGCCGATGATGGTGGACGTGACCGCGGGGTGGGCCAGGGTGAATGCGTAGGCCAGGGTGGCCATGGAGCAGCCGACCTCGGCGGCCAGGGCGTTTAGCTCTTCTACCAGGTCGAGCTTGTGCGCCACCACCGGGTTCTCCCGGTCCCAGCGCTTGGCGCTGACGATATTGCGGGTGGCCCGGGAGTTCTCCGGCCAGTCGGTGTCTTTGCGGTACTTGCCGGTGAGCCAGCCCCCGTTGAGGGGGCTCCACACGATCACGCCCATGTCGTAGGCCTCGCAGGTGGGCAGCACCGACCGCTCGATCTCCCGGGTGAAGATGGAATACGGAGGCTGCTCGCAGCGGACCCGCTCCAGGCCGCGGCGCTCGGCGGCCCACTGGCCCTCCACGATGAGCTCGGCGGGGAAAGTGGAGGTGCCGATCATGCGGATCTTGCCCGTTTGCACCAGATCGGTGAGGGCGGCCAAGGTGTCGCCGAAGTCGGTTCGGGGGTCCGGGCGGTGCATTTGGTACAGGTCGATGTAGTCGGTGTCGAGTCGGCGCAGGCTGTCTTCCACCGCCTGGGTCACCCACCGGCGGGAGCCGCCCTGCATGTTGATGTCGTCACCCATCGGGCCGTAGAACTTGGTGGCCACCACCACGTTGTCGCGCCGCCCCTTGATGGCTCGCCCGACAATCTCCTCGGAGATGCCCATGCTGTAGCGGTCGGCGGTGTCGATGAAGTTGATCCCGGCGTCAAGGGCCTTGTGGGTCATGGCCGCGCACTCGGCCTCGTCGTTGTTGCCTGCGGGGCCGTACATCATGGCGCCCAGGCACAGCGTGCTTACCTGGACTCCGGAACCTCCCAGGGTGCGGTATTCCATTGGATTTCCTCTCAGGTGATTCGAAGAACTGGCCCTATTGGCCGGCGATCTCGGTGATCACGGCGGCCACTGCCTCGGGCTGGGCCAGCATGGGGGAGTGGCTGCCCTCCATGACGATGGAGTTGGCGACCAGCCCCGCGCAGATCTGCTGGAAGTCAGCGGTCAGGGTGCGGTCGTCGGCGCACACGATGTAGGTGGACTCCACATCCCGCCACGCCGCTCGAGGGAACGAATATGGCGCTTGGCCCAGCGGCTGGGGGCGGAGTTGCGACTCGGCCCAGGCAATATCTTCAGCAGTGCAGTCGTGGTAGAAGAGGTCGCCCGCGGCCCCCGACTTCACTGAGCTATAACCGTCTTCGCCGTGCTCAAGAGCGGGAAAGAAGTTCTCGGCGATCACCGCTTCGGCCACATCGGGCGGGTCGGCCTTATCGCTCTCGTCGCCGGGCAGAATGGCAGCCAGATACACCAGGTGGTCAACCGTGGCCGGGTCCAGCCCTGAGATGGACAGGCCTCCCAGCGAGTGGCCCACGGCTATGACGGTGGCGTCGCTGCCCATCCGGGCCCGCATCTCGTTCACATCGGCCTGGAAGGCCGCGATGTCTTCTGCGGTGGTGGGGCGGCAGAGATCAGAGGCGTGGACGGCCAAGCCCTCGGCCTCCAAGTGGGCCTGAACCCGCTCCCAGCACCATGGTCCATGAAATGCCCCGTGGGCCAAAACAACTCCTGCGGTCATGGGGCCGCACCTTAGTAGTAACTAGTTTCTTCGCATGAAGGTGTACTCGGGAATGGCGGCTGAGATCCCGATTTCGCAGGTGGCTGGCTACGCCCAGCGAGTTGAAGGGCTGGGCTACGACGGTTTGCGGGTGGCCGAGACGGTCCACGACGGAATGCTGCTGGCCGGTCTGGCCCTAGACCACACCACCAGCCTGCGGGTGTCCACCGCGGTGGTGGTGGCCTTTCCCCGCAGCCCGATGGTCACCGCCATTGCGGCCTGGGACTTGCAGGCCTTGTCGGGAGGCCGGTTCGGGCTGGGCCTCGGTACCCAGATCAAACAGAACATCGAGGGCCGGTTCTCGGTGCCGTGGGAGGCGCCTATCGAGCGGATGGAGGAGTACGTCGCTGCGGTGCGGGCCATCTGGCAGGCGTTTGGCGAGGGCGGGCCGTTGGATTTCCAAGGGGAGCACTACCGGTTCAGCCGGCTCCAGCCCTTCTTCAACCCCGGCCCCATCAACCATCCCGACATCCCGGTGCTGTTGGGCGGGGTCAATCCCCGCATTTGCGAATTGGCGGGGAGGGTGGCTGACGGGTTTATCACCCATCCCACCAACGCCTCGGCACGATTTGTGGCCGAGCGGATCAAGCCGGGCTTGGACTCGGCCGGTCGGGAGGTGGAGCTGATCGTCAGCCCACCTTTGATCACGGGCGCTGACCAGCGGGCGTTGAGCCGGGCCCGAGAGTATCAGCGGCGCAAGCTGGGCTTCTTGTACTCCACGCCGGCCTACGGGCCGAGTCTGGAGCTGTATGGCTGGGACGACGTGGGTGATCGCCTCCGGGCTTTGGCTCGGTCGGGACGCTGGGACGACATGGCTGAGGTGATAACCGACGACATGTTGGATGCCCTGGTGCCCCAGGGCACCTACGACGAGATAGCCGGTGTGCTGTTGGACGCGTACGGAGGGCTGACCAGCTCGATCGGCATCAATCCGCCCGACGATCCGGCTGAGGACGGGGCAGTGGCCGAGATCATCCGGGCCTTGCAAGCCGGGTAGCGGGTAGGTTGCCGCAAGTGGAGAACGGGGGATCGCTGGAGGAACGCCTGGACCGGCTGGAGTCCATAGAGGAGATCCGGGGTCTGGCCGCCCGCTACTGCCTGGCGCTGGACATGCGGGCCACTGATGCCTGGGTCAGCCTCTTTCCCGCTGACGTGCGGGTGGGGAAGGGTCGCTCCGGGCGGGCCGCGCTGGCCGAGTGGTTCCGCGAGACGATGGGGGCCCAGTTCACCGGCACGGCCCATGTGACCGGCAACCACATCATCGAATTCGACGGACCCGACTCGGCTCGAGGAGTGGTGTATTCCCGCAACGAGCATGAGACCGGCGACGAGTGGGTGATCATGACCATGATGTACTGGGACGACTACGAACGCATCGACGGCCGGTGGTACTTCCGGCGGCGCCTGCCCTTGTACTGGTACGCCACCGACCTAAACGCCCCACCGATCGGGGACAACAAGATGCGCTGGCCCGACGAGGAACCCTACGAGGGGGCGTGGCACGAGTTCTGGCCCACCTATCAGGAGTTTTGGGAGACCCGCTTGGACGGGCCCGCCGATGTGGCCGAGCCGGCGCCGGTGGGGGAGTTCTTAACCTGGCTGCGCGATGGCGCCGAGGAGCTGCCCAGCGTGCGGGTGCGCTGACGTGCGGGCTGCCTTCCACGAGTCCCAGGGGGGCTTGGAGGTTCTGCGGGTGGGGGAGCTGCCCGATCCCGAGCCCGGCCCTCACGATGTGCTGATCCAGGTCAAGGCCACGTCGATGGATCGGGTGGACGTCTATTGGCGGGAAGGGTCGCATGGCATGAAATTGCGTTGGCCCCAGCACGTAGGCGGACGGGATATCGCCGGGGTGGTGGAATCGGTGGGATCGCAGGTGACGGCGGTGGCGGCAGGCGACCGGGTAGTGGCAT
This sequence comes from Acidimicrobiia bacterium, assembly GCA_009842675.1. GTDB lineage: Bacteria > Actinomycetota > Acidimicrobiia > Acidimicrobiales > Bin134 > Poriferisocius. Next base: position 7,651 of record VYEX01000026.1, on the reverse strand, counting down.
CAGGGGAGCGGACCCACGCCACGCTGGCGCTGGCGCCCGCGGAGCTGACGTTTCCGTTGCCCGACGGAATTAGCTTTGAGGCCGGAGGGGCCACTCCCACTGCGGGCCGCTCAGCCCATCAGGCCCTCATCGAGAAGGCTCAGATCCAGTCGGGTGAGACCGTGCTGGTGATGGCCGCCGGATCAGGGGTGGGCAGCTTCGGAATCCAGGTTGCCCGGGCCATGGGCTGTCGGGTCATCGCCACCGCGGGTTCCGCCGACAAACGGGCTCAGGCGGTGGCATTGGGGGCCGAGCTGGCCATCGATCACTACGCCGACGACATCGTTACCGCGGCGCGAGAGGCCACCGACGGCAAAGGGGTGGACGTGGTGCTCGACCATGTGGGCACCCCGGTGTTTGCCGCCGCGGTGCGGTCGCTGGCGCCCGAGGGCCGATTTGTGACCTGTGGAGTCACCGCCGGGCACATGGGGGAGCTGCATTTGGGCCAGCTGTTCGTGAAGGGCATCACCCTCATGGGGGTGGGGCGCCCTGGCAACGAGCGGATCGCCGCCACCATGAGAGGTTTGCTGGCCATGATCGGCAAAGGCCAGGTCACGCCGGTGATCGCCGCGTCGTTCGGCTTGGATGAGATTGCCCAGGCCCACCAGCTCATGGAGAGCTCAGACTTCTTCGGCAAGATCGTTCTTGTTCCCTAGACAGAGAGAGGCTTATGCGCTCATTTGAGTTCCCCATCGAGGCGGGCCACATCCAGGAGTTCAAGCGGTCGGTGGGCGATCACGACGCGGCGTTCGATCCCGACGCGGCAGCCCCGCCCACGTTCATGGTGGCCGCCGACCGCTATGACCCCGACTACGACCGTCGATTGCGATCCGACCGTAAGTGGCCCCCCGTGGCCCCCGAGACGGGCTCCGGATTCCACGCTGGGATGGTGTTCGAATACCACCGCCATCCCCGGGCCGGCGAGGTGCTCACCGCCACGGTGGCCGATGGCGAGGAGTGGACCAAGCAGGGTCGCCGGGGCGGCGACTTGCGGTTTCGGGAAATCATCACCACCTTCACTGATGCCGACGGCCAGCCCTGCGTCACAGCCCGATGGATCAACGTGCGGGCGGCCAACGAGGTGCGGGAATGAGGTCCGAGGTCGGGACGGTGCACCGACAGGTAGTGGCCGAAGGGCTGACCCGCACGCAGCTGGTGGCCTACGCCGGTGCGTCAGGCGACTTCCACCCCTTCCACCACGACGAGACCTACGCCACCGCCCATGGTTTCGACCGGATCTTCGCCCACGGGATGCTCACCATGGGCATCACCGGACAGGCCCTGGTGGCGGTGTTCGGCCCTGAGGGGCTGGTCTGCTACGCCGCTGATTTCCTAAAGCCGGTGTGGCCGGGGGACACCCTCACTGCCGAGCTTGAGATCACTGCGATCAACGCTGACGGCAGCGTGGAGGTGGACATCTCCACCACCGATCAGCACGGCACCCAGGTCTTGCGGGGAACTGCGGCGGGAAGGCTTACCGCCGAGTAAGCCGGATTTCAGGCCAACAGCTCTTTGAGCCTCTCTACCGGGTTGCCGGAAGTCACCAGAGCTTCGCCTATGAGCGCGGCGTCATAGCCGGCGTCTCGCACTTCGGACATGGTGGTTCCCCCTGGCACGGCGATGCCCGACTCGGCCACCTTCACCACATGCTCGGGCAGCAGCGGGGCCAGGCGTTCGGCTCGCTGGTAGTCCATGGTGAACGCCGCGCTCTTGGGCTTCTCCCTCTGGTTGACCCCAATGACGTCGGCTCCGGCTTCAAGAGCTACCTCTAGCTCGCTCTCCGATTTCACCTCGGTGAGCACGTCCATGCCCAGCGACAAGGACAGCGCGTGAAGCTCGGCCAGTTGGGCACCGGTTAGATCGGCGACGATCAGCAGCAGGGCATCGGCCCCCATGTCGTGGGACTCGTGTACGTCGTCGATGGTGGTGATGAAGTCCTTGCGCAGCACAGGCAAACCAGAGGCCTGGGCTGCGGCGGCCAAGTCGTCGCCGCTGCCGCCGAACATCTCATGGTTGGTGAGCACCGACAGGCAAACCGCCCCGCCGTCCCGGTAGGCCGCGGCCATCTCAGCGGGATCGAGTTCGGTGTTGAGGTCGCCCCGTGATGGGGACCGACGCTTGATCTCGGCGATGACGGCTACGTCGTCGCCCGCCAAAAGGGCCTGCTTGAATCGCCCCGCTCGGCTGGCCCGCTCATCGGATCCCATGCGTCGGATGATACGGGGGAGTTCCGTCGCCGGAGAAAGCAGAAACGGGTGGCTAGGTGACCGCGGGAATGACTTCGGCAGCGAACAGCTCGAGCGTTTCGGGTGCCGCGAAGTCGGAGAACTGGAGCACGAACTGCTCGGCGCCCATCTCCCGGTCAGCTTGCAGGCCCTCGGCCACCTCATCTGGGGTTCCCGTTACGAGGGCCCAATCGCCAAACCGACGCTGGGCGGTGGCCACAACTTCTTCGCGGGCCGACGACGACGGGGCCAAGCCGATGGCCCGCTGTACCGACAGGCGGGCGTTGCCGGCCATGGGGATCAATTCGTCGAGCTCGTGCATTCCATACACCGGGCAGTTCCACCAATCGGCGAAGTCCCGCACCAGCGGCATGGTGAGCTTGCGGCCCGCCCCGCCGATCAAGATAGGGATGTGGCCATTTACCGGAGTGGGCTGTTGCTGGGCGTTCTCCATTCTGAAGAACCGCCCTTCGTGATTCACCGGCTCACCGGTGAGCAGGGCCTGCACTACTTCCAAAGTCTCCCGCAGACGAGCAGCCCTAACCGCGGGCGGCTCATCGCCAAGCCCAAAACGCTCCATCTCGTCAGGCACCGATCCCCATCCAATGCCCAGATCGAAGCGTCCCCCGCTGAAATGGTCCACGCTCACGATCATCTTGGCCAACAGCGCCGGATGCCGAAACTGCCCGCACAGCACCATGTGGCCGATGCGCACCTGCTCGGTCCATGCGGCTACCGCAGTCGCCATCACGAAGGCGTCGTACATCGGGGCCGCGGGCAGCAGCGGCGGGTTGAGATGATCCATGAGGTCGATCTTGTGAAACCCACTGGCCTCTGCGGCCCGCACCCGCTCCTCGATAGTTGCCATGTCCATCCGCATCTGGGGCATGAACACACTGAACTGCGGTGTGCTGGTCATCTCAGGATCCTTTGCCCAGGCCGCGGCGCTGCATGTCGTCGGTGTCGACGGCCCAGTTGCGCATAGCTTGTTCTTCGAGGTCTTTGGCTTCGGCGAAGCTCAGGCCGTCGGTGTCGTCGTAGATCTGCATGGTGGCTGAGGTGGCGGGGGTGGTGGCGGCCACGATCTGGGCAGCCAGATCCCGGGCATGGCCTAGCAGCGCGTCGTGGGAGACCACGTGGTTGACCAGTCCGATGCGCAGTGCCTCTTCGGCATAGACGAAACGGGAAGTGGCGGACATCTCCTTGGCCATGCGCTTGCCCACCGCTCTGGGCAATAGCGCGGTCATGCCCCAGGCGGCGATGACCCCGATTTTGGCGTGGGTGTCGGCGAATCGGGCTTGATCGGAGGCCACGATGAAGTCGCAGCTCAGGGCGATCTCCAAGCCCCCGGTGACGCAGGTTCCGTTCACCGCGCAGATCAGGGGTTTGGCGGAATCCCGACAGGCCTGGGCCGGGTCCTCGGCCTGGCGTTTATTCCCGCCAGGGGAGTCCGTGACGCCGTCGGCGGCCACCTCCCGCAGGTCGACGCCGCCGGTGAACACTGGGTCGGCCCCGGTCAAGATGATGGCGTCGACCCCGTCGTCGGCGTCGCAGGACCGCAGCGCAGCGCACAAGTCGTTGCGCATCCGCTTGGTCATGGCATTGCGGGCCTCGGGCCGGTTCAAAGTGATGGTGGCAATGCGATCGCTGACTTCGATGAGCAGGCGCTGGTCTTCGGGGGTAGTGGCTTTTTCGGCCATGCCTTCGCCTAGGAGCCGCCGCAATCGACCACGTCTACGGCCTGCTGGCGCAGCCAGTGATCGGCCAGCACCAGCAACACTTGGGCCTCTACCATCGGCACCGCTCGGGGCAGCACGCATGGATCGTGGCGGCCCCGAGCGGCCAAGGTGACCGGGTTGTTGTCGCGGTCCACGGTCTCCTGGGCCGACGCGATGGTGGCGGTGGGCTTGAATCCCACTCGGATCACTATGTCCTCGCCGTTGCTGATGCCGCCCTGCACACCACCGGATCGGTTGGAGGCGGTGCGGGGCTGGCCATCGGGGCCAGGGGTGAACGGGTCGTTGTGCTCCCGGCCGGTCATGGTCACCCCGGCGAAGCCCGAGCCGATCTCGAACCCCTTGGCCGCGGGCAGCGACAAGGCGGCCTTGGCCAAATCGGCGTCCAGCTTGTCGAACACCGGTTCGCCCAGGCCGGGGGGCACCCTTCGGGCCACGCATTCGACAATCCCGCCCAGGGAGTTGCCGTCGCGGCGAGCCGCCTCGATGGCCTCGGTCATGGCCTCTGCATGCTCAGGAGACGGGCAGCGAGTGGCGTCGGCCTCCACATCAGCCAAGGTCACCGCCGCGAGGTCGACATCAGCAGTGATGGTGCCCACCTGGTGGACCCAGGCCAACACCTCGATGTCAGCCGCAGTGGCCAAGAGCTGGCGGGCGATGGCTCCGGCCGCCACTCGGCCGATGGTCTCCCGGGCGCTGGCCCGCCCCCCGCCCTGCCAGTTGCGGATGCCGTACTTGGCCTCGGTGGTGTAGTCGGCGTGGGAGGGTCGGTACATGTCCTTGAAGTCTTCGTAGGCGTTGGGCCGGGCATCGGTGTTGCCCACCAGCATGGCGATGGGCGACCCCAGCGTTCGGCCCTCGAACAACCCCGAGAGGATCGTCACTTTGTCGGCCTCGTCCCGCAAGGTGGTGAGCCGGCTCTGTCCAGGGCGCCTCCGGTCGAGATCGCGCTGGATCATCTCCTCGTCCAGCGGAAGCCGGGGCGGGCAGCCGTCCACCACCGCGCCAATGCCGCCGCCATGGGATTCCCCAAACGTCGTGACCCGGAACAACTGCCCCGTCGAACTGCTCATTGCCCCTCAACACTACAGACCAGGCTGTGCCGTTCTGGGGGTCATATTGGCTCGCCGTTGGCGGCGGTCATGCGTCATTCAGCGCTCTTGTGGCAGTGTCGGGATATGGATTTGGGACTATCGGGCAAGGTTGCGCTGGTCACGGGAAGCTATCGGGGGACGGGGAGCGGGGTCGCCCGAGTTCTCGCCGCAGAGGGCGCCGAGGTGGTGGTTCACGGCTTTGAAGAGGGGCAGGCCGACTGGCTGGCCGATGAGCTAGGGCCGCCGGTCCGGGCAGTGTGGGGAGACATCTGCACCGATGACGGAGCGGAGGCGGTGGCCGAACAGTGCGGACCGGTGGACATTCTGGTCAACAACTACGGGGTGGCCGTGGGCGGTACCTGGGGGGATGACGGCACCGACGTGTGGGTCGACGCCTACAACCGCAACGTGCTCAGCGCGGTGCGGATGACCCGGCTGATGGTTCCCGCGATGATGGAACGGGATTGGGGGCGGATCGTGCTGGTGTCCACCGTGGGAGCGACCCGACCCGGCGACCGCATCCCGGGCTATTACGCGGCCAAAGGGGCCCTGCCCGCCATGACGGTGAGCTTGGCCCGAGAATTGGCCGGCACCGGGGTGACCGTGAACTGCGTGAGTCCAGGGGCCATCGCTACTCCCGAATTGGTTGAGATGTGGACCCGCCAGGCGGAGCGGGAGGGCCGCTCCACGGATTGGGACGACATCGAGCGCCACGTCACCACGGTGCAGATGCCCACGCTCACCGGGCGCATCGCCACCGTGTCCGACGTGGGAGAGCTGGTGGCCTTCGTATGCAGCGACCGGGCCCGCCAGATCCACGGCGCCCATCTACGGATCGACGGGGGCGCGGCCGACGTAGTCACATAACCGGGCGATCAGTCCATTCCGGTAGCTAGGCTGCCCGGCGATGCCGACCCTGTATGACGTCGTCCGGGAATTCAGCCACACGTGGCCCGACAAGCTGGCCGTGCTCACTGAGCAGGACGGCCATCGTTCCTACCAGGAACTGGCCGCTCACGGTGGGGCGCTGGCTCACCAATTCCAAACCCGCTTCGGATTGGGTCTAGGCGATCGGGCCTGCATCTGGATGCAGAATCGCCCCGAATACATCGAATGCCAACTGGGAATGCAGGCCATCGGCCTGGCCGGGGTGCCCATAAACCCTGAGTGGACCGACCCGGAACTGGAATTCGTGCTCAACCACTCCCGGTGCCGGTTGGTGTTCGCCGAGGCCGAGCGGGCTGAAAGGGCGGTGGCCCTGGCCGCGGGAATCGACTCGGTGGAGGCGGTGGTGAGCGTGGACGAGCCGGTGGACGGGGCCCTACTGCTGGCCGACCTGATTGGCGAGTCGCCCGAAGGCGCCGGACTGGACCTTCCCCCGGTGGACGGGTTCGTAGAAGGCAACGTGCTCTACACCTCGGGCACCACCACCGGGCGGCCCAAGGCGGTGCCGATGAGCCCCGAGCTGTTCGCCGGGGGAGCCGTGCCCTATGAGGAGATGTTCGGCCTGAGCCACACCGACCGCTCGCTGGTGGTGACCCCGCTGTTCCACGGCAACGCCATGGGAGGGGCCATGTCGGCGCTGAGCCGGGGGGCCAGCGTGGTCATGCCTCGCAAGTTCTCGGCGTCGCGCTTCTGGTCACTGGTCGACCAGTATCGCCCGACCTACTTCCTCACCCTGGTACCCATCATCAACATCTTGATGGCCCAGCCCCCCGGTCCTCACGAGAAGTCGCACTCGCTGCGGGTGATGATTCCGCTGGGCTGCGCGCCGATCATCGAGCAGATCGAGGAGCGCTATGGGGTGCCGTGCATGGACTGGTATGGCATGACCGAGGCCGGGTCGGGAACTTACACCCGCCTGGACGAGCCCCGCCGCCCCGGCTCGGTGGGCAAGCCGTTCGAGGGGTCGGTGTTGCGGATCTTCTTGCCCGATGGGTCAGAAGCTCCGACGGGAGAGACCGGGGAGATCTGTTTTCTTCGGTCCACGATTGGTTTCAACGGCTACATCGAAGACCCGGAGGCCACTGAGGCCGCCACGTCGGGGGACTGGTTCCGCACCGGCGACCTGGGCTACGTGGACGACGACGGCTACCTCTATTTCGTGGATCGCCAAAAGGACATCGTGCGCCGGGGTGGTGAGAACTTGTCCACCATCGAGGTGGAGACCGCGCTGCGCACCCATCCCGCAGTGGGCGATATCGCGGTGGTGGCCCGTCCCGACCCGGTGCTGGGCGAGACGGTGGCAGCCTTCATCGTGGTCGCCGAGGGGTGCGAGCTGCCTACCGAAGACGACCTACGGGCTCACACCGAGGGAACTTTGGCCCCCTACAAAGTGCCCACCACCATCGAGCCCATTGACCAGCTTCCCCGCACCGGCAACGGCAAAGTCGAGAAGTTCCGCCTCCGCCAGCGATTCGTCTGACAACTGCGAACGCGAAGAACCTCAGCCTTCGGCGAATTCGGCTCGGAGTTGGGGGCCGTGCTGGTTGAGACCGGGGAGTGTAGGGGCAGAATCGGCGGTCTCCTCGTCCCAGTCGGCGGTGGTGGCGGGGGC
>VYEX01000054.1 GCA_009842675.1 Acidimicrobiia bacterium | reverse complement strand
CCCCCGGTAAGCCCCACCACCAACATCAATGTGAGGCTACCTGTCTTGGATAGCCGCACTTAGTCTGGGGCTGCCAGACTTGGGATATGCGCGTCGAATTGACCGATGACCAGCTTGAGCTCCAGCAGGAGCTGCGGACGTATTTCTCCAACCTGATGACCGACGAGGTACGCGAGAAGATCCGCCACACCGAGACCGAAGCCAACGAGGACTACAAGGCGCTAATCCGCCAGATCGGCAGCGACGGCTGGTTGGGCGTGGGCTGGCCGGTGGAGTACGGCGGCAAGGGGTTCACCCCCATCGAGCAGTACATTTTCTTCAACGAGTCTTGGGCCGCCCAGGTGCCGGTGCCCTTCCTCACCATCAACACCGTGGGCCCGACCATTCGGGATTACGGCACCGACCGCCAGAAGGACTTTTTCTTGAAGAAGATCCTGGCCGGGGAGATGCACTTCTCCATCGGCTACTCGGAGCCCACTGCGGGTACCGATCTGGCCGCCCTCAAGACCCGGGCGGTGCGAGACGGCGATGAGTGGATCGTCAACGGCCAAAAGATGTTCACCAGCCTGGCCTACGACGCCGACTACGTCTGGCTGGCCGCCCGGACCGACCCTGATGCCCCGGCCCACAAGGGCATCACCATGTTCTTGGTTCCCACCGACGATCCCGGTTTCGACATCCAGCCGTTCATCACTATGGGCAACAGCCACACCACGGCCACCTTCTACGACAACGTGCGGGTGCCCGACTGGCTGCGGGTGGGCGAGGTGAACGGGGGCTGGGGTCTCATCACCAACCAGCTCAACCACGAGCGGGTGTCGCTGTGCGCGTCGGGGGGCATCGCCAACCTGGTCAACCAAGGCGTGGAGTGGGCCAAAGAGGCGAAGTTGCCCGACGGCCGCCGGGTGATCGACCAGGAATGGGTTCAGGTCAAGCTGGCCGAGTGCCGGGCCCGGGTCGAGTTCTTGGACCTGTTGAACTGGAGGGTGGCCTACGAGTCCACGGTGGGCAACAACGTGAGCCCGGCCCTGGCGTCGACCATCAAGGTGTGGGGCTCAGAGTCGATGCACCTCATCTACTCCGGGTTGACCGAGGTGGTCGGGGCCACTGGCCACCTCAAGAAGGGCTCTCCCCATGCCGATTTCTCCCATCGGATGGAGGAGTCGTATCGGGGCTGCTGGGTGCTTACCTTCGGGGGAGGCACCAACGAGATCCAGCGGGACATTATCGGCATGGCCGGCCTCGGCTTGCCCCGTGAGAAGCGCCGCAAGTAGAAGGCAGGACGATGGATTTCACCCTGAGCGAAGAGCAGCAAGCTGTTTCCGAGTTGGCCAACCGAATCATGGGAGACCGCCTCGACATGGAGCGGCACATGGAGATCGAGGCCGCCGACGAGTGGCTCGACCGGGATCTCTACCATGAGCTGGCCGCAGCCGGGCTGGTGGGCATCGGCTTGAGCGAGGACGTGGGCGGCGGAGGCCTGGACTTGATCGCCGTCGGCCAAGTGCTCGAGGCCCAGGGGCGCCACGTCGCCCCGCTGCCCCTATGGAGCGGGATGCTGGCCGCGCTAGCAGTGGATGCATTCGGCACCGACGAGCAGCGCCGGCGAGAGCTCCCCGGCTGCACCGACGGGTCGAACCTGTTGACTCTCGGCATTCAGGAATACCTGAACGACGACATCACCAGCCCGACGGCCAGAGTGGTGGATGGAAGATTGGTTGGCTGCAAGGAGGTGGTGGAGTTCGCCGGGGAGTCATCCAAGATCGTGGTGGTAGCGGGACTCGACGATGGCACCGACAACGGCATCATCAGCGGCACGGGGCTGTTTCTGGTCGACTTGTCTGATCCGGCCGTGAACATGGAGGCAGGGGTATCCACCCGGCTCCAGCCCGTTCACCAGGTGAACTTCTACGGTGCCTCGTGCGAACCCCTCGGGGCAGCTGACGGTGCGTCGGTGGCGTGGCTGTCTGATCGTGCGGTGGCCCTGTTGTGCGCTACCCAGGTGGGCGTGGTTGACCGGGCACTGCGCCTGGCCGCCGAGTACACCTCAGAGCGGGAACAGTTCGGCCGTCCGGTGGCCACCTTCCAGGCGGTCACCCAGCGTCTTGCCGACCAGTTCATGCATGTGGAGGCGGTGCGGCTGTGCACTTACGCCACCTTGTACGACCTGGCCGAGGGCAACGACGCGTCGATGCGGCTACCCATCGCCAAGTGGTACGCCTCCCATTGGGCCCATGACGTGGCCCACGCCACCCAGCACGTCCACGGCGGCATGGGGGTAAGCGTCGACTACCCCCTCCACCGCTACACCCTGTGGAACAAGCACATTGAATGCTCCCTGGGCGCCGGCACCCAGCAGCTGCGTACTTTGGGGGCGCGCCTAGCCGCCAGCTGATCCGGCGAGACGGCTACGTCCGCTCGGAAATGTAAGCAGCCAGCTCGGCGATACCCTCTTCTGCTTCGGGGGCGACGCCGGCAAGCAAGTGCCAAACGTGCATCATGTCTTGCCAGGGGCGGAACTCCACGGAGCCGCTGGCGCTCTCGATGCCCTCGACAACGCGAGTGCTGTCGTCGTAGAGCACCTCCTCAGTGCCCACCTGGATCATCATGGGGGGCAGGTCTTCGAACTTGCCGAACACCGGCGAGATGTAGGGGTCAGCAGCGTCCACGCTTTGCGCGTAGGCCATGACCATGCCATGCAGGGCGTCGCCGCCGGACAGCATGGGATCGCGCTCAGCCCGCTCGGTCATTGAGTCGCCCGAGAACGTCAAGTCGGTCCACGGCGAGATGGGAGCCGCGCAGGCGGGCTGCTCCAAGCCCTCGTCCCGCAGCTTCATGCACAGCGCGATGGTCAGTCCCCCACCGGCGGAATCGCCACTGATAGCAGTGTGGGCCGCCTCTCCTCCGTTGGCCAGGTGCCATTGCCACGCCGCCATGGCGTCGTCCAGCGCGGCCGGGTAGGGATTCTCGGGAGCGAGGCGGTAGTCCACATTCAACAGCCGGGCCTTGGCCTCGACCGCCAATCGGCTCACCACGTGGCGGTGGGTGTTGAGATTGCCCACCACATAGCCGCCGCCGTGCAGGTAGATGATGGCCCGATTGCCCTCCACCACTGAGGGCGTCACCCACTCGGCCGATACCCCTCCGGCGTCCACCGGAGTGACACTCACCCCGTCGGGAATGGGCCTTGAGCTGTACGACGCCTCAAACCCAGCCCGAGTCGTCTCCAGGTCAGGCGGCGGTCCGGCGTTCGCTTGTTGCATCTGCTCCCTTATGGTCGCGACCGCGGCGTTGTAGGCATCTGACGGCATGGAATTTCTCCTCGACGGTTTGGGCTATGACGTATTCCTAATAGACCCGGTCGGGATCCACCACGTTGCGCAGCGGTTCGTTGGCCAGAAAGCGCTCCAGGTTGTCGCAGAACAACTCCATTAGGGCTTCGTTGTAGCCCTCCCGGGCGGTGGAGCAATGGGGAGACAGGTACATGTTGGGAGCGTCCCACAGGGGGCTGTCGGCGGGGAGCGGCTCCTCTCGGGTCACGTCCAGCACCGCGGCCCCGACCTGGCCCGACTCCAAAGCGGCCACCAACGCGGCCTCGTCGATGATCGTTCCCCGCCCCACATTCACCACCACCACCCCGGGCTTGAGCCGCCCGAGGCGTTCGGCGTCGAACAGGTCAATGGTCTCAGGAGTATGAGGTGCGCTCAACACCACCGCATCACAGCGGGCCAGCATCTCGTCCAGCCCATCAGGGCCGTACAGCTCGTCGACATCGGGATCGGTGTCGCCGGTTTGGGCCGACCGACGGTTACCCAGCACGGTGGTTTCAAAGGCCTTAGCCCGGCGGGCCACGTCCCGGCCGATGGCCCCCAGGCCAACGATGCCGATGGTCTTTCCCTTCACCAGCAGCCCTTGGTGAAACTCCCAATGGTGGTCCTTCTGCTGGCGCTCCAGCACCCGGATGTCCTTCCATACCTCCAGCAGGCGGCCGACGGCGAACTCGGCGATGGGGGCAGAGGCCACTCCGGCGGCGTTGGTCAACTCAATGCCCTTGGCCTTCAGTTTGGACGGCTCCAGCTGGCCGATACCGGCCCCGATGGCCTGCACCCACCGCAGTCGGGATGCCCATTCCCTGATCCCGGGTGGCAGGTCGAGTGCCATCAGCACATCGGCTGCCGCAATGGTCTCCTTCTCGGCCTCAGTCAGGGACGGTGCCGTGGCCAATAGCCCTTCGGTGACCCGGCCCTTGGCCTTGGCGTCCCTCAGCCCGTGGGGCTCGAAATAGGGAATATTGTGGAATTGAACCCCTGGGAACCGGCGGTGAAGGTCGTCGAGCTCCGACTCTTCCATCGCCAGCGGGTACATCACAACCGCGTTCACCTTGCTCACGGCGGGAACCCTAGTGGCCCTGGTTTCATCGCCGCCGACATCGGCTCGGCAACCAGGCAAGCAGTAGCGTCGGCTCATGGACACTCTTCAGGGCAAAACAGCAGTCATCACCGGCGGGGCCAGCGGCATGGGCCGGGCCATGGCTGACCGATTCGGCGCGGCCGGGGCCCGCATCATGATCGCCGACGTGGAGGGCCCGGCTATGGACGCCGCGGTGGCTGAGTTGAACGACGCCGGGGTGGACGCGGTAGGCGTGCTCACCGACGTGAGCTCGGAGCAGGACATGAACGATCTCGCCGAAGCGGCCTTCTCCCGGTTCGGACAGGTCAACGTAGTGTGCAATAACGCCGGAGTCGGCTCCGGCGGGTTGATACACACCCTGACCACTGCCGATTGGCAGTGGATTCTCGGAGTGAACTTGTGGGGGGTTATCCACGGGATCAGGGTGTTCCTGCCCCACATCATGGAGCACGGAGACGGCCACATCGTGAACACCGGCTCAGTCGCCGGCCACACGTCGTATCCCAACATCGGCCCCTACAACGCCTCCAAGCACGCGGTGGTGACCATTTCCGAGACGCTCTACCACGAACTCCAGGAGAGCGGATCGACCGTCGGCGTGTCGGTGCTGTGCCCGGGATTGGTGACCACCAACATCATCAATTCCGAGCGCAACCGCCCCGAAACACTGCGCTCGCCGATCATCCCGCCCGATCCCACCGCCGAAGACGAGGAGCGGATCCAAATGATGATGGCTATCTATGAAGACGCGGTGAAGCCGCCGGAGGTGGCCGAGTTGGTGTATCAGGCCGTGCTCGACAATCAGTTCTACATCTGGACCGACTACGTGTACGCCCCAGCCATTATGAACCGCCATGAGGACATTCAGTTGGGCCGCAACCCCAGCTTCCGGGGCCAGCTCATCGACGAAGACCAAACCGCCAAAGGGCCTCCTCAGGGCGGCTGATGTCTCAATCACCCGAGCGATTCGACCTGGTGGTGGTGGGCACCGGGTCGGGCAATAGCGTGCTGACCCCAGATTTCGACGACTGGCGAGTGGCACTGATCGAACGGGACGTGTTCGGCGGGACCTGCCTCAACCGGGGCTGCATACCCTCCAAGATGTTTGTATACGCCGCCGACATGGCCCACCAGGCCGGGCACACTGGGCACTTGGGGGTTGACAGCTCGCTGGACGGTGTGCGCTGGCCGGAGATCGTGGGGCGGGTGTTCGGGCGCATCGACCCCATCGCCCAGGGCGGGGAGGACTACCGTCACAGCCTCGACAACGTGACCGTGTTCAACGGCGACGCCCGCTTTGTCGGCCACAAAGTGCTGGAAGTGAACGGGCACCAGCTCACCGGTGACCACATCGTGTTGGCCGCCGGGGCCCGGCCGTTCATCCCCCCGATCTCTGGTCTGGACGAGGTTCCCTACCACACCTCCGACACAGTCATGCGCCTGGAGTCGCTGCCCGAGCGGCTGGTGATTCTGGGCGGCGGCTACATCGCCGCCGAGCTGGGTCACGTGTTTGACGCCATGGGCGTGTCGGTATCGATCGTCAACCGGTCTGAGCGGCTGCTGCGGGCCGAGGATGAGGAGGTGTCGGCCGCGTTCACCGAAATCGTGTCTCAGCGCATGGACTGCGCCCTCGGCTCCCCCATCATCGGGATGTCCCAGAGTGGGTCGCAGATCACTGTTCATACCAAGGCGCGCGATGTGACCGGCGATGTGTTGTTGCTGGCCACTGGCCGACTACCCAACGGCGAGCAGCTGGGCGTAGCCCGGTCCGGGGTGGAATTGGACGACTCCGGCTACGTGGTGACCGACGAGTATCTCCGCACCAGTGTTGAGGGGGTGTGGGCGCTGGGCGACATCTGCCATGCGGCCCAGCTCAAGCACACTGCCAACGAGGACACCCGGGCAGTAGCCCACAACATCGCCAGCCCCAACGACCTGCGGGCGCCCGATCACTCGGGCATCCCCCATGCGGTGTTCGCCTATCCGCAGCTGGCCGCGGTAGGGGCCACCGAGCAGGCACTGCGAGCCGAGGGGCGAACCTATCTGAAGGCCGTTCGCCCCTATAGTGACACCGCCTATGGCTGGGCCATGGAGGACACCACCAGCTTCGCCAAGGTGCTGGCCGATCCCGAGACCCGGCGACTGCTAGGCGCCCACATCATCGGCCCTCAAGCCCCCACTCTCATCCAGCAACTCATCCAGGGATTCCAATTTGGCCTCACCGTGGACGAGATGGCTCGAGGCCAGCTCTATATCCACCCCGCGCTGACCGAAGTGGTGGAACAGGCCCTGTTGGAGCTCTAGCTAAGCCGCGGGCGAAGCCGCTACCGGGCCAGCGCCAGAGGGGTCGTAGATTGTGACCCGGTGAATGCGTCGGTGGTCGGCGCCGTAGTCGTCGATGGCGTAGTGCATGGTGCAGCGGTTGTCCCACAGGGCGGCGTCGCCGTCGCTCCACCGCCATCTCACTACGTACTCGGGCTGTTCCATGTGGTCGCACAGCAGCGCCAACAAGCACCTGCTCTCCAGGTGGCTCATCCCCGTGAGAGATGAGGTCCAGCCCCGATTCACAAACAGGATCCGCTCGCCGGTCTCGGGGTGGATGGTTATTGCCGGGTGATCGGTCAGGTCGGTGAGGCCCACCCGGCCGTGGCGGGCGATAACCCCTTCGAGGGCAGCTTTGATTGGGTCGGACAGGCCGTCGTAGGCAGCCTGAGTATTGGCCCACATGGTGTCGCCGCCAGAAGGTGGAGACTCCTTCATAGACAGCAGCGACCCCAGTGGGGGCTGGCGGGCAAATGTCACATCGGTGTGCCAGAAGTTGGCCCGGGAGTATTCGTTGGAGCTGTCCAGCACCAGGATCTTTCCCTCGTCGTCCACCGTGTGATGATCCCGATGGTCGGTGTCGTCGTTGCTCACCGCGGCCAGATCGCCGAACAGCGAGCCCAAGGCCACGTGCTGGTCATCGGTCAGGTGGATCTGGGGGAAGAACAGCACCTTGTGGGCCCAGAACGCCTCCCGCAACTCGGCCGCCACATCGTCGTCGAGGTGGTCGGCATCCAGTTCTTCCACTGTGGCTCCCAAAGCCGCCGGCAGCGCAGTCACCTTGATGCTCATGGCTCTATGTTTTCAGAGTTATAGGAAAAATCAATCGACGCTCAGGGAATCGAGGGCGAATTGCTTGGCCCACTGGTAGTCAGGCTTCCCGTTGGCGCCCCGTTGGACGGCATCAGCCCGGATGAGTGACTTGGGCAGCTTGTAGGCGGCCAAGCGGGTGCGGGCATCGGCGATGACCTCATCATCACTAGCCAACTCGGCCATCTGCACCACTGCGGTCACCGCCTCACCCCATTTGGGATCAGGCACCCCGACCACTAGACAATCGACCACCGCGGGATGGGCTTTGACCGCTTCTTCCACCTCTTCGGGATAGATCTTCTCCCCCGCGCTGTTGATGCACGCCGAGCCCCGACCCAGAAGCGTGATGGTGCCGTCGGCTTCCACGGTGGCCCAGTCGCCGGGTACCGACCAGCGCCGCCCGCCGATGGTGCGGAATGTGGCTGCCGTCTTCTCGGGGTCCTTGTAGTAGCCGATGGGGATGGGGCCGCCCACGGCCACCATGCCCTGCTGTCCCGAGCCGGGCTCCACCGGCAAGCCGTCTTCGTCGAACACCGCGGCGTTCTCCCCCAGCGAAAATCGGCCGGTGGCCGAGCCTCCCTTGCGGTCGCTGATCCTCATGCCGGTGCCAGTTCCCTCACTGGAGCCCAGGGAGTCAACCAGCTTCATGTCCTTGTGCACCAATAGAGCCTCTTTGGCGGGCTGGCTCCAGATCACCCCGGAAGACATGATCATGAACACCGACGACAGGTCGTAGGGCTCGCCTCGAGCTGCCGCGGCATCCAGGGCCTCGGCCATGGGTCGGCCGAAGGCGTCGCCCACGATGGAGAGCACGGTGGCCCGATCACGCTCCACGCAGCGCCACAGGGCGTCGGCGTCGAAGCTGCGCTCCGGCATGGTGATCACCGCCCCGCCCTGGGTGAAAGTGGACAGCGCAATGATGCTGGCCGTGCCGTGCATGAGCGGTGAGGCGGCCAGCTGTCGGGTAACCCGGTTGGTGTCGTAGATGGCCGCGATGTTGGACTTCACCAACTCGATTGTCTCCGGTAGGGGCAGCGTCAGCGCCCGAAATGGTCCGGCCATGGCGCCGATCAACGAGCTGTGGGGCCACATGACCCCTTTGGGCTTGCCGGTGGTACCTCCGGTGTAGAGGATCCACATGTCGTCGGGGCTGCGGTCGATGGGAAGTGCCGGATCATGCTCGGCGATGAGGGCCTCGTAGTCCAGCGCCCAGTCGGGCACGGGGTCGCCAGGATCGCCCACTTGAATGGCTGCTCGAAGCAGTGGCAGGTGCGCCCGGGCCTCGTTTACCCGATCGGCCAACTCAGGAGAGAAGAACACCGCCTTGGCATCAGCATCCTCCAGCAGGTGGCGCAACTCGCTGGACAGATAGCGGTAGTTCACGTTGCAAGGAGCGGCCCGGACCTTGAACGCGGCAAAGGTGACCTCGCTGTAGGGATTGCCGTTGTAGAGGTAGAGCCCAACGTTGTCGCCCGCGCCTATGCCGAATTCCCCCAACGCGGCGGCCAATCGAGCCGCCCGGTCCTCGAACTCCCGCCAGGTTCGGCTGACCGACTGACACACCACCGCATCGGCATCCGGCACTACTTCGGCAGCCGCCTCCCAGGCGGTGGCCAGATTCAGGGGCACGAGGAGTGACATTATCGGTAGTTGTGACCACCGCCCGAGCCGATGCAGTTCACTTTCCTGCCGGGGTTGATCCCGGCGATGTGGACTTGCTGGAAGAAGTAAGCCTGCCAGCAGCTTGGGCCAAGCGCTGGGCTGTCGAACCGTCGAAGCCGACTCTGTGGGACGCCAGCAACGGTTGGGCGACAAGGGGCGACCTAGCCAGGCGGACCAAGACCGCGGCTGGGCGGCTCTACGGAGCAGGGCTGCGCAAGGGCGACCGGATTATCCTCTCGGCCGCTGCTTCGGTGGATCTTGTGGTGGCCCATGTGGCCGCCTTGCGGCTAGGCCTCATCGTGGTGCCAGTTAACGGGGCTTACCGGCGAGGTGAGCTGGCCCACATCGTGGGCGACGCCGAGCCTCGGGCCGCGGTGGTGGACAACCATGAGTGGGTGCGATGGCTGGCCGAGCTAGCTCCAGAAATGACCGTGGTCTCACCCCAGCTAGACCTCGAAGACGCAGCCGCCCCCAGTCTCGATCAGTTGGGAAGCCGTGACCCCGCGCTGTTGGGCTACACCTCAGGTACGACCGGTGTGCCCAAGGGGGCGGTGCTAACCCACGGAAATTTGCTGGCCGGGGCCGATTCGGTCCGCATTGCCTGGCGGTGGGAACCCGAGGATCGCCTAGTGCTGGCCTTGCCACTGTTCCACATGCACGGCTTAGGCGTCGGGTTGCACGGCACGCTGCTGACCGGTGCCTCGGCGATACTGCTTGATGGGTTCTCCCCCGACGCCGTTCTTGACGCGGCCGCTGCCCACGACGCCACCCTGTTTTTTGGTGTGCCAACCATGTACAACCGGCTCGCCCAGTCAGATCGCGTTGCAGAGCTGTCCCGGCTGCGGCTGTGCGTGGCTGGCTCCGCTCCGCTGTCCGCTGATCTGCACCGTCGCCTTGAGGAGGCCGCCGGGGTGCGGGTGCTGGAGCGCTATGGCATGACCGAGACCATCATGTTGGTGTCCAACCCCTACGACGCCGAGCACCGAGCAGGCACGGTGGGATTTCCTTTGCCCGGAGTGGAGATGCGACTAGCTCCCGACAGCGGCGAAGTGCTGGTACGAGGGCCGAATGTGTTTGCCGGCTATTGGCGCCGCCCTGAGGCCACCGAGGAGGCGTTCGACCACGAGGGCTGGTTCCGAACCGGCGACCTGGGCGAGTTGGACGAACACGGCTATCTGCGACTGCGGGGCCGGGCCAAAGAACTGGTGATCTCCGGCGGGTTGAACGTCTATCCCCGCGAAGTGGAGGACGCCCTGCGCACCCACCCCGAAGTCGACGACGTGGCCATTACCGGCACCCCCGACGAGGAGTGGGGCGAGCTGGTCACCGCCTGGGTCGTAGCAGTCGCTGGTAAGAGCCCGACTCTCGACGGCCTGCGTTCCCACCTAGACGGAGTGTGCGCCGACTTCAAACACCCCCGGCTGCTGCACCTCGTTGAGAAACTCCCCCGCAACGCCCTCGGCAAAGTGCAAAAACACCTGCTGGCATAATTCCGACGAGAGCGAGCTCAGAGCGGTTTCAGGTGCACAGTTAGGGGACCGAGCAAAGCCTCCACAAAGGCATCGTCGCAGTACAGCTTTTCTCCGGTCAGCAAATCGCCCTCGGCGGGCATCATGGACATGACCATGTGGCGGGTCTCTCCGTCGAGTTCGATCCAATACTCCTGAATGGCGCATTGATCGTTGGTCCATTCCCCGAGCACCCCGAAATTGGTGACACGCTGGGCGAACTGCGGATACTGCTCCAAGTAGAACGTCCGGGCCAGATCACCTCCGGTGAACCCCACACCCATCGGCCAGAATTCGTAGGTGGGCTCATCCACCAGAGTGGCCAGGGTCCGCTCGGCGTCATTTTCTGCTTCGGCCGCAGCATGCTCGCGGGCCAAGTCCAGGATTTCCTGTGGGGTCATCGCCAGAGCTTACGCCTAGTTGTCCTGTCCGATGCGTGGAGTACGTTGCTGGCGTGAGCTCGGCAAAGCCGCTGGACGGTGTGCTCGTCGTCTCAATCGAACAAGCAGTGGCGGGGCCACTGGCATCTTGTCGGCTGGCCGACGCCGGGGCCCGGGTCATCAAGATCGAGCGGGCCGAGGGCGACTTCTCCCGGGGCTACGACGCCGCCGCCGATGGGCTGGCCAGCTACTTCGCCTGGCTGAACCGGGGCAAGGAATCGATCGTCCTCGACCTCAAGGACACCCAAGATCAGACACTGCTGGGGAAGATGATCGAGCGGGCCGACGTCTTCATCCAGAATCTGGCCGTGGGTGCGGCAAGCCGGCTGGGATTCGGGTCCGGGTCACTGCGGGAGCAGTATCCCCGGCTGGTTACCTGCGACATCTCGGGATACGGGCCGGCTGGGCCGTATGCCCAGATGAAGGCCTATGACCTTTTGGTGCAGGCTGAGAGCGGCCTGGTGTCTGTTTCGGGCGCACCGGGGCCTCTGGGTCGAGTAGGGGTGTCGGTGGCCGATATCGCCACCGGCGAGGCGGCGGCGCGAGCCATCAGCCAAGCGCTGGTCCGCCAAGCACGTACCGGCGAGGGCGCCAGCATCGAGGTGTCGCTGTTCTCCACCATGGCCGAGTGGATGACCGTTCCCCTGCTCCACTACGACTACCTCGGCGAGGCCCCTGAGCGCGTTGGTTTGGCCCACCCGTCCATCGCGCCCTACGGCGGCTTCACCACCGCCGATGGCACCACTTTGCTCATTGCAGTGCAGTCCGATCGGGAGTGGGTCACCCTGTGCGAGACAGTGCTCGACCGGCCGGAACTGGCCCACGACCCCCGTTTCGCCACCAACAAGGCTCGAGTTACCAACCGAGCGGCGACTGATGACGCCGTATCCGAGGTCTTTGGCCGACTGCCCACCGATGAGCTCCGCGACAAGCTCTCCAAGAGCCGCATGGCCTTCGGCGCAGTCAACGACGTGTCCGGGCTCTCCGCTCACCCCCAGCTCAACCGAATCACCGTCACCCACCCCGACGGCTCCGTCGACCTCCCCGCCC
>VYEX01000039.1 GCA_009842675.1 Acidimicrobiia bacterium | reverse complement strand
GACAAAGACCTCCCCCGCCGACTTGCCGGCATCCGGGCCCACAACCGCTGGCTGGCCGACTTCTGCGCCGAGTACCCCGAGCGCCGGGCCGGCATCGGCCAGATTTTCCTGAACGATATCGACCAGGCGGTCGCCGATGTGAAGTGGATCGCCGAGCACGACCTGCGGGGCGGGGCGCTCATCCCCAGCATCGCTCCCAACTCCGATCTGCCCCCGCTATTCCACCCCCGCTACGACCCGGTGTGGGCCGCCTGCGAAGAGCACGACGTGGTGATGACCCTGCACTCCGGGGGAACCGGGATGCCCGACTACGGCGACTCCCCCGCGGCCGGGCCGATGTTCGTGATCGAGACCCCGTTCTTCTCCAACCGCTCCATGTGGCACCTCATCATGGGCGGGGTGTTCGAGCGCTACCCCGGTCTCAAGGCGGTATTCACCGAGCAGGGCTTCGGCTGGGTGCCCGAGATCCTGCGCCGACTCGACGGCCTCCATGCCCAGATGTCGATGACCGGGCGCACCGGCGAGTTGGGCTTCTCCGCCGATTCGGTGCTGCCCGAGAAGCCCAGCTTCTACTTCGAGCGCAACATCTGGATCGGCATCAGCTTCCCCGGCCCCAACGAAATGCGCCTGCTCGACAAGGTGGGCGACCACAAAGTGATGTGGGGCTCCGACTATCCCCACGTGGAGGGCACCTATCCCTACAGCCGCGAGGGCATCCGCTTTGCCCTGCACGACCGGGACGAGGAGTCGATGCGCCGCATCCTGGCCGGAAACGCCGCCGACGTGTACGGCTTCGACCTCGACGCCCTGGCCCCGCTGGCCGCCGAGCACGGCCCGACGGTGGCCGAGATCGCCGAGCCCTTGGCTGAGATCCCCAAAGACGCCACCTCCCCAGCGTTCTGGGGCAAGTAGAAGTTCGCCCCGGTTCCAGGGGCATACCCTGGCCCACACCGAACCTGAAAGGGACAAGCCCATGGTGAAGGACATCCGCGAAGTGACGCCCGACGAGCATTGGGATGCGTTCGAGGAGCTGTGGACCGGGCTGATGTCGTATCGGTACCTCAACAAGACCACCCCGTCGCTGGACACCGGTTTCGCCAATGACGAACTGGAGTCGATGCCGCTGCGCCACGACATGCGCAACGCCCACGGCGGGATCATGGCCGCCCCGCTGGCCATCGGCTGCCCCGAGCCCAGTTGGAACGACGATCAGGTGGTGCCCGCTCCGGTGGTGTCGTTCACCCAGATCCTCGACGACGCCCGGGGGGTTGATCGGATCGAGGTCTACCGCGAGGTGATCAACTTCGGACGCCAGATGGGGTTCACCCGATCCAAAGTGGTGGACGCCGCCGACCACTCCCGTATCATCTCCACCTCCGCAGGCATGGGCGTGAGCCTGGGCGATGTGCCTGACGGCTACGAGGCGGTGGAAAACCCGCTCATCCCGGTGGTGGACTCGCCTGACATGCCCCGGCTGCACGATGTGTTCGGCGTGGAAAAGGGCGAAGACGGCTGGTACCGGCTTCCCGAATTGTCCAAGGAGTTCTCGGCACCCCACGCCGCCCTGCACCTGGGCCCCATCCACATCGTGTTCGACATCACCGCCCACGAGCTGGCCGAACAGGCGGCCGACACTGACCGCATCCAGGTAGAGAACTGGTACGTGATGTTCGTGAAGCCGGGCCTAATCGGCCCGTTCCGCTGCGAGGCCGAGGCCATCACCGCTCGCAGCGGCCGCATCAACGTCAACCTCACCCTGTTCGACGAAGGCCGCGACGACCGCACCATCACCACCGGATCAGGCGTCTTCCGGGTGGTCTGAATCCCCCACCGCAATTGAGAAGCCACCCCCCGGCTAGCCCAGTACCGTGGGGTCAGGCCCGGGTGGCGGAATAGGCAGACGCAGGGGGCTTAAACCCCCCAGCCCCCTAAGGGGGCGTGTGGGTTCGACTCCCACCCCGGGCACTTCATTGCCTCAGCCCATTTCGACAACGCCCCGGATGTTGCGGCCGGCCACCAAGTCGGAAAATCCGGTGTTGATCTCCTCCAGCGGGTAGCGCTGGGTGATGAGCTTCTCCAGCGGCAGCCTCCCGGCCAGATGGAAGTCGATCCACCGCATCACGTCCCGGGCCGGATCGGGACCCCCGAACGTGGTCCCGACAATCGATTTTTGGGCCAACAGCAGGTTCGGGGAAATGGGGATCGACTCCATGCCGTGCGCCGTACCTCCCACCTGCACCACCATGCCGCCGGCGCCAAGGCAGGCTATGGCCGTCTCGTAGTGCTCGGATCGGACCTTGTCGGGAGCGAGCAACACCGCATCCACCCCCCAGCCGCCGGTGAGCTCGCCCACGGCGTCGGCGACGTCGGCGGCACTGGCATCGACCACGTCGGTGGCCCCATAGCCGGAGGCGAGGGCGAGCTTGTCGGCATTGATATCAACGGCCACGATTCGCTCGGCACCGGCCAGCGCGGCGCCCATCACCGCGGCGGCGCCCACCCCTCCGATGCCCAGCACCATGACTGCATCGCCGGGCTGGACACCGGCGACATTCACCGCCGCGCCCACGCCGGTGGACACACCGCAGGAAACCAGGGCGGCCACCGCGGGCTCTACCCCATCGGGAATCTTCACCAGGTGGCGCTCAGGCGTGACGGTGTGGCGGGCAAAGCTCCCGAGCCCGATGTGGGTTCCCACCGCCGCGCCCGACTGGTCGAACATGCGATAGGTGCCGTCGCGCAGCCGCCCCGAAACATCCATGGCGGTGGGGCAGAAGGTCTTGAGGCCCCGCAGGCAATTCCGACAGGTGCCGCACGGTCCCTTGAACATCTGCACGACGGTGTCGCCCACCTCCAGCGACTGCACCCCCGGCCCGACCTCGACCACGACCCCGGCGCCCTCGTGTCCGCACACGACGGGCGGTTCCACCGGATATGTCCCCTCGATCACGCGGCGGTCAGAACCGCAAATCCCCGCGGCCCCCATCTCCAAGATCACCTCTCCGTCGGCGGGCGGGTGGATCTCAATCGCCTCTATCGACAACGGATCTCCCACCGCCCGCAAAACGGCAGCCTCTGTGGTTATCGCCATGTTCACAACCTACGCGGTTGGGGCTCAGCTGGTGATGGAGCCGCCGGCCAGGGGGATGGTCTGGGCGGTCATCCACGAGGCCTCCTCGGAGGCGAGGTAGGCGCACAGAGCGGCGACGTCTTCTGGGGTGCCTAAACGCCGAGTGGGGATGGCCCTGGCCAAGTGGTCGGTGACGCCGGTGTCACCGGTGTTGGACATCAAGCCCAGGGCGATGGAGTTCACCGTCACGCCGGTTTGGGCCACCTCAAGGGCCACTGAGCGCAGCAGTCCGGCCGCGCCCCCCTTGCCGGCCGAGTAGGCCGCCACGCCGATGTTCACGCCCACGGTGCCCGCTCCTGAGACGACTCCGATCACCCGGCCCCAACCCCGCTCGATCATCCCCGGCAACACCGCGTGGGTGCAGTTCAAGACGCCGCCGAGATTGACGGCGAGGGGCCCGATCCAATCGGCCGGCTCGGTCTCGGCAAAGGGCTTGACCTGCATCATCTCGGCCCCGCCGTTGCCGGCGTTGTTGACCAGGATGTCGATGGGCCGGTCGGCGATGGCCTCCCGCACCGCTTCACCGTCGGTGACGTCGAAGGGCAGCGCTTCGGCAGAGTGCCCGGCAGCGGCAATGGCCTCGGCCACCTCTCCGGCCCGATCGGCGACGATGTCGTTGACGAAGACTTGGGCCCCCTGCGACGCCAGCGTGCGGGCGACCCCGGCGCCGACGTTCTGGCCCGCGCCGGTGACCAGCGCGGTCTTACCGTTGAGATCGAACATGGATGTGGCTCCCTTCACAGTCCCTCTTCTATCTGGCCCTCTTCTATCTGGCCCTCTTCTATCTGGCCCTCTTCTAGTTGGCGGCGCAACACTTTGCCGACTTCGCTTCGGGGGATCGCATCGACCCGCTCGTAGCGCACCGGCACCTTATAGGGCACCAGCGCATCCCGGCAGGCCTGCTCGAGGGCTCGGTCGTCCACCGGCTGGCGCTCGACCACGAACGCCACCGGCACTTGGCCCAGTCGCTCGTCCGGGGCGGCGACCACGGCAGCCTCGCTCACCTGGGGCAATGCGGTGAGCACCTCCTCCACCTCGGTGGGGACCACCTTGTTCCCGCCCCGGTTGATCACGTCGCCCACCCGACCCTCGATCCACACATACCCGTCGTCGTCGATGCGGGCCAGGTCGCCGGTGCGAATGTGGTCGTCGTCGGTGAGCCTGTCGGCCAGCACGGCCCGTCGGGTGTCGTCCCACACCAAGGGGGGACGCACCAACAGCTCGCCCACCCCGTTGGCGTCGGGGTTATCGATGCGGGCGCTGACCCCCGGATGGGGACGACCGGCCGCTCCCAGCTTCTCGGGATGGGCCTTGGCGTCGGCCGCGGTCCATCCGATCACCTCGCCCATCTCGGCCTGGCCGTATCCGTTGAGCACGATGGCCCCGAATCGGTCGGCAAACCGCCGGGCCTGGAACGGCGACAGCGGAGCGGTCACCGACCGCACATATCTGAGCGGTCCCAGATCGCCCACCTCGGGATCGTCGTTGAGCATGGCCATTGCCGCGGGGGGCAAGATGGTGGAGCGAATCTGGTGGCGGCGGACCAGGGTGGCAAAGTCGCCGGTGGCGAAGCGGTCCATCACCACCAGCTCGGCACCGGCCCGCAAACCGAACAAGGCGTTGTAGATGCCGGCGTTGAGCGCCATCGACACCGGTATCAGGTTGGGAGTCGGCTTCTTGGCCGATCGGTCGCCGGGGTCACGCCCGCCCCGCAGGGGTGCCAGCACCCGGTCGATGAGCTCGATGTAGCCGTCGTGGGTGTTGAGCACGGGCTTGGGATCGCCGGTGGTGCCCGAGGTCCACAGCACGAAGGCATCCCCCTCGTCGTATGCCGCGGCCTCCGCCTCAACGGTGTGGACGCCGTCGGCGTCAATCATCAGGGCAGGGCGAAGCCTTTCCACCAACTCGGCCACCGCTCGGGTGGGAAGACGGGGATTGACGGGGACGAACACGGCGTCGGCATGCCAGATGGCCGCCATGGCCAGCACCACGTCGGCCCCCCGGGCCAGGTTGACGGCCACCCCCCGGCGGGCGCAGCCCATTGACTCAAGCTGCTGGGCCAGCGAGCGCACCTCGTGGCGGACCTCGCCTGCGCTCCATGATCGTTCGAGGTCATGGAGCAGCGGCTCATCGTCGTTGAAGGGGTGCTCCAGGATCAGATCGGCCAGGTTCATCTTCTGCGCCCAGCTATCTCGGGACGTCCTGCCACGCCATGTCGTGGAAGGGATCGGGCTCGCGGGGCAGGCCCAGCACCTTCTCGCCGATCACATTCTTGTTGACCTCGGTTGTGCCCCCTTCGATGGTGTTGGCCCGGCTGCGCAGCATGCCTTTGACCACATAGGGCATGTGAGCGGCCCACGTTTCGATGGGGTCGAGTTCTTCGGACGGCTCGCCGGGGGTCCAAGCCACCGACTCCATGCCCACGAGATCGGCGGCGGCCAGCTGAAGAGCCTGGTTGAGCTGGCTTTGGTGGACCTTGCCGATGGACGCGGCCGGTCCCGGCGTGCCTCCGGCTTTGACCGCGGCCCGGACCCGCTCGTTGGTCCACGTCCGAATCTTCTCCTCGCAATAGAGCCGTATGAGCCGGTCGCGCTCCACTGGGCCGATGCTCACTTGTCGAGCCTGGTTGAGCAGGCTGTCGATCCCCCCGCCGCCGATGCGGTCGACGCCTCCTGATCCCGCGCCGGCCACCATTTGGCGCTCGCCAGCCAGCGTGGACGCCGCCACTCGCCAGCCGTCTCCCGCGGCGCCCACTCGGTGGAAGTCGGGCACCCGCACCTCCTCGAGCCACACCTCGTTGAAGTCGATCTCGCCGCCGATGTGGCGCAGGGGCCGCACCTCGACACCCGGCGACGACAAGTCGACCAGGAAGTAGGTGATGCCCCGGCGCTTGGCGACGGTGGGATCGGTGCGGGCCAGGCAGATGGCGAACTCGGACTGGTGGGCCCACGTGCTCCACACCTTCTGGCCGGTGAGGATCCACTCGTCGCCGTCGCGTTCGGCCCGCATCGCCAAAGACGCCAGATCAGAGCCCGCACCGGGCTCGCTGAACATCTGGCACCACCGCTCTTGATTGGCTACCAGTGGAGGGAGAAAGCGCATGCGCTGTTCCTCGGTGCCGTGGGCGAACAGAGCCGGGGCCGTGTTGTGCAATCCAAGCGGGTTCAGCCGCCCCAGGTTGAACGGGGCCAGGATCGACTCGGCCACCCGGGCCTTGGTCGGCGGCAGGCCGAGGCCGCAGTATTCGACGGGCCAGGTGGCCACGGCCAGCCCGGAAGCGGCGAATGTGGGATACCAGGCTTCGTATTCGGCCCGGGGCCGCACTTCGCGGATGGCCCGCCGCCCGTGGGGTGCGGCGTCGCGCCACGCCTGGGGGACGTACTCGGCCACCCATTCCACCACCGCAGCCCGAATTTCCTCGTCGCTGGTGGTTGCGTTTATCGGCAACCGCTCGGGAGTCATTCCGCCGACATCGCCTCGAACCGCTCTACTAGCGCGTCGAGCGCGTCAGCGGCGGTCGTCGCCCCTCCGGGCGGCGTGGGCAGCTTCACCGGCCCTTGCTCTCGGCTGGGCAGCAGGATCGTGGCGTGCCCTGGACAGGTGACCTCGCCTCGCTGGTTCTCGCCGTAGATGTCGAGGTCCACCGCCGGGGCGCCCTCGTCGGTGCGGTACTTGCGGGTCACCGTGCCCCGCATCCAGTGGGTGTCGCCCACGTAGTTGAACCGTCGGAACTGCACGTCGAGGGCGGCCAGCCAGGCGTCGTCGCCCATCCAGTCGGTACAAAGGTGTACCAACCAGGTCTCGCGCATCCGGCCGTAGTCGTAGATCGCCGGGTTGCCGGCCCGCCGGGCCCACTCGGGATCCCAGTGGACCCGCTGCTGGACGTCGGGGATGTTGAGATCGTCAGGGCGGAAGAACCCCGGCACCCGCTGGCGCTGCTGCACGCCGAGCCGCAGCGCCTTGACCCCGTACAGGCCCATGCCCATGCCGGTGTGCCACACCACCATGTCGGTGACCCGCATGGGCCCCTTGACCAGTGCCGGCAGCTCGTCGCCCTCCTCGACGTCCTCCCACCAGCGGGGCTCAGCCCCCCGGCGGCGCTCGGGCTCAGTACTCACCGCTTCGGTGATCTCGGCGATCTGCTCGTCGGTGTAAGGCTCAATCTCGATGTCGTCGTACTTGCCCCCGCCCTCGTCGGCCATGCGCTCCACTGCCCCCCGGTCGGTGCGGATCATCAGCCGGTACTGGGCCGAGAGCACTGCACCCTGGGTGGCGAACACCTCGGCGGTCCACTCGTGGACGGTGCGGGCGGCGAACTGGCTGGTCTTGTCGTGAACGCCGACCAGGGCGTTGCGCCGGGTGACCCGCATTCCGGAGCGCAGCGGCGCCCACCACTCCCGGTAGCTGCCCGAGTAGTAGGCGTGGGCCCCCTTGAGCGGGTCGCCCTTGAGCAATGCCCTGGTGTCGGGATCGAGCTCCTGGACCTCGTTCTCCCCGATGAGGGTGTCGCCCCCGTTCATGTTGGGCGACGCAATCGGTCCTCCCCACACCGTGCCGGCGCCGTAGTCGGGATCGCACCACAGCGGGTTGTCGTCGCCATAAGCCTCCGCAACCTGGCGAAACGCATCGGTGTTGGGATCCCGATACCAAGGCGGCTGGGGATGGGGTTGGGCGATCCCGATCCGAGCCCGCAACCGGGCAATGGCCTCGTCGGTGATCGCCCCTGCGTCGGACACGTCTGGGACTGTACCTAACGACTTTCTCGGTCACGAACAGACACGGCACCATTGGCGGCACCGGGAAACTGAGCAGTGCGAACGGGAAGCCGGCATCTGGAATACTGGCGAGGCTGACTCAAGGCCTCGTGGAGACCAGCAGGCCGGAATGGTCAAACGACTGGAAGGGAACGGCAGATGAATTTGAGCAAGCGCGTGATTCAATTCCTAGCGCTCGCGGTAGTGGCTGCGCTTCTCAGCGCTGCTTGTGGCAACGACGATGACGGCAGTGGTGACGGCAGCGTCGGACAGCCGACGCAGGCCGCCGAAAGCACCGAGGCGCCACGCGAAACTGCCACCCCGGAAGCGCCGGCAGCCACTGAGGCACCCGCGCCAACGGAGGCGCCAGAGCCCACCCCGGAAGCGCCGGCAGCCACTGAGGCACCCGCGCCAACGGAGGCGCCAGAGCCCACCGCCGCGCCGACACCGACGCCCACCCCGACTCCACCGCCCCCACCGCCGGTGCAGATTCTGGTGACCAATGATGACGGCATCGATTCCGACGGCATCAATCTCGTGGTGGAGGCGCTCATCAGCATCGACAACGTTGAGGTCACCGTGGTTGCCCCGGCCACCAACCAAAGCGGCACATCGAACCGCGTGTCCGATCCCGCACCCACCACGGCCACGGAGACCGCCACCGCGAGCGGCTATCCCGCTTTGGCCGTCGAGGGCACTCCAGCCGACTCGGTCAACTATGCGCTCGACTTCGTGTTCGCCGAGCCTCCCGACCTGGTGGTTTCCGGATCGAACGACGGGCAGAACTTCGGCCCCTTCTCGGAGATCTCCGGCACGGTCGGCGCCGCCCGAACCGCGGCGAGACGGGGAGTTCCCGCGTTTGCCATCAGCCAAGGGGGCGTCACCGTGGACGCCGAGCACGAGAGCGGGATCCCCTTCATGGTCGAGTGGCTCAACGAGAATCTGGATGATGTGCTGGCGTTCGAGGGCGACGTTGCCCCAGTGTGGAGCCTCAACACGCCCTCATGCGGGGGCGTTGGCGAGGTGCGGGGCCTGATCCACACCATCATCGCCGCTGAATTCGAACGTGGGGTAGACATGTTCGCGGCCGACTGCTCATCGACGCTAGAGGACTTTGACAACGATGTGGCCGCCTTCTTGAACGGCTATGCCACCATGACATCGATCCCCGAAGAGCTGATCCTCGAGCCGCCGCGTTCCTGACAACAGCCAACGCTCCCCCAGCCAACAGCCCGCCACTATTCGTCATCAACGACGAGCTAGACAGGCTCCACGAGGGGCTCGAGGGCGTCGGCCATGTCGTGGACGGAGGCGGGGTCGATGTCTGAGAAGGGGTACAAGATGGCGAGGTCGAGGCCGGCCTGCTGGTACTGCTCGGCTTGGGCCAGGACGTTGTCGATGGGGTCGTCGGCTTGGTAGATGATGTGGGTTGAGGTGGTGATCTCAGCAGGATCGCGGCCGATCTCCTCGCAGCATTCGACTAGCCGGGCTTTGACTTCGGCAAACTTCTCGGCCTCTCCGCCGGGGAAGTTCCAGTGGTCGGCCCATCGAGCCACCAGTGGCATGGTCCTTCGAGGTCCTGCTCCGCCGATGACGATGGGCGGGGTAGGCTGCTGGGGGCCTTTGGGCTCATTTCGGGCCTCGGTGAAGGTGTAGTAACGGCCCTCGAAGTTGGTGACGGGTTCGCTGAGCAGCGACACCACGCACTCCAGATACTCCTCAAAGCGATCAAAGCGCTCGGAGAGGCTGATCCCGTAGGCGCCAGCCTCCACCTCGTTCCACCCGGAGCCCAGACCGAGCTCGAGCCGGCCGTTGGACACGATGTCAAGGGACGAGGCCATGGCCGCACAGAGACCGGGGTGGCGGTAAGGGGCGGCGTTGACCATCGATCCGACCCGGATGCGCTCGGTTGCCTGGGCCAATGCGCTCAACGTCACCCATGCCTCTAGGCACGGGCCTTCCTCACTGCCGTAGATGGGATAGAAGTGGTCGAAGACCCAAGCCGACTCATACCGAGGGTCGGCGTCGAGCTCCTTCCAAGTTTCCAACATGACAGACCACTCGATGTTCTGGGGCCTGGTTTTGAACGCCAGCTTCATGGATTGCCTCCAACGCTTCCTCGCTTTGGTCCTGTCGTCAATAGAGTGTGCCGGAGCTTCAGAAAGGTCAAACCATGACGAATGACGCCGCGGCACGAGAGCGCCTGATGACCGGTGAGGCGTGGAACGACTTCTGCGACACGATGAGAGCCGCAGGTCAAGTGGTAGTCGACCGCACCCCCGACGCCAACGAGCAAGACCGGGTGGAGGGGTTCCGCTACCTGACCCGCATGTCGTTGATGGCCTATATGCGCTGTATCGAGAACCTCCCTCCGATGGAGAAGTCGTCGATTTGGATCATCCCCCCACCCATGAAGGGCGGCCAGGGGGTCCAATCGCCCGACCAAGATCACGTGGTGCAGCCCATCGACGCCGCCAAGCGCTATCGGGTAACCGGCCAGCGGGGTTCTGCCCCCTACGTCCATATGTCGGCGTGGACGCCGAAGGTGCCCGATTGGGTCGGAGTGGAGTCAGTGGGCGACCGGGCCGTCGCCGTGCTGGAGGAGTTCAATCCGAGCTGGTCGCAGACGCCGTTCACCGCCCTGCTTGACGAGTTCACCGACGGTGCCGGAAACGTGGATTTCATTCTCTCGGTGGACGATCCCGGCGTCGACAACTGGATGGCGGTAGCCCCGGAAACTCGGGAGTTGATGATGCGTATCGTCTACGACGACCGTGACTCCCAGTCGGCGCCCCGGCTGATGATCGAGCCGCTTGAGCCCACCCCGGTGATCCACACGCCGGACGCGGGCGAGATGTCGAAGCGGCTGGCCATCGCGGCCCAGATGGTGCTGTCGGTGCAGTCCGACTATTCCGACTGGACCGACACACTGCTAAAGGAAGAGAACCAGTTGCAGCTCACCACCGAGCACTACCTCCGAGTGGGCGGCTCCCCCGACGACCGCCACTTCGAGTTCGGCTACTGGCGCATTGGTGAGGGCGAGGCCCTGGTGGTGGAGTTCAAACCTCCGGTGTGCCGGCACTGGAATTTCCAGCTGTGCAACCACTGGATGGAGAATCTGGCCAACTACTTCACCGGCCAGGGCTACGCGTCGTCCCAAGACGTCGAGGCCGACGCCGACGGCGTAGTACGGCTGGTGGTGGCCTCCGAGAAGCCGGCTACGGGCATCTGGGTTGACACCGCGGGTCGCGACCACGGGGTGATGGGGCTGCGGTTCGTGGAGCACGAGTCCACCCCCGTGATCACCACCAAGCTGGTGCGCCTCACCGACCTGGGCTGAGGGCTGGTCAGTAGTCGAAGACTGAGGGGAGCGCGTCCACGGGCCGGGCCTCGGGATAGTGCTCGGCGATCATGGCCGCGTGGTCGGGATCGTCGTCGATGCGATTGGGATCGAAGCGAGCGTCGATCCCCCGCTCAGCCAGATCGGCGTTGAAGCGGGCGGCGATGTCGTCGCGGCTCAAGGGATTGGAAGCCAGTCGATTCTTGTGGTCGGCGTCGATGTACACGTCGGCCTTCCACAGCACGCTGATACGGACGTCGGCCAGAGGCGTGCGGTAAATCTCCTCGCTGTGATCGGTTACCACCCACTCCCCGTCGGGACTGCCCGCCGGGGCTAATTGGGCCATTGGGGTGACCTGAGGCGCGCCGATGTCGAAGGGGCCGATGGCGTTGACCTGATGGAACATGCCGTGGGTGTCGCCCATCAGCGCGGTGTTGGTCATGTTGTCGACGTGTTCTGCGGGCGGCTGGTCGGGTCCGTGGGGCCAATAGCGAATCCCACCGCCTTCCCCGTCGTTGAGCCACCAGATGGCAGTGGCCTGGGGAAAGGCCATGTCCTCAAACAGGCCTGACTCCAACATGGCCCGCAGCACCCACATCGGGGTGTTGGACTGGTCGCGGCCCGCAAACCTCGGGTTGTCGGTATGGGCCGGCCCCGCCACGGGCATGGCCATCATCAGGTTCACATAGACGCTGTGGGGCTCGACAAGATCGGTGCGGTAGAAGGCCTTGGCGCACTCCAAATACATCGGATGGTCCATGAACATCTCAGACCCCGGCACGGCAACCGTCTCGTTGGCCAAGTCGTTGCGGAACCACAGCGGACGGGTACGGGCGTGGGGATCGGCACCGGGGCTGTACCAACCGCCCAGCACGGGGTACGGCGCACCCCAGCCCAGAAGCTTGATGGCCGCCCCGACATCGTCGAGAACATCGGTGAGAAGGATCGGCGGACCAACCATGTCCATCGACCGAATTCGATCAGTAATCAAAAACCGACGGCAGCGATTCGACGGGTCGGGCCTCGGGGTAGTGCTCGGCAATCATGGCCGCGTGGTCGGGATCGTCGTCGATGCGATTGGGATCGAAGCGAGCGTCGATCCCCCGCTCAGCCAGATCGGCGTTGAAGCGGGCGGCGATGTCGTCGCGGCTCAAGGGATTGGAAGCCAGTCGATTCTTGTGGTCGGCGTCGATGTACACGTCGGCCTTCCACAGCACGCTGATACGGACGTCGGCCAGAGGCGTGCGGTAAATCTCCTCGCCGTGATCGGTTACCACCCACTCCCCGTCGGGACTGCCCGCCGGGGCGAATTGGGCCGTGGGAGTGACCATCGGCGTGCCAATGTCGAAGGGGCCGATGGAGTTGACCTGATGGAACATGCCGTGGTTGTCGCCCATCAGCGCGGTGTTGGCCATTTTGCCGACGTGCTCCTCGGGGGGATGATCGGGCCCGTAGGGCCAGTAGCGGATCCCGCCCCCTTCAACATCGTTGAGCCACCAGATGGCGGTGGCCTGAGGGAACGACAGGTCGTCGAACAGGCCCGACCACAGCATGGCCCGCAGCAGCCACATCGGGGTGTTGGTGCGGTCGCGGCCCGCAAAGCGGGGATTGTCGGTATGGGCCGGACCCGCTTGGGGAATGGCCATCATCTGGTTCACGTACACGCTGTGGGGCTCGACGATCTCGGCGCGGTAGTAGGCCTTGGCCGAGTCGATGTAGGCCTGATTATCCAGAAACACCTCTGAACCCGGCACGGCGATGGTCTCGTTCACCCAGTCGTCCCGGAACCACAGCGGACGGGTGCGGGCGTGGGGATCGGCGCCGGGGTTGTACCAACCCCCTAAAGGCGCATAGGGCGCCTCCTGGGCCAGCAGCTTGACCACGACGCCAACATCGTCAATTACATCGGTGAGCAAGATGGGCGGATCGGACACATGCATCGCCCCTGACCGTACCAGAGGACCAGATCACCATCTCAGACCGCCACAGCCAACAATGGGAAGGTTGCGGTCGGTCTTAGCGGCCTGCTCGAGGACTCACGACGACGAAGATGGCCGGGCCGGCCACATGGCCGCCGTCGACCACGGAGCTGCTTCCTCCAGCTGCCGTGACACGGCCAACACCAGGTCTTCGCGGCCAAAGGGCGCCGCGACCTGCACGCCAAGCGGCACACCGGCCTCGTCATAACCCATGGGCACCGACGCCGCCGGCTGCCCGCCGACATTGAATACCGAAGTCTCGCTGGCGAGCGTCCCGGCGATCGGCAGCAACTCTTCGACGTTGCTCGTGTCATACACGCCGAGCTCTGGAACGACCGTTCTCGTGGTTGGCGACAGGAAGACGTCAAACCGCGAGAAGTAGGTTGCCGCTCTACGGCCGATCAGCTCAGCGGCCTGAAGTCCTC
This sequence comes from Acidimicrobiia bacterium, assembly GCA_009842675.1. Lineage (GTDB taxonomy): Bacteria > Actinomycetota > Acidimicrobiia > Acidimicrobiales > Bin134 > Poriferisocius. The sequence continues at coordinate 45,916 of VYEX01000039.1, read as the reverse complement.
GGATGACATCAGCGCCATCGAATCCAGCCCCGAGGTCGTACATGTAGCGAGTGAACGGTTCGATGTCGTCGTCTTGGAGTCCGCGGCCAAGCTCTGCGAGCCGGTCATCGATCATCACCTTGGCCGCGGTGGCCATCAACGCGCCCATGGTCACCATGACGCCAGGCTCCACCGGGAGGTCGGCCACCTCCACGTGGTGACCGATCCCCTCAAGGCATCCGGCAGCACGCTCGAGGGCTTCTGCGCACATCGGGTCGAATGCAGGCCCTTCTATCGAGCGACCGGCAACGCCGATCCGCAGCGGACCAGTCTCCGTTTCGAGCGACGACAGCCAAGACGCCGTCGGCGAGGAGATCTCATAAGGGTCACCGGGAACCGGCCCTGCCGTCAGGTCGAGTACATGCGCCGAATCCCGAACGGAGCGGGTCAACACATGGTCAATGCCCATCGGATACGACATCATCGTGGGGGCAGGATGTCCCGTCACTCGACCCCTGCTCGGCTTCAACCCAAAAAGACCGCAGGCGGCTGACGGCACCCGAATCGACCCACCACCATCGTTGCCATGCCCGATGGGCACCATGCCCGACGCCACTGCGGCGGCTGTGCCGCCCGACGACCCGCCCGACGACTTGCCGAGATCGTACGGGTTGTGAGTCGGGCCATAAGCGGCCGGCTCTGTTGTGGCCATCTTGCCCATCTCCGGCATGTTGGTGACGCCGAGAATCACGAACCCTGCGGCCCGATAACGCTTGGCCAACTCGCTGTCCTCGTCAGGAACAGCGCCTGCCAACAGTTTCGAACCCCATGTCTCGGGAACGCCGGCAAGTCGTACTCGACAGTCCTTCACCACAAACGGGACGCCAGCGAACGGCGCATCCCGATCCACGTTGCGGGCGCTGTCCAGCGCAACGTCGAAACACGTGGCAATCACCGCGTTGATCTCCGGATTTCGCTCCTCAATCCGTCCAATCGCATCCTCCGCCAATTCAACCGGGTCGGCAGCTCCGCTCCTGACGGCCGCGGCAATCTCCATGGCGTCAGCTGAATCAAGTAGATCCCCAATATCCGTCATCTCACAGCCCATCCGATCTCTAGCGAACACGAACTGTACGCTGTGCAACGAGGGGGAGGCATGAAGAGACTGCTCATTTTCTTCGCAGTTTTCGCGCTACTCGTTGCCGCCTGCGGAGGTGGTGACTCCGGCCAGGAGGATGGGGCCGCACCCGACGCACCACCCCCGACCCAAGCTTCCGAGGCCCCCGCGCCCGAAGACACCGGCGCGGCCCAAGACACCGCCGTCAGCGATAGCGACGATGCCTCCGAACCCACTGGAGACGACACAGAGGACGAAGCTCCCGAGGACAGTGCCAGCCCAGAGCCTGCGGATGACCCATCGCCCGGGGAGGAAGCGGCGCCCACAGCCGACCCCATCTTCCAGCCAACCTGCCAGGGAGAAGGCGACCTCAGCGCTACGGCCACCGGCGTCACCGCGGACACCATCAAGGTCGGTGCCCCGCAGATCGATTACGCGGAACTGGGCAGTCTGGGCCTGGTTCAGATCGACCGAGGCGACAACGAGGTGATTCTCCAGGCGTTGGCCCAGGAAGTGAACGACAACGGGGGGATCTGCGGTCGCATGGTGGAGACGGTGACCTACAAGTTCCTTCCCTTCGGCACCGATACCTCGCTAGCCGGCTGCGTCTACTTCACCGAAGACGAGAAGGTCTTCGCGGTCTTGGGCAGCTTCATCAGAGTGCCCACGGGGAACATCTGCGTGACCGAGACCCACGCCACTGCGCTCATCGGCGCCCCGTTCACTGCCGAAGATCGGGCCCGGGCCAATGCTCCCTGGGTACACCTGGAAGTCGCCACCGACCGGGCGCTTGAAGTATTCGTAACCGCGCTGGACAAGGCCGGCCTGCTCACCGATCTCGGAAACGTGGCCGTACACTCCGGCGCAAATCGCGCCGACCTGGTTGACAGGGTGCTCGTTCCCGCCCTTGAAGCGGCTGGGGTGGAAATCGCCGAGCGGACCGTGATCGATGTGCCGGCCGGCGACACCCAGGCCGGGGCGGCGGTGTGGCGGACGTTCGTGGAGATCTACCGGAACGCCGACATCAATACTGTCTTCATCGATGGCGACAACGTCTTCGGGGTAGAACAGCTCATCCAGGGCGGCCTCGATGTCACGCTTTTCAATGCGGAACGCGCCACGTTCACCTTTGGACTCCAAGACTCCAGCGACCCCGGCTTTTTCGAGGCCTACACGCTCGGCTCGCCATACGCCGGCGATGACAACAATCAGCGGATGGAGGACTGCATTGACGCTTTCGAGCGCCAGTCGGGAATTGAGGTGATCCCCACCGAGCAGTTGCCGGAAGACGAGACCGACTGGTTTATCCCGGTACGCGGTTTCTGCCGCGTATTCGATCTCTTCGTACAGTTGGCGGCCGCGGCCGGCCCGAACCTCACCAACGAGACTCTTCAGGCGGCGATCGACGGTTTCGGACCCATCGAACTGCCCAACGAGGCGTTCGCCTCGCTCCGCGCCAGCAAGTACGACGCCCGCGATGGCGTTGTGCTTATGCAATGGGATCCCGAAGCCGGTGATGACAACAGAGGCGACTTCGTCGTCATTTCCGACTTGATCGACACCGGGGGCTGACGGCCGGCCAAATCGAGCACCCGGCCCACGGCCACAGGATCCAGCCTCGTCGCGGCCGAATTAAGAGGGGGCTCAGGCGTTCGCCATCGTCCCAACCGACGCCAAGGTGAATGCCGGGGAGTAGCTGTCGGTCGGAATCTCTTCGGCACCGATAGGTCGGGCGACTCTTTCGACCTCCGGACCGACCTCCGAGGCCAGCGGCGCTAGCGCGTCGAGGTCGAATCCGTAGAGATCGGCCGCATTGGTGGACACCATCTGGGCCACATCACCGGGGTCGCGTCCGGCGAAGGCCACCCGTAGCGCCTCCATTGTGTGAGGCCACGTGCCCTCGTTGTGGGGGTAGTCGTTGCCCCACATGATGTGGTGGACCGCGTCATCGGCCAATGAGGCGATCTCGCCAGCGCTGGGGAAGCTGGCGCCGAATCGAACCTGATCCCGGAAGGTCTGCCGCGGTGTCCGCTCCAGATGATCGGCGCCGGCGGCGTCGTGCTTGAGCCGCACCTGTTTGGCAAACCAGCCGAGCATGGGCAGATCTGATTTGATCCAGCTCACCCCTTGCTCGGTGAGTACCACCTTGAGGTCGCGATGGCGGTCGAGGATGCCGCCGAGCAAGAACTGGTTGAGCGACCGCCGGGTCCAATACCCGATTTCGGTCAACTGAATGGCGACCTTGCCGGGACCGTCACCGTATACCGGCTCGTTTCCGCCGTGGGTGGTGATGGGATTCCCCACTTCGGCGGCGGCCGCCCAGACCGGCTCCCAATGCTCCTCATAGAGCTGGGGGAAAGCTCCATCTGGGGTCGAGACCTTTACCAACACGCCACCGCTCATCACCCCGCGCTCTGCCATCGCCCGGATTTCGGCCGCTGACTCCTCGGGGAGGAACGGGCTGGTCTGCACCACGCCGCGCAGGCGGTCCGGATCTTCGGCGCAGTGGTCGGCCATCCACCGGTTGTGTGCCTTGAGGCCCTCCCAGTGGAGTTCGACGGCCTGGCGATCGTGACCCCGTTCGAACACGTTGAACGCAAAGGGTGTATCCGTGTTGGGCAGAACGACGCCAGCCACCACGTAATCGGCGAACTGCTCGGTGCGACGCTGGTCGTGGTCATAGTTGTTCGGATTGGTCTGGTCGCCATCGGGCAGGTACTCCGCAGCCCAGGCGTCAAAGTCATCGTGCAGCGACGCGGGGAGGTAGGGGCGGTAGTCGGCCAACCGGGCCCCACCATGGGTGTCAGCACTCACCACGATGTACCGCCCGTTGTCGGTTATGCCGCGAATTGAAGACGAGTCGATCATTGCTTTGCCTCAAGTGGGTACTGCCCTGGAGACCCTAGCTTGCTTGACAGCGAGGATGAACAAGATCAAGTTTGATCACGATGAGTGACCCTTCCGAGGGGAGACCTCCAGACGCTGGCGCCCTCAGCGACCAGATACTGGCCGCGGAAGCCGAGCGCCAGGCCGAACTGGCCGCCGAGCCGGTGATCCTCGACGACGACCAGCTTCCCGGCGTCGGCGCCAAGGAACTCTCGCTGAGAGAGGCCATCTCGATCGGGGGCGTGTCCACCATCGTCCTGCTGGGAGCCCTCGATGCCACCGACGCCCTGGGAATCAGCGCAATGGGGCTCCTCGGGCCCGACATCCAAGATTCTCTGGGGGTCAGCGACGCCGTGCTGGGCACCATCACCGCTGGAGGCAATGTCTTCATAGTGGCCGGCGGCCTGCTGCTGTCCCGGATCGCCGACAACAGCAATCGGGCCAAGCTGGTGGCCCTGGCCACCATCTTCTGGTCGGCCATGACCCTGCTGCTCGGTTTCGTGCAAACCGCGTTCTGGTTCTTCATCGTGAATTGCGCTATCGCGTTCGGCCGATCGCAGACCCATCCGGTGCAGGGCGCCATCATGGCGGACAGCTATCCCATCGAGGCCCGGGCCCGGGTGTATGCCGCCAAGGATGTGGCCGGACGATCGGGGGCATTCATCGCGCCGCTGGCCGTGGGCGGGTTGGTCTCGCTGATCGGCGGGGACGACGCCTGGCGCTGGGGGTTCATCGCCGCGTCGGTCCCCACGCTGATCGTCGGCGCGGCCATTTTTTTCCTCACCGACCCGCCGCGGGGACAGTTCGAGCAGCGCTCCACCATCGGCGAGACACTCACCGACATGAAGCCGGGACCCATCTCGCTGGGCGCCGCCTTCCAGCGGCTATTCAAGGTGCGGACAATGAAATGGGCGCTGATGGCCGCGGTGGCCCTCGGCTTCAGTCTGATATCCGACGGGCTCTTCCTCAATCTCTACCTCGACGAGCGCTTCGATCTCGGCCCATTCGAGCGGGCCCTGGCCAACAGCACCCCTGGGGTGATTGCCCTGTTCATGATCCCCTTCGTGGCCAAGTGGTACGACGGCTTTTACCGCCGTACCCCTCCGCAGGCAATGGCCTTGCTGGGGTCGCTCTTCTTCCCAATGGCGTTCTTCACCGTGCTCCAGCTGTTGATGCCATCACCGGTGACCTTCGCGGTGATGGCCGGGCTTAAGGCGCTGTTCGCCGCCCCGGCCCTCTCGCTGCTGGGGCCAACCCTGGCCAACATCAACCCCTACCGCATGAGGGCGCTGGGTTCGGCCATCGGGGCCTCGCTGGTGTTCGGGGTCGGCGGTCTCGGCGGGGCCATCCTGATGGGCCTCATTTCCGATGCCACTTCGCCCCGCACTGCTCTGTTGGCCGTTGTTCCCGGAGCCATGATCATCGGCGGTCTGTTGACCATCAACGGCTCCCGACACATCCGGGCCGACCTCACCCTGGTGGTCGAGGAGATCAAGGAGGAGAAGGCCGAGCGCGACCGGATGAGGGCTGATCCCAGCGATATCCCGGTGCTTCAGCTCCACAACATCGACTTCTCCTACGGACCGGTGCAGGTTTTGTTCGACGTCGACCTCGAAGTGGCCCGAGGTGAGACTCTGGCCCTGCTGGGCACCAACGGTGCGGGCAAGTCCACCGCCCTGCGGGTTGCCGCTGGCCTGGGCATTCCCTCTCGGGGCGTGGTGCGGCTCAACGGCCGCAACATGACTTTGGCGTCGCCCGAGCAGCGGGTGAGAGAGGGCATCTTCTTGCTGCCGGGCGGCCAGGGGGTATTCCCCCACTTGTCGGTGCGAGAAAATCTCGAAACGTCGGCGGCGATTGTCCGCAGCGGCGCCGAAGACAAGCCCGATATCGCTGGGCGACTCGATCGGGCCTTCGAGCTGTTCCCGGTACTCGGCGAGCGGCCCAAGACTCTGGCCCACAACCTCAGCGGCGGGCAGAAGCAGATGCTGGCGTTGGCCCGGGTGATCATGCACGACCCGGAAGTGCTAATCATCGACGAGCTGTCCCTCGGCCTGGCTCCCGTTGTCGTCCAAGACCTGCTGGCCGTGGTCGGACGTCTCCGCGACGCCGGTCAGACGATGATCATCGTGGAGCAGTCCCTCAATGTCGCCCTGACACTGGCCGACCGTGCGGTATTCATGGAGAAGGGTCACGTGCGGTTCACCGGGTCGGCCCAAAGTCTGTTGGAGCGCGACGACTTGGCCCGCGCCGTGTTCTTGGGCCGTGACGCCACCGCCGACCCACAGGTTGATCTGGACGAGAGCTGATGCTGGCCTTCACCCTCACCAGCCAGATCGCGTACCTCGGGGTGATCGACGGCTTGCTGATCGGCTTGCTGGCCTTGGGCATTGTGCTGATCTACCGGGCCAGCGGGGTCATCAACTTCGCGGTGGGATCGCTCGGCGTGCTGTCGGCCAGCCTTCTGGCCCTGCTGGTGCTCACTTACGACTGGCCCTTCTGGCCCGCCGTCATCGTTGCGGTGGTAGCGGGCGGCCTCGTGGCCGCCGCATCGGAGCTCACCGTGATCACCCGGTTGTTCCGAGCCCCCAGGGTCATCCTCCTGGTGGCCACCATCGGCATCGCCCAGCTCTGCGAACTGCTCCAAGTGGCGCTACCCGACATCGAGACGACAATGGCCGTGAGATACCCGGTGGCGTTCTCCGGCCAGTGGGAGATTCTCGGTCTCCGGGTACGGGGCCCCGAGCTGATCGTGATCATCGTCGTTCCCGTCCTCACCGTGGCCCTCACCTACTACCTCCAGCGCACAGCACAGGGACGGGCGATTCGGGCCGCGGCCTCCAATCCCGACCTGGCCCGGCTCACCGCCATCAGCCCCAAGATCATCTCGACCGTCACCTGGATCATCGCGGGCCTGCTGGCGGCGGTGGCGCTGATCTTGGTGGCGGGAATCAACGGCCAGCCCAGCGGCTTCCGTTCGCTAGGCCCGGCCACCCTGGTACAGGTTCTGGCCGCGGCCCTGATCGGGCGACTTCGCAACTTCCCGATGGCGATGATTGCCGGGGCGGCCCTCGGATTGCTCCGGTCGCTGCTGGTCTTCAACTGGCCGACCACCGCGGGGCTCTACGACGGCTCGCTGTTCCTGATCGTCATCGCTACCACGCTGGTGGCCAGCCGGCGGCTCACCGGCAGCGATGAGTCGTTCTCATTCGTGCCCACCACCCGCCCGCTTCCCCACGCGGTGGCCCGCCTCTGGTGGGTCCGCCACTCGTCTCGCATCGGCATGGGGCTGCTCCTTGCCGCCGCGGCGATCCTCCCCTTCCTGATCACCCTGGCCTCGCGCCAACTCCTGTTCAGCGAGGTGCTGCTCTTCGCGCTGATCGGGGTCTCGTTGGTGGTGCTTTCTGGGTGGACCGGTCAGATCTCACTGGGACAGGCCGCGCTGGCCGGCATCGGGGGATTGGCCACGGCGGCGCTGGTCGCCGGGCGCGACATCGGGATCGGCCTGGGCGGGGCGTCGTTCACCCTCCCCCTTCCCGACATTCACTTCTTGTTGGCCGTGCTGGTGGGCGCGGCGGCCACTGGTGCCGTCGCAGCAATCATCGGGTTGGGCGCATTGCGGATTCGGGGCTTTCACCTCGCCATCGCTACTTTGGCGTTGGCCCTCCTTGGTCAGCAGTTTCTCTGGCGGCGGCCGTTCCTGTCCGGGGGTTCCAATACCGTCTCTCTCCCCCGGGCCACCGGGCCTGTCGATCTGGCCGATCAGCGCACCTACTACTTCTTCTCGCTGATCGCCCTGGTGGCGGTGATCGTTCTGGTGGCCAGGATGCGGGCCACCGGGGTAGGGCGCCGATGGCTGGCGGTGCGAGACAACAGCGCGGCGGCCTCGGCATTCACGATCTCGCCCTCCCGGGCCGGAGTCCAAGCGTTTGTTGTGTCCGGGGTGATCGCCGGGCTCGGCGGCGGTCTGTTGGCCGGGCTGTACGTCTCCGTCGGGCTGACCGAGCGATTCCAGCTCCAAGATTCCATCATGGTTGTCGCCATCGCGGTGATCGGCGGCGCCGGCACCGTGGTCGGTCCGATTCTCGGCGCCCTGTGGATCGTGGGCCTCCCCGCGATTTGGCCGGCCAACAACTTGGTGCCGCTTCTGACTTCCTCGATCGGGCTGCTGGTTTTGTTGATGTACTTTCCCGGCGGATTCGCCCAAGTGGTGCTCACCGGCCGCGACCGCTTCCTGGCCTGGTATGCGGGCCGGCTTCCCCAACCCGAACCGCCGCCGAGACGAGAAGTGGCCAGCGTGGTTTCCCGATCGGTGGCCGCTCCTGACCCCACTGGGCCAGTGCTGGTTGCCGACGAGGTGACGGTGGTTTTCGGAGGCCTGACAGCAGTCGACAACGCCTCTATCCGAGTCCGCTCCGGAGAGGTGGTGGGCCTCATCGGTACCAACGGGGCGGGCAAAACCACGCTGATGAATGCCATCAGTGGATTCGTCCCGTGCTCCGGTCGAATCGAATTCGAAGGCCGTCCCATCCAGAAGATGGCCGCCGACCAGCGAGCGGCGCTCGGTTTGGGGCGGTCGTTTCAGCAGTCGCGGCTGTTCCCCGACTTGACCGTGCTCGAGACCCTGGCGGTGGCGGCGGAATCTCGCCAGCGAACCTCGTTCACGGCCGCGGTCGGCTACTTGCCCAACGGTTATCGCCGCGACCGGGCACAAAGGGCCCACGCCCAAGACATCGTCGACTTCCTCGGCCTCGGCCCCTACGCCGACAAGTTCAACTCCGAGCTCTCAACCGGCACCCGTCGCATTGTGGAGCTTGGCTGCCTCTTGGCATTGGAGGCCCGCGTGCTGTGCCTCGACGAGCCCACCGGAGGGGTGGCCCAGCGCGAGGTTGAAGCGTTTGCCCCCTTGCTGTTGTCGATCAAGGATCAACTTGGCGCCGCCATGTTGGTGATCGAACACGACATGCCCATGATCATGCAGATCAGCGACCGGATCTGCTGTCTGGAAGCAGGCCGCGTGATCGCTGCGGGCTCACCCGCCGAAATTCGCACCGATCCCGCGGTCATCGCCTCCTACCTCGGTACCGACGAGCGGGCCATCCGCCGGTCGGGGGCAATTGATCCGGCCGAGGAAGCCCATTTCCCAACGCCGACTACTGTTCTCGACGAAGGGGAGACATGATCTAAGACCATGTCACGGTGTAGGAAACGAGGATGAGCACGCGCCCCAACGTTGTATGGGTGTCGTTTGAGGATTGCTCGCCGAGATTCGGCTGTTACGGCGATCCGGTGGCCCGCACCCCGAATCTCGACCGGCTGGCGGCCGAGGGGGCGTTGTGGACCAAGGCATTCACCACCGCGCCGGTGTGCGCACCGTCGCGCAGCGCGGTGATCACCGGAATGCACCCGGTGACGCTGGGAACTCACCACATGCGCACCAACGTCGGCGCGCATCATGGCGGCAAGGGCATCCCCCGCTACGAGGCGGTGATACCCCACTATGTGCGCTGCTTCACGGAGTACTTGCGGGCGGCCGGCTACTTCTGCACCAACCGAAACAAGACCGACTACCAGTTCATCCCGCCCATCACCGCCTGGGATTTGCCGGGTGGGCATTGGCGCGACCGACCCGACCCCGACCAGCCGTTTTTCTCGGTGTTCAACCTGGACGACACCCACGAGATGGCTGGGTGGGAGGGGAGCTTCTTCGGCGACAACGACATCGACCTCGACCGCATCGAGGTGCCGCCCTATTTCCCCGACACCCCCAAGGTGCGGAAGTCGCTGGCCCGGGTGTACGCCGCCATCGAGCACAACGACCGCCTATTGGGCGACTTGCTCAGCGAGCTCGACGAAGACGGGCTGAGCGACTCCACTGCGGTGTTCGTGTGGACCGACCATGGCCCTCTGCCCCGGGGCAAGCGGTGGCCCTACGACAGCGGCATCCACAGCCCGCTCATCGTCCGCTGGCCGGGAATGATCGAGCAGGGGACGGTCAGCGACAATCTGGTCAGCACGATGGACCTGGGACCCACCGTGCTGTCGATCTGCGGAGTGGAGGTTCCCCGCCACATGCACGGTCACCCGTTCCTCGGCCCCGAAGCCCACGGCGGGCGTGACTACGTGTTCGTTTCCCGCGACCGCTACGACGAGATGTACGACATGGTTCGGGCCAGCCGGGATCAGCGGTTCAAGTACATCCGCCACTACGACCCCGCCAAGCCCTACATGATGTGGAATTCGTTTCGGAACAACCACCCGATCATGCAGGAGATGTGGCGGCTCTACGCCGCCGGCGAACTAGAGGGCCCTCCGGCGCAGGCCATGGCCGACAGGCGACCGGCCGAAGAGCTGTACGACACCGAGGCCGACCCCCATGAGATCGAGAACCTGGCCGGCGACCCGGCCCACCGGGATGTGCTGGAGCGCCACCGGGCCGCGCTGGAGCAGTGGCAGCGCGACGTGGGCGACTTGGGAATGGTGCCCGAAGACATGATGGTGGCCCAGATGTGGCCGGGAGGCGTTCAGCCCGTTACCGATGCCCCCAAGTTCATCGTGTTGGGAGCAGAGCACCACGGCACCGAGGCCAGCCCCGAGGGCGGGACGTTCAAAGGACCGGTGGTCCTTCAGATGCAAAGCAGCACTCAAGGGGCGTCCATCGGCTACACCTTCGAAGGCGAACCTCTGCCCGACCCGCCCGCCGATCTTGACGCCCAGTTTTCTGCCGTGCTGGGCCACAACCCCCAAGGCGGCGATCCCCCGCGCCGCCTGCTGTACCACGAGCCGCTGCGGCTTCCCGTCGGCGAAACCCGCATCCGGGCCTTCGCCCACCGCATCGGCTACCAACGAAGTGCCGAGTCGGTGGCCACGTTCCTAGTCGAATAGTTGACCCATACTGGAGAGGCCATGCGAATTCTCTATATCGACATTGACACCCTTCGGGCCGACCACTTGGGCTGTGCCGGTTATCACCGCAACACCACCCCGAACATCGACGCGCTGGCCGCAGAGGGGGTGCGGTTTTCCAACGTGTATGCGTCCGACGTGCCCTGCCTGCCCAGCCGCACCGCCCTGATCACCGGCATGTTCGGAATCCGCAATGGGGTGGCCAACCACGGCGGCATGGCCGCCGACCTGCGGCCCCAGGGAGCGGAGCGCAGCTTCTTCTCCACGATTGCCGCCAGCTCCTGGGCGTCGCGCTTCTACTGGTCGGGCTATCACACCGCCTCGATTTCCAGCTTTCCATTCCGCCACTCGGCCACGTGGTGGAACAGCGGATTCATGGAGTCGATGAACCTGATGCGGGGCTTCGGCGGCGAGCGGGCCGACCAGGTGCTGCCTGGCACGTTGCGCTGGCTCAACGACAATGCCGAAACCGAAGACTGGTTCCTCCATGTCCACCTGTGGGATCCCCATACCCCCTACAACGCCCCGGCCGAATACGGGAACCCATTCGAAGGCGATCCTCCTCCGGCCTGGCACACCGAAGAGGTGCGGGCTCGCAATTGGCCGTTGGCCGGACCGCATTCGGCCCAGGAACCCTGGGGGTTCAAGCCCGACGAGTGGGGTCCTCCCCCGCCCCGCCACCCGTGGAACCTGTCGAACATGGACGAGGTCAAGCAGACCTTCGACGGCTACGACACCGGCATCCGCTATGCCGACGACGCAGTGGGGACCCTGGTCAGCCAACTGGCCGACCACGGCGTGCTGGACGAGACCGCCATCTTGATCTCCTCCGACCACGGTGAGGCGTTCGGCGAACTGGGCGTCTACGCCGACCACCAGGCCGCTGACGAGGCCACCTGCCACATCCCCTCGGTGCTGCGCTGGCCGGGAATCGAGCCCCAAGTCCACGAGGGGCTGCTCTACCACCTGGACGTGGGCGCCACCATCGTCGATCTGGCCGACATCGACATTCCCTTCCACTGGGACGGCATGTCGGTGGCCGACGATATCCGCACCGGCGACCACGGAGGGCGAGAGTCCCTGATGCTGTCTCAAGGGGCGTGGTCGGTGCAGCGGGGCGTCCGCTGGGGCGACCATCTCTACCTGCGGACCTGGCACGACGGCTATCACGCGGCCTGGAATGAAGAGATGCTGTTCGACATCGCCTCCGACCCCCACGAGAACGACGACCTGGCCGATCAAGCCCCATCGGTGCTGGCCGAAGGCCGGGACATGCTCCAATCGTGGACCGACGACCAGATGACCCGCAGCTACTCCCCCGTCGATCCCCTCAAGATCGTGCTGGCCGAGGGCGGCCCCTTCCACTGCAAGGGACACCTGCCCGAATACCTGGAGCGCCTCGAAGCGACCGGCCGATCCGAAGCCGCCGCGGTTCTTCGCCAGCGCCATCCGGTTGACGACGCATCCACCGGCTTGTCGGGGATCCCCAAAGACGTGCTTGAGAGCCTCGGAGTCGACGTTTGATGCAGGTTCTGCCCGGTCGGATCATCACCGGGATGTCGGCGATCCTGTTGCCCCATCTCGATTCGACCACGGTTGACTGGGCCTCGCTGGAGGGCCACATCGCCCGTACCCACGAGGCCGGACTGACCCCAGCGGTGAACATGGACACCGGGTACGTCCAGCTGCTCGATGCCGACACTCGTACGCAGGTGCTTGACCGGGCCGAGGCCATCACAGGAGGCGACTTCGTAGCCGGAGCGTTCGTGGCCGACGAACCGGGGGCGAAATTCGACCTCGATGCCTACCTCCGGGCCGCTGACGAGATCACTGCCCGAGGCGGCTTGCCGGTGGTGTTCCCGTCGCACGGTTTGAACGACCACGGAGATGCCGCCTGGCTCGACGCCCACGGCCAGCTGGCCGGCCACCTCGAGCGGTTCATCGGGTTCGAGCTCGGCCCCATGTTCGTTCCCTACGGCCGCATCGTGTCGCTGGACACCTACCGGGGGCTGCTGGAAATCTCCCAGTGCATCGGGGCCAAGCACTCCTCGCTGAATCGGCAACTGGAGTGGGACCGGCTGGCGCTGCGCGATGAGGTGCGCCCGGATTTCATGGTGCTCACCGGCAACGACCTGGCCATCGACATGGTGATGTACGGCTCTGACTATTTGCTGGGCCTCTCCACGTTCGCCCCCGACAAGTTCGCCGAACGCGATCGCCTGTGGGCCAAGGATGACCCCGGCTTCCACCAGCTCAATGACGTTCTCCAGTACCTAGGCCACTTCACATTCCGCCCGCCAGTACCCGCCTACCGGCACAGCGCGGCCATGTTCTTGCAGATGCGGGGCTGGGCCGAAAGCGATGCTGTTCCCGCCGGGGCACCCATGCGCCCCGACAGCGACCGGGAAATCCTCCGCGACATCGGCGAGCAGCTGGGAGTGCTTTAGCCAATGGCCCGAATTAGGCAGGTCAAGAGCCTGGCCAGCGCTGCCGCGCTGCGCAATCATCTCGAGGACCTCGGCGTGGAGATCCCTATGGACGACGAGGTGGACCCCGCCGGCGCACTGGCCCAGCCGCTGGCGATCACCGACGGGTCGGCTGGCACCATGACCGCTCGGAACCGCTGGGCCGTGCTGCCCATGGAGGGGTGGGACGGGGAAGACGACGGTCGGCCGTCCGATCTGGTCCGCCGCCGCTGGGACCGGTTCGCGGCCAGTGGGGCCGGGCTGTTGTGGGGTGAGGCCACTGCGGTGCGACCCGATGGCCGGGCCAACCCCCGTCAGCTGGTGCTGGACGAGACCACCGTGGAGGAGTTCGCCGTGCTGCGAGCCCGGCTCGATCCCTCTCAGCTCACTGGGCTTCAGCTCACCCACTCGGGCCGCTATGCCCGGCCAACCACCGAGGGACCGGCCCCCAAGACGGTGTATGAGCATCCGCTGCTGGACGCCCGGGTGGAGTCGGGTGCGGCCGAAGTGCTCACCGACGAGGAGCTCGACGAGCTGGTTGAACAGTTCATCGACCGGGCGGTACTAGCCCACCAAGCCGGATTCGAATTCGTGGACATCAAGGCCTGTCACGGCTACCTGGGCCACGAGTTCTTGTCAGCATTCCACCGGCCCGGCCCCTTCGGTGGCGACCTGGAAGGCCGCACACGATTTCTGCGATCCATCATCACCGGGATTCGCCGGCAAGTCCCCGACTTGGGAGTGGCTGTTCGTCTTTCGCTGTTCGACTTCGTTCCCCACACCATCGGAGAAGGCGGCGTGGGGGTTCCCGAGGCCTTCGGCCCCTACCAACTGGCCTTCGGGGGCGACGGGTCAGGGGTGGGCACAGATCTCACTGAAACCCACCGGGTTCTGGACATGCTGGACAGTCTCGGTGTCGGGCTGGTGTGCGCCTCAGCAGGCAGCCCGTACTACGTACCCCACATCCAGCGGCCTGCCTACTTCCCGCCCTCCGACGGCTACCAGCCGCCCGAGGATCCCCTGGTCGGTGTGGCCCGACTGATCGCCGCCACCGCCGAGATAGCCCGCCGGCATCCCAAGATGACCGTGGTGGCCGCCGGCCTGTCCTACCTCCAAGAGTGGCTCCCCAACGTCGGCCAAGCTCTCGTCGACCAGGGAATGGCCGATGCCGTCGGGCTGGGCCGAATGATCCTGTCGTACCCACACATGCCTGCCGACGTGATGGCCAGCCGAGAACTCGACCGGCGCCTCATCTGCCGCACCTTCTCCGACTGCACCACCGCCCCCCGCAGCGGCTTGATCTCGGGGTGCTACCCGCTGGATGACTTCTACAACGAGCGAGAGGAGCGCATCCAACTCGCGGCGTTCAAGAAAGCGGCCAAGGCCCGGCTGCGCTGAAGGCTTGCCTCCCGCTATCTCTCAGGAGGAGGACGAAGCGCCCCGAGACAGAAGGCCCAGAGCGGGTCGAATCGGGCGTGAGTTGCACCCACTCGACCGAGCGCGAAGAGATGGGAGGCCAGCGAGACGTCGAAGAAGAGTTCCGACAGCTCCTCCACCTCGATGTCCGATCGGATCGACTCGTCGGCCACCCCATCGGCGATGATGCCGGAGATGAGCTGCCGCAAGGGGTCCCAGGCCAGCCGCAGGCCTTCGGGCCTGTTGGCCGCCAATTGGTTGTGGAGTGCAGCCATGTCTCGGACGATCTTGGCTGGCGGCGCATCCTCTCCTCTCACGAAGTCCCAAAAGGTTCGGACACAGATTTCAAGTCTGTCCAGCGGAGGGGCGCCGGCATGAACGGCGGCGGGAATGTGCTCGACAAGCTGAGTGATCAGTTCCTCAAATAGAGCCAGAACGAGGTCGTCCTTGGACGAAAAGAGCTGGTAGAAGCGCCGAAGCGAGCCTCCCGAGCGCTGCACCACGTCTTGCACCGTGAACTCAACCGACCCCTCCTCTTCGAGCAGGGCCAACGCGGCGTGGACGAACTCGCCGCTGCGAGCCAGGGCTTGAACTCGAGCGCTGTCCAACGACCGCTCGAGCATGCGCTGCTCCCAGGAGCTGAGGTCCGACAAGTCGCTACTGGCGTTCTCGGCGATGGTTTCGGCGTTCTCACCATCGGTTTCTAAGTTCTCAGTGTCGATATTTGGGTTTTCAGACATGGCTCTCTTGTTCTCGTTGTTGATATTTTAGTTCTCGCGTGTAAGAATGGTATTCTCAGCAAGGAGAAGCAGGTTATGTCTCCCTCAACATTAGCGACAGCGATCGACCTGACCGACATGGACATGTTCGCAGAACGGGAGCCCTACGAGCTGTACGACGAACTGCGAGCCCACTCCCCCATCTGGCGCCATCCCGAAACCCCTCACAATGACGAGCCATTCTGGCTGGTCACCTCTCACGATCTCATCACCAAAGCCCACCGGATGGGCCCGGTGCTTTCCCATCAGACCGGTCCAGGCCGCAACGGCACCGGTGGGATCACCATCCCTGACGTCGAGACGGGCCCCGGAATCATGATGATCATGACCGATCCGCCCGATCACACCCGGTACCGGAAGCTGGTCAGCAGGGGGTTCACCCCTCGGATGGTGCGCAAGCTGGAGGTCTGGCTCCGCACCCGCAGCCACCTCATCATCGACTCACTCGACGGTCGCACCGAGGGCGACTTCGTGATCGATCTCGCCTCCGAGCTTCCGCTGATGGTCATCGCCGAGATCGTGGGCGTCCCCCAAGAAGACCGCCAACGACTGTTCGAATGGACCAACTCGGCCATCGGGCGCCACGACCCCGAGTTTCAGGACCACGACGACCCCTACGCGCCGATAAACGCACCGATGGACGCCTTCAACATGACCATGTACGCCCACGAGCTCGTTGAGGAGAAGCGCCGCTGTCCCCGCGACGACCTGATGACCAAGCTGGCCCATGCCAAAGTGACCATGGGCGACGGAACGGTAACCGAGCTCAATGACCTCGAGCTCTCGCTGTTCTTCACCCTGCTCGTGGTTGCCGGCAACGAGACCACCCGCAACGCCATCACCCACGGCCTGCTCGCCTTCCAGGAGTTTCCTGACCAGTTGGAGTTGCTCCGCCGTCATCCCGAGCTGATGTCCAGCGCAGTGGAAGAAATACTGCGATACAGCTCTCCGGTCCGGTACTTCCGCCGTACCGCAACCGAAGACCTCGAGCTGGGAGGGGCGCATATTGCCGCCGGTGAGAAGGTGGCCCTGTGGTACACCGCAGGCAACCGCGACCCCGAGGTATTCGACGACCCCCACCGCTTCGACATCACCCGCACCCCCAATCCCCACATCGCCTTCGGGGGAGGCGGGGCCCACTATTGCCTCGGCGCCAACCTGGCCAAGCTGGAGTTGGAGGTCTTCTTCGAAGCACTGATCAACCGCCTGCCTGAAATCGAGGTGGTCGGAACTCCAGTGCGGCTACGGGACTTGCAGGTCCACGGCATCAAACACCTGCCGGTGCGCTACGGCCCAGTGGCCGACGCCGCCGCGGCCTAGGGCGGCTTCGCCAACCGCACTCCCCGCCCCCGATACTGTGGGGGTCGAACCTGACCGCGAATCAGGCGAGGGAGACCATCTGTGCCCGATGTCCGAGTAGAAAAGCGCGACCACATCGCCATCGTCACCCTCGATCGCCCCCCGGTCAATGCGGTCAACAACGAGACATTCGTCCAGATCCGCGATGTCTTCGCCGCTTTGGGCGATGACCGAGATGTGCGGGTGGCCATCTTCACCGGCGCCGGAGAAAAGGCCTTCTGCGCGGGCGCCGATCTGAGCCCGCCCAACAGCGCACCGCGCTCTGAGCGCCACCCCCTCGAGCTGACCGACCCCGGGTACCTGGCCCGAGAGGCCATGTGGGGCATCATCGACTGCGCCGTCCCGGTAATCGGCGCCATCAACGGTTATGCCCTGGGCGCCGGCCTGGCCTATGCCGCCTGCTGCGACATGCTGGTGGCCTCGGAGAACGCCACGTTCGGAACCCCTGAAATCAACGTCGGGCTCCTGGGGGCCAGCGCCCACCTGTCGTTGATGATGGGCCGCCACAAGGCCCGAGAGATGTTTCTCACCGGCGAGCAGGTCTCCGCACAGGAGATGTACCGCATCGGCGCCGTCCGAGAGGTGACTGCCCCCGACAAGCTCATGGACACCGCGCTGGAGCTGGCCCGAGAGCTGGCTGCCAAGAGCCCAATCGCCATGCGGCTGGCCAAGGAGTCCATGAATCGGATCGAGAACCTGCCAGTGCGGGAGGGCTATCGCACCGAGCAGGACTACACCACTCGCCTGATGCGTTTCGACGACTCCCGAGAGGCCCGGCGCGCCTTTCGAGAAAAACGCGATCCCGAATACAAGTGGGAGTGACGGCTAAAAGAGCTTGCTGTTGTCCCAGTTGAGCATCTTGCCCACCGGGGTCAGCTCGATGGTGGCGTTTAGGTTCTTCTCGTAGTAGTCCCGGGTCGGCTCGGGCATCACGTCGCGGGCCGTCCGGTACGGGGCGTACTTCTCATCGAGGGCCAGGGCGATCCGCTGGGCCAACTCCTCAGAGGGCTCGATCACCCGGCCGGTGCACTCCACGTGTACCGCCCGCAGCTCTGCCCAGCGATCCCCGGCCTCCACCAAGAAAGAGCAGCGCTGGTCGTTGCGGACCCGAACCACCTTCTTGCCCCGGGTGACCATGTAGATCTTCCGGTCGAGCACCACGTACCAAACGGGAAGGGAAATCGGCTGGCCATTGGCCCGCAGTGTGGTGAAGACGCCATTTACCGAGCTAGTCAGCATTTCCCAGCACTCCTCGGGCGTCATCCGCACCGTGGGCTTCTTTTTCTCAGCCATCGACCAGCTCCCTGAGCTCACGGCGGAGGATCTTGCCCGAGGCCGACTTGGGGATGGCGTCGGCAAATCGCACTTCACCGAGGTGCTTGTAGGTGGCCACATGGTCGGCCACATAGTCCTTCACCGCCTGCTCGTCGAGCCCGCAATCCGGGGCGGCCACCACGAACGCCAGCGGCACTTCCCCGCTCTCATCGTCGGGGCGGCCGACCACCGCGGCATCGGTGATCTGCGGGTGGTCCAGCAGAAGGGCCTCCAGCTCGGCGGGGGCCACCTGGAATCCCTTGACCTTGATGAGCTCCTTCAGCCGGTCGACCACGTAGACGTGTCCGTCGTCATCGATCCGGGCGATGTCGCCGGTGTGGAGCCAGCCGTCATGATCAATGGTCTCAGCAGTGGCATCGGGATTGTTGAGGTAGCCCTTCATCACCTGAGGCCCGCGAATCCACAGCTCTCCTTCGGGACCGGCTGGTAGATCCTCGCCGGAATCAGGGGCCACAATCCGGGCCTCGGTGTTGGCCACCGTCAGCCCCACCGACCCCGGCTTGTAGTTGCCCGGCGGAGTGGCGTGGGAGATCGGGCTGAGCTCGGTCATCCCGTAGCCCTGCACCACCTCGCAGCCGATGCGAGCCGACGCCTCCTCGGCCACTTCGGCCCCCAGCGGCGCGGCCCCCGACAGCACCTGGCGCAGCGACGACAAATCAAAGTCAGCCACCGCGGGGTGCTTGGCCAATGCCAGCACAATGGGGGGTACGGCAAAAAAGCGGGTCACCTGGTGGCGTTCGATCAACGACAGCGCCTGGGCCAAGTCGAATCGGGGCATGGTGACGAGCTTGGCCCCATGGTGCAGTTGGTCGTTCATGAGCACCTGCATGCCGTAGATGTGGAAGAACGGGAGCACGGCCAACACCACATCGCTGGTCTGGGACGCCACCGACGAAACGCACTGCTCGATGTTGTTCACCAGGTTGGCGTGGGTGAGCATCACCCCTTTGGGCAGACCGGTGGTGCCCGAGGAGTAGGGCAGCACCACCACGTCGTTGTGGGGATCGACCTCTACCTGGGTGATCGGATCTCCCATCAGCGATTGCATGGCAACGCCTTCCGAAGGGCGGTCGGAGTCGATTACCACCACATCGCCCGCAATACCGGCTCGATTCATGGCCTCCCGGGTCTGGGTGGCAAACATGTCGGCGGCAAACACCAGCGTCGCCTGGGAGTCGGTGAGCTGATAGGCGATCTCCTCCGCTCCGTAGGTGGGATTGACTGTGGTCACCGCGCCCCCCGCCACCGCCACCGCGTGGAACACCACCGGGTACCACGGGGAGTTCGGCGCGATAAGCGCGGCGACATCGCCCCGCTGAAATCCGCTGGCGGCCAAACCCCCGGCCAGGGAAAACACCGACTGCTCGAGCTGGCCGTAGGTAAGCGACCACTCCCCCGGCCCGTCGATCAATGCCTCCTTGTCGGCGAGTTTCCCGGCCCGCTCCAACACGAACCCGGTTACCGGCTGCAAGCTCAGCGGCTCGTCGGGCAGCGGGCTGGGGTGGACGATCACTGGGGCTAGGGAGCGGGCGTGATGCCGTGGAATGGGCTGCCGGCGGCCTGATACTCCTCGAGGAGCTTGAAGAACTCCTCACCAAAGGGGCTCTCGCCCCGAAGCGGCATTGCGGCGCGGACAACAGTGAAGTCCAGCGGCGCCAACTCGGCCGCGGCATCAAAGTGGCGGGCTGCGCCATCTTCATCCCCAGCGCGCCGCAGGTGAGCGGCGAGACGGAAGTGCAGTCGAGCGGCGATTTCATCGTCGTCGAGGTCGGCAATTTCGCTGCCCGCGTCGTCAGGAACGACACCATCGTGAACCCAAGCGCGAATTTGGTTGAAATGGCCCTCGCAGGAGCGACCGGTGAACTCGCTGAACATATCGGTACCGAATTCGCTGGCGTTGGGACGGGCGATTCGACCCTGTTCGTCGATCCATACCACCGCGGGCACGTTGCTGATGGCGTACATCTCGGTGAGAAGGTGATCGGGGTCCATCAGCACCGGATAGGTGATGCCGTCAGCCAGCACACGCACTTCGTCTATGTCTTCGTCAATGGCCACGGCGATCACCTGGAAGCCGTCATCGGCCATCTCATCTTGCAATTCCTGCCACCCGGGCAGGTCGAAGGCGCATCCTCACCAACTGGAAAAAGCCACTAGGAGCCGCTTCTTGCCCGCGTAATCCGACAGGCTGCGCTCGACGCCGTCGAGATCGGCAAGGGTGAAGTCCGGCGCTTGGCGGTCGAGCAGGGCGGCCCGACGAGTGGCGTTGGGCTGGCCCAGCACCACGATGCTGGTGTCGGGGTCAACCACGGTGGGCTGGTCCACCGCATTGGCCACCGCGATCAGATCGAGTTTGTCTCCCACCCTGATCGCCGAGCCGTCTCCAATCAACACACATTGATCGCCACGGCAGAGCCCCTCTGGCTTGAGCGTCCACCCAATCGCGGCCGACAAGCCTTCCGGCTCGACCAGAGGGCGTCCATCCGCCCACTCTCCGGCCGTGGTGGCCACCTCATCGCCGAGAACGGTGATCGTTGACATGGCTGTAGCTCCTTTACTCGACGGGATCGGTCGGAATCGGCTCGCCGACCGGCAAGTAGGTGCGAACTTCGGGGAAGTACTCGTAGCGGCGCACCAATGAGCCAGCCGAGTGCTTGTCGGGCGAGAGGCTGGCCCCGATCATGGCGGGAAGGTCGAACGTGCCGAGCCCCTCGGCGGCGGCCTTGAACGTCTCGGGGGTGATGTTGCCGCCGGCTGCCTCCAAGATCTTCACAGTGAGGGCGAAGGCCCGGCAGTGGTTGACCACACCGTTGACTATGTCGTCGTTGGTGAGATCAAGCGGCTCGTCGGGGACCCGCTCTTCGAATACGGCGAGGCACTCCTGTACGGCAGGATCGGCCAGCGCTTCCTCGCTGGTCGGCTTGTTGGTGGTAACGGCAAAGGTGCGAGCCATGTACTCGTCTTCAATGCCCTGATCGTCGGCGATGGTCAAGCGATCGGCCGCCTGTCCATTGGTGTGGGCAATGCGCACCTCCCAGCCGATGCGCTGCGCCGATTGGATGATGCCGTACACGTTGGAGAGGTTGAGAATCAGGTCAACCCCGTCGGCCTCCATGCGAGTGGAGATGTTGTCGGTGTTCTGCTCGTTCTGCACGGTGTCAGTGGAGGGAGAACCCGGGGAATAGACACCGACGATTTCAATGCCGGCCTCCTCCAACAACGGCTGCACAGCATCGGCATACTCTTTGTCGGGGGGCGCCTCGTAGTAGATGCCCACGCGGTGACCTTCGAGATCACCGGCTCGGATCATCTCAGTGGTCCCACCGACCCGCTGGCGGGTCTGCTTCATCTCGGTGGCAAAGAACAAGCCGTTGGACCGCTCTTGGCGCTCGGTGTTCTCTCCGAAATGGCCCACATAAGGATGTCCGTGGAGCTCGGTAATGCACAGGGCGTTGTCTTCAAGGAACTGGCCGATCACCACGAACACCCTCTGGTCCTCCATTAACTCGGTACACACCCGCTCGCTGTCGGTGCTTCCAATGGGAAGGAAGGAGACCACATGGACGACGACGCTGCGGCCGTGGATGCCGCCCCGTTCGCTCAGGTCTGCCGACAGGGCGGCGTAGAGGTCGTGCACCGGGAAGATGTCGATGTCGATGCCGAACATCTCATTGATCTGTACCGGGTCGATGGCGGCCACCCCGATGGCGATCTCGCTTTCCGTTACACCCTGGTAGCTGGCGATGAGCTCCACCGGCGTTGGGGCTGGGGTTGGCTCCGCCGGGGTTTCGGCCGGCTCTTCGGCCGGTTCGTCGGCCGGTTGCTCGCCAGGTTCCTCAGCAGGCTCGTCGGCAGCCTCCTCCGCGGGCGCCTCCCCAGACTCCTCCTCCGGTGCCTCAGCAGGTGCCTCCTCCGGGGCAGCCGTCTGCTCTTGGGCCGCGGCCGGCTCCGCGGTATCGGCACTGCCGTCATCGTCATTGCCGCCGCAGGCCGCGGCCACCAACGCCAACACGGCGAGCAGCCACCACCATCTCCTAACAGTCCTGGATCCCCTCATGATGCCGGGCATATTCAATCTCCAAGGTTGTAGCCGGATAAGTGTAGGTACGTCATTTGAGACCCAGCCGAGCGTATTGCTCATCGGGGGCGTCCACCTCGTTGAGCGCAGTGTGGAGCAGATCAACCATCTCAGCGGCTGATGACTCGCTGCTGCGGTTCTCCTGCTCGCTCGGATCGAGGTCGAGGTCGAACAGGAAGTGGCGGTCGTTGCTGGCACTCACCGTTACCCACAGCGGCAGCGTGTCGCCGGGCTCATAGGGTTGGCGGATCACCGGAACCTCCGAGCCCGGCATCCTGTCGAGCCAGGCCCGGTGGTCGGGCGGAGGCAGGCCGGGCATGCCGATGTCGCCAAACGGCATGGTGGACCAGCGATTTGACCACATTGATAGCGGGAAGTTGTCCTCGGTGGCCCCTCGGGCGTACTTGTGCTGGCCGTCGGTGACCTGGACCCAGCCGCCGAACACCCCGCCCAGCGCCCACTCTCGGATGGAGTCGACCTCGCCCCTCAGCAGCGGGGCCATAGAGCGGCCGTGGGTGGTCTGCATCACCTCGGCGTCGAAGATATCGGCGACGGTGGCAAAGATGTCCACGTTGGTGGTCAGCGCCTCGCAGGTTCCCCCGCCGGGCGTGCCCGGCCACGAGATCAACAGCGGCGTGTGGCCCAGAGGCTCGTATTGGGGCACCCCGGGCTTGCCCCAGATATCGCGCCCCTCCCGCACGTCGCCCAGGTAGTGGCCATGGTCGGTACACACAATCAACGCGGTGTCGTCCCATAGGCCCTGCTCGTCGAACCGGTCCAGTATCTGCCCGAACCAGTGGTCGATCATCGACAGCTTGGCCCCGTAGTTGGCCCTAACGTGGCGACCCTCCTTCTCCGAGAGGTTCCCGGATGCGATGCCACCGTCGACATAGGGCGGCCAGATGATCCACTCCTCGTCCCAGGTCTCGTCGAAATATCGGCCGGCCCATGGCGCAGGCGTGTCGAACGGTTCATGGGGATCGAACTCGTCCACGAACATGAACCACTGGTCGTGGTGAGGGGTGGCCTCAGCCAAGAATTGCGCCGCCGCGCTCATGGTCTTGGGCCCGGGGTAGTCCTCCTCCGAACGGAAGAACGTGCGGGACCGGTCATAGCCCCGGTCGATTTCCTCAAGGCCCCACATCTTCGACCACCACCAGCCGCCTTTTCGGGCCGGCATGGTCGGGGTGCCGGCCCAAGAGGGGTCGTAGAAGGTGCGCCATGGGTCGCCCTCGTGACCCCGCAGATAATCCCAGCAGTGGAAATCGGTGTGGTAGTTCTCGCCTCCGGTTTCAAACAGATGGGGATGGTCGGTAAACAGCGCAGTGGTCACCCCGCCGTGGCGCAGCACTCGAGTGATGGGCTCCTCCCACAGCTCGATCGAACCCCACGGCTTCCACAAGAAGTCCAGCGCCCCGCACAAAATGTCGTGGCGGGCCGGCATGCACGGCAGCGACCCCGTCACATGGCGGGTGAACCGAGTGGCCTGCTCAGCGGCGAACCGGTCGAGGTTCGGCGTCTCGAACTCGGTGCCGCCGTAGCTCCCCAGCATGTGCCGATTCAACGAATCCAGCAGAACTACTGCGACGTTCGACGGTGCGCTCATCTGCCCCCCTGCCCTGTATCTGGCTTTTCTTCCGGCCTCTCACGCTACTCTCTTGGGCCAGTACGGGAGCAATGGCCTCGTAGCACTGGGGGGAGACTTGGAAGAGCAGCCATCTCAAAGCGAGTCCATCGACGCGCTGGCCACCACGGTGCTGGAAGGGGAGGCCGCTCGGCGGGACGCCCAAAAGGCTGAGGTCCTTTTTCCTGACGACCTGTTGCCCGGTGTGGGCGGCGAACAGACGACGCTCAGAGAGGGCCTGCGCAAAGGGGGCTTTCAGACCTTCGTCGTCTTGTTGGCGCTGAACAGCCTCGACGAGCTGGAGAACAGCGCGGTGGCCATCCTGGGACCCGACATCGGCAGGAGCTTCGGGGTAAGCGACGGAACCGTTACTGCCATCAGCACGGCGTCGCTCATGTTCTTCGTGCTGGGGGCCGGGCCAATGGGCTGGCTGGCCGACCGCTTCCGGCGCGGCCCCATCGTGGGCATCGCCAGCGGGGCGTTTGCCGCATTCAGCGCCCTGTCGGGGGCAGCGGTGAATGCCCTCATGTTCTTCTTCATGCGGTTCTTCGCCGGAATGTCCAAGGCCAACACCATCACCGTGCACCCCAGCATGCTGGCCGACACCTACCCGCTTCAGACCCGAGGCCGCATGTACGCCACCAACGCCGGAGTGGGGCGCATCTTTTCGGCCATCAGCCCGGTTTTGGCTGGGGGAATCGCAGTGTGGGTTGGCGGCGATGACGGCTGGCGCTGGGCGTTCTACCTTCTCGGTCTGCCCACCGCGGCCCTGGCCTTCTTGGCCTTTTTCTTGAGGGAGCCACCCCGGGGCCAATGGGAACAGAAGCATGTGCTGGGCGCCGGCCTCAAACAGGACAACAAGATGCCGATTTCGGTGGAAGCCGCCTTCACCCGCATCTGGAACATCGACACCATCCGCAATATGACCATCGCCTTCGCGGCCATGGGCTTCGCCCTGTTCCCAGCGGGCTCGATCCAGTCGTTCTTCCTAGAGGAGGAGTTCGAACTCGATGCCCTGGAGCGCGGGCTGGCGGTGGCACCGGCGGGGATCGGCCTATTGGTGTTCCTGCCGTTCGTCGGGCGCCGGTTCGACGCCACCTTCCGAAAGGACCCCGATCGGGCGGTGCGGCTCATTGGCATCCTCTTGCTGCCCATAGGCGTTCTGGTACCCATCCAGTACGCCATGCCCAACCTGGCGCTGTTCATGATTCTCTCCGCCATCAACTCCACCTTCCTGGGCGGGGCTTTCGCCATGGTGCAGCCCGCCATCCAAGCGGTATTCCCCTATCGGCTGCGGGGCATGGGCACCGCCTTCTTGACCTTCTTCATGGTCATGGTGGGCGGCGTGGGGGGCAGCATCATCGCCGGCTTCCTCCAGAACGAACTCGGCGAGCAGACCGCCATCACCATCATCACCGCAGGTGCCATGCCGATCGGGGCCTATTTCGTGCTCCGAGGGGCTAGTCGGCTGCGGCGCGACCTCTCTCTAGTGGTTGGCGAGCTGAGGGAAGAACAAGACGAAGAACGCCGTCAGGCCGAGACCGACCCCGAAGACATGCCCGCCATCCAGGTGGCCCATGTGGACTTCAGCTACGGACAGGTGCAGGTGCTGTTCGATCTCGGATTCGAGGTGCGCAAGCAGGAAACCCTGGCCCTGTTGGGCACCAACGGCGCCGGCAAGTCCACTGCGCTCAAGGTGATCACCGGACTGGTCACCCCGGAGCGGGGGGTGGTGCGCCTGCACGGCCAGACCATCACCTACGCCACTCCCGAACAGCGAGCGGCCATGGGGCTGCACATGCTGCCCGGCGGGGCCGGGGTGTGGAGCGACCTCTCAATTCGCGACAACCTCCTCATGGGGGCCTACGCCTATCGCAGGGATACCAGCGACCGAGACCGGCGCATCGAGAAGGTGCTCGAAATGTTCCCCGACCTTGGCAGACGGACCAATGAGCGAGCCGGCAATCTTTCCGGCGGCCAGCAGCAAATGCTGGCTTTGGCCCGGGTGATGCTGCACGAACCCGAGGTGTTGATGATCGACGAGCTGTCGCTGGGCTTGGCCCCAGTTGTGGTGCAGTCGCTGTTGGAGACGGTCGAGGAGCTCAAGGACCAAGGCCAGACCATGATCATCGTGGAGCAGTCGTTGAATGTGGCGCTGGCTATCGCTGATCGGGCCGTGTTCTTGGAGAAGGGGCAAGTGCGCTTCGAAGGCCCGGCCCAAGAGCTAGCCGAACGAGACGACCTGGCCCGGGCGGTGTTCCTGGGCACCGAGGGCGGCTGATGGACATCGCCTCCGCTTCCGTGGTCGGGACCTGGATCACCCAGCAATTGGCGTTCAACGGGGTGGTCAATGGCCTGGTCACCGGACTGGTGGCCATTGGGATTGTGCTGATCTACCGATCCACCCGGGTCATCAATTTCGCGGTGGGCAACATGGGCATCATCTCCGCCTCGATGATGGCGCTTCTGGTGCTGAACTACGGCTGGGGATTCTGGCTGGCGCTGGCGCTCTCATTGGCGCTGGGGGTTTTGTTCGCCGCCGCGGTGGAGCTGACTGTGATCCGCAGGCTGTTCAACTCTCCCCGGGTGATCGTGCTGGTGGCCACAGTGGGCATTGCCCAGCTGGCCCAGCTGGTGATTTCCCAGCTTCCCGACATCGAAGCCGCCGGCCAGAAATATCCGGTGTTTGTCGGCTCGGTGTGGGAAGACGTCTGGTTCACCGAGATCAGGGTGCGCGGTCCGCAGCTCATCATCCTCATCGCGGTCCCAGTACTGGCCCTGCTGTTGGGCTGGTTCATGAACCGAACCTCATTCGGCAAGTCGGTGTCGGCCTCAGCCAACAACCCCGATCTCTCCCGCCTGTCGGGGATCAACCCCAAGACCGTGTCCACCTTCGTTTGGATAATGGCCGGGATGTTGGCCTCGTTGTCGATGATCATGCTGTCGGGCTCGACCGGACAGATAGCGGGGTTGTCCAACCTGGGCCCGCAGACGCTGGGTAAGGCAATGGTGGCCGCGGTGCTGGCCGGTATGGTCTCATTCCCCCGGGCCATGGTGGGCGGGATGCTGATCGGGTTCCTCGACGCTCTGTTCCGGTTCAACTTCTTCACCGAAACCGGCCTAATCGACTTCGTCATCTTCTTGGCTGTGCTGGTGGCCGTGTACTTCCAAAGCCGCAGCCAAGGCGAAACTGGAGTCTTCTCCTTCGCCCCCAAGGTGCGAGCCATACCGGAGCGGTTGCGCGAGGTGTGGTGGCTGCGACACTTGTCCAAGATCTCGTTGGGCGTGTTGTTGGCGCTCGGCATTGTGCTGGTGCAGCTCCCCGGCATCTCCAACCTGCCGTCCCGCCAGCTGCTGTACGCCACAGTGCTGTGCTTTGCGGTATGCGGGCTTTCGGTCACCATCATCACCGGCTGGGCCGGCCAGCTCTCGCTGGCCCAGATGACCTTCGCCGGCATGGGGGCCCTATTCGCGGCCGGCCTCAAACGGGGGTTGTCCATGGACTTCACGGTGGGCACCGGCTTCTTGCCCGGCGACGCTTTGTCGTACGACTTCTTCGACGTCCAATTCGAGACCGGGGGCATTCCGTTCATGGTGGCCATTCCGCTTGCCACACTGTTCTCCGCTCTGGTCGCCGCGGTTATCGGGGTCGGGTCGCTACGAGTTCGCGGCCTCTATCTGGCGGTGACCACCTTCGTGTTCGCGCTGGCCGCCCAGCAGTACCTGTATCGCCGACCGTTCTTCACTGGCGGCAACACATCGTCAGTGTCGTTCCGCCGGGGCGAGCTGTTCGGTCTCGACCTGAAGTCGCAAAAGGCCTACTACTACGTGTGCCTGGCTTTCTTGTTGATCGCGGTGATCATCGTCAGCCGACTGCGTCGATCGGGGGTGGGCCGCAGCATCATCGCGGTGCGCGACAACGCCGACTCGGCCTCGGGCTACACGGTGGGGCCGGTGCGCTCGAAACTCTCGTCGTTCGCGTTGGCCGGGGGCATCGCCGGGCTGGGAGGAGCAATGCTGGCCGGACTGGTGCAGAACGTCCCGATCAGCGAGCGGTTCTTCCAGGTGGAGCACTCGCTACAAGTTGTGGGCATGGTGGTCATCGGGGGTCTGGGCTCATCGGTTGGCGCGGTGTTGGGGGCGATTTGGGTCTATGGCCTACCCAACCTATTCAACAACGCGGAAACCGTTGCCCTCTTCTCTTCCAGCATCGGGCTGCTGCTGGTGCTCATGTACTTCCCGGGCGGGCTCATTCAGATCGGCTACAGCGCACGCAACGCTCTCATCGGCTTGGCCGAGCGGCGCCTGGGGCCCGACCCCGGCGGCAAAACCGTCCAGTCCGCTCCCACCAGCCTGACTCGGCCTGACGATCCTCGGCCCGCCACCGATCCCATGCTGGCCGGACACGACATAAGTGTGCGGTTTGGCGGCGTGCAGGCGGTGTCGAAGGCCACTGTGCTGGTCCATCCCGACGAGATTGTGGGCCTTATCGGCACCAACGGCGCCGGAAAGTCCACGTTCATGAATGCGGTGGGAGGCTACGTGCCGTCTACGGGCCGGGTGGAGCTGCTCGGGACCGATATCACCCGGTTCCCTGCCCCTCGCAGAGCCCGGGCCGGCCTGGGGCGCACCTTCCAGACCGCGGCGCTGTTCCCGGAGCTGTCGGTGCGAGAAACTGTGCAGGTGGCCTTGGAGGCTCGGGGCCGCACACCACTGTTGAGCACCGCCCTTCACCTCCCCCACACATTTGCCTTAGAACGGCGGCGTCGGGCCGAGGCCGACGAGCTGATCGACTACCTGGGGCTGGGGCGCTACGCCGATTCCTATATCAGCGACCTGTCCACCGGGACCCGGCGCATCGTCGAAATCACTGGGCTGCTGGCCCTGGGCACCCGGGTGCTATGCCTCGACGAACCCACCGCCGGGGTGGCCCAGCGGGAGACCGAGGCATTCGGACCGCTCATCGTCAACATCCGCCGGGAACTGGACGCGGCCATGTTGATCATCGAACACGACATGCCCCTCATCATGAGCATCAGCGACCGGGTGTACTGCCTTGAGGCTGGCAAGGTGATCGCCGAGGGAACTCCCTCCGAGGTGCGCAACGACCCCTCAGTGATCGCCAGCTACCTCGGCACCGACGAGCGGGCCATCGCCATCAGCGACGGCTAGTCCCTTAGCTGCTACCAGCCCTGCCCATCTGGGTCTAGACCCAACAGGGCTTGGCCGCCGCCGAGCACCACCGATGGCGCGAACGCCGGAAACTGAAGCGCCACATAGAGATCCCGCAGACGGCGCTCGATGGGATTGGCTCGCATGGCCGCCGGAGTTCCCACTGCGTGGAACAAGCGCTGCACGGCGTCCAGAGAGACCCGTCCGGCGTGGACATAGAGCAGGCGTGCCTCAGCCACCGCCAGGGAATCTTCGGGGTCGTCCCATGCCCGCTGGGTGGCGTCGATCACTCCCGCGCGGGCCGCAACCACCGCCGCAGTCGCCTCACCCATGGCCGTCTGCACGTCGGGTCGATGTTGCAGCAGCTGTTCTGAGCCACTCGACCCGGATTTGGCAGCCAGGGACGCCACCCCATCGATGGCCCCTTGGGCCAGGCCCAGCGTCACTGCGGTCACGGGGGCATGAGTGGCCATGCGCAAGAGCCGGGGATGGTAAAGGCGCAGGTCCTCGTCGGGTGGACCCTCACCGGTGGCCGACCGCTCTTTAGGCACGAACACGTCGCGGACCACCACATCGTGGCTGCCGGTGCCGGCCATTCCCATAACCGACCAAGTCCGAACAATCTCCACTTCATCGGCGGGAACGAACATGGCTCGGGACGTGGACTCGCCCTCTACCGTGCACGCCAGCATGGCCCAATTGGCGTGCTCGATGCCGCTGCAGAAGTCCCACCGGCCGCTGATCTGATAGCCGCCGGGAACCGCGGTCGCCTTTCCCTGCGGTCGGAAGGACCCCGCCACCCGGAAATCAGGGGGAGACCCGGCCATCTCGGCCAGCACGTCGGCCTCGAGCCAGCCGGTCAGATAGCCAGTGGTTGACGACACCATCACGCACCACGCGGTAGAACCGTCGCCCCGGGCGATGGAATCCACACAGTGAAAGGCGACCATGGCTCCCTGGCCCGGTCCGCCGACTGATTCCCGCAAATACAACTGAAGCAGCCCTGAGGAAATCAGATCCTCGACCAGCGTCGACGGCAAGGACATCTCCTGTTCGATGTGATCGGCGGCACTAGCCGCTCGGTCGCCGATCTGGATCGCCGAGTCGAGATAGGAGTTGCTTGTAGCGCTCAAGTCTGGCTCCCTCTAGTAGCGGGGATTGCGGGGCCCGAAGAACAGACGATCGGCGTTGGCGAATAGGTACTTGTCGAGCACGCCGTCGCGCAGGTCGAGGTCCCAGGCTTCGGTGATGCAGCGACGCATGTCGAGAGCTGGATGGTCGGAGGCAAAGATCACCTTGTCTTGGCCCCGGGTGTTCATGAAGTGGACAAACTCCTCTGGGAGCCGCTTCGGGCTATAGGCCGAGGTCATGAGGTGCAGATTCTTGTACTTGATCATCAGCCGCATTGCCACCCCCCACCACGGGTCGGCGCCGTGGGCCATGCAGAGCTTCAAGTCAGGGAAGCGCAGGCAGATCCGATCCAACAGCATCGGGTCTTGGCCCTCGCCGGGCATGGGCGGTCCGGGAATTCCGGTGTTGATCGATAACGGCAAGTCCAGCTCGGTGCACTTGGCGTAGAGCGGGTAGTACACCGGGTCGCTGGGGGGCACATCCACTCCGAACGGCACCACCCGGGCCAGTGCCACCGGGTACTGCTTGACCATTTCCTCGAGCTTCCACAGCACGGGCATCAATCCCCGAGGGTCAAGGTGGACGGCCAGGGCAAACCGCTCCGGGTAGCGCTCCACGAAGTCGAAGGGTCGAGGGTTGTCCTCGCCAATTGCGGCCTGAATGACTGCCTTCTCCACTCCGAGTTCGTCCATGAGCGGCAGAAGCTCCTCGGGGGTGAAGCTGCGGAAGAAATCGGCCCCTCCGTGGAGATAGTCCTCTTTGACCCGGATCAGGTATTCGGGCGGCTCGTAATCGCCCATGTTCACGTTCACCCAGCAGTCGATGGCCCTCGGCGGCATGGCGCGACGCTATCTCGGCTGGGTCTCCCGGCTGGACTCGATGGCATCTCTGATAGGTACATCGCATCGACAGGCACCAGAATCAAGCCATGGCCACTGCCCTAGAGGGCTTGAGAATTCTCGAACTCGGCTCGGGGGCGGCCGCGGGTATTGCCGGAATGGTCTTGGCCGAAAACGGCGCCGAAGTGGTCAAGGTCGAATCGCCCGATGGCGACCGAGATCGGGGCCGACCCGGTTTCGCCGTCTGGCATCGGGCCAAGAGGAGCGCAGTCCTTGATTTGGCCGACGCCAGCGATCGAGACCGGTTTCTCGATCTGGCCCGGGCGGCCGACGGTGTTGTTGAGGCTCTCCGACCGTCGGTCGCCGAGAGGCTAGGAGTGGACTACAACACCCTGCACCGGCTGAACGACCAACTGGTATATGCCTCGATTACCGGATTCGGAGAGGCGGGTCCCTGGCGTGACCTGCCTGGTTACGAGCAGATCGTGGCGGCCAAAAGCGGGCGCATGACCTCATACGACGGTGTGCGTCCCGGCCCGGTGTTCACCCCGGTGCCCATCGCCTCATACGGGGCGGGAATGCTGGCCGCGGTCGGGCTCATGGCTGGCATCTGGGCCCGCACCGGGACGGGTCAAGGCCAGAGAGTTCACACCAGCCTGCTTCACGCCTTGAGCGTGTACGACATGACCAGCGGACATGGGAACCGCACCCACCTGCCGCCGGAACCGGGCCGGGTGTATGGAGTCATGCGAGTGCCGTTCATGACCGCGCCCACCAAAGACGGCCGCTTCATCCAAATGTGCAGCCGTCAAGCCCACCACTACCGCCGGTGGCTCGCCGAGCTAGGACTTGAGGCGCTGCTAGACGATCCTGAGCTTCCCAATGCCCCCGACCTGTGGCCCAGCGAAGAACGACTGTCCGAGGTCATCGAGGCCATCAGACACGGCATGAAACAGCGCACCGCCGAAGACTGGATGGAGGTCTTCTCAGCCAAGGACATTGGCGGCGATCCGTTCTTGGCTCCCCGGGAGTTCTTGGATCATCCGCAGTGCACGGAGAACGGGCGACGCCAAGAAGTACTCGACCATGACGTGGGTTCAACAGTGCAGATCGGCCCTCTTGGGCTGTATTCCGAAACGCCGTCGGTGGTGGGCCCGCCCGCCCCCCGCCTCGATGAGCACACCGACGAAGTGTTGAGCAGCTGGTTGCCGGCAACATCACCGAGCGGCCCTGCTAGCCAAGCCGACGGCGCTGGTGAGCTGCCCCTGGCCGATGTGACCATTTTGGACGTCGGCTATTTCTACGCCTGCCCGTTCGCGGCCACGTTGCTGGCCGAGGCCGGCGCCCGAGTGATCAAGGTCGAACCGCCTTTTGGTGACCCAGGACGGCGCAACTGGACCACCGACTACGTGAAATCCCACGTGGGCAAAGAGTCCATCGTCTTGGATCTGAAGACTCCTGAGGGGCTCGAAATCTTGTACCGGCTGGTGGATCACGCCGACGTGTTTTTGCACAACTTCCGGCCAGGAACCCCTGAGCGGCTAGGCATCGACGCCGACACCGTGATGGGCCGCAATCCCCGTTTGCTCTACGTGTACGCCTCGTGCTTCGGCAGCAATGGACCTTGGGCCCACAAAGCCGGCTTCCATTCCTCACCCAACGCCATCGCGGGGGCCGGGGTGGTGGAGTCGGGAGACCGCAATCCGCCCCGCAACCGCACCTACGGCGACCCCACCGCCGCTCTGGCCACCGCGGCGGCAATCATGGCCGGGGTGTTGGCCTGCCAACGCACCGGCCGAGGCCAGAGGCTGGAGACAACCATGCTCACTGCAACCGCCTATGCGGTGGCCGAATGGGGCGTCCAGCACTCGGGCAAGGAATCGCCGGTGGTGGATTCTGGGCAGTTCGGCTACCACGCCTACCAGCGGCTTTACGAGACCGCTGACGGGTGGCTGGTGTTGGACGTGCACACCAGTCGGGAGCGCAGCTCGCTGGCCACGATCTTGGGGGAGGAGCTGCCCGATAAGCCGACCCCAGAGCTTGCCGTCAAACTGGCCGAAATTTTCGCGACAGACTCCGCTGAGGCGTGGGAAACCCGGCTCTTGGCCGCTGGAGTACCCGCAGCCCAGGCCGACCGGGGCGACTTCTTGCACAACATGCTGTACGAAGGCCACATGCAGGAGTGCGGCGCGGCCGTTGAGGTCGCCCAAGACAGTCTTGGCGCCTACTGGCGAGCTGGGCCGACCATGCAATTCTCTGCTGCTCCGATCCCTCTCGACCAAGTGCTTCCCCTCGGTTGGGCCACTTCGAAAATACTGAGAGAACTAGGTATAGACGCCCAAGAGATTGACCGGCTCCACGACAGCGGCGTGACCAAACCAATCGGCCACGGCCTCCCCAGCTAGTGGCCTAGCCCCCAGCCATGGGGAGCATCTCGTCTCCCGCGATGCCTGCCGAAGACTCACTCATCGACGACACAATCGCCCCTCGGTTTTGGGAAGTGAGAATGAAGTCGGCTGCCACCCGGTTGTGCTCACCCACGACATAGGTCGGCCCGTTATGGAGATTGGCCAGGGCTTCGTCGGCAACATCCCCGGCCTCCATCGGGCTGTGCGCGCTCAAGTCGGCCCCCATCCGGCGATGGGAGGGGGTATCGGTGGCTCCGATCACCATGGCGATGGCGTCCACTCCGTAGATGCCAAGCTCTCGCCACAGTCCCTCGGCAAAGATCCAGTCGTAGGCTTTCGAGGCGTTGTAGACCGTCTGGTGGGTGGAGCCGGCGAATCCAGCAACAGAACCAACCATCACAAAGCCACCCCGACCACGCTCGATCAGCCGGGGAGCAAACCGGTGGGCCAACAGCGTTGTAGTCCGGCAGTTCATGTTCACCAGGGCGAGGAGGTCTTCCTCGGGCCATTCAGGGAAGTAGTTGAACCGGATGGTGGCCCCGGCGTTGAAGATCACGAGGCCAACGTCGAGGTCTTTGGTCAATTCGGCCGCCGCAGCCGCTGCATCGGCTTCGGTGAGGTCCACCGAGGCGGTTCGAATTTCGACGTTGTGCTCGGCTTGGATGTTGGCAGCCAGACTGTCGAGCGGACCTTGACGGCGAGCCAGCAGCACCAAGTTGATGCCTTCGGCGGCAAGGCGCCGGGCAAAGGCCTCTCCGGTGCCCTCCGATCCTCCCGCGATCAAGGCCCACGGGCCATAGCGATCGGAAAAATCGGCCGGGAGTTCCCAATTCATGGCGGCAGACTACTCATTGGGCTGCGGCTTACCGTCAGGGCACGGCGCATCGGTCGGGGCGACGGGCCACTAATCTCGCCCCGTGGATTTAGGAATCAGCGGACGACGGGCGCTGGTGGCGGCCTCTTCAGCCGGATTGGGCTTGGCCACCGCGGTGGCACTGGCCGAAGAGGGATGCCGGGTGGTGATGAACGGACGAGACCCCGACCGCCTCAACGAAGCGGCGAGCGGCGTGCCCGGCGCCATCCCCTTAGTGGGCGACGTGTCCGAGGCTGCCGGCGCGACCGCTTTGGTGGATGCCGCTACCGAAGCCTTGGGCGGCATCGACATTCTGGTCACCAACGCTGGCGGTCCACCAGGGGGCAACTGGGCAGACACCGACACCAGTCTCTATGCGGCGGCACTCGAGTTGAACCTCATTTCGGTGGTGGCCATGACCAAGGCGGCGGTGCCCGCCATGCAGGCCCAAGGCTGGGGCCGGGTGCTGGCCATCACCTCGGTATCGGTTCGCCAGCCGCTGAACATGCTCATCTTGTCCAACACGGCCAGAGCCGGAGTCACCGGCTATCTCAAGACCATGGCCAACCAGGTGGCGGCCGACGGCGTAACCGTCAACTCGCTTCAGCCCGGATACCACACCACCGACCGGCTTCGACAGCTGTTCGGCGATCGGATGGCCGATCTGGAATCGAGCGCGGCCACCCATACAGTGGGCAACCCTGCCGACTTCGGCCGGATCGCCGCCTTCCTGTGCTCCGAACACGCCCGGTTCATCACCGGTGCTGCCCTTCCGGTGGATGGCGGTCTCTACGCCGGACTGCAATAGGAAAAAGGAGAAGACATGATTCGCCACGTTGTGATGTTTCGATTCCGAGATGACGCCGACGAGGCTCAGCGCCAGGCCGTGCACGACGCCATCGCCACCATGCCTGAGGCCACCGGCGTGACCGAGTCTTACGCCATCGGGCCTGATCTCGGTTTGGCCGACGGCAACTTCGACTTCGCCGTCGTTGGGGACTTCGCCGATCAGGACGCCTACTTGACTTACCGCGACCACCCTGAGCACCAGCGAATCGTCTTCGACATCATCCGCCCGGCCATCACCGACCGAGCTGCCATCCAATTCGAGATCCCCTAGCCACCCTCAGGGGAGACTGACCCCTGGGTTGGGATAGCCCGCGGTGAAGCCGCCGTCGGACACGAACTCCGACCCGGTGGAATACGAGCTCTCGTCGGAGGCCAGGAACAACGCCAGCCGGGAGATTTCCTCGGGCACTCCGGCCCGACCCATGGGGGCCATCCGGGCCGAATAGACCTCCAAGCGCCCGTGTACCTCCTCGGGAGTCACCTCGGCATTGGAACCCATGTGGGTGAGGATGAAGCCGGGGTGGATGGAGTTCACTCGGATGCCCAGCGGGGCCAGCTCCATGGCCGCAGTCTTGGTCATTCCCCGAACCGCCCACTTGCTGGCGATGTAGGAGGTGAGGTTGTCCATGCCGACCTGCCCGTCGATGGAAGAAATGTTGATGATCGACCCGCCGCCGGACTCGGTCATGGGCCTTACTGCGGCTCGCATGCCCAGGAACACGCCGGTCTGGTTCACCTCGGTGACCCGGCGATAGCTATCCAAACTCAGGTCGGCTAGCGGGGATGGCTCGGCGATACCGGCGTTGTTCACCAGCACGTCGAGGCGGCCGAAGGTCTCCATCACCGCATCTATCGCCGCGTCCCAATCCTCCTCGCTGGTCACGTCCAAGTGCTGGTACACCGCATTCGACCCGATGTCGGCGACCACTGCGGCACCCTCGTCGTCGAGGATGTCGGCCACCATCACCTTGGCCCCTTCAGCGGTGAACACTCGGCAGTGTGACTGTCCCATGCCCCGAGCGCCCCCCGAGACGAGCGCGACCTTGTTGTCCAGACGTCCCATGCTCTTCTCCGTTTTCTAACAACAGCGGCTATGAGGGTAGCTTTTCTGAGCGATATGACGGCAACAGCGAACGACCCGCTGCCCTCCCCGTTTCCCGAGGGGTGGTACTTCGTCGCCAGCCGCCAGTCCCTCATGAAGGACAAGCTCATCAAAAGGGGCTGGATGGGCGAGAACATCATCGTTTGGTGCGATGAGAGCGGGAGCGTCTGCGTCGCTGAGGCCTATTGCCCGCATCTGGGCGCCGATCTGGGGCCCGAAGTGGGAGGATGTGTTCGCGACGGCCGGCTCGTCTGTCCGTTCCATGGATTCGAGTACCAAGCCGATGGCCAGTGCGTGGCCACTCCCTTCGGACCCCCACCGAAGGCGGCGCGGTTGCGAACATTTGAGAGCCGTGAAATAGCCGGCCTGATCTTCGCCTGGTGGGGTATCGGGGGACGACCGCCGCAATGGCACCTGCCCGCCGAAGAGCCAGACCAAACTGGCTGGAGCAGCCTTCATATCTGGACTTCTCGCTTTGCCGGCCATCCCCAGGAGACAACCGAGAATTCGGTGGACCTGACCCACCTTCAGCATGTCCATGGCTACGACAGCGTGACTCGCGTCGAACCGGTTTCGGTGGACGGAGCCCATTTCCGGAGCCGCTTTGACTTTGCCCGGACCCGAAAAGTCGCCAAAGTCGCCAAACTGAAGCTCGACATCGCCGCCAACACTCTCATCTATGGGCTGGGGTACTCCTTTGTGGAAGTGCGCGAGCGCACCATTGGCCTGGACACGCGTCTCTGGATTCTGGCGACACCCGTAGACGATGAGATGATTGATCTGTCGGTGGTGTCGCAGACGGGAGAACTTCGCAAACCGGGTCGCAAGATTGCCGGACTGGGATTTCTTCCTGTGAGGCTGCGGGCTCCCATCATCAACAAAGTCATGGCGGCTTTCGAAAAGCAAGACGTCCTCCAGGACATACCGATCTGGAGCAACAAGCAATACCGGTCTCGCCCCCGCCTATCGCGTGCCGACGGTGAGATCATGCAATTCCGCTCGTACTGCGCCCAGTTCTATCCCGACCCGGCGACCAGCGACAGCTAGGGATAGCTGGCAATGACAAACGGCAAGACGCAGAAACCGCCGCGCAAAATCGCCATAGTGGGCGGTGGGGTCTCAGGGCTGGGGGCCGCGTGGGCCCTGCATCAACAGCCGGACCGCTTCGATTTCCGACTGTACGAAGCACAGGAACTGCTTGGTGGCAACGCGATCACCGTTGACATGCCCCAGGACGATGGCGGGTCTATTCCCTTCGACATGTCGGTCACTGTCTTGATCCCCTCCGTCTATGAACACATCTTGCTTTTGATGGAGCAGTTTGGAATCGAGCGAATCGACACGAAGTTCAGCTACAGCGTGAAGTACGCAGGACAGATCTACGCCCACGATTTCGACTCCGAAATCAGGCAGCAACTGCATGCGGAAATTGCCAAATTCCAACGACTCCTGCGGCGGGTGCAACGGGTGGGCTGGTTGAGCCGATCCCAGTCGAAGTTCCTGAACTTCCTCAATCCATTCAACTACATCAGCATGGGCACGCTGCTGAATCTGGGCGGGTTCTCCGGCGACTTCCGGTACAAGATCCTCAAGCCCATGTTCGTCAACTTCCTCATGGCCACGAACGTGTTCGATATGCCGGCATCCCTATTCGCCCGGTATCTGGAGTTTTTCGACATCGAGTCGGCTACGCCCATGCAGACGTGGGATCAGGGAACGCAGCGCATATACCAACACTTGTCAGCCGGCTTTCGGGACAAGATCTACCTGAACCGGCCGGTTCAAAAGGTGTACCGGTCGAAGTCCGGTGTTGTGGTGGTTGACGCAGATGGCGTCCGGGAAGAGTTCGACGAAGTCGTGTTCGCGTGCAACGCCAACCAGACGCTGATGATGCTGGACAAGCCCACCGCCCTCGAGCGCTGTCTGCTCTCGTCGATTCGCTACGAGAGCGAACTCCACAACCACACCGTCGTTCACTTCGACTCCTCGGTTCTCCCCGACAACGAGGCCAAGCCCCTGACCACCCGCAGCAACCACATCGCTCAGTACGGCGCCCGACCCGACAACTACGAGATCACCTACATCATGCACAACCAGCAACCATGGGTGAGCCGGTCTGACAAGCCCTGTCTGGTGACTTACAACGCGATCAGCCCGATCGATGAAGACAAGATCGTCAAGAAGTGGTGGTTCCAACACGTCGTCCACGACGTGCGTCACGTCACCCTGATCGTCAACATGTTCCGCTTCATCCAGGGCAAGCGGCGTACGTGGCACTGCGGTGCCCACACCCTGATCAACAGCCAGGAAACCTGCTTCATCACCGGAATGGCCGCGGCCCGGCAGATGGGGGCGGGTTACCCGTTCAACGACCCCGACGCCAGACGGACCTTCAACTACTACGGGAGCATCATGTACGGCTGGCGGTTCAAGAGGGCGAGGCGCTAGTCGCCAAATTCTCTTCTGCTTAGCGATGCTGGGTCAGACGGGCAGTTCGTGGCGCTTCCCGGCGACCCGGAACTTGAGCTTCTTGTTTGGCGACATCGACGGGAACGGGCTGATCTTGAGCTTGTACTTCTTAGGGGCAATCTCCAGATCGTAGTAATGCACCATCATCAGCAGGTTGATGGCCAACTGAAGTTCCGTCCAGCGGATGCCCAGGCAGGTGTGCGTCCCCAGCCCGTAGGGGGCGTAGGTGGAGCCGATGTGCTCTTTGCGGGGTGCCTCGTAGCGGCCGATGTCGAACGTGAAGGGATCGGGGAAGTGATCGCTCATGTAGTGCGTTGCCGTTTGGGCGATGAAGATCCGAGCCCCTTCCGGCAGTTCGTAGCCCTCGACCACACACTTGTTCATCACGTTGCGCACCGACATCGGGACGATGGGATACATGCGCAGGCACTCCATGATGAAGCGTCGAGTGACGTCGATCGCCGGCCCGGTGAGCGTCTCGCGGTCAGGATCGCCGTTGGAGAACAGGGCATCGGCCTCGTCGCGGATCTTCTCGAGGTATTCCGGCTGCGCCAGCATGGCGTAGGCAATGAAGGAGAGTTGATCGCCCACGTACATGCTGGCGATCAACGGTGCCGAGAGCACGAATCGCAGGTTCGACTCTGGCAGGAACTGCCGATCACTGCCGTGCATATTCAACAGCTCATCGGCAAGATCCCGGGGACATCCCGCACGCTGGGCGGGCGTGTGGACCCGCAAAACCCGATCCACTACGTCGTCGATGAGCTTCGCCCGGCGCCTCATCGAGGGAGTGTGCAGCATGAACTTGGGGAGGGTCTTGGCCAGGTGAGTCTTGAGCGCCCGCTCCTTGAACTTGTGCATATCATCGGATACGTCATTTGAGTCAATGCCAATGGTCAGCGGTGACAGCTCCGAGTTGATCAGATTCCGGCACATGGTCACCGCAATGTCCGCTTCGCCAACGTTCCAAGTCGCCAGGTTCTCCCGAGCTTTGGAGAAGACCATGTCGAGCTGTTCTTCCAGCCTCCCGCGGGCATAGCCCGGCTGAATGGACTTCCGATACCGGAAGTGATCGGCACCGTCGAGAGCGGGCAGCAGCCCCACCCCGCCGTAGACCTTCTCGAAGTCCTCCAGATAGTCCCTGGCTCGCAGGTGCATGCGGCCATGGCGGTGTACCCAATGATTGGTCTCGGGCCCGGCCAAAAAGATCATGCGACCCTGGAATGGCACCTTGACGTCGAATACCGGGCCGTACTCCTTGTGGAGTTCAGCCATGAATGCGGGCACGTTGCCCTTGCGGAGTTGCTTGCTGCGCATCACCTTGCGCAGCTTGAGCCGGGGAATCGCCCTGGTCAGTGCGGTTCGCTGGAACAACGACACGGCGATGTTCTCGCTGACCGCATCGGCGATGGAACGACCGATCAGGTCCATCTTGCAGATCTGCTCGACGCGCGCCTCCGACTCCTCATCAAGTTCGAAGATGTAGCGCAAGACGTCACAGGTGTCGATGAGACAGATGATGACGACGTCTCTAGGGCCGGGAATCTCGTTGTTGAATATCGCCCTGCTGATGCGGGTCTTCACGAACTCGACGGCAGTGCCCACTTCGGAGCTGGTGTGGAATCCCGACTTCCAGGCCCCTTGAGCCAGAGACCAGAAATCCCCTTCGTGGTGTTGCAGGATCTTCATGTCGACCAAGCGAGCCAGCGTCGTATCGATGATCGAGTCTGCTTTCGGAGCGAGCCGCTCAATCCAATATTGGGCGTTGCGCTGAACCGGCTCTTTGACAATCTCGGAGAGAATCGGATCGAGACAAGGGTCGCCCGTCCTGGTCTGATCCAGAAGGATCAAGGACTCCATGTCGGTGTCGATGCGATAGATGAGCGACAGCTCGGCGAGCGCGGCCCCCACGACGGCGCAGTTCAGATTCCAGCCGGGAACCTGGCGAAAATAGCCGCTCTCCTCGTTCAGAAGCGTCAGGACAAGCTCGTCAAGCAGCGTCAACTGGGTGGCGGTCGCGTCATTTTCGGTAACCGTCATAAGCGTTTTTCTGCCTCTCCCACGCTAGGGACTCTAACCATTGGCACTTTCCACAACAACAACTCAGCCCTTTTCCTAAGGCTCTTGAAGCGCCCGATGTTCCCTACGTTTTCTAACCGCTGCGGCCACAAGGGTAGCGTTTTCCGGACGCACGCAAGGGGTGGACATGAGCACACAGTCAGCAGGAGCAACCAGCGGCAACGGGGAGCGGGATCTGCGGATCGCCATCATCGGGGCCGGGCCAGGCGGTTTGTGCGCCGCCATCCGGCTCCGCCAGTCGGGGTTTGAGAACTTCACCGTGCTGGAGAAAGGCAGCGGTGTGGGCGGCACCTGGTACCACAACCGCTACCCCGGCTGCGCTTGCGACATCCAGTCGGAGCTCTACTCGTTCTCCTTCGAAGTGAACACCGAGTGGACCCGTCCGTACGCCCGCCAGCCCGAGATATTGCGCTACATGGAGTATTGCGCTGAGAAGTACGGGGTGCTCCCCCACTGTCGCTTCAACGATGCCGTGATCTCGGCCCGGTGGGACGAGGACAGCGCCACTTGGACCCTGACCACTGAATCCGGCGCCGAGGTGACCGCCGATGTGG
Source organism: Acidimicrobiia bacterium (assembly GCA_009842675.1). Lineage (GTDB taxonomy): Bacteria > Actinomycetota > Acidimicrobiia > Acidimicrobiales > Bin134 > Poriferisocius. The sequence goes on along the minus strand of VYEX01000039.1, from coordinate 4,519 downwards.
TGATCAGCGCGCTGGGCATGTTCAACGACGTTCCCCTGCCCCAGATCGAAGGCTTGGGTTCGTTCGAGGGCAAGACCATCCACTCGGCCCGGTGGGACTGGGAACACAATCTGGCCGGCGAAACCGTCGGAGTGATCGGCTCCGCGGCCAGCGCGGTGCAGCTAGTGCCCGAGATCGCCTTGGAGGTGGGCCAGCTCTACGTATTTCAGCGCACCGCCAACTGGGTGCTGCCCAAAGAGGACGACCCCTATACCCCCGAGGAGATGGCCGCTCGCCAGGCCGATCCCAGCATCGTGGTGGCTCGCCGCGACGAGTTGTTCGAGCAGGTGGACACCGGCATGGCCTTCAAAGACCCCGAGAGGCAGGCCGAGATGGAAGCCATCGGCCTACAGGCCCTTGGGGCGGTGGCCGATCCCGAGCTGCGGGCCAAGCTCACCCCCACCCACATGTGGGGATGCAAGCGGCCGCTGTTCCACAACGAGTACTTCACCACCTACAACCGCTCGAATGTGGAGCTGGTGACCGAGGCCATCGAGCGCATCACCCCCAAGGGTGTCCTCACCACCGACGGCACCGAGCACGTGATGGACACCATGGTGCTGGCCACCGGTTTCTCCACTACCAAGTACCTGTCGGCCATCGAGGTGATCGGCCGAGGCGGGCTGCACATCAACGATGCCTGGGACGACGGGGCCACCGCCTACATGGGCATAACCACCACCGGGTTCCCCAACCTGTTCATGCTGTACGGCCCCAACACCAACAACGGCTCGATCATCACCATGATCGAGTACCAGGTGGACTACGCCCTGGCCCACATCCAACGCCTGGCCGAGCAGCGCCTGGCCTGGGTGGACGTCAAAGCCGAGCCCATGGCCGACTACAACCAGTGGGTGCAGGAGGGCATCTCCGAAATCAGGCCCTGGAACGCCAGCTGCAACGGCTACTACCGCAGCCCCAGCGGCCGAATCGTCACCCAGTGGCCCCACAACATGACCACCTTCAAGGACCAGATCGCCACCATCGACGAAGACGCCTACGAGGTGGCTTCTTTGCCTGCGGACTGAATTCGACCCCGTAAGCAAGAAACACCCAGATCGGCAGGAGGCGACGGCAATGAGCGGAAGGTTGGAAGGAAAGGTGGCGCTAATTACCGGCAGCGCACGGGGCCAAGGTGAGGCGGAGGCCCGCCGGTTTGTGGCTGAGGGGGCCAAAGTGGCCATCACCGACCTGCGGGACGTGCTCGGGGAACAGCTGGCCGCCGAGCTGGGGCCCGACGCCTTCTATCAGCAACTCGACGTCACCCGGGAAGACGACTGGGAAGCCGCAGTAGCCGCCACCGTGGAGCGGTTCGGCAAGTTGGACATCTTGGTGAACAACGCCGGTATCGGCGCGTTCGGCACGCTGAAGGGTCTAGACCTGAAGACCCACCACGAGATGATCGACATCAACCTCCACGGCGTGTACTTGGGGATGCGGGCAGCCAAGGCCGCGCTGGTGGCCACCGGCAACGGTGCCATTGTGAACATCTCCTCCATCGACGGCATCGTCGGTGTGCTGGGCATGACCAGCTACTCAGGCAGCAAGTTCGCGGTCACGGGCATGACCCGCTCGGCGGCCATCGAGCTGGGGCCGCTGGGGGTGCGGGTCAACTCCATCCACCCCGGAGTGATCAACAGCCCCATGGTGCAAGAGGCACCGCCTGAGACGCTGGGCCGTCTCAACCGGCTCATGGACATGCAACCCATCAAACGCATGGGCGAGCCCCACGAGATCGCCTCGCTGGCCCTGTTCTTGGCCAGCGATGAGGCCAGCTACGTCACCGGTGCCCAGTTTGTGATCGACGGCGGGCACCTGGCCGGTCCGTGGCGGGAATCGTTCGAGGAATAGGGATCGGCAGAGCCATGACCGACACCCTCCCTGCGTTCGACCCCCACAATCCTGAGTACTTCGAAACCGGCCTGCCCTTCGACCATTTGGCCGAGCTGCGCCAGCAGGGGCCGGTGGCCAAGACCCCGCTGGGCTACTACCTGACCCGTCGCCAAGAGGCCGACGAACTGCTGTACGCGGTAGACACCTACGGCTCCGACATGACGCCGGGCACCGGGCTCGGTGGCGTGGAGGAAGTGCCCCAAGAGCAGCTGTTCCTTCCTGAGATCGACGAGCCGGTCCACGGGCAGATCCGCCGGCTGTACAACTCGGCGCTGGGGCCCCACCGCACCATGAGAATCCAACCGTTCGTGCGGGAGACCTGCGAGCGGCTGCTTGACGCCCTGTCTGGCGAGGGCCCTGCCGACCTACACGCCGACTACGCCGTGCCCATCCCCTGCGAGGTGATCGCCCACATCATCGGCCTGCCCGAAGGCGGGGCCGACAACCTGAAGGTGTGGTCGTCGGACGGCTCGGTGATGTTCCGGGCGGTGTGCCCCCAGTACGCCCCCGACGGCCCGCCCATCACCGGCTACCTGAAGGACTTGGTGGCCCAGGAACGGTTGGCCGACGAACCCACCTCACACACCTACAGGGTTTTCTTGGACGCCGAAATCGAAGGCGAGCCCCTCAGCGACACGGTGATCGCCCACCAGCTCCAGACCATGGTGCTGGGCGGGGTTCACACCACCCGGGGGCTGCTGGCCCACTCCATGCACCGGCTCATTGTCGAGCCCGACACCTGGGCTGCCTTGGAAGCCGACCGAGAGCTGATCCCGGTCTTCGTCGAAGAATCCCTGCGCCACGACTCGCCTGCCCCACGAGTGGCCCGGCGGTGCCTGAAGGACACCGCCTTGGGCGGGGTGGACATGAAGCAGGGCGACTGGGTGGAGGTGGGCTTGGCGTCCGCCAATCGGGACGAGGAGCAATACGACGACCCCGAGGACTTCCGGCTCGACCGACCCGACCCGCTCAACCATGTGGCCTTCGGCGCCGGCGCCCACGTCTGCCCCGGGGCCAGCCTGGCCCGCCTCGAAGGAGTCACCGCCATCGAGACCCTGCTGGACCGAGTGGCCGCCCTAACCCCCGTGGCGGGCTTCGAGTACCCTCCTCTCCCCGCCAACCTCGCCTACAGCGACCTCCCCGCCCACATCACCTGGCGCTAGCCTTCGTACCGACGTACGTACCTAGACAAGTCGGGGTGCTCGGCTGGGTCGATCTCCCGCCAATTGGTTCCGTCTGGATCAATGATCCACATTGCCGGTTCAACAGGGCTCGAATAATAGTCAGCAAACCAATTCCCAGATACAAGAACGCTGTCTCCGAGATTATGAATGGACCAGATGAACACGAAGGGAGTGCCATCGTGGTCAGTGTGCCACTGCGTATGTGTTATATCTGGAGTTTCAATTGGCTTCCACTCGTATCCGTCTGGAGAAAAGAACATTCTCTGTGTTCCGCTCCACAGTGGGTTATAGCCTGCAAGATATGGCTCGGTCAATGCAAGGTAGCCTGCACTTGTCCCGATAATATCGCAACATAACTTCTCGCCAATATACGGTAATTCGATCCAATCCCGTGAATTTCTCGAAGAAACCGTTGCATCCCATTCTTGCGGTAACACCCAACCTGAGAAGTTTGGACTCTGAAGATATGGTTTGTTGCCAAGGAAGCTTGCGTATCGCCAAAATGTGTCTTCGTCTATTCCTAGTTCGTCCCAAGTCACACATCGACTGACACGGGATTCATATGTAGTGTCCGCCGTAAATCACTCCAGCGTCATACCATCTAAACAATCTGCCCAAGCATCAAAGGAAATGTACACGGCTTCGGCTCTTATGTCTTCAGGAGCCATTGATCTAGCACTAGGCACCGCAGTAGCAACGGCTCTCAAAAGCCAGCCATTTGGACCCAATATTACATCATCCAGATAAAATGAGTGTCGGAGCATCGGGTGAAGGTTTTCAGGCCGTTGGAACAAGAATTCAGATTTATCCCATTCAACTAAGTCGTATGAAACCCAAACAAGGACCTTATCTTCATCATCAGTAGCCAAGAGCAAATTCTCGCCATCAGACGTCACCTCAAGTAAAGGCAGTTCCACATTGCCTCCGAATTGACGCAAAGCAGGAGTCTCAAAGGGAAGCGAGAAGCGCTCTGGCGTGGTCCAATCGTTCCCATCATGAGATGTCCTTGCCAACAGATAAGGTTCGCCAAATAGTGAGGGGAACCACCAAACTGTTCCACCACCGGTGCCCGATAGAATTTCAACCATGCATGGGTCGATGGCTGTGGGATACCCAAATTGGAGGAAGCCGCCATTCCATGGAACTCTCCACGAAAATTGGCCAATCTCCTCTATAGCCTCAATTTCCTGAAGATCTTCCCCTCCAAGACTTGCCTGCTCAACGAGATTTCGAACGTAAGCGATTGAATTCGGCTTTTCGCACGTTATCTTGCTCACATAGGGTCCAGATTCGGAGGTTCCATCGCCAGGAAGAGTATTTATGGCGTCATATGACCTCTCCAGAATCCGAGCTTCTATTTCCGAAGGTATCTCCGAACGTTCAAGGACGTAGTCAGTCTGAGC
>VYEX01000013.1 GCA_009842675.1 Acidimicrobiia bacterium | reverse complement strand
GGCCAGGGGGTCGGGGAGGAGTTCAATGCCCAGGGCCCTAACGCCCCACACGAACAGGCCCATGATGGCCCCCAGCACAGAGGCCAGGCCGAGGGCAAGCAGCACGGCCAGCAAAGACTGGCCATAGCCCGACCCCACCCAGCCCAGAACCAGGCCCAACGGCAGCGACAGCTTCACATCGCCCCACCCGAGACTGCCCCTTGAGGCGGTGTGCAACACGGCCATGATGCCGCCGTAGAGCCCGGCGGCGGCCACTGCTTGGCCTATGGCCCCCGGCTGGTGTCGCAGCAGCGAGATGAGGGTCATAAGCGCCAGCAGAACCAGCACGGCGGGGAACACGATGGCGTTGGGGATGCGGTAGTGGAACAGATCCACGGTGGTGACGGCGACCAGGGCAACGAACAGCGCCCACACCGGCACCACATCCCAGGTGGTGCCCAGTAGGCCGCCGGCCGCCCCCAAGGCGGCGGCGGTGGACAGCGGGACCATCACTCGCAGGGAGCGGCTGTTGCGCACTTTGAAGCTCCACACGAGCGGTAGCAGGAATCGGCCCGCCACGATGCCGATAGCCACCCCGGCAATGACCATGGCTGCCGTGCTCACCGCTCGCCCCCGGTTGCCCGGCTCATCTGCCCTTGAGCGCCTCGGTGGCCGCGGCGGTCATGGCCTCAACCGGCGGATCGGCCCCGGTCCAGATCCGCACGGCGTGGGCGGCCTGGTACACCAGCATCCCCACACCGGTGGAGGCGGGCACGCCGCGGCGGTGGCATTCGGCCAGCAGCGGGGTATGGAGCGGGTTGTAGACCAGCTCGGCCACATGCTGGCCGCCATGGAGCAGGTCGGGATCCAAGGGCACGTTGCCGGCACCCTCGGTCTCGGCCATTCCCACCGGGGTGGCGTTAACCACCAAGCGGAATCGCCCTATGTCGGCCAGGCTGGCCGTGGTGCCCGTCGATCCAGCCAACGCGGCGGCCGATGCGGCGGCCTCGGGGCGGCGGGCGATCACCGCCACCTCGCCGACCTCGCGGCGGGCCAACTCGGCCACCACCGCCCGGGCGGCCCCTCCTGCACCCAAAACCGCGCAACTGATCCCGGCCAGCTCCACCCCTTCGGCCAATAGGGCATCGCAGAATCCGGCGCCGTCGGTGTTGTGGCCAACAAGCCGCTCGCCATCGCGGGCCACGCAGTTCACTACCCCCAGCGCCGCCGCTGCGGGGCTCAGCTCGTCGACCGCGGAAGCCACGTCGGCTTTGTGGGGCATGGTCACCGACAGGCCAGCCATGCCCCGGTCCCGCATTTCATCAAGCGCCCTGGCCGCCTCTCCCGGCGCCACCTCGAAGGCGGCGTAGACCCAATCCAAGCCAAGCCCGTCGAACGCGGCCTGGCAGATGACCGGGGACAGCGAGTGGCGAATAGGAAAGCCGATCACCCCGGCGGCGACCTCGGCATCGGGATCCAGCCCGATGGGGATCAGCACCCCAGGTCCCTTTCCCGGCAAATGGCTGTCGCGGCCTCGTGTTCTTCGAAGGTGTTGCTGAAGGTGTGGGCGCCGGGCACCGGATCGTCGGTTCGCACATAGAACAGCCAGAACCCGTCGGCGGGATTCAACGCAGCCTCCAGCGATGCCCGCCCGGGAGCGGCGATGGGGCCGGGGGGAAGGCCGGTGCGGTTGTACACGTTGTAGGGGTTGTCCACCCGCAAGTCGGCGAGGGTCAGTGGCTCAGACGGCTTGTTCACCGCGTAGCGCACCGCGGCGTCGATCTGAAGCGGCATGTCCAAGCCCAGTCGGTTGTAGATCACCCGGGCAATCTTGGCCCGGTCCTCGTCGATCAGGGCCTCCTTTTCTATGAGCGACGCCACAATGACCGCTTCATAGGGGGTCACCCTCACCGTTTCGGGGGCGGTGTCCAGGCCTGCCTCGGAGGCCACCCGATCGAACTGCTCCACCAGGCGGACGACGAGGGCGGCCTCATCGTCGGCGGTGGCTCCGTCGAGCAGATAGGTGTCGGGGAACAGCACCCCCTCCAAGGTGCTGTTGGCGGGCTGGTAGTCGGACCGCACCGGCGGGAAGGCGATGGCCCGGGCTAAGTCGTCGGCATTGAAGGTAGAGACCTGGGCAAGCAGCTCGCCCTGGATCTGGGCCAGGGTGAGGCCCTCGGGCAACACCACTCTGAAGGCATCTGCCGCCGGGCCGGGGTCGGGTCCGGCCAGCAGCACGTCTTTGGCCTCCCACACCGCCATGTTCTCGTACAAGACGTAGTTGCCGGCCTGGAAGTCGCTGGCGTCTTTGTAGCGCAGGTAGTAGCGGAACACCGTGGAGTTGGCCACCACCCCCTCATCCTCGAGGATGCGGGCGATGTCGTTGATGGACGCCCCCTGGGGGATGTTGACCACCAGCTGGGGGCCCTCGTCGCCGGGAGGGTCGAGGCGATCATCGATCCAGCCCTTGACCAGCAGCGTGGCGATCAGCACCACCACGCCCATCAGGCCCAGCAGGATGATCACCCGGGTGAGAGTCGAGGTTCTTCGAGGCAACCAATCCCAGTCTTGCGGATCGCCGTCGTCTGTTATGACAACCGGGGGTCGATAGGCCGGTTCGCCGTCATCGCTCACGGCTGCGCCTTCTCGCCGGTGGCGTCCAGCCAACTTTGCGAGGGAACCCCTGTCACGGTTTCGACTCCGAATTGGAGGCATCGAGCCAGCCCTGCAAAATGACCGAAGCGGCCACCATGTCGACCCGGCGGCGGCGCGCCTTGCCGCTGAGGCCGGACTCGGCCAGCGATTGCTCAGCGATGACCGTTGTCAACCGTTCGTCGTGGGTCAACACCGGCACCTTCACCGCAGACTCAAGCTGCTGGGCCTCGTCCTGGGCGCCGATGGCGGCCGGGCCGGTGCCGCCGTCCAGCGACAGGGGCAGGCCCACCACCACCACCCCAGCCTCGTATTCTTCGACCAACTCGGCGATCTTCCGGTGGTCTTGGTGCCGGCTGCCGGAGCGCTTGATGACGGTCAGCGGGGTGGCCACCCGGCCGTCGGAGTCGGAGACGGCCACGCCGATGCGGCGCTCGCCGAGGTCGATTCCCAGCGCTCGTGCCCCCATCAGCCGCCAATGCCAGCAGCGGCTCGCACTTGCTCGAGGGCCTCATCGAGACGGGATGGGTCCCGGCCGCCCGCAATGGCCAACTTGGCGTCGCGTCCGCCGCCGCCGCCGATGGTGGCGGCCGCTTCGGCGATGAGCTCGCCGGCGTTCAAATTGCAATCGGGGGCCACCGCCGCCACCAGGGCCGCGCCGCCGCCTTCGGGCGCCCCGCCCAGCACTACGGCGACCACGCCAGGGCGGTCTCGGGTGGCAATGGCGAGATCCCGCAGCTGGCCGCGGTCCACGCCCTCGACGGAAGCCACTACCACCCCGTCGACGGCCTGCTGGGCCAGATCTCCGGATTGGTCGGAGGATGCAGCCTGGCGGAGTTCGGCCAACTCGGCGCGGAGGCTCTTGATCTCGGCCATTCGCTTGTCGGCGCCCACCAGGAGCTGGTCGAAGGGCACACCTAGGCGTTCGGCAGTCTCGGCCATGACCTCCTCCCGCTCGGTGAGCAGCTCGACCGGGCGGGTGCCGCTCACCGCCTCAATGCGGCGGATGTTGGCCCCGATCGACCCCTCGGAGACGATCTTGACTGGGCCGATATCACCCAGGGCCCGAACGTGGGTGCCCCCGCACAGCTCGATGGAGTGGGGCCCGGCCTCGAGCACCCTCACCCGGTCGCCATATTTGTCGCCAAAAAAGGCAATGGCTCCGGCATCCATGGCCTCGGCCATGGACGTCTCGTAGTTCCGGGTAGCGGGATTGTCCAGGATGTCGGCGTTGGCCAATCGCTCGATTTCGAAGATCTGCTCGTCGGTCAGTGCCTCGAAGTGGGTGAAGTCGAAGCGCAGCCGGTCGTCAGCCACCAGTGAGCCCTGCTGTTTGACGTGGTCGCCCAGGACTTCTTTCAGTGCCCAGTGCAGCAGATGGGTCGCAGTGTGATTGCGGCGAATGGCGGCCCGGCGGTCGGCGTGGATGGCCGCGATCACCGTTTGACCGGGGGCGATCTCGCCATAGATGGCCTTGGCGTGGTGGAGGTGCAGATCGGGCACCACATAGGTGGTGTCGGTTACATCGGCCCGGCCAGTGGGAGAGGTGATCGTTCCGGTATCGCCGACCTGGCCGCCGGCTTCGGCATAGAACGGGGACCGGTCCAACACGATGCCGTCGTCGGTGACGGCCAAGACCACGGCTTCAGCGCTGTCGAAGTCTCGACCGATGAACTCAGTGGGACCGTGTTCGGCCACCAGGGAGGCGTAAGACGAGACGTCGGCCGACGTGCGGTGGCGGGCATCGAAATCCTGTCGGGCCCGAGAGCGCTGGCTTTCCATGTGCTGGTCGAAACCGGCTCGGTCGACAGCCACTCCCCGTTCCCGAGCAGTCTCCTCGGTGACCTCTACCGGGAAGCCATAGGTGTCGTGCAACAAGAAGGCCAGGTCGCCCGCCAAGGGTTCGTCGTCGCCGAGGCGGTCGATGGCGTCGTCCAATATCTGGGAACCCTGAGCGAGGGTGGCCCGGAACCCCTCCTCCTCGCGGGCGACCACGTCGCGGATGAAGCTGTGGTTGTCGGCAATGTCGGGGTAGTCAGTGCCCATGATGTCGACCACCTTGTCGACCAGCTGGGGGGTCACAACGTCGGTGACTCCGAGCAGATAGGCCCGGCGAATGGCCCGGCGCATGATGCGGCGCAGCACGTAGCCCCGATCCTCGTTTGAGGGGAACACCCCGTCGGAGATGAGGAAGGTCATGGTGCGGGCATGCTCGGCCAGTATCCGCAGGGTGACGTCGCTGTGCTCGGCTGCGCCCAGCTTCGCCCCGGTCACCGCCGATGCCTCCCCCACTAACTCGGCCATCTCGTCGATGTCGAATACCGACTCCACCCCTTGGATCAGGGTGAGGATCCTCTCCAGGCCGGCCCCGGTGTCGATACTGGGCTTGGGCAGCGGGACCTGGCCGTCGGGGCGCTGGTCGTATTGCATGAAGACCAGGTTCCAGAACTCCAAAAACCGCTCGTCGCCGCCGTGGGCCGGGCCGCCGTCGGGGCCGAACTCCGGCCCCTTGTCGAAGAAGATCTCCGAGCAGGGACCGCACGGACCGGTGTCGGCCATGCGCCAGTAGTTGTCCTCGTCCATCCGCTGAATGCGGTCGGGAGACACGCCGGCCACATCCCGCCAGATCTCGGCGGCCTCATCGTCGCTGAGGTGGACGGTGATCCACAGCCGGTCGGGGTCGAAGCCCAGGTTCTCGGTGACGAACTCCCAGGCCCAGTCGATGGCCTCGGTCTTGAAGTAGTCGCCGAAGCTGAAATTACCCAGCATCTCGAAGAAGGTGAGATGGCGGCGGGTGAGCCCGATCTCGTCCAAGTCGTTGTGTTTGCCTCCGGCCCGCACGCACTTCTGTACGGTGACGGCGCGGGGGTGGGGAGAGGTCTCCTCCCCTAGGAAATAGGGCTTGAACGGCACCATGCCGGCCACAGTGAACAGCACAGTGGGGTCGCGGGGGATAAGGCTGGCCGACGGAAGCACGGCGTGGCCTCGCTCTCCGAAGAAGGAGGTGAATGCGCTGCGGATCTCCTGGGCTCGTTTGGGGGTCAATGCGCCGTCCTATCGCCCCGGCGGATCGTCGAGAGACCGGCGAGCGATCTCGGCCCGATAGCGCCGAACCGCAGCGGTGCCCTCGGCCAATGCAGCCCGAGCCTCAGCAGCCGCCGCCTTGACTCGAGCGCTGGCACCAGAACTCGGTCGAATCGGAACAGCCCGCTGGGCGGCTTGGCGCAGTTTGCGACGCACATAAGATGCTCCGGCCGCACCCGCACCCGCCCCCGCGGCGAACCATACGAATCGCTTGGCCATCAGCTTTCCTCGCTGTCGTTGCTGTCGGTTTTCCGGCCCATCATTCGCTGGCGTATCTCCTCTTCGGCACCGTGTCTTGAAGGATGGTAATAGCGTTCGTCCTCAAAGCGATCAGGGCGATATTGCTGGCTCACCCAGCCCTGGGGATCATCATGAGGATACACGTAGCCCTTGCCGTGCCCTAGACCGGCTGCCCCCTGATAGTGGGCGTCTCGGAGATGGGGCGGCACCTCTCCGCTGCCGTCACCGGCGTCGGCTCGGGCCTTCCCCAGCGCAGTGGTGACGGTGTTCGACTTGGGGGCGGTGGCCAGATACACCACCGCATGGGCCAGGTTGAGTTGCGCTTCGGGCAGCCCGACAAACTCCACCGCTCGGGCCGCCGCATCGGCCACCACCAATGCCTGGGAGTCGGCCATGCCGATGTCCTCTGAGGCCAGAATCACCATCCGGCGGGCAATGAACCGGGGATCCTCCCCCGCCTCCAGCATCCGGGACAGCCAGTACAGCCCGGCATCGGGATCGGACCCCCGCAGGCTCTTGATGAAGGCGCTGATGACGTCGTAGTGCTCATCGCGGCCGTAGCGGACTGCGCTGGCCCCCAAGGCGTCCTCGGCATCAGCCAGGGTGACCCGGGGCGGGTCGCCGGGACGGGCTGAGGCCAGGGCCACGGCCACCTCCAGGCTGGTCAGGGCTTGGCGGCCGTCTCCGGCGGACTGGGTCGCCAGGTGGTCCAGCGCTTCGTCGTCGGCTTCGGCACCCTCAGCCCGCAGCCCTCGGCGCAGCAAATCGCCCAGCGCATCGGTGTCCAGGGGCTCGAGACGGAACAGGGTGGAGCGGGACCGCAGCGGCGGGTTCACCTCGAAGTACGGGTTCTCGGTGGTGGCCCCGATCAGCGTAATGAGCCCAGACTCCACTGCGGGCAATAGGGCGTCCTGCTGAGCCCGGTTGAAGCGATGGACCTCATCGAGGAACAAGATCGTGCCCTGATTGTGCTGGCCAATGCGGTCGCGGGCCGAGGCCATGACCTCCCGCACGTCCTTGACCGAAGCAGCGACTGCGGAGAGCTGGACATAGGCCTGGGCGGTGGTGCCGGCCACCAAACGGGCAATGGTGGTCTTGCCCGTGCCCGGCGGCCCCCACAAGATGGCTGACGACAGCCTGTCCGACTCGATGAGGCTGCGCAGCGGCTTGCCCCGGCCGAGAAGGTGCTCCTGGCCCACCAGCTCGTCCAGGTTGTTCGGCCGGAGCCGGTCGGCCAGCGGCGCGGTCTTGGCCAGGCGCTCGGCAGCGGCGGCGGCAAACAGATCGTCGCTCATCGCCATCCGGCATGGGTGCGGCGCCCCATCCGATTAACCAGCGTCGGGGGGCGGAAGCACGCGCAGGCCGAGCTCGTCGAGGTGGCGGTCGGCAATTGGGGTGGGCGAGTTGGACAGCGGGTCGGCGCCCGACTGGGTTTTGGGGAAGGCGATGACCTCGCGGATGTTCTCCTCCCCGGCCAAGATGGCCACCAGTCGGTCGATGCCGAAGGCGAACCCGGCGTGAGGTGGGGCACCGTAGCGGAAGGCATCGAGGAGGAAGCCGAATCGCTCCTCGGCCTCGTCGTCGCCGATGCCCAGGGCTCGAAACACCGCCCGCTGGATGTCGGGCCGGTGGATCCGGACGCTGCCCGAGCCCAGCTCCCAGCCGTTGAGCACCAGGTCGTAGGCCTGGGAGCGCACAGTCAGCAGCTCCTCGCCTTCGCCGTCCAGCAAGCCCACATCGTCGGGGTGGGGCATGGTGAATGGATGGTGGGCGGCGATGGGTCGGCCCTGGTCGTCGATGGACTCGAACAGCGGGAATTCGGTGACCCACACGAAGTTCAGCCCGCCCTCAGTGATGGGGGGTCGGCCCAGCTCCAAGCGGAGCAAGCCGAGGATGTCGCGCACCTTGGAGCGGCGGTCGGCGATCAGCAGCAGAAGGTCGCCGGGTTCGGCGCCCATGGCCGGGCCGAGTGCGGCCTGCTCCTCGTCGGACATGAATTTTGTCAACGCGCCGTCAAGGGCGCCGTCGTCGCCCACCCTGAACCAGGCCAGGCCCTTGGCCCCCCATTGCTGGCACTTGCGGGTGAGCTCGTCGATGGCGTTGCGCCCCAAGCTCTGTCCGCCCCCTTTGCAGTTGATGCCCTTCACGCACTCCACCTGGAAAACCTTGGCCTCGGTGCCTTCGAACAAGCCGGTCAACTCGATCAGCTCCATGCCGAAGCGGATGTCGGGCTTGTCGGAGCCGTAGCGCTCCACAGCATCGGTCCAGGTCATGAAGATGGGTTCGTCGGGACGGGTCCCGGTCACAGCCTCCACCGCGGCGGCCACCGCCTCGGTGATGAAGGCCATCACGTCGTCTTGGTCGGCAAAGCTGGCCTCGGCGTCGAGCTGCATGAACTCGAACTGACGGTCGGCCCGGAGGTCTTCGTCGCGCAGGCAGCGGGCGATCTGGTAGTAGCGGTCGATGCCCCCCACCATGCAGAGCTGCTTGAAGATTTGGGGCGACTGGGGCAGGGCGTAGAACCGTCCAGGGTGCAGTCGGGAGGGCACGACAAAGTCGCGGGCCCCCTCGGGGGTGGAGGCCACCAGCATGGGGGTCTCGATCTCGGTGAATCTCTGGGATTCCATGGAGAGGCGGATGGCGCTGTTCACCGTGGCCCGCAGCTCCAGGTTGCGCTGAAGGCGCTCCCCCCGCAGGTCGACGTAGCGGTAGCGCAGGCGCACGTTCTCATCCACCTCGGTGCGGGAGTGCAGCGGGAACGGCGGGGGTTCGGCGGCAGACAGAACCTCTACGTGGCAGTCGCCGACCTCAACCTCACCGGTGTCCAGCTTGGGGTTGACCGTGCCCTCGGGCCGGGGCCGCACCGTGCCGCTGATGCGGACCACGTATTCCGAGCGCAGATCGTGGCGCTCGTCAACCACGCACTGGATCACGCCGGTACGATCCCGCAGGTCGATGAAGGCCAGGTTCTCCCCGTGCTCTCGGCGGCGGTCCACCCAGCCGCACACCGCTACCTCCCGGCCAATGTCATCGGCGCGCAACTCGCCGCAATAGTCAGTTCGCATCGCGGCTATTTCACTCTTTCGCCAGCCTCTGAGCCACGTCATTTACGACTTGGTCCCGGGGAAGGGCGATTTGGCCGCCTCCTGAACGCAGGTCGCGCAGGGTGACGGTGCCCGACTCCAGTTCGTCGTCGCCCACCAGCAGGGCCAAGCGGGCGCCGGAGCGGTCGGCCACCTTCATCTGGGCCTTCATCGATCGGGCGTCGAACGCCCGGTCGGCGGAGATGCCGTTGCGGCGCAATTCGAAGGTGAGATCGCGCCCGGCGTCTCCGCCGGTCACGTCGACCACGAACACGTCAACGGCCGCCTCGGCTTCCGGGAGGGCATCCTCGGCGTCGGCGGCCAGCAGGATGCGCTCAATGCCAGCGCCGAATCCCACCCCGGGGGCGGGCTTGCCGCCGAGGGACTCGGCCAGCCCGTCGTAGCGCCCCCCGCCGCCCACTGCGTTCTGGGCCGAGGTCAGAGCACCGGCCACGAACTCCCAGGTGGTATGGGTGTAATAGTCCAAGCCCCGTACCAGGCGAGGATCAATCTGGTAACTGACTCCCAAGGCGTTGAGCCCGGCCTGCACTCGCTCGAAGTGGGCGGCGGCCTCGTCGGAGAGGCAGTCGATGATGAGGGGGGCATCGGCCACCGCGGCCACGGTGCGATCCCGCTTGGAGTCCAGCACCCGAAGAGGATGGTCGGCGGCGTTGGCCCGGTCGGCCTCGTCCAACTCCCCCACCCGCTGGCCCAGCCAGGCAGCCAACTGCCCGGCGTAGGCCTGTCGGTCGCCGGGGCTGCCCATGGAGTTAAGCCGCAGCGACAACTGGCTCAATCCGAGCGCCTGAAAGAAGTCGTGTTGAAGGGCGATGACCTCCACGTCGAGGTCGGGATCGGCCGAGCCGATGGCCTCAGCTCCTACTTGGTGGTGCTGGCGGAACCGCCCGGCCTGGGGCTCTTCGTAGCGGAAGCAGGGGGTGAGGTACCACACCTTCCAGGGCACGGTGGGCCGGTGCTGGTTGAAGGCCCGAACCACCGAGGCAGTGCCCTCCGGGCGCAGGGCCATGTGGCGCTCGCCCTTGTCCAAGAAGTCGTACATCTCCTTGCGGACCACTTCGGTGCCCTCGCCCAAGCGGTGGAACACCCCGATGTCCTCAAACATCGGGTTCTGCACCAGCCCAAAGCCGGCCCGTCCAAACACCTCAGCGAATACGGCCACCAGCGCCTGCCAGCGGTCCGACTCGGGCGGCAGGATGTCGCGAGTCCCCTTGGGAGCTTGAAACATTTCAGCCACAACGCCCGATGCTACCGGCGCACTGCGACCGTTCCCCCATCTATGTGCAGCAAGTCGCAGTCCGCTCCGCAGGGGTCGCGGGCCATCCTTTTGGCGTCCCTTATGCTGCGGACATGCCGGATGGCCCGGAATCTCCTTCCGAACCAGGAGACACAAAATCACTGGCCGGCAACCGAACGCTGAGCGGGCGCTTTGTGATGGGCGGGTCATATCCGGCGGTACTCAGCCTTGCCTTTGCCATCTTCGCGGTCTTGATGGCAGCCGGAGTGCATGTGACGCTGGCTTCATACGCCGCGGTCCTAACCGGGGCCGCCCTCGTAACGCTCCATGAGTTGAAACTGCCCTACCGATCCGAGTGGAGGCCCTCGCCAGACGACGTGCGCACCGACGTGTCGTTCATGCTGGCAATTCAGGTGGCTCTCCCCCTCCTCTTGTCCTTCCTTGCCGTGATCGCCATCGCCAATGTATTGAAGGACGCCGGAATAGCCATCGATGGCCTGTGGCCCCATGACCAGCCCATAGCGGTGCAGGCCGCGCTCATGCTGGTTCTCGCCGACCTGCTCCGGTACTGGCTGCACCGCGCCTTCCACAAGTTCGAGTCCATGTGGCGATTCCATGCCGTACACCACTCACCCCACCGCCTCTATTGGGTGAATGTCGGGCGCTTCCACCCGATCGAGAAGTCAGTGCAGTATTGCGCCGACGCACTGCCGTTTGTGCTGGTGGGGGTGGGCGGAGAAGCCCTAGCCGCCTATTTCGTGTTCTACGCCGTCAACGGCTTCTACCAACACTCGAATTGCGACGTGCGGCTGGGACCTCTCAACCACCTGGTGAGCGGACCTGAACTGCACCGCTGGCACCATTCAATGATCCCGGCAGAATCGGACAACAACTTCGGCAACAACCTGATTGTGTGGGACACGCTGTTCGGCACGCGCTATCTGCCAAGCCGCCGAAAGGTAGGCCCGCTCGGGCTGATTAACCAGGACTATCCCCTGGGTTTCATGACGCAAATGCGAACCCCGTTCGTCGCCGGCCTAGACAAGGCCAAAGCTGCTGAGCAGAACCGATAGCAGGAACCAACCGGAGGCCAGCAGCAGATGTCCAGCAGAATCGGCTATCTCGCCCTGAGAGCCGGACTCTCCCTGAAGAGCAGCCCAAGGCACCGGAAGATCCTTGCTGACGTGAAATCGCCCGATGCCGCGAGCGAAGCCCTCTTGCGCCGCATCCTGGCCGAAAACGCGGACACCGCCTTCGGGAAGGCCCACGGATTCGCCCGAATCACCGCTGCGGAACAATACAGAGAGGCTGTTCCCGTCCAGACCTACGAGTCGCTGCGCGATCTCATCGAGCGCCAAGAGCTGACCGGCGAGCCTTGCCTGACGGCAGAACAGCCGGTGTTCTACAACCGCACCAGCGGCACCGTGGCGGCACCCAAGGACATCCCGATTACCAAGCCAGGCCTTGCCAGCATCCAAGAACTCCAGCAGCTAACTGCCTATGTGATGGCAAGGAAGACCTCCATGCTCACGGGCAAGGTGTTCTCGATTACCGGCGCCGCGATCGAAGGCACCATGCCGGGAGGGGCGCCCTTCGGCTCTGCCTCAGGCTTGCTCAACGCCAGTCAGGGTCGGCTCATTAGGAGGCGTTACGTTCTGCCTGCCGAAATATCCGATATTGCCGACAACGATGCCCGCTATCTCCTCACAGGCATGCTGGGGGCCGCCGATCGATCGGTGACCTGTCTGGCCACGGCCAACCCCTCCACCCTCGTGCGGCTGATGGACGTGATCAACCAAAACGCCGATCTGGTGATCGAGGCGGTGGCCAAGGGCCGACCCCCTGCCGACTTGGACGTAGGGCAAATGAACACCGATACCCTGCTCCAGCCTCAGCCCGAACGGGCCAACGAATTGGAGCAGCGCCGCAATGCCGCGGGCCGGCTGACCTTTGCCGATCTGTGGCCAGGACTTTCCGGCGTCCTCACCTGGACCGGAGGGAGCTGCGGCGTTGCGGTGGCGAATCTGAGGCCGCTGCTCACCGTTGACTGCCCTGTGTACGAACTCGGCTATCTGGCCAGCGAGGTGACAGGCACCGTCAATCTTGATCCGCATCGAACTGCCTGCGTGCCGACACTGGGCAACGCCTTCTTCGAGTTCGCCCCCAGCGAAGAATGGGAAGCGGCCACCCCAGATGTCAAGCAGGGTACAAACCTCCTGTCGTTGGAACAGCTAGAAGAAGGCCGCGACTACTACGTGATCGTGACCACCACCAGCGGCCTATACCGCTACGACATGAGCGACATCGTCCGGGTGACAGGTTCACTGAGGGGGACCCCTACCCTGGCTTTCGTCCAAAAGGGCAAGGGCATCACCAGCATCACCGGCGAAAAGCTGCACGAAGGCCAAGTCATCAACGCGGTGACCTCCGTCATGGGGCAGCGGGGCCTAGCGCCCGAATTCTTCATCATGCTGGCCGATGTCGAGCGTGCCGGATATCTGCTCTACCTAGAAGCTGCCGCCGACCAATCCAGATTGCTTCTGGCCTCCGACATGGCTCGCCAGATCGACGAGCATCTCGCCGACTTGAACATCGAATACAAGTCGAAAAGGGCGAGCCAGCGACTCAACCAATTGGCAATAAAGCGCGTCGTGCCTGGCACTGGAGACGCCTTTCGCCACCAACGAGTGGCCGACGGGCAGCGGGATGTGCAGTTCAAGTTTGTTCATCTCCAATACAGCCACGAATGTCCCTTCGACTTCGAAGAACGCGTGCCTTCAACTGAGGATCTGGTCTAGTGCCATGCGCATAGAACGCCTTGGAGTCTTCACGTTTCCGATGCCGTTCAAGACGGTGATCCGCCACGCATCAGCCAGCCGACGACGAGTGTCCAACTTGATAGTGGTCGCCCATGGCCGGGACGGTCAGACTGGTTACGGAGAAGGTTGCCCGCGGGAGTACGTCACCGGGGAGACGGTGCTCAGCAGCAGCCGGTTCATCGACCAATATGCCGATTCGCTTATCGCTCAGGTCACCGACGCCCGCAGCCTGCGGGCTTGGATCGAGGCCCATAGAAGCGCCATTGACGCCAATCCGGCCGCATTCTGTGCAATGGAAACTGCGGTGCTCGACTTGTTGGGCAAGACTCAGAAGCAATCGGTGGAAGACCTGCTGGAAGTCGACCGGCCGGAGAATCAGTTCCAATATTCGGCGGTACTGGCCGATTGGCCGCTTCCGGTGTTTTGGTGGCAGCACAGCCGATATCGGGTCCGCGGCTTTCAAGACTTCAAGGTAAAGCTATCCGGAGATGTTCGCCGAGACCGCCGCCGATTGGGGTTCTTTTCATCCCGAGCTAGCCACCGTCTGCGGTTGCGAGTTGACGCCAACAACCTCTGGAAATCTCCCGATGAGTGCCAAGCCCACCTGAACTCGATGCCTGTGACGCCGTTCGCAATCGAGGAGCCGTTGCGGTCGGGCGACCTGGAAGGATGTCGACAGATCGCCAATGTGCTGGGCATCAAAGTCGTTTTGGACGAGAGCCTCGTCCGAGCCAGACAGTTGGAGTCACTGGACGACCCAGAGCGCTGGATCATCAACCTGCGGGTCTCGAAGATGGGCGGCGTGATCCGATCCCTTGAGGTTGCCCGAGAGGCTGTACGCCGAGACGTGGGGGTGATCGTGGGATGCCATGTAGGTGAGACGGGCATCTTGTCTCGTGCCGCCCTCACGCTGATGCAAGCGGTAGGCGACCGACTGGTCGCCGCCGAGGGAGCTTTCGGAACCCAGTTGCTGCGCCGCGATTTGACCCTACCGAGCCTCAGGTTCGACTGGTCCGGTCGGCTGGAATTGAATCGCGTAGCCGGCATGGGCGCGAGCGGCTTCGGCCTGAGTCTCGATCCCCGAGCCGAACTGATCCCTGTTGAACACCGGACTGCTGCGGAAAGGGAGCAATCATGAGAAATGAGCGGTATTCGGCATTGACCGCTGCGCTGGGCATCGCGTTCCTAGTTCGAGTGGTGGGCCACGTCATCCAGCGCTGGGCACCGGTGGGTTTTCTGCCCGATGAGGAGAGGTGGCAGGGCAGCGGGCTGTGGTACCCGGCGCTGCTGGTGCTTCAGATCGCGATTCTGCTGCTTTTTGTGGTTGTCGTCACTCGCATGAATCGCGGCTTGAACTTGCTCGGCCCTCGCTGGATCAAGCCGATCTTTGCGCTCAACGTGTTGTACTTCGCCATCATGGGGATCCGGTTACTGGTCGGCGTGCTCGCAGATGTCGGCGTGCTGGGGGACGATTCGTTCACCTCAGCAAACTGGTTCAGCACCCCCATCCCCCCGATTTTCCATCTCGTGCTGTCCGCGGGGGTGATGCTGATTTTGATGTACCAGCGCCGCTTGACAGAAGAGTCTGCTTAGCCAGCAGCGGTGGGGAGGACGCGGTAGGCGGTGTAGACGGATTCGATGCCCCGTATGGTGCGCAGGAGGGCGTCGAGGTGCGAGCCGTCGCTCAACTCGAAGTCGAATCGCATGACCGAGATCTGATCGGCGCCGGTGCGGGTCTCGCAGGCCAGTATGTTCACCGAACCGGTGGACAGGGCGTTGGCCACGTCTCGCAGCAAGCGGGTGCGGTCGAATGCCTTGACCTCGATGGTCACGCAGTAGGTGCCGCTGCGCTCGGCGCTCCAATCCACGTCGATGAGGCGGTCGCCCTGCTCAAATGACAGCGACACCGCGTTGGCGCACTCCGCCCGGTGTACCGACACCCCGCGGCCCCGGGTGACGAAGCCGATGATCTCGTCGGGGGGCACCGGCTTGCAGCAGCGGGCCAGATTCACCAGCACATCGTCGAGCCCCTCAACCTCCACCG
This sequence comes from Acidimicrobiia bacterium, assembly GCA_009842675.1. GTDB lineage: Bacteria > Actinomycetota > Acidimicrobiia > Acidimicrobiales > Bin134 > Poriferisocius. The sequence continues at coordinate 46,692 of VYEX01000013.1, read as the reverse complement.
GCTGGTCGGTTGGGCGGAGTAGCACCGCCGGTGATGGGACATCGGCCAGCTCCACCTCACCTTCGTCTTCAGAGGAAGGCTCCACCCTCTTGCCGGCCACCCGCTCGGCCACTGCCTTGGCCGACACGTGGCGCTCGCCCACTGCGGCGAACAGGGTGTCGAGGTCGCGGTAGTTCATGTCCTGGGCCGCCTGTACCAGCTCGTCGCCCGACAGGATCTTGGCCACCGGCAGCCGCTCCCGACGCAGGGCGGCGGCCACCGCATCACGCCCAGCCTTGATGGCGTCCTCCCGGCGGGCCTGAGCGAACCATTGGCGGATCTTGTTGCGGGCACGGTGGGACGCCACCAACCCGAGCCAGTCGCGCGACGGTCCTTTGTCGGCCACCTTGGAAGTGAAGATCTCGACCATGTCGCCGGGCCTCAGCTCCCGGTCCAACGGCACCAGCTGGCCGTTTACCCGGGCCCCGATGCAGGCGTGACCCACCTCGGTGTGGATGGCGTATGCGAAATCGATGGGAATGGCCCCCATGGGCAGCGAGACCACTTCGCCCTTGGGGGTGAATACCTGTACCTCATCGTGATCCAGGTCGGTCTTGAGGTTGCTCAAGAACTCGGCGGCATCAGATGTTTCCTGCTGCCAGTCGATGATACGGCTCAGCCAGGCCAGATCGTCAGTGGTGGCACCCTCCTTGTAGTCCCAGTGGGCGGCCACCCCCTGCTCGGCCCGGGCGTGCATCTCATTCGTGCGGAGCTGCACCTCCAGCGACTTGCCCCCCGGCCCCACCACCGAGGTGTGCAGCGACTGGTAGAGATTGAATTTGGGCATGGCGATGTAGTCCTTGAACCGCCCCTGCACCGGCTTCCAGGTGGCGTGGATGGAGCCCAGCGCGGCATAGCAGTCCCGCACCGAATCGACGATGACCCGGATGCCCACCAAGTCGAAGATCTCGTCGAAGCTGCGCTCCTTGGTCATCATCTTCTCGTAGATGCTCCAAAGGTGCTTGGGACGACCGGTGACCTGGGCTTGGATACCCAGCTCGGCCAGACGGGCGTCAACGCTGGACAGAACCTGAGTCAGATAGAGATCTCGCTCGGGGGCCCGGGTGGCCACCATGCGGTCGATCTCGGAATACCGCTTGGGGTGCAGGGCGGCGAAGGCCAAGTCTTCGAGCTGGAGCTTCATGTCCTGCATGCCCAGTCGGTTGGCCAGCGGCGCGTAGATGTCCATTGTCTCGCTGGCCACCCGGTGCTGCTTCTCCAAGGGCAGCGCGGCCAGTGTCCTCATGTTGTGCAGCCGGTCGGACAGCTTCACCACCAACACCCGCAGATCCTTGGCAATGGCCACCAGCATCTTGCGCATGGAGGCGGCCTGCTCCTCCTCCTGGGTATTGAACTTGAGTCGGTCCAACCGGGTGACGCTGTCCACGATTGAGGCCACTTCCCCGCCGAAATGGTGCTCCACCTCCGACAGGTCCATGGCGGTGTCCTCGATGGCGTCGTGCAGCAAGGCGGCGATGACCGACACATCGTCCAGACCCAGTTCGACCACGATGTGGGCCACGGCCAGAGGGTGGGTGACGTAGGGCTCACCGGATTTGCGCACCTGCCCGGAGTGGGCTTTCTCGGCCAGGCGATAGGCCGTTTCAATGCGGTCGGACGTGCTGTTGGGGTGGCGTTCCAGATAGGCCTCAAGAAGCGGGCCCACGTCTTGACCAGGTTGATCCATCCACGGCAAAGGCCGCTCCGTCAGCGTCACTCATCACCCCCGAAGCAGAACAGCGAAATCACCGGACAGTCGGCGTGTTCTTCTATTTTCCCCCGGCCATCCAGGAATCCCAACTCGATTAGGAAGCCCACCCCGGCCACTTCGGCGTCAACAGAATTGACGAGCTCGACCGTGGCGGCCGCGGTGCCCCCCGTGGCCAGCACATCATCGACGATGAGCACCCGCTGACCAGGGGACATTGCGTCGGTATGGGCCTCGAGCGAAGCGGTGCCGTATTCCAGCTCGTAGTCCACCGATCGGGTGTCGTAGGGCAGCTTGCCCGGCTTGCGAACCGGCACGAAACCGAGACCGAGTCGATAGGCCACCGCGGCCCCCAATATGAACCCCCGGGCCTCAACCCCCACCACTCGATCCGCCGGAGTGTCGCTGAATCGGTCGGCCAGCTCATCGGCGGCCCATCGGAAGGCCCCCGCGTCGTCGAGCAGCGGGGTGATGTCCTTGAACAAGATCCCCGGCGTGGGGAAATCGGGGACATCCCTTATGAGGCTCGCAGGCCAGCCGGAATCCACTGCTCCAACCCTACCCGTCTGCTGAAACCGCCTACCGGCGCTTGCGCTTCCTTGGCCGGGGAGGAATGGCTGTGCCGGCTTGTGGAGGCCGGCGAGCCGGGCGATCAGACGAAGGAGCAGCGGGACGGGAGGGGGACGGGCCAACGGCCACGTCTTCCACCTCGTGTACTGACGTGCCCCGTGACTGGGCTCGGGCCTCAAGGCGGTCCCGCAGCTCCACGAATTCGGGCTGGCGCTCTTTCAGCCAGGCGGCGGCCGGCGCGGCCACGAACAGCGACGAGTAGGTGCCCACCAACAGGCCGATGAGCAGGGCCACAGCGAATTCGGCCAGGGTGACCGCCCCCAGCACCAGCGTTCCGATGATCAGCATCGACAGCACCGGCAACACCGAGGTGATGGTGGTGTTGACCGACCGCAGCAGCACGGTGTTGAGCGCGGTGTTCATGATCCGGGTGTAGGTGGCCCGCCCCACCAGCGCCGAGCGCCGCTGGTAGTCGCGGTTCTTGTCGAACACCACCAGGGTGTCGTACAGGGAGTACCCCATGATGGTGAGGAAAGCAATGACGGTCGCCGGGGTCACCTCGAGTTGGAACAAGGAATAGATGCCCACGGTGATGACGATGTCGTGGGCCACCGCCACGAGGGCGGCCAAGGCCATGCGCCATTCCTGCGTCAGGGTGATGTAGATGGCCACCACGATGAAGAACACGATCAGCGCCCGGATGGCTTTGTCGGTGATCTCGTTCCCCCACGACGCGCTGATGGAGTTGAAGCTGACGTCGTCGACGGTTTGGCCGGTGAGGTTGGCCAAAGCCAGAGACACCTCGGCGACGCTGGTGGCATCGGTAGCGTCCAACTCAGCCCGGACTCGCAGCACGTCACCGCCGACGAACTGGATCTTGGCGTCGGCCTGACCCACCCCTCGCAGGGCGTCGCGCACATCCGCGGTGGACACGTCGGGCGCCGAGGCCTCCCACACGGTGCCGCCCTCGAACTCGATGCCCAGATTGACCCCCCGCACCAGCAGGGCCACAACGCTGATGAGGACCAGAGCGGCAGACACCTTCAGCGTGGTCTTCCACAGCTCGGGAAAGTCCACCTTGGTCTGGTTGCGTAACAGGCGCTGGAGCCGGCTCATGAGGCCTCAGCTCCCGCAGGAATGGCCTCTTCCCGGGTGGGCAAGCCGATGCGGTGGGGATGGGCCATAAGGCTGGGCGACCGGGACATCAACTGGGCGCAGGGCCGCAGGAAGAAGTAGGTGGCCACCAGGTCGAGCACCGAGGCCAAGCCCAGCATGAGGGCAAAGCCCCGGACCGAGCCGGCCGAGAGCCAGTACAGGATGACCGCGGCGATGAGCGAGGCGAAATTGGCCCTGAATATGGTCCGAAACGCCGCCGGGAAGGACAACTCCAGAGATGATCGCAGCGCTCGGCCGGTGGCCACGTCCTCCTTTAGGTGCTCGAAGTAGACCACGTTGGAGTCCAGCGACACGCCAATCGACACGATAAGACCGGTGACCCCAGCCAGGGTCAGGGCCAGGTCTTGGGTCTCGCCCAGCCAGGCCACGATCACCCACAGCAGGGTGGCCGACACCCCCAGGCTCAACATGGCGATCAGGCCCAGCAGGCGGTACATGCCGACCATGAACAGGAACACCAGCGCCAGCCCCACGATGCCGGCGATGACCCCGGCCCGAAGGGAGTCGCCCCCGATGGTGGCCGACACCGCCCGGCTAGTGCTGTCGCTCTGGGGGTCGGTGGGATCTTGGAACTCGATGGGCAGCGCGCCGTAGCGCAGCACCAATGCCAGGTCATCGGCCTCCTGCTCGGAGAACCGTCCGGAGATGACCACTTGGCCGTCGAAGTTGGCCGCGTTCACCACCGGCGCTGATCTCACGTTGCCGTCGACCACGATGGCCAGCCGGCCGCGCCCTTCGGCGCCGGGCGGGCAGTAGGCGGTGCCGGAGAAACACTCGATGGCGATCTCGTCGAACTTGTTGGCCCCGTCGTCGCCGCCTTTGAAGGTGGCGTCCACCACGAACTCGTTTCGATAGGAGCTGTCAGCCCCGGAGAGCCCCGCACCGGTGAGGGCCGACGGGCCGAGCAGCAGTCGACTGGTCACCTCGCCGTTGGCATCCCGCTGGGGCAGGACCACGAAGCGGTTGAGCTCGTCTTCGGCCGACGTGGATGTCTCCAGGCTGTTGTAGTCGATCCCTGTAGGGCACGGGGCCAGCCCCCGCACGTCCAGCGCAGGATCGGGCAGCTGTGGTGCCAGGGGCACCTCGGCATTTCCCTCAGCATCGGGGAGCGCGAACGGCTCGGCAAACAGCTCGGCGCACACCGGGCGGAACCGCAGCTCGGCGGTCTGGCCCACAATGTCGATGGCCCGCTGCTGATCGCTGATGCCAGGAAGCTGGACCACAACCCGGCGGCCTTGGCGAGTCACGTCGGGCTCGGCCACCCCAAGTCCGTCTATGCGGTCGCGGATGATGCTGACCGCGGTGTCCAGGTCGCCCTGGGTGATTGCCACCGGCCGGTCGGGGTCGTCCTCGGGCACCAGCACCACTTCGACCCCGCCCTTCAGGTCGAGGCCCAGAAGAGGCCGATTGCCAACGGCCAGCGAGGCGGCCAGCAACCCAGCCGCCAAGGCCAGAATGAAGACAAGCGAGACCAGCGACCGGCGGCTCATTGTTGCTGGGGAATGCGACTAGTCGCCGCTCATCAGAGGGCCCTGGCCCTCGTCGTCTTCATCGACCTCGGCGGCATACACGACCTTGTTGGCAATGGTGTCGCGGCTGATCTTTATCTCGACACCGTCGGATATCTCGATGAACACTGTGCCGCCGTCGAAATCGGTGATCATCCCGTACAACCCCGAAGCGGTGATCACCTCGTCGCCGACGTCAAGGGACTCAATCAGCTCGCGGTGTTGGCGCGCTTTGCGTTGCTGAGGTCGCACCATGAAGAAGTACATGGCGACGAACATGAGAGCGATCAGAAATATGAAATCCAAGGCTCAGAACTCTACCGGAAGTCCTGGACAACAGACGACTTGGCGAAAGGCCTCCAGATGATGTGGCCCAGCCAGTCAGGCCCAGCCCTGGGCCACCCTCCTCCGAAGCTGTTCCAGCGTTCCGGACGCGATGGCTTCTTGGGCCGAATCCATGAGGGCCAGCAGCCAGGCCACGTTGTGGAGGGTAAGCAGCCGGGCCGCGGAGGGCTCGTCCACGTTGAACAAGTGGCGAAGGTAGGCCCGGGAATAGCGAGCAGCGGGGCTGGCCGGGAATTCAGGGTCGACCGGTCGGTCGTCGGTGGCGAACGACGAGTTGCGTATGTTGAGGCGGCCCTCCCACGTGAGAGCAGTGCCGTGGCGGGCCAGCCGGGTGGGCAGCACGCAGTCGAACATGTCCACTCCCAGGGCAACGCACTCCACTAGCCCGATGGGATCGCCCAGTCCCATGAAGTAGCGGGGCTGGTCCTCGGGCAACTGCGGTGTGGTGGCCTCCAGCGCGGCCATCATCTGCTCGGGGCTCTCCCCCACCGACAGCCCGCCCACCGCATAGCCGTCGAAGCCCACCTCTATGGTCCGGGCGGCGCTCTCGGCTCGCAGAGCGGGATCGATGCCCCCTTGGACGATGCCGAATTGGCTGGCGCCGGCGTCGGGCCCGTTCATCTCCAGAAAGCGGCGGCGGGCTCGTACCGCCCAATCCGCGGTGCGGTCCACCGCCTGGCGCTGGACCTTCTCCGGGGCTTGCGACGGTGGGCACACGTCCAAGGCCATCTGGATGTCGGATCCGAGCTGAAGTTGGACGTCCACCACCCGCTCGGCAGTGAATCGATGGGTGGAGCCGTCGTAGGTGGACTGGAAGGTGGCCCCGCCGTCGTCCACTTTGGGGTCAAGCGAGAACACTTGGAAGCCGCCGGAGTCGGTCAGCACGTGGCCCGACCAGCCGGTGAACCCGTGGACGCCGCCCATTTGCTGCACCAACTCGGGGCCGGGCCTCATCATCAGGTGGTAGGTGTTGGCCAGCACCACTGAGGGCTGGAGGGCCTCTAGATCGGCGGTGTCGAGGGTTCGGACCGCGGCCCGGGTGCCCACTGGCATGAAGCACGGGGTGGTGAACGATCCCCTCGGCGTGGTGATTCGGCCCTTGCGAGCCTCCCCATCTTGGGCCATCACATCGAATTTGAGGGTCATGTCCTTGGATTCTGGCTTGGATCGCGGGTGCAGAACATGGCATCTCCCAGCGAGAGGAAGCGATAGCCCTCGCTCAGGGCGGTGGCGTAGAGATCTCGCCAGCGGGGGCCGATGAAAGCAGCCAGCAGAGCCAGGAGGCTGGACCGAGGCAGATGGAAGTTGGTAAGCAGGGCATTGACCACGGCGAATTGGTGCCCTGGCTTGATGAAAAGGTCGGTGCGGCCACTGGCCGATCCGGTGGCCGCCGCCGATTCCAGCGCCCTCACCACGGTGGTCCCAACCGCCACCACCCGCTCAGCCCGAACGCAGGCGGCCAAAGTGGCCTCGGGGATCCGGTAGGTCTCGGTGTGCATAGCGTGGTCTTCGAGTTCATCGGCCATGACCGGGGTGAATGTGGCCGTGCCCACAGCCAGTTCCAGCGGGCACACGCTGGCCCCGGCTGCACGGCAGCGGTCGAGCACGGCCTTAGTGAGGTGGAGCCCGGCGGTGGGGGCCGCGGCCGACACCGGCCGGTCGGCGTACACCGTTTGATAGCGCTCGATGTCGGCCAGCTCGCCGGTGACGTAGGGGGGCAGCGGCACCTCGCCGGCCTGATCCATAAGGGTGTTGGGATCTCCGGTGGGGCGCACCCGGCGGCGGCCGTCGTCGCCGATGCGCTGCCCCACTTCCAACACCGGTGCCTCGTCGAACCACAACTCGGTGCCCGGACGTACCCGACGACCGGGGCGGACCAGAGCGCTCCACCACCCGTCGTCGTCGGGCTCCAGCAAGAGAACCTCGACCTTGCCCCCGGTGGCCTTGCGGAGCCGCAGCCGGGCGGCCATCACCCGGCTGTCGTTCACCACCAGCACGTCTCCAGGGCCGAGCAGCTCGGGAAGATCACGGGTCAGGCGGTGCTCGGGCGGAGCAGATGGCCCTCGATCCACCAGCAGCCGCGAGCTGTCCCGGGGCTCGGCCGGCTCCTGGGCGATGGCGGCCTGAGGCAGCTCGTAATGAAGCTCCTCAGTCCGCATGGTGTGTTTCTACCCGACCGGGACGCGTATCCCGAAAACTGTCACACCAGCCCGGTAGTTTGGGGCTGATGCTGGTGATGGGGATCGATCCCGGCCTGTCGCGCTGCGGCTACGGCGTTATCCGCCAAAAGGGCCGCGCCATAGAGGCGATCGCGGCGGGCATCATCCGCACCGACAAGGACGATTCCATTCCCCGACGGCTGTTTGAGCTCCAAAATGAGCTGGTCGACTTGATGGGCACTTACAGCCCCGATGCGGTGGCCATCGAGCAGGTGCTGTTCCAGGTGAATGTCCGCACCGCCATAGGGGTGGGCCAGGCCAGCGGCGTGGCCATGGCCGCGGCGGTGGGGGCAGGGGCCGAGGTGTTCGAGTACTCGCCCACCCAGATCAAAAAGGCGGTCACTGGCTGGGGCGGCGCCGACAAAGAGCAGATGGGCAAGATGGTTCAGACCCTGCTGGGCCTGCCTCGTCCTCTGAAACCGGTGGACGCCGCCGACGCGGTAGCGGCGGCTCTCTGCCATCTGGCCCACGCGCCAACCGCCACTCGAATCCAGGCCGCAGTGTGATCGGGCTGCTTCGGGGCACGCTGGCCCTGCGGGACTCCGACGAGGTGATTGTGGAGACCGCAGGCGTCGGCTATCGAGTGGCCGTCTCGCCGGATACCTCGGCCACCCTGGGAGAATTGGGCCAGGACGTGCTGCTGCACATCCACCATCACATTCGAGAAGACGCCCAAACCCTTTACGGATTCGATACCCCCCACAAGCGCCAAGTCTTCGAGGGGCTCATCTCCGCTCACGGTGTGGGACCGGCGATGGGCATGGCCATCTTGTCGATATACGGACCCTCGGAGTTGGCCGGAATACTGGCCAGCGACGACATCGACGCCCTGTGCCTGGTGCCCGGGGTGGGCAAGAAAACCGCGGCCCGGCTGTTGGTGGAGCTCAAATCCCGGCTCGACATCGGCGATGTGACCACCGCGGTGGCATCCGGCGAGCCGGCCGACGGGCCCGCCGATGCCCGCAGCGTGGTCCGCCAAGCGCTGGGCGAACTGGGCTACAGCGCCGAAGAGGTCCGTGGCGCCGTTGCCGCCCTGCCGCCCGAAGGCGACTCCTCTGTCCTTCTCAAAGCGGCCCTCCGGCACCTGGCCTCTGGGAGATGAGCTAGCTGTGAGCGAGAGGCAGGAGCTATTGGCCGGTACCTCGCTCCCCGAGGACGCCGTGGCCGAAGTCGGGCTGCGACCTACTCGTTTGGACGAGTTCGTAGGCCAGCCAGAGCTAAAGGAGCATCTTCATATCATCTTGGGCGCGGCCCGGGCCCGGTCCCAACCAGCCGACCATCTGCTGTTCGCCGGACCCCCTGGCTTGGGCAAGACCACGCTGGCCCACATCGTGGCCAAGGAGATGGAGGCGGGGATGCACGTCACCTCGGGTCCGGCGCTCGAGCGGGCCGGAGACCTGGCCGCCATCCTCTCCAAGCTGGAGGACGGCGACGTGCTGTTCATCGACGAGATCCATCGGCTGCCCCGCATCGTCGAAGAGGTCATGTACCCGGCCATGGAGGACTTCAGCGTCGACATCGTGCTGGGCAAGGGTCCGGCGGCCCAGTCGGTCCGCCTCGATCTGGCCAAGTTCACCCTGGTGGGGGCCACTACCCGCACCGGTCTCATCACCGGGCCGCTGCGCGACCGATTCGGCCTGGTGTCACGACTCGACTACTACACCACCACCGATCTGGAGGCCATCATCGCTCGGGCGGCAACCATCCTCGACATCCAGATCGACGCTGAGGGCGCGGCCGAGATCGCCTGTCGGGCCCGGGGCACCCCCCGCATCGCCAACCGATTGCTGCGCCGGGTGCGCGACTACGCCGAAGTCCGGGCCGACGGCATCATCGACCACGCCGTCGCCGCCGCAGGTCTGAACCTGTTCAGTGTCGATCAGGTTGGCCTCGACAAGATCGACCGGGCCATCTTGTCGGCCCTGTGCGAGCGATTCGGCGGCGGGCCGGTGGGGCTCTCTACCCTGGCCATCAGCGTGAGCGAGCCAGCCGAGACGGTGGAGGACGTGTACGAGCCGTTTCTCATCCAACAGGGCCTGCTGATGCGCACTCCCCGGGGACGGGTGGCCACCCCCGCCGCCTGGCAGCACCTGGGCCTTGCCCCGCCAGCCAGCGCGGCAGACCAGTCCAATCTCTTCGACTGAGAGTCCAGTCCACAGCCTCAGTTGGCGGCGGACTGGAGGATGTCGTCGGGGATGTCGAAGTTGGCGTAAACGTCTTGGACGTCGTCGTGGTCGTCGAGGGCGTCGATGAGGCGGAGAACCGACCGGGCGGCGTCGGTGCTGTCGACGCCCACTACCGAGGTGGGCAGCATGGTGGAGGCCGCTGACACGAAGGCGATTTCCACCTCGGCCAGGGCGTCGCGCATGGCCGAGAGGTCGGAGGGGTCGCAGGTGAGCCGCCAAGTGTCGCCCTCGTCGGCCAAGTCTTCGCCCCCGGCGTCGAGAGCGGCCATCATCAGCTCGTCCTCGTCCACCGAGCGGTCGAGGATCACCACCCCCTTGCGCTCGAACTGCCAGGCCACCGCGCCGGGTTCGGCCAGCGATCCCCCGTTGCGGGTGAACAGCGCCCGCACCTCAGAACTGGTCCGGTTGCGGTTGTCGGTGAGCGTCTCCACGTACAGGGCCACTCCTCCGGGGGCGTACCCCTCGTAGTACACCGACTCGTAGGCCACCCCCTCGAGCTCACCGGTTCCCCGCTTGATGGCACGCTCAATGGTGTCGAGGGGCACCGAGTTGTCCCTGGCCTTCTGATACATGGTGCGGAGCGTGGGGTTGGCGTCTAGGTCACCCCCACCCTCGCGGGCCGCCACCTCCACCTGGCGGATGAGCTTGGCGAACAGCTTGCCCCGGCGCTTGTCGGCCGCCCCTTTGCGGTGCTTGATGGTGGCCCACTTGGAGTGTCCTGACATAGGTGCTCCCCTATTCCTGCTCGACGAACCAACGGTGGATTCGATCGTCTTCGGCCAACTCGGGGTGGAACGACGACACCACCACGGAACCTTGGCGACACAGCACCGGCACCCCGTCCAATTCGGCCAAGACTTCCACCTCAGGGCCGGCCGAAGCGATCACCGGGGCTCGGATGAACACACCGGGAAAGGGCAATTCCCATCCCTCAATCTCAATCGGCGCATGGAACGACTCCGACTGGCGGCCATAGCCATTGCGCCGCACCGTGGCGTCGATGGCACCGAAGCAGTGCTGGCCGGGATAGCCGTCCACCACCTCGGAGGCCAGAAGGATCAGCCCGGCGCAGGTCCCGAGTACGGGCAGGCCGTCGGCCAGGCGTTCGGCCAGTGGGTCGGCTAAATCGTTGGCGTCCAACAGCTTGGAGATGGCGGTGGACTCGCCGCCGGGGATGACCATACGGTCGACCTCGGCCAGCTCTTCGGAGGTGCGGACTTGGACCGCGGCCACATCGAGCCGGTTCAGGACCCTCTCATGCAGCCCGAATGCGCCCTGAAGGGCCAAAACCCCGACCTTCACCCGGGGGCTCCGGGTCTCGGGGTGTTGCCTCGATCTGCTGCACGCTCAGCCGCTGCTACCAGCCGCGGTCGGCCAGCCGGGTTTCGAGGCCGTCGATCTCCAGGCCGGGCATCGGCTCGCCCAGGCCGCGGCTTACCTTGGCCAGGATGTGGGGATCGCGGAAGTTGGTGGCCGCCTCCACGATGGCCTTGGCCCGGGGCGCCGGGTCGGCCGACTTGAAGATCCCCGAGCCCACAAACACGGCTTCGGCACCGAGCTGCATGACCAGTCCGGCATCGGCGGGCGTCGAAATGCCCCCGGCACAGAACATCGGCACCGGGAGCCAGCCGGTCTCGGCCACCTCGCGCACCAGCGGCAGCGGGGCCCGGAGCTGCTTGGCCCAGTCGAAAAGCTCGGCCGAGTCGGCCTGGGTGATCTTGCGGATGTCGCCGATGATCGAGCGGAGATGGCGAACGGCTTCCACGATGTTGCCGGTGCCGGCCTCGCCCTTGGACCGGATCATGCAGGCGCCCTCGGAGATGCGCCGCAGCGCCTCACCCAGGTTGGTGGCCCCGCAAACGAACGGCACGGTGAACGCCCACTTGTCGATGTGGTGGGCCTCATCGGCGGGGGTCAGCACCTCGCTCTCGTCGATGTAGTCAACGTCGAGGGCCTCGAGTATCTGGGCCTCCACAAAGTGGCCGATGCGGGCCTTGGCCATGACCGGAATGGTCACCGCCTGTTGGATGCCGGTGATCATCTCGGGATCGCTCATGCGGGCCACCCCGCCGTCTCGGCGGATGTCGGCCGGGACCCGCTCCAAGGCCATGACCGCCACCGCCCCGGCGTCCTCGGCCACCTTGGCCTGCTCGGGGGTGACCACGTCCATGATCACGCCGCCCTTGAGCATTTCGGCCAGCCCTCGCTTGACCAGAGGGGTTCCCGTCTCGCGGCCCGTCATCGACTCAGCAGCCATGGTTGCAGTCTATGGCTATCAGCACCACAAACACGATGTCGGTTTACCGCCGATAATTCGGATCAGCGATTCCTGAGCAGGTGTTCGGCGAAGTCCTGCACCATCACCAACACATCGCCCCCCGGCAGGACGATAAAGGTCTGGCCGGGAGAGAGCCGCACCGGGTTGCCGCTGTTGTCGGTCACCTTCCAGGGCTCGCTGGCTGACGGGCGGGACCACCGGCCTCGGATCATGTGGCCAGCGGTGAACACCAGGGCAGTCCCGCCCTCGGGATCGACGGTGATGGCCTCGGGGCAGTACGAGCAAGCCGCGCTGCCGGTGTACCGGGTTTGCAGCACCACCACATTGGCTGTAGTGACCTGCTCAGGCTCGACATTGGGATTGGGGGTACCGTCGGAGTGGCGGGCCATGTCCACATGGGGGGTTCCGTCTTGCCAGCGGGCCCACCCGCCAGCCTCTGCATCCCACACGAATTGGGCCACGGTGCCACCGAGATAGCGGACTTCCACACCGGGCACTGGCTCTGCATCCGATGGCAGCGCCTCGCCTTCCCTCAGGTATTCGAAAAGCGGTGGGGGGGCCGGCAAGCTGCTGGGAGCCGCCCGCCAGATGTTGGCCGTGGTGGTGTACAAGTTCCACGGGGGAACTCGGTCGGCAATCCGCCAGTAGTCGTTGGGCAGGCCATCCCACAGCAGCTCATAGAGCATGCCCGCCGACTCTCCTTGGGATATTTCCCGCAGCACACCGGGGTTTCCCCCCGAATGGCCGTATACCGGCTGGCCGAAATTGGCCAGGATGTCGGGATCGGAGCTGCGGGCCGATCGAACCGGGCCCAAGGAGACGGCGTCCTCGCTGTGGAAGATGGCGAAGAGGCGGGTGATGGTCTCGACCCTTACCTCGATGAGCACATCGGCCTGGTTGATGCCGGTCTGGGGGCGGCCCACGCTGCTGGTGCCGATCTTCACGGCCAGAGCCGGGCGGTTCATGATGGACGGATCCACCAGCGGCTCGCCGGTCAAGGGCTCAGTGGGTCCCGGCGTTGGCGTTGGGATGGGGGTGGGCGGGTCGGGAGCAGTGCCGTCGCCGGTTTCGGTTGAATCGGGATCGGGAGCAGTGCCGTCGCCGGGGGCTTCGCCAGCACCGTCGCCGGGGCCATCGCCCTCGGTGATGCCGGAGACGCCGTTGGTCGGAGCTGTGGTGTTGTCAGGGGAAACGGCACTGCCGTTTTCGCCCGGGCCGCTTGTAACCACGGGGGCAGGCTCATCGGTCCCCACCGGCTGGTCGCCGTTGGACTCCCCTTCCGAGCCGCCGCAGGCCGCGCCCACCAGGGCAAGGGCCAATAGGGCAGACGCCATCCTCCTGCGCCAACGGGCCCCCTGATTGGGGGGCCTGCTTGAAATCAAAGCTCAGTCAGCGCGGCGATGCGGGTTTCCAGCCGGGGATGGCGGATGGCGTCGGCGATGCCCCAATCAGGCTCATCGATCCACATATGAAGCGCTGCCACTGTTGGCGATGGTACCTGAGCGCTTTGGCCAGAAAGTGTCATCAGCGCAGACAGCAGGCCGGGTGGGTAGCGAGTGAGCGACACCGCCTCGAAGTCGGCCGCCAGGCCCCTTCCCGCGGGCAGCACCCGATCCATCAATCGGCGACGCAGCCAGCCGACCGTTGTGAGCGGCCAGGCCAAGAGCACCCCGGCCAGCGTCTCAAAGGCGGCATCGCCCCGGCGGATTCGGCACAGGTGATGGGCTACCAGCCCCTCCAGCTCGATGCGCTCAAGCTGCTCCACTGCGCCGGATGTGACGATGATGGCCGCATGGGCGGGGGTGCGGGCCGCGGCCAGAGAGTTGATGGAGCCGGAGTGAATGACCCGCAGTTCGGGAGTGGGAATGCCGTGGCTCACACACAAGCCCTCCAGCACGTTTTCAAGCACGGCCTCCGCCTCGCCGCTGGGTCTGGTGCCACCGGCCAAGCGCAGCAGCAGGCGCCACGCGATCAAGTGCAGTCCGACAGCGGCGACCACACCGACAACCACGCCGGCCACCACGGCCACGAGCCACGGGAGCCCGACCAAAAAGAGCACGGCCAAGACCACCGCGCCCACAATCACACCCAGGGCGCCAAGGACAACGGCGGATCGGCGCTGGCTGGTATTCACACTTCCTCCTCGTGTTGGCGGGGGTCTCGCCATGGGCGCTGGGGACCGCGTACCCGGCGGCGGGCCGCCAGATCGGCGTAGATCTCGACGTAGCGCTTGGCCAGGGTGTCCATGGAGAACTGCTGGGCTCGGCCCAGACCCGACTGCACCAGCGAGTCTGCGGTGTCTTGGTCGAACAGCACCCGCTTCAGGGCCGCGGCCAAGGCGGCGGGATCGCCTGGCGCCGACAGCAGCGCATCGCGTCCCGGTCGGGCCACAATGGCATAGGCGTCCAGATCGGAGGCCACAATCGGCGTTATGGCCGCCATTGCCTCCAACAGCACTACTCCGAACGACTCCCCGAACAGTGACGGGGCGCAGAAGACATCGGCACCCCGCAGGCGGGCCTGCTTCTCGGCGTCGGAGATCCGGCCCAACCACTCCACTCTGGAGTCATTGACGGTGCGGGCTCTCAACCCCTCGGTTTCTGGGCCGTCGCCTCCCACCCACAGGCGCACCTCGTCAGGCAGGTACTGGAGCGCGTCGATGAGGATGTCGAGTCCCTTGCGGGGCTCGTGGCGGCCCACGAAGAAGATGGTGGGATAGGGCGAGGCGATGGGATCGCCCGAGGGGGCATCCAATTCCACCCCGTTGAACACCACCTCGTAGTGGCCCCCGAGCTGCCCCTGGGCCAGACGGCGGGCATCTTCGGACACCGCGCAGCGATAGTCCAGGCGATTGGCCACAGCCTGCACGATCGGCCGTAGAAACTGGTAGGCGGTGCTGTGACCGGCCCGGTGGAAGGTGCCCAGCAGCGGCGCGGATTTCATAACCGCCGCGGTGTTGGTGGGACCAGGGGCGAGGGGTTCGTGGATATGCACAACATCGAATCTCTCGTCTCTAAGCACCCGGATCGTGCGGAGCTGGGCCGGAGGATCGGGGGCCAAAGGGGCGATCGAGCCGTTGGCCGCAGTGGGCAGGCTATTGCCCAAGGGGGTGACCGACTCGTCGGGTGGAGGCCCGTCGCACGGGGCCAGCACTCGGGCTTCCACCCCCATGCGGCGCAGCGAGCGGGCCAGCCCCATCACCTGTCCCTGAACACCTCCGGGGATGGTCAGGGAGTAAGGACAAACCAGCCCAACCCTCATCCGGGCACTCTCTGTTCGCCTGAGCGCTCCGACTTGGCCCGTCGCTGGGGGTCGTCGTCCCCAGATTGATCAAGGCCCCTCCGCTGCTGGCGGAATCTCTGGAGTGCTGCCTCATCGCTGGGCCAGTTGGGCTGCATGAGATGCCACTGCTCCGGAGCGGCGCTTATCAGCTGCTCCAGCGAGCGGGCCAGCTCCTGGGTGACCCGGGTCACGTCGGCCCGCAGCCTTCCCTGACGCTCAGTGGGAATCGGGGGCAGAACCACCCCCCGGTGGTTGGACCCGTCCTGGTATACCGCGGTCGGCAGGATCGCCGCGCCGGTTCGCAGGGCGAGAGTGGCTGGTCCACCGGGCAACAGGGTGCGCTCTCCGAAGAATTCCACCTCCACGCCTCCCCGCCCGACCTGGCGATCGGCGAGCAGGCACACAACCTGCCCGGTCCGCAGCGACTTGATGAGCACGGAGACTGCGTCGGGGCCAAGCGCCACGATGTCGATGCCCATGCGGCGGCGCTCTTCCACCATCCAGTCGAACAGCCGAGCGGGCTTGAGCGGCTCGACCACCGAGATCACCGGGTAGCCGGGGATGCGGGCCATCCACGTTCCCGCCCATTCCCAACCTCCGAGGTGGGGAAGGGCCAGTATCGGCGCTGTGCCGGTGTCAATCGCCTCTTGAATGTGGTGAAACCCCTGGTGGCTGAAACCGGCTTCAACCTCGACGTCGTCCAAGTCGCCGATCCGGGCGCCGTCGTACCAGTAGCGGGCGTACGACTCGAACGACGCCCGCACGGCCTCGGCCAGCGCCTCGCCCTGCAATTGGGGGCCGCACACCCGCTGAAGGCGGCGTTCGGTGATGAAGCGACGCTCGGGCAGAAGACGATATGCCGTGCGGCTGATGGCCCGGGTGAGGGCGGCGCCCACCGGCTGGGGCAGGCGGCGGGCTAGAGCAGCGCCGCTGCGGTAGAGAACCACGTCGGCCGAGAGACGGCGGGTTCGGGCCAAAGGCGCTAGCGGAGCAGGGCTCTCGGCAGGGTCGGTCATATTGAGGAAAGGGAGTTGGTCTGGCGCCAGACCTTGGCAAACCGATAGACGGCAGTGGCCGCGGTGAGCACCAGCATGGCCCACAGTATGGGAATCATCACGAAGCTGAAGGCCAATCCGGCGCCGAGTACGAAGAATCGTTCAGCCCGTTCCATGAGCCCGCCCTTGGCGTCGAGTCCCAGCGACTCGGCCTTGGCCCGCTGATAAGAGACCAGCGAGGTCACCGCCATGAGGGCCAGCGGCAGCATGAAGATGCGTCCGGGCTCAGTGGACCCCAAATACCAGGCAAAGCCCGCGATCAGAAGTGCGTCGCAGGCCCGATCACTGACCGAGTCGAAGAAGGCACCTCGAACTGAGCTGGTGCTCGATGCCTTGGCGATGGGCCCGTCGAGGGCGTCGGCCAGACCGGTGAGGATCAAAAAGACCAGGCCGAGGATGAGTTCACCACGGCCGATGACCACCGCGGCTGTGGCGGCCATGACGATGCCGAAGGCGGTAACCGCATTGGCGCTCAGGCCCATCCGGCAAAGGACGGCGCCGATGGGATCCAGCCCACGATTGACCGCCGAGCGCCAATTGCCGTCGAACATGTGGATTTAACTCTACTGCTCAGTCGTTTCCCAGGTCAGCCCAGTCTTCGGGATTGGGCTGCACAAGCTGGTCGATCACCTCGCCGGTGATGCCGTCCACAAAGACCAATCCCCGCTGGTCAGGCTGGGGCTCGTTGGAGTAGAGCAGGATGCGCCAAGTGGGGCGGCTCAGCCAGCCCCGCCACCCCATTTGGGCCGATGCATGGCCCACGGGAAAGCCCACTGCGCCGATGGCGATGACCAGCGCATCCGACTCGTCGATCTTCAGCTCTTTGCCGCAGACGAAGCCGTACAGGGCGAAAACTGCCAGGGCGATGGCGGCGCCCAGGAATCCCCCATTGACCAGCGGGCTGTCGGCGGCCACCGCCCACACCACCGTGCAGACCAATGCAGCCGACAGATAGATGATGGCCGGAATCCGACGCCGGCTGTTGTTGGGAAACAGGTAGGGGCCGACGTACTCGCTGACATTCAGCTCTTGGGGAAGCTCATCGGTGATCTCCGCGTCGGACACGGTTGGCAAATTAGGTGGTGCAGGGCATCGGGGCAACATAGGATGACAGGTGGAGCTAGAGGGGATCGAACCCTCCCGGTACGGTGTCAAGTCGCGGCCGGCCCGACCACGGGTAGCCCCATCCTGATGGATGGAGCTAGAGGGGATCGAACCCTCCCGGCGGGGTGTCAAGTCCGGGCCGGCCCGACCACGGGTAGCCCCATCCTGGAGGAAGCGCTGCTTCCTCTTTGGGCCGCACCGGGCCTGCATAGCGGGTCCGGTGCGGCCCAGTTCAGCATATACGGAAATACACTGAAACTGAATGGCAACGAAATTGCATGAACATCTAGGGTTGTCCCGGTATGGCTGACATCAGCGTCCTTCTGCCGGACGGCAGCACGCGCACCATTCCCGCAGGTGCCACCGCGAGCGACTTGGCTGCTGACATCGGCCCCGGGTTGGCCAAGGCAGCGCTCATCGCCACCGTCGACGACGTCGAGGTGGACTTGAACGTGCCTTTGGCCGACGGCCAGCAGGTTTCGATCATCACCGCCGACAGCGACGCCGGCCTGGAGACGCTGCGCCACTCCACCGCCCATGTGCTGGCCCAGGCGGTGCTGGAGCTTTACCCCGGCTCTACCTACGCCGTTGGTCCACCCATCGAAGACGGCTTCTACTACGACTTCGACCTGCCCGACGGCGCCACCATCAGCGATGACGACCTCGAGGCCATCGAAGCCCGGATGCGGGAGATAATCGAAGCCGACCAGCCATTCGAGCGCCACGAAGTGCCGGCCGCCGAGGGGCTAGTGCTCTTTGCCGACCACCCCTACAAGCGGGAGATCATCGAAACGGTGGCCATGGCCCCCGGCGCCGACGAGGCCAGCCAGCCGGCGGACGAGCTGGCCGACGAAGTGGCCGGCGACGGCCAGATCAGCTACTACCGCAACTCGGATTCCTTCATCGACTTGTGCCGCGGCCCCCACGTTCCCTCAACCGGCCGCCTGGGCCATTTCAAGCTCATGAGCGTGGCCGGGGCCTATTGGCGCCGTGATGCCGGCCGCCCGTCGTTGCAGCGCATCTACGGCACGGCGTGGGCTTCGCGCAAGGATCTGGCTGCCCACCTGCACCGCCTGGCCGAGGCAGAGAAGCGGGACCACCGCCGCTTGGCCCGAGAGCTCGACCTGTTGTCTTGGCCCACCGAGCTAGGACCAGGGCTGGCGGTGTGGCACCCCAAAGGGGCGGCGGTGCGCCGCATCATCGAGGACTACAGCCGGGGCCGCCACGACGAAGGGGGCTATCAGTCGGTAGTCACCCCCCATATAGCCCGCTCTGAGCTGTGGGAGACCAGCGGCCATCTGGACTTCTACCGGGAGTCCATGTACCCGGCCATGGAGTTGGACGGCACCTCCTACCACCTCAAGCCGATGAACTGTCCCTTCCACGTGCTGATCTACAAGAGCAGCCAGCGCTCATATCGCGACCTGCCCATTCGACTGTTCGAGCTGGGCACGGTGTACCGCTACGAGCTGTCGGGGGCGGTTCACGGCTTGATGCGCATCCGGGGATTCACCCAGGACGACAGCCACATCTTCGCTACCCGCGAGCAGGCCCCCGCCGAGATCGCCTCGTTGGTGGCGTTCGTGCTGTCGGTGCTGCGGGCATTTGGATTCGACGAATTCGAGGCTCGACTGGCCACCCGGCCGCAGGAGAAGTCGATCGGCGAAGACGCCGAATGGGATCTGGCCACCGAGGCCCTGCGGGAAGCGCTGGAAGCCTCCGGGCTGGAGTATGAGCTGGACGAGGGCGGGGGCGCCTTCTACGGGCCAAAGATCGACATCGATGTGCGCGACGCCATCGGGCGGAGCTGGCAGCTGTCCACCCTCCAGGTGGACTTCCAGCTTCCCGAGCGGTTCGGCCTCGAATATGTGGGCTCCGATGGCAACCGCCACCGCCCGGTGATGATCCACCGCGCCCTTATGGGAGCGATCGAGCGCTTCTTCGGGGTGCTCATAGAACATTGCAGCGGTGCGTTTCCGGCCTGGCTGGCCCCGGTCCAAGCCGCCATCTTGCCGGTGGCCGCTACCCATGCCGACTATGCCGCCGAGGTGGAGGCCCGGCTCAGCCAACACGGCTTCCGGGTCGAAGTGGTGGAAGCACAGGAGCCTCTGGGCCGGCGCATCCGGGCAGCCAAACTCCAGAAAATGCCCTATGTGCTGGTGGTGGGCGACGACGACGTGGCCCACGGCACGGTGGGGGTCAATGCCCGGGGCAGCGACGGCGACGAGCGGGGTGTGAAGCTGGAAGACTTCGCGGCCCGACTGGCCAACGAAGTGGAAACCCACCGCTGATGCTCGAGCGCTTGTGGGCCCCCTGGCGCAGCCAATACGTGGCTGGACTTGGCGACACTGACTCAGAGTCGGGAGAGGGCACGCTGTTTGAGCGCATCTTGGCTGCTTCCGAACCCGACGAGGAGACCGGAATCTTGTGGCGAGGCGATACCTGTTTTGCAGTGCTCAACGCCTACCCCTACGGAAGCGGCCACCTGATGGTGGCCCCCAATAGGGCGGTAGCCGATTTGGCCGACCTCACCGATGCCGAGAGCGAGGAGCTGTGGTCGGCAGTGCGAGCGGCAGTGGCCGCCATCCGCCGGGCCTACAGCCCCGACGGTGTAAACGTGGGCATCAATTTGGGAGCGGCCGCCGGTGCTGGCATTCCCGACCACCTCCACGTCCACTGCATGCCCCGCTGGCAGGGCGACACCAACTTCATGACCACCGTGGCCGAAACCCGGGTGCTGCCCGAGCCCCTGGCCGAGTCTTGGTCCAAGCTGAGAAACGCCTGGGGGGCTTAGTCCGGATACACGTCAATGCCCTGCACCACCTAATTTGCCACGAGAGCAGCAGCCGACTCCGTTCAAAGTGGATTGCGCCACCGCAGGCCGGGGAAGCGGGCAAAATCGGGATCATTGGAATGGACTTCGGCTTGGTTTTCAATCGCCACTGCGGCGATATGAGCATCGGTAACGAGATTCCCGCCCACGCCGGCGGAAGCGAGCGCTTGGCGAAATAACTCCAAATGCTGCCCACCGGGGTTAAGGGGCACGACATTGGGCGAGCGAAACCACTCTGCCACGAGATCTAGAGCACCTTCCGGAGTCGCTGGCTGGATCAAGACGCTGGGATGGGTGAGCAGTCGAACGAAGCCTGCGGTCACGATCCAAGGCAGACCAATCCGCTCTGCGCCGTTGACTGATTCCTCCCACCACTGGCGAGCCGGCTCGTGGAGTGGACTTCCGTCGCTGTGGGCGTAGACGAGCAGATTCAGATCGGGAACGATCACTTGAGTTTTTCGGATACGAACCCATCGGCTTGGAGTTCGTCGTTGAGCTGGTTGAGCCGGAGCGGGTCGACGCCAGTCCTGAACCCACTGCGATGCGGATTTACCCGATAGGGAGGCCGCGATTCAGCAGCCACCGGAGAGAGGCCGCGTCGCAGAGTTTCGTTGACAACCTGTTTGAACGACTGGTCTAGCCGACGGGCCCGTTCCTTCAGGGCGTCGATCACATCGTCGTCGAGAGTCAGTGTCGTCCTCATGGGTACATCTTGATGCCTAAAATATCTGATGTCAAGATGCTTTTAGAGAGGCGCAGGACAAATACCCCAACGTTGCCATGGGTTATCTCGCTAGAGCTGAACGCCCAGCAGGGCAGCTGCGGGGGCGATCCCGCCGGTTGACGCGGCGTCGTCTATAACCGCTACCGCCGAAGGGGAATCCAAGTCGCTGTCCAGGCAGGCTCGTACCTGATCGAGGACAGCCGGGGCGGTATCGGAGCTGCCGATAGCCGCTGCTTGCCAGACCTCGAGGCGCTCGGCGGCGGCGGGCATGACCTCATCGTCCCACTCCCAAGAATCCCGGTAATGGTGGGCCACGATGGCCAGGCGCACCGCCCGGGGGTCGTACTCCTTCAACAGGTCGGAGACGAACACCAGGTTGCCCAGCGACTTGGACATCTTCTCGCCGTCCATCCGCACCATGGCCTGGTGCATCCAGTGGCGCACGAACTGCTTGCCGGTGACCACCTCCGACTGGGCGGTCTCGCACTCGTGATGGGGATAGACCAGATCGGATCCCCCACCGTGCAAGTCCACGGTCTCGCCCAGCTCCCTCATGGCCAGCGCCGAGCACTCGATGTGCCATCCAGGACGCCCCGGACCCCACTTTGAGTCCCAGGCGGGCTCGTCGGGGGCGGACTTCTGCCACAGCACGAAATCCAACGGATCGCGCTTGTTGGGGTCATCGGGGTTGCCGCCATGCTCGGCGGCCAGGGCCAGCATGGTGTCTCGGTCCAAATGGCTGACCTGGCCGAAGCGGTCGAACGAGGAGATCTCGAAGTACACCGACCCGCCCGACTGGTAGGCATGGCCCTGGTCGAGCACGAGGCCGATCATCTTGCGGATGTCGGCGATTGCCGAGGTGGCCCGGGGCTCCGACCAGCAGGGCAGCATTTCCAGGGCCTCCATGTCGGAGTCGAATCGGGCGGTCTCGGCCGCGGCCAGGTCCAGATAGTGAACTCCAATCTCCCGGGCCTTGCGAAGGATGTCGTCGTCCACATCGGTGATGTTGCGCACGCAACGGGTTTCGTGGCCGCGGTCGCGAAGCCGCCGCTGGAGCACGTCGTAGGCCACATAGGTGGCGGCATGTCCCAGGTGGGTGGCGTCGTAGGGGGTGATGCCGCAGGTGTACATGGCCACCACCGGCCCCGGCTCAAACGGCACGACTTCTTGCCGGGCGGTGTCGTAGAGCCGCATTGGATCAGAAGTGGATGCGGCCGGAGAAAAGGAGGCAGCCATGGCCGGCGGGCTCAGCCGCCTTCGAGGCCCAAGCCGGTGAAGCGGACCGCCACCCTGGTCTTGTAGCGGACGTTGAGTTGTAGCAGCACTGCGGTGAAGGCCTCTACCGGGCTCGCGTACGACAGCGCGCCGGCGTCAAGGGAGCGAACGCCGGGGAGCTTGTCCATCACCTCCATGGTGGTGGCGGTGGCCTCTGGGTGATCCGAGCACACCAGCACATCGCAGTCCACTGGCTGGTTCAGATTGCCTAGATCATGGGCCGGCACGTGGTGGAGCGCGCCCGAAACCAAGGCTTGTGGCACCGCGGCCTGCACCGCGGCGGCAATTGAGCCCCTGGACGGCACCAGAGGCTGGAACTCCCGGCCCATCTTGGCCAAGGCGTTGGCCATGCTAATGACCACTTTGCCGGCCAATTCGTCGGCCACCGAGGCCGCGGTGGATGCGGCGGCGTCCCACGGAGTGGCCACAACCACAACGTCGCAAGCCGCAGCGCCGGGATTGGCCGCGCCCGACAGAGGGAGTTCGTGGTCAGGCCATTCGGCCAGCAGACCTTGGCAGATCTCGGCGGCCCGCTCGGCGGAGCGCGATCCAACCATGGTGTCGAATCCCACTGATGCCAAACGGACGGCCAAGGCGCGGCCCGCCGGTCCTGTGCCCCCGAGTATCCCGATCCGCATCGGCCTAACGGTATAGGAGGTGCCCTCCCGATCCCACATAGGAATACTGGGAGGGGGTCGCCCGTGCCCGCATAGGACCGTGAAAGCCGGCGCGGGGCGAGTAGCCTCCAACGATCATGGGACTCCTCGATGGGAAACGGATTCTGGTCACCGGTGTGCTGACCGATGCCTCGATCGCCTTTGGAATCGCCTCGCTGGCCGCTGAAGAAGGTGCCGATCTGATTCTGACCGGAGCGGGGCGGGGCCTCAGCCTCACCGAGCGAACCGCCCGCAAGCTTCCGGGCTCCCCTCCGGTGCTGGCCTTCGACGTGACCGAGCCCGACCATCCGGCCGCACTTCGCGACGAGTTGGCCGACAGGTGGGGGTCGGTGCACGGTGCCGTACACGCCATCGGATTCGCCCCTGAAGTGTGCCTGGGCGACGACTTCATGGCCGCCGGGTGGGACGACGTGAAGGTGGCCCTGGAAATCTCGTCGTATTCGCTCAAGACTCTGGCCGAGGTGGTGGTGCCGCTGATGGACGGTGGCGGCTCGATTGTGGGACTCGACTTCGATGCCACCGTGGCCTGGCCGTTCTACAACTGGATGGGGGTGGCCAAGGCGGCCTTCGAGTCCACCGCCCGCTATCTGGCCCGATCGCTGGGCGACCAGGGCATCCGAGTGAACCTGGTGGCGGCCGGTCCGGTGCGCACCATGGCCGCCCGCTCCATTCCCGGTTTCGAGGTGTTCGAGGACTCCTGGGCCGCCCGAGCCCCGCTGGGCTGGGACGTCAAGGACAGCTCAGCGGTGGCCAAAGCCACGGTGGCGCTGCTATCCGATCTGTTCCCGATGACCACTGGCGAGATGGTCCATGTGGACGGCGGCTACCACGCCATGGGCGCCTGAACCCCGATTGGCCTACCCGTCGGCCAGGGGATGGACGAAGTCGTCGGCGAAGCGGTTGATGGCATCCCGATAAGCCGATGCATTCTCCAAGAGGCCTTCCCGGTTGTCGGTGCTGACATCTTCGAGTTCTGCCCAGGGAAGGGCGTATAACCCGGTGATGCCCAACTCCTCTTCTGCTCGGCGGTAGAGATCTAATGAGGGTGGCTCGTAGAAGCCGGAAATGATCTCGAAGTGGTCGTCAGCCCGACCTTCTTCGGCCAAGAGCGTCCGCAATCGGGCCACGATGCCGGCCAGGGTGTCCCAGTCGTAGGCATTGCCGACCCAACCGTCGGCGTGGCGGGCCGCTCGACGCAGCGCCGGACCAGAGTGCCCCCCGGTGAATATGGGTATGGGCTGGTCGGGGGCCGGTCCCATCATCATGGAAGGGATGTCGTAATACTCGCCGTGGAACTCCACCCAGCCCGGCTTCCACAGCTCCCGCAGGGCCTCGATCATCTCATTGGTACGGGGGCCGCGGTTGTCGAAGTTTTGGCCCATCTGCTCGAACTCCTCGCGCATCCAGCCCGCGGCCATGCCCAGCGCCACCCGGTTGCCGGAGATAACCGCGGCAGTCGAAACCTGCTTGGCCACGGCCAGAATGGGGCGGTTTGGGGCGATGTAGATGTTGTTGGAGAAGTGCAGGCGCTCGGTGGCGCCGATCATGGCTCCGATGGTCACCCAGGTGTCGGGCCAAGACGTCTCCGGATCCCAGATGGGGCGGCCGTCCTCATAGGGCGAGTAGGGGTAGGGGCTCTCGAGGTCTTGGGGATAGAAGATGTGATCGGAGAGCACCATCCCGTGGTACCCGGCTTCATCCACCATTTGGGCAATGGGCACCAGCTCGGTGCTCTTCATGAACGCGGTCACGCACCAGAATTTCATGCTGCCATTATGGCCCGGCTGAACCCCCAGAGCTCATGGGGTCGGTCTCGTCGTACAGATCGCCAACCAGCACCTCCAGCACATCCTCCAGGGTGACCAGGCCGACGGTGCGGCGACCACCCTGGCGGACGACGGCCAGATGGCGTCGGCTGCCCTGCATCAGCACCAGCGCTCCCTCCAGCGAGGTCTCCTCTTCAATGGTCGGCACTATTCGGATCAAATCTTCGCCCAGAGGCTGTTCTGCCCCGGCACCGGTGGTGTCAAAGAGGTCTTTGGCGTGGACGAAACCGACCACTCGATCAGGCGAGCCGCTCTGAACCAGGACCCGGGAGTGGCCGCTGGCCGTCATCACTTCGACCACCTCGGCCACCGTGGCCTCTCGCTCTACCGCCACGATTTGGTCGCGGGGCACCATTACAGATCGAACCGGACGGCCGGCCAGCTCTAGCGCACTGGACAACAGCGACCGGTCGAACTCATCCAAGAACCCCTCGGCCGCCGAGTGCTCCACGACGGCAGCGAACTCCTGAGCGGTATGGGTGGTGGACAGCTCGTCGATGGGCTCGACCCCGCAAAGGCGGACCAGTCCCGCACTGAGGCGGTTCAACAACCCGATGAGCGGGCCGAAGACAATGGCATAGAGGCGGTTGACGGGGGCCAGCCACATCGCGGTGCGCTCTGCCCCGGCCAAGGCCACGTTCTTGGGGACCATCTCCCCCAGCACCATGTGCAGGTACACCACCAGAGCCAGAGACACCGCAAACGAGATGGTGTGCAGCACACCGGAGGGCAGATGGACGAACGATTCCACCGCCCGCTCGATGAGGCGAGCCACCGCCGGCTCGGCCACGAATCCCAAGCCCAGCGACGCCATGGTGATGCCGAGCTGGGCACCGGCTAGCTGTCGGTTGATATCGCCCATGGCGGCCAGCGCCATTCGGGCCCGGCGGTTTCCGGCTTCGGCCAGCGGCTCTAGGCGAGACCTGCGGGCCGCGATGAGGGCGAACTCCACCGCCACGAATCCGGCATTGGCCACCAGCAGCACCACCGCCACGGCGATGTACAGCCCGGTCACTGGCCCGCTCGACTCTGTTGGGCTGGCTGGCCAGAGGCCACCTTACGCAACCGGACGGCGTCGATCCGGTGCCGGTCGACCGACTCGATCTGAAACTCCCATCCCTGGAAACGGAACACCTCACCCGAGGCGGGGATTCGTTGAAGATGGTCCAAGATGAACCCGGCCAGGGTCTCGTAATCGCCATCTGGCACCCTGAGCCCGGTCATGTCCTCTAACTCGTCGGGGTGGATCCCCGCCTGCACCACCAGCTCACCGGCGTCTCGGGCCACCGCAGGGGGCTCGGTGTCGTCGTGCTCGTCGGCGATCTCCCCCACGATCTCCTCCACCAGGTCTTCCTGGGTGACGATGCCCGCGGTGCCACCGTGCTCGTCCATGACCACAGCCAAAGGGCTGCGCTGGGATCTCATGTCCAGCAGCAAAGAGCGCAAGTCCCGGGTCTCAGGCACGATGAGCGGTGCCCGCATGATGTCGGAGACAGGGGTATCGACCCACCTCTCAAAGGGCACTTCGTGCACGTTCTTGACCAGGGCCACGCCCACGACATCATCGATGTCGGTGCCGATGACCGGAAAGCGGGAGTAACCGGACTGGTTTGAGAGCGCCACCAATTCGGCCACCGACTGTTGGCGCTCGATGGCGCTGACCGACACTCGGGGAACCAGAACGTCGGCGGCGTCCCGCTCGGTGAAGCGGATTGCCCGGGTCAACAGGCGGGCTCTTGCCGGCCGCATCGAACCCTCTCGTCCCGATGATCGGACCAGCCAGGCCAATTCGTCGCGGGAGCGGGCCTCGCTGAGCTCTTGGGCGGGTTCGATGCCCAATCGGGTCACGATCCAGTTGGCCGAGCCGTCCAAGAAGCGAATGAACGGCCCAGCCACGGCGGCAAAGCCCTTCATGGGAGCGGCCAGGCGCAAAGAAGTGGGCAGCGGCCGGGAAATGGCCAAGGTCTTGGGAACCAACTCCCCCAGCACCATCTGAACCACCACGGCGATGATCAGGGCCGCGGCGATGGACAGGCCTTCGGCGGCGCCGCCGGCAATGCGGTCGGCCGCTGGTTCCAATGCCGCCGCGATGGAGGGTCGGGCAATGAAGCCCAGCGCCAAGGAGGTGACGGTGATCCCGAATTGCGCACCGGACAGCTGAAAGGACAGGGATTTGAGCAGCGACAGCGCGGTCCGGGCCGCTCTCCTGCCTTCGGCGGCCAACCGCTCGATGCGAATTCGATCCACCGCCACCAGGGCGAATTCGACCGCGACAAACAGCGCGTTGGCCGCGATCAACAGCGCGGCCGCCACCAATCCCAGCACTGTGGTCCCGTCCATCAGCGCCCGTTTTTCCAGGTCACGGCTTGGCAGTGTCCATGTTCTTTAGAGAGACTAAACATGTGAGTCTCAAACAATCGCCCTCCACTGTCGCGTTGGAGGCGGCTCGGGCGGCGACGCGCTTAGCTCGCCAAGTGGCGGTGGCGCTGGGAGACCTGGACTTGTCACCCTCCCAGTATCGCCTGCTGCTGTTCCTTTCGGAAGGAAACGCGGCCGCTTCGGCCGTAGCCGGGCGATTGGCGGTGAGCCGGCCCAGCGTGACCGCGCTGGCCGACGGGTTGGAAAAGCGGGGTCTGCTGCAACGGAAATCCGACCCGGCCGACCGCCGCAAAGTAGCCCATGAGCTGACCGAGGCGGGCCGGGAGGCACTGGCCGCAGCCGACGCCGCGGTGGCCGAGCGGATCTCAGTTATCGCCGCCAACCTCGACGAGCACCAGACCGATGAGGCCGTCGACGGGCTGGCCCTGTGGAATGAGGCGCTCAACCGGCACCGCGCCGCACTGGAGACACGGCAGTGACCGCGGTTGACGTCGGACCAGTCGGCACGCCTGATTTCGAGCCAGTCGCGGAAGCGGCCCACTACGACCCGCCCCCGGCCGGCATCGATCCCGACCAGACCAAGGGATGGATGAAGCGGCTCTGGCCGATGGTCCGGGCCTACCGCCGGACAATGCTGATCGGCGTAGTCACGGGCGTAGTTGCCCTGGCCATCCAGGCAGCAGTTCCGGCATTGGGCCGCTCGGCAGTGGACGCGGCCATTGAGGGCAATCGTGGGGCCCTGTGGCTGGTTTTCGGACTCACCGCCGCATTCGGAATCGGGCGGCTGGTTTTCGGTGGGATCTACCGCTACCAGCTGTTCAAGCTGGGCTGGAACGTGGAGACCGACCTTCGGGCCATCATGTACGAACACCTGACCCGGCTGTCGTTCTCGTACTACGACCGCACCCAGTCGGGGGAGGTCATCTCCCGAGCCAATAGCGACATCCGCTCGCTGCAACTGCTGCTCGCATTCGGCCCACTGGTCAGCATGAACGTGCTCATGTTCGTGATGGCCCTGGGGTTCATGGTGTACGTCCACCCCTGGCTGGCGCTGGTGGCGCTGGCCCCCCTTCCCGGCGTGTACTGGTTCGGCCTGAAGTTCCGCAATCAGGTGTTCCCGCTGTCGTGGGTCACCCAGGCCCGCATGGCCGATTTGGCCACCATCGTGGACGAGAACGTGAATGGCACCCGAGTGGTGAAGTCGTTCGCAGCCGAAGAGCGCCAGATCGCCCTGTTGGGCCGGTCGGCTCAGCGCATCTATTGGACCAACGTTGAAATCGCCAATAGCCGGTCCCGCTGGAATCCCCTCATCGAGTCGCTACCTCGACTGGGCACCGCCATGGTGGTGCTCTACGGCGGCTGGCTGGCCATCGAAGGAGTGGTGTCGATCGGAACACTGCTGGCTTTCAGCGCGTATGTGATCATGCTCCAGGTTCCCTTCCGCATGGCCGGGTTCATGCTCATGCAGGGCCAACGGGCCAGCGCGGCGGCCCAGAGGATCTATGAGATCCTCGACGAACCACCCCAAATCGTCGACTCCCCTACTGCGGTGGACATCGTCGACCCCCGAGGTGAGGTGGACTTCGAAGGGGTCAGCTTCGGCTACAACCCCGACACCCCGGTACTCGACGATTTCACTCTGCACATCGAACCCGGTGAGCGAGTAGCCATCGTGGGCAGCACCGGAACCGGCAAGTCGACCGTGGCCCGGCTCTTGGACCGGTTCTACGACGTGGACGGCGGCTCGGTTCGCATCGACGGGCTCGACGTGAGGGATGTGACGCTGCGAAGCCTGCGCCACACAGTTGGTCTGGTGCTGGACGAGCCGTTCCTGTTCTCAGCATCAGTGCACGACAACATCGCCTACGCCCGCCCCGACGCCCCCCGCTCCGACGTTGTGAAGGCCGCGACAGCCGCCCAGGCCCATGGTTTCATCAGCGAGTTGGAACACGGCTACGACTCGGTGATCGGCGAGAGGGGCTACACCCTGTCGGGTGGCCAGCGCCAGCGCATTGCCATCGCCCGGACGCTGCTGGCCAACCCCAAGGTGCTGGTGCTGGACGACGCCACCAGCGCCATCGACGTGACCGTGGAAGAAGCCATCCACAAGGCCCTACAAGAGCTGATGGCCAACCGCACCACCATCATCATCGCCCACCGCCTGTCCACCATCAGCTTGGCCGAGCGGGTGGTGGTGCTGAACCAGGGCCGGGTGGCCAACACGGGCACCCACACCGAATTGCTGGCCACCGATCCCCACTACGTGGAGATCCTGGCCCGCCATAGCGACGACGAGCTGGACGGCGTCTCGGGCAACGGTAAGGGCGACCGCACCACAGCCCGCAGATTCGACAACGAGATGCCCGGATTCCCCAAGAGCGGCGATGAACCTTGGACCTTCGGGGGCGGCGGCTGATGGGCTGGGGTGGGTACTTCGGCGGGCCCCAGGCCCAGAGCGCGGCCCGCGACGCCGGGCTCCCCCACGCCGGCGTGCCCGGCAATCTTCGGGTCCAGGTGGAGGAGGTGCTGCGGAAGGAGCCCGAGTATCCCCCCGTCGATGTCGACTTCAGCCACCGCCAGCCGGCCGACCCGCCGCTCACCCTGCGCACGCTGCTTTGGCCGTTCCGGCGCCAGCTGGCCGTGGCGCTGCTTTTGGTGGTGATCGAGTCGGCCATGATGCAGACCGGCCCGCTGCTGGCCCAGATCGGCATCGACCACGGCGTCAGCTCGGGCAACGTCCAGGTGCTCTTGGTGGTGGCCGCCGTGTTCTTGAGCACGGTGGTGGCCCACGCATTCAGCTCGTCTTTGCGCATTCGCTACACCGGCAAGCTGGGCGAGCGGCTTATGTACGCCCTGCGCATGCGGGTGTTCTCCCACTACCAGCGGCTCTCGCTGGACTTTTTCACCAGGGAGAAGGCGGGCGTGCTGATGACCCGCATGACCAGCGACATCGAGGCCCTGACCGTGCTGTTCCAAGAGGGCCTGGTGAACTTCGCAGTGCAATCCCTGGTGCTATTGGTGATCACCGGCGTGCTGTTCTATCTGAACCCGCTGCTGGCGGTGCTGACTCTGGTGATCGTGGTGCCGGGCACGTTCCTGCTCAGCATCTGGTTCAGGAGAGTGTCCAACCTGTACTACGGGCTGGTTCGAGACCGCATCGCCGATGTGCTGGCCGATTTGCAGGAGAGCCTGGCCGGCATCCGGGTGATCACCGCCCACAACCGCCGGCGCCACAACGTCGTCCACCACAACAACGTGGTGGGGCGGCACAAGGATGCCAACTTGGCCGGTGTGCGGGCCGCGTCCATCTACGCCCCCACCACCGAGGCCATTGTGATCATCGGTCAGGCCCTTTTGGTGGTGATCGGCGGGACCATGGTGATCAACGGGAGCCTGACCCCCGGTGAGCTCACCGCCTTTGTGCTGTATCTGACTTTCTTCTTCGCCCCCATCCAGCAGCTCGTGCAGCTCTACAACGGCTACCAGCAGGGGCAGGCTTCGGCCAAGAAGCTGCGCGAGGTGTTGATGAACGAGCCCTCCGTCATGGAGGCCTCCGATGCCATGGATCTGCCCCCCATCGAGGGAGAGATCACTCTCGACCAGGTGAGCTTTGGCTATGAGGACCACACCCCGGTGCTGCACGATGTGAGCCTGCGGCTGGCGCCGGGCGAGAGCCTTGCGGTGGTGGGCCCCACAGGAGCGGGCAAGTCCACGGTGGCCAAGCTCATCGCCCGGTTCTACGACCCCCAGCAGGGAAGGGTCTGCATCGACGGCCACGACCTGCGCACGGTGAAACTGGCTTCGCTGCGCCGGCAATTGGGCGTGGTGCCCCAGGAGCCGTTCTTGTTCTACGGCTCGATCCGCGACAACGTGGCCTTCGCCCGGCCTGAGGCATCTATGGCCGAGGTGCTGGAGGCCTGTCGGGCAGTTGGGTTGACCGAGCTCTTGGAGCGGCTGCCCGATGACGTGAACTCCCAAGTCCACGAGCGGGGCGCCTCCCTGTCGGCCGGTGAGCGACAGCTGTTGGCGCTGGCCCGGGCGTTTCTGGCCCGGCCTCGAGTGCTGGTGCTGGACGAGGCCACCTCCAACCTGGATCTGCGGTCGGAGTCGAAGATCGAAGCCGCGTTGGACGTGGTTCTAGAAGGGCGGACCGCCATCATCATCGCCCACCGGCTGGCCACCGCCATGCGGGCCGATCGAATCGCGGTGGTGGAAGAGGGCAGGATCACCGAGATCGGCACTCACGATGAGCTGGTGGCCCAAGGCGGTCACTATGCCGAGATGTACGCCACCTGGATGGCCCACGCCAACTGAGTGATGGGCACCCAGGGGCCAACTTCCGCGCTGCGGCTGGTTGGGGTGGGATTCACCCGTGACAAGCGGCCGATTCTCTCCGATGTGGACTGGGAGGTGGCGTGTGACCAGCGGTGGGTGGTGTTGGGGGCCAACGGCAGCGGCAAGACCTCGCTGTTGAGAATCGCCGCGCTGTACGAGCACCCCACCACCGGGACAGTTGAGGTACTGGGCCACCGGCTGGGCCAGGTGGACGTGCGCCGATTGCGGCACCAAGTGGGGTTCGTGTCGCCCGCATTGGCCCAGATGCTGCGGCCCCATCTGAAGGCAGTCGACGTGGTCATGACCGCCCGTCACGGCGCCCTGGAGCCGTGGTGGCACGAATACACCGACGCCGATCGCCAGCGGGCGGTGCGGTTGCTGGAGCAAGTGGGAGCGGGAGGGCTGGGCGACCGCACCATCGCCACCTTGTCGTCGGGTGAGCGCCAGCGGGTACAGATCGCCCGCAGCCTGATGACCGACCCCGGACTGGTGTTGCTGGACGAGCCTGCCTCCACCCTGGACCTAGGCGGCCGGGAGATGCTGGTTACCGACCTCACTCGTCTGGCCGCCGACCCCTCCGCCCCTCCCCTGGTGATGGTCACCCACCGCACCGAGGAGATTCCCGCCGGGTTCACCCACGGGCTGATGCTGCGCGAGGGTCGAGTGCTGGCCCAAGGCCCACTGGAGGATGTGCTGACGTCCGAATCCCTGTCGGTCTGCTTCGGCCTGCCTCTAGAACTGGAACACCGCAACGGCCGCTGGCACTCCCAAGCTCGTTGAGCTTGCTGACACGCCGCGTTATATTGGCTTCAAGCTTCCCCCATGCATAGAGCCCTCTGAGGAGGACTTGTGGAACAAGCCATACTCGCCATGCTGGGGATCATCATCACCTTGATGCTCTACCTCGACCGCGGCCGCCGCGCCGACGACGCTCAGATTCGGAGGGACATGAACGAGAGCAATGCCCAACTCCGAAGAGACATGGAATCCGGTTTCAAGGAGTCCCGCTCCGAA
Source organism: Acidimicrobiia bacterium (assembly GCA_009842675.1). Classification (GTDB taxonomy): domain Bacteria; phylum Actinomycetota; class Acidimicrobiia; order Acidimicrobiales; family Bin134; genus Poriferisocius. The sequence goes on along the minus strand of VYEX01000013.1, from coordinate 14,159 downwards.
CTAAAGGGAGACATGGAAGCCGGTTTCAAGCGGATCGACAAGCGGTTGGACAAACTCACCGACGTCGTTATGGACCTGTGCCGCAGAGTGGGTCGGCTAGAAGGCCGAATCGAAGCGTCGGATCCCAAGGCTGACACTTCTCAATAGCGGCGAAGTTCCGTCCTCCGCCAAGTTGTCACTGCTGGGATGTAACTTCGAGAGATGGAATCTGCCCGGCGACGGCAGGGGACGTCTACTTCCAAATTCGGGGTTGGTCGGCGCGAGGGCCATGATTCCTCCGCGTTCTACAAGCGGTTCCCGGTGCCGGAAATCAGCGAGAATGATGAGGTCTCCCCTCCGGCTTGTGTGGACCAACTCTGGGTGGGCGATGCCCGGAAGATGGACCTAACTGGCGAGATCGCCGACAATTCGGTAGCCCTCGTGGTGACTTCTCCCCCCTACTTTGTGGGCAAGGAGTACGAGGAGGCCGTCGGCCAAGGCCATATCCCCGCCGATTACGTGGATTTCCTCGCCATGCTGGAAGAAGTGTTTGCCGAATGCGTGCGCAAGCTGGAGCCGGGTGGGCGCATCGCAGTGAACGTAGCCAACCTGGGCCGTCGCCCATATCGGTCCCTATCGGCCGATGTGACCTCCATACTCCAAGACCGCCTCGGGCTGCTGCTGCGGGGTGAAGTGATTTGGCACAAGGCCCGGGGCGCGGGAGGCAACTGCGCCTGGGGAAGCTTCCGGCAGCCAAGCAACCCGGTCCTGCGAGACCTAACGGAACGAATTGTGATTGCCTCCAAAGGGCGCTTTGATCGGGCACTTCCCGCAGCAGAGCGGGCCGCTCTTGGTTTGCCGTCGGAGGGCTCCATGTCAGTGGATGAGTTCATGGAGGCCACCACCGACGTATGGGAGATTCCCGCGGAATCGGCTTCACGAGTGGGGCATCCCGCGCCGTTCCCAGTGGAATTGCCCGAGCGGCTGATCAATCTCTATACCTACCCATCTGATCTAGTGCTGGACCCGTTCATGGGGGCCGGATCGACCGCGGTGGCCGCCCTTCGTACCGGGAGGCACTTTGTCGGTTTCGACACCGATCCCGACTACATCGGCGTCGCTGAGCAGCGCATTGCCGAAGAGCGGGAACGGCTAGACGTGGCTGGAGGCGACGGCTCTTGGGCGGCTACGAGGCCGGATGTGGGCAAGGCAAGGGATTTAGCCCTGAAAGTGCTGGGTTCTAGCGGCTTTCGAGGAATCAGCGAGAAGATGCGCCTTTCTTGTGGCATCGAGATCGACTTTGAGGCTGTCGATGAGCAGGGCCGCACATGGCTGTTCGACATAGCAGGTGCCTTCAGCATCACCCAGCGGCCGGGGCTTCGCCGCACCGACACGCTGTGGAAGGCACTGGGCAAGGCCGCAGTGCTGCACTCAGCTGAGCCGGAGGCCCGGCTGGTGTTATTGACCACCGACCTTCCCGCACCCAACAGTGCAGGACATCGGGCTCTTGAGGCGGTCAGAGGTCCTGACAAACCGGTCTACGACGTCATTGAGATGCTCGACCCCGGCGACTTGCAGCGCCTCGCCGAATTGGGGGGCGCCAGGCAGGGTCAGGCGTGATTGCTGTAGGGGCGACTCGAGGGTAGGCTGATCAGGAATCTTCCCCCTAGATACTGTTTCAGTACAGGAAAGATCATGCAGGCTGTCATTGCAACGCTCATCGGAGTCTTGGGCACCGGGCTTCTAACCGTGTTCATCCAGTTCATGCGGATGATGAATTCGACGATGACCGCCAGGTTCGACCGTCTCGAGACAAAGGTCGACGGGCTCGGCGGCGAACTCAAAACCCATGGTGAGCGCTTGGCCCGGATTGAAACCATATTGGGCATCGATCCCCCAGCCGAAGCCGCCTGAAGGCGAAACCAGCGAAGCCAGAACTCTCTACAGCGAGATGACTTGGCCGCCTTGTTGGGTGGCTTGCCAGCGGAGGGCTTTGCGCTCAGAGAAACCGATCACCCCGTTCATGATCAGGGCGATCAGGGCCAGGATGAACACGATGGCGAATGTGTCGCCGTAGGAGAGCTGATTGGCCGCGGTGATGAGCCGCTGGCCGAGGCCTCGCCGGGCCGAGAAGATTTCGCCGAACACCACGGCCAACACCGAGATCACCGCAGACAGCCGCAGCGCGCCGAACACCGCCGGGGTGATGCCCGGCAGCGTGACTTTGGTGAACAGCTGGCGCTGGGACGCGCCCATGGTGCGGGCCACCAAGTCCAGGTCGGGATCGACCAGCGCCACCGCGGCCTGGGTGGGCACCTGCACGATGAAGAACACGATGATCACGGCCAGGACCACCTTGGAGGTCTCGCCCACGCCGTACACGATCAATATCAGCGGCAGGAAGGCGATCTTGGGCATGGCGTTGATGATGACGATGAAGGGCCCCATGGTCTTGGCCGCCCGCCGGAAGCGCCCCAAGACGATGCCGATAACCAATCCGAGGATTGAGCCGATGGCGAAGCCGAACAACGCCTCCTTGACGGTGACCCAAAGGTCCTGCCAGAACAGCTTCTCGTGGTAGATCTGGGTGAAGTACTCCCAAGTCTCTCCGGGGCTGGCCCGGAACGTCTCGGGCACATCTGGAAACGGTGTGATACCGGCAATGGAGAATGAGTCCCAGCCGTTCCAAACGACCTCGTAATGCCACAGCGCCCAGATTCCGAACAGAATCGCAATCCGCAGGATTTGGACCGGGATGTCGAGGCGGCGAAGCCGGTAGGCCCAAATGGACTCCTCGGGAATGAGGGCCTCGACCTCTTCCTGGCTGAGAGCGTCGGCCAACCGGATTTGGTCGGCCATGTCGGCTTCCCGAGGCTCGTCGACGTCAGACGATCTCACCGCGCAACTCCTCCCAAATCTTGTGCTCGGTCTCCCGGAATACGGGGTCGAATCGAAGCTCGTCGATCACCCGAGGCCGGGCCAGATCGACGATGGTGTCCGACTTAATACGGCCGGGACGAGCGGTCATAACCACCACCCGGTCGGCCAACAGCACGGCCTCTTCCAGGTCGTGGGTTACGAAGATGACCGTTTTGTGGGTCTCATACCAAAGCTCCAGGAACTCGGCCTGGACGGTGAGCCGGGTCTGGGCGTCGAGGGCGCCAAAGGGCTCGTCCATGAGCCACAAGTCGGGGTCGATGGCCAGCGTGCGGGCGATGGCCACCCGCTGGCGCATGCCCTGGCTGAGCTGGGAGGGGAACGCGTCAGCGAAGCCCTCCAGGCGCAGCTTGGCCAGCAATTCCATGGCCCGCTCGCGCCGCTCTCCCCGAGGCACGCCCCGGAACTCAAGCCCGAGCTCGACGTTGCGGCGAGCGGTGCGCCACGGGCTCAACCCCGAGCGGGCCAGCATGTAGCCGATGTCGTCGCTGGGGCCGTTTATCTCTTTGCCGTGACGCATCACCGATCCCCGGGTGGCGCCGATGATTCCGGCCAGCATGTTCAAGATGGTTGTCTTGCCGCAGCCGCTCGGGCCGACCACGGCCACGAACTGGCCGGCGGGAATGGAAAGATCGATGTCTTGGACAGCGAGCACCGGCTCGTCTTTGGGGTGGTCACCCCCAAAAATGAGGGTGACGTCTTTGAGTTCGACTGCTGGACTCACGACTCCACCATTCGGACACCTTAGTCAGCCCCTCCGGTCGGACGGCCTGACTACAGACCGCCCGACCAGAAGAGGGGTTTGCTAAGGAGAAACCGTGAACTCGTCGAAGTCCTGGGCCTCTTCGAGGATGCCCCGACCGACCGCGTAATCCACGTTGTTCTGTATCCGGGCAGGCTGGAGGGCGCCGTTGAGCGACAAGCTCCCGATGTTGGAATCGAAGACGGTCTCGGCCACAGCACCTTCCAAACTGAGGAAGTTCCGCATGTACGCCAAGACCTCTTCACGGTTGGCCGGATTGCGCATGAAGTCCATGGCTTGGCGAGAAGCCCTGGCAAAGATGGCCACCGTGTTGGGGTTCTCCTCGGCAAACTGCCGGGAAGTGGTGTTGACCAACGACGGCCAGTCGAGCTCCGACGGACCATCCCCGGCTCGCAGGTTGAACGGGGCGTAGCCGATGTCGTCGACCACGGCCTGGCTCAAACCGGGTTCAAAGGTGATGGCCCAGTCCACCTCGCCGGACGAAAGGGCAGCCAACGTGGTGCCCGACAAGCCGGTAGCGATGTAAGTGGCGCCGTCAGGATCAAGACCGGCGGAGTCGACCAGCTGACGGGCGATCTGCTCGGCCGCGGCACCGCGGGCCACCACGCCGACGTTGGTGCCCTCAAGCTCCTGCATCGCGCACTGCCAGTCGCCCTGTTCGCAATCGATCGGTCCGAAGTTGTTGGACACCACGATGTCGAAGAAGTGCTTGTCCACCAACTGCTGGAACATCACCACGTCGAAGCCGGCGTTGCGGATGCCCAGCATGTTGTCGGGCGTATTGCCCACAAACTGGACATCACCGGCAATCAGCGCGGCGGCGTTGGCCGGTCCTGAGGGACATTGGACGAATTCGCCGGTGACTCCGCGGTCGGAGAGGAATCCCTCCTCAACCGCGATATGGGCGATCATGCCGTTGAACGAGGGTGCCTGACAGATGCTGACGGTTGTCGTCTCGGGCACCAGCGCTGCCGGCAAGATGACATCGATGCCCGGGCCCACCGCGAACTCGCCGAATTCCTGGGCCTCCGCGAGAATGCCCCGGCCGACGGCGTAGTCGACGTTGTTCTGGATCCGGACCGGGTCGAGTTCGGCGGTCACCGTCATCGAGCCGATGTTCCGGTCGAAGACGTATTCGGCGACGTCAGGATCAAGACCCAAATGAGCGTCCAGTTCCTCCAAAACCGCGTCGCGGTTGGCCGGATCGCGCAACCACTCCATGGACTCGAGTATCGCTGCTCGGTAGTTCAGCACGGTGTTGGGATTGGCGTCCCAATAGGAACGGGCGGTGATGATCACCGCAGATGGCCAGTCCAGCTCGGTCGGCCCATCGCCGGCCCTCAGCCGGAACGGGGCGTAGCCGATGTCATCGAGTTCGGCTCGGCTCAAACCGGGCTCAAAGGTGATGGCCCAGTCCACCTCGTCAGATTCCAGCGCGGCCAGCGTGGTACCGGCCAAGCCGGTGGCGATGTAGGTGGTGTCGTCGGGATCGAATCCGGCGGAGTCCAAGAGCTGGCGGGCGATCTGCTCGGCGGCGGCACCCCGGGCCACCACACCCACCCGGGTGCCGTTCAGGGCCGCCATGGCGCACTCCCAGTCGCCCTGCGGGCAGTCGATCTCACCGAAGTTGTTGGACACCACGATGTCGAAGAAGTGGTTGTCTACGGCCTGGGCAAACATCACCACGTCGAAATCGGCGTTGCGGATGCCCAGCATGTTGTCGGGGGTGTTCAGCGCGATATCAACCTGGCCGGAGACCAGCGCCGCCGCCTGGGCTGGACCGGAGTGGCAGGCCACAAAATCGATCTCGAATCCCCGATTCTCGGCAAAGCCCCGGTTGGACATCACCTTGGCATAGATCTGCGTGAACGATGGCGCATCGCAGACGGTGACCACGGTGTCTTCAGGTGGCCCGATTTCCTCCATGACGACGGCGTCTTCCGCCGGGCCATCACTTGGCTCGTCGGACGGAGCATCCGCTTGTTCGTCGGATGGGGCCTCACCAGGCTCGTCGGACGGGGCCTCACCAGGCTCGTCCGACGGTTCATCCGATGGCTCGTCTGACGGAGCCGATGGGTCGTCGCTGACGCCAGGATCGTCATCGTCATTGCCGCAAGCAGTGGCAACGAGCGAAAACGCCAGCAAAATGGCGAAAAGTGAATACAGCCAAGAACGTGCTTTCATTGATCCCCCTCGGGTCCGCGCGAATCGACGCCGTTCAGGGCGTTAGTTCAGCACTAATCAATTGGAAGCGCAAGAAATAGAGAACCAATCGCCGCTACGCTCCCGATAATGCCAAAAGCCAAGCCGCCCAACATCCTTCTGTTGGTGTCCGATCAGGAGCGTCAGCGGGATTGGCTGCCCCGCGGGGTGCCGCTTCCCGCCCGACAGCGCTTGCTGGAGCAGTCGCTGGAGTTCCGCCGCCACTACACCCACACCTCGCCGTGCTCGCCGTCGCGGGCCACGCTTTTCACCGGGTTGCACATGGACCAGCACGGGGTGACCGAGAACTCCAGCTATCCCAACAACACCCAGCTCTCTACCGATATCCCCACCCTGGGCCATCGGCTGCGGGAGGCGGGCTACCGCACCGCCTACAAGGGCAAATGGCACCTCGAGGCCGCCGCCGAGCCCGATATGGAGGCCTACGGATTCTCCGACTGGACCGGCAACGACATGGCTTTTTGGGGACTGCCGGGCAGCGGCACCGAATTTGACGAGCCCATCGCCGCCGACTCGGCCGTCTGGCTGCGCGACCAGCGGGGCGCAACCCAGCCGTGGTTCTTGACGGTGGGGCTGGTGAACCCCCACGACATCATGTGGTTCCCGCTCGACCAGCCCTGGTTCTGGGAGCAGGAGCCCGACTACGTGGCCCAGAGCCGGGAAAAGCTGGACCGGCGCAAGTGGGGTCGGGCCACCAACCTGCCGGCCTTCGCCCCCGAGATCGAGCGGTGGTGTACCAAGCTGCCCGAGAATTTTCACGACGACCTCCACACCAAGCCTGAGGTACATCGCCGGTGGCTGCTGGAGATGGAGCGCAATAGCACCCCGGGGCCGATGGATCCCGGCGACCGCGACCTATGGCTGCGCCAGCTCGACTACTACGTGAAGCTCCACCAGCTCAGTGATCAATGCCTGGGGGTGATCTTGGCCGCGCTGGACGACATCGACCAGTGGGACAACACCGTGGTGGTGTTCACCTCTGACCACGGCGATCAGTGCGGCTCGCACGGGCTGCGCTCCAAGGGGCCATGGAACTACGAGGAGACCATGCGGATTCCGCTGTACCTGTCAGCACCGGGGCTGACTGCCGCGGGAACGGCCACCGAGTCGCTCACCTGCCATACCGACCTGGCTGCCACCATCTTGGAGTTGGCCGGGGTAAATGCTGCTGATCTGCCCGGGGAGAGCCTGACCCCGCTGTTCGACGATCAGTCGGCCGTAATTCGCGACCACATCCTGTTCGCCCAGAGGTGGCCGTGGTACTTGGGGGTGGAGAAGGTGCGCTACGCCTCATCCGGGGTGTTCGACGGCCGCCACAAGTACTGCCGCTACTACGGCATCGGCGGAGGAGTCAGCAACCTCGGCGTATCGCTAGGCGACTCCATGCTGTTTGGGCCTGATGCCGACTTCGACGACCACGACCACGAGTGGTACGACCACGACGACGATCCCCACGAATTGGTGAATCTGGCCAACGACCGCACCCGGCGCGGTGAGCTGCGGGAGCGGTTTGAGTTGCTAAAGGAGCTGGAGGCGGCTGAGTACGGGGGCTAGCTACTCAAGTGCCATGCCGAATTCGCGGAACTCTTCTAGGAGGACGTCGTCGGCGTCGGGGGCCGGGGGGCCGGGGGTGTAGGTGACTTGGTGGATGGTGCCGGTGTAGGGGAAGGTGCCGTGGCGCTGGTAGATGTCCCACGACACCGGAGAACGCCGATTGAGGCCGACATCGATGCCCTGCCAAGGCAGAAAGCCGATCATCTGAGGAATGTCGGAGAGCGAGGTCCCAACTTGGCCGTCGGCGCTCACTGAGACGTTCCAGATGCGGCCGCCGGGAGCTTGGACATCGACCACCACCTGCCGGCACTCCCCCGACAGTTCCATGGGATCGGCCGTCAGGTACCGGCCAGAGCTGTTGACCACGAAACACACGGCGCCGTTCTCGATATAGAGCACATAGCCCGATGCCTGGCTGCCGTGGGCCACCAACACGCCCTGGTCGCCGGGGCGGTGGTGCAAGTCGACTGCGACGGTGAAGTTGCCGCCGGCGATGAGCCGGGACGATCGCAATCGCTCCACTGTGGGCGATCCGGGCAGAATGCGCATCTCCCGAGTCAGCTTGGCGTGCTCGGGCGGCTTCACCGTGCGGAACAGACCAGAGGCCTCATCGAGGGGGAAGACCCGGTTGCGCCAGGCGGCCTCCTCCCAGGCCTCGACCAGTTCGGCCAGCTTCTCGGGCTCGGCGTCGGCCAAGTCATTGCGCTCGTTGAAATCGTCGGCCAGGTTGAACAGCTCCCAGCGGTCGGAGCTGAACGGGGTGTGATGCTCGTGGAAAATGGCCGCCGACCAACCGTCGCGATAGATGCCCCGGTGGCCGATGCACTCGATGTACTGCTCGGTGTGGTCGGAGGGGGCGTTGGGATCATCCAGGGAGTGCGCAAATGACACCCCGTCGGGAGCGTCAGAAGCCTGTCCGTGGCGCTCGGTGGGCACGTCTAGGCCCAAGAGATCGGCCAAGGTAGGCAGCAGATCGGTGATGTGGGTGTACTGATGGCGCAATTCCCCGCCGATCGCCTCGGTGCGGGCCGGCCACGACAACACCATGGGCACCGAATAGCCTCCCCGGTGAGCGGTGATCTTGTACAGCCGGAAAGGGGTATTGCAGGCCATGGCCCAGCCCCGGGGATAGTGGGGCCAGGTGGTGGGACCGCCAATGGCGTCGGCCTCGAGGGCCTCCAACTCGAATTCGCTCACTGGTGGCGAGGGCCGGGCACCGGTGCCGCTGTGGGTGAAATACGAGGTGCTGCCCTGGGCTCGGCCCTCGCGGGATGCTCCGTTGTCGCTGGTGAACACGAAGATGGTGTTGTCGAGCTGGCCTAGGGCTTCAAGCTCGGATGAGATGCGGGCCACGCTGTCGTCGATCGACTCCACCATGGCGGCGTACACCTCCATATAGCGGGCCATGACCCGGCGGTCGGGCTCGGGGTAGCTGTCCCATGCCCTCACGTCCTCGTTGGGCTCGGTATTGCGGGGAGGCAGTTGGGCGTCGGGCGGTACGATGCCCAACTCCTTCTGGCGGGCCAGACGCTCCTCGCGGAGCTGGTCCCAGCCTTTGTCGTAGTTGCCCCGATGGCGGGCGGTGTCTTCGGCCTTGGCGTGCAGCGGGGCATGGACCGCCCCGTGGGCGTAATACAAGAAGAACGGCTTATCGGGATCAGTGGTCTTGACGTCGCGGATCATGCGGCAGGCCCGGTCGGTGAGATCGTCGGTGAGGTAGTAGCCCTCCGGGTACTGGTCGATGTGGACAGGGTTGTTGCCCTCGTAGAGCAGGTGGGGGAAATGGAAATCGGTCAGGGCCTCCAAGAACCCGTAGTACTGGTCGAAACCCCGCTGCAACGGCCACGAGTGGGTGTCCCCAGCCACAGACAGGTCGGACTCCAAACAAAGATGCCACTTGCCCACCGCCATGGTGGAGTAGCCGTTGGCCCGCAGCATCTCGGCCAGCGTCGACTGGTTGTGGGGCAGTTCGCCGGCATAGCCGGGAAAGCCAGGATTGGCGTTGGCCACAAATCCCATGCCCGCGTGATGGGAGTTGAGCCCGGTCAACAGCGCCGCCCGGGTGGGCGAGCACAGAGGGGTGACGTGGAAGTTGGTGTAGCGGACACCGGTGGCGGCCATCGCGTCAATGGCCGGGGTGGGAATCTCCGAGCCGTAACAGCCCAGGTCGGAGAAGCCCAGATCGTCGGCCAGAACTATCACCACGTTGGGAGCATCGGCCGGCGGCGTGGGCTTGGGCGGCCACCATGACTCGGAGGTGGCGATAATTCGGCCGATCTTGCCCCCGAATCCGGGATAGTGCTCCTGCTGGCGCTGATCAGTCATCTCTCCTCCTGAGTCGGCTGGGAGGTTAGTGCTATTCCAAGCCCATTCCGATTTCGCGAAGTTCGGCGAGGCGGACTTCTTCGGTGTCGGGGGCGGGGGGCCCGGGGACGTAGGTCACTTGGTGAATGGTGCCGGTGTAGGGGAAGGAGCCGTGGCGCTGATGGAGCTGCCACGACACCGGGGACCGGCGGTCGACGCCGACATCGATTCCTTCCCAGGGGATGAAGCCGTAGATCTGGGGGACGTCTGTGGCGGTGATGCCGGTTTGGCCGTCGGCGCTCACCGCGATATTCCAGATGCGCCCGCCGGGGGCTTGGACGTCGAGAACGATCTGTTGGCATTCCACCGATAGCACCATGGGATCGAACACCAAGGGCTGTCCACCGCTGTTCACCTCAAAGTGCAGTGCGCCGTCTTCGATGTACAGCACGTAGCCCGACGCCTGTCCGCCGTGGGCCACCAGCACGCCCTGGTCGCCCGGTTGGTGGTCAAGGTCGACGGTGACGGTGAAGTTTCCTCCGGCGATGACCCGGGAGGCCCGGTACCGCTCCACGGTGGGGGTGCCGGGCGGGATTCGCAGTTCCCGGGTAAGCAACTCGTGCTCGGCCGGGCGGAGCAGGCGGTACAGCCCGGTACCCTCGTCGAGGGGGTACACCCGGTTTCGCCAGGCGGCCTCCTCCCAGGCCTCCACCAGCTCGGTCAGCTTCTCGGGCTCGGCCTCAGAAAGATCGACCCGCTCGTTGATGTCCTCGGCCAGATTGAACAGCTCCCAGCGGTCGGTGCTGAACGGGGTCATGAACTCGTGGAACGCGGCCGCGGCCCAGCCGTCGCGGTAGTAGGCCCGGTGGCCGATGCACTCGTAGTACTGCTCGGTGCGTTCGGAGGCGACGTCGGGATCGTGCAGCGAGGCCGCGAACGACACCCCGTCGGGGTTCTCCGACGCCAGCCCGTTGCGTTCGGTGGGGATGTCCAGGTCCAAAAACTCGGCCAGAGTGGGCAGCAGGTCGATGATGTGGGCGTACTGGTGGCGCAGCTCCCCTCCCACCGCCGCGGTGCGGGCCGGCCACGACAGCACGAACGGCACCGAGTGGCCGCCCCGGTAAGAGGTGATCTTGTACAGCCGGAAGGGGGTATTGCAGGCCATGGCCCAGCCCCTCGGATAGTGGGGCCAGGTGGTGGGGCCGCCGATGGCGTCGAGGGCGTCCATCTCCTCGTCGCCAACCTCCGCCGACGACATCGCTCCCGGGTTGCTGTAGGTGAAGTACGAGATGGTTCCTTGGGCCCGCCCCTCTCGGGACGCCCCGTTGTCGCTGGTGAACACGAAGATGGTGTTGTCGAGTTGGCCGATGGCCTGCAATTCGGCCCGGATGCGGGCCACGCTGTCGTCGATGGACTCCACCATGGCGGCGTACACCTCCATGTAGCGGGCCATGACCCTGCGCTCACCCTCCGGGTAGCTGTCCCACGCGGCCACGTCCTCGTCGGGCTCGAAGTTCCGGGGGGGCAGCTCGGTTCCCGGTGGCACCACCCCCAGCTCGATCTGACGGGCCAGGCGCTCTTCCCGGAGCTGGTCCCAACCCTTGTCGTAGTTGCCCCGGTGGCGGGCAATGTCCTCGGCCTTGGCGTGCAGCGGGGCGTGGACGGCCCCGTGGGCGTAGTACAAGAAGAACGGCTTTTGGGGGTCGGTGGCTTTGACCTCGCGGATCATGCGGCAGGCCCGGTCGGTGAGGTCGTCGGTGAGGTAGTACCCCTCGGGGTACTCAGCGATGTCGACGGGGCTGTTGCCCTCATACATCAGATGGGGGTGGTGGAAGTTGGTGAGGGCTTCCAGGAATCCGTAGAACTGGTCGAAGCCCCGCTGCAACGGCCACGAATGGTTGTCACCGGCAATCGACAAGTCGGTTTCCTTGCACAGGTGCCATTTGCCCACCGCCATGGTGGCGTAGCCGCTGGCCTTGAGCATCTCAGCCATCGTCGACTGGTTGTGGGGCAGCTCGCTGGCATAGCCGGGAAAGCCGGGATCGGCGTTGGCCACGAACCCCACCCCAACGTGATGGGAGTTGAGCCCGGTCAACAGCGCGGCCCGGGTGGGTGAGCACAGCGGGGTGACGTGGAAGTTGGTATAGCGGACCCCAGTGGCGGCCAACTCGTCGATGGCCGGGGTGGCGATCTCCGAGCCGTAGCAGCTCACATCGGAGTAGCCCAGATCGTCGGCCAGCACGACCACGATGTTGGGGGCGCCATCGGGCGCCGTCGGGCGGGGCGGCCACCAGGACTCGGAGGTGGCCATGATCTTCCCAACCGTGCCCTCAAACCCCGGATAGTGCTCCTGCTGGCGCTGATCGGTCATGAATCCTCCCAGTGATCCGCCGACACAATACGGCACTTGCTGCGAGGCGCCGTTCTTCCTCGACGGGGTGGAGCTCAGCCCGGCTGGTAGTCCTCGAGGATCGTGCCCTTGAAGAAGCTGGGGTCGGCGCCGGTGCAGAGCCGCACCGCGTTGTCGCACATGAAGGCCCGGAACTGCTCCTTGTCGAGCCAGCCGTTCTCCACCTGCTCATAGGCCTCAGGCATCACGTCGACCATGTTGGCGACATCCCAGTGGGCGATATCGGAGCTGAAGACAGCGTTCAGGGGTACGCCCCCCGGGAGCTCCGGGTCGAAGGCCAGCCGGGTGAGGGGGTCGTCGGCCTCACACCCGAACCAACAGGTGGACGAGATCTGGCGGATCACATCGTCGGGCCCGGTTATGCCGGCGGCCTCGAAGTCGTTCACCACATCGGGAGTGCGGAAGAAGTCGGCGAACTGGGCCCCGAAGCCGGGCTCGGGATTGAGCCGTCCGGCGTGCTCGGCCAGCAGCTGGTCGAAGCGGTCGGGTTCGAAGGCGTCAGGGTCGTAGGCGGGGAGACCCTCAGGGCCGCGCTTGTGGTAGTGGCCGATCATGTCGTGAACCAACTGCACCGCCCAGGTTGTGCCCCCTTCCAAGAAGTTGAGCCGCAGGTCGGGAAATCTATGGAGCACGCCGCCGAACAGGAGCGACTTGAGGGTGGCCTCGCTGGCCCCGGCGAAGTTGCCCATGTGGTTGTAGGAGAAATTGGTGATGGACCGTCGCCCGCTCCATCCCATCGACCCGGAGTGGAAGCCGGCCACCACGCCAAGCTCCACTAGCCGCTGCCAAAGCGGGTCGTAGTCGTAGGCGCTGTCGAGGCCCAGCGAGTCGATCCAGGTGCCCCCGCCGTCAAGGTCTCGCACCGCAAAGCCGCCCAGCATCACCACCTTGAAGCCCAAGTCGACCACGGCGTGGTCCAATTCGGCCACCGCTTCTTGAGGGGTGGCGGTGGGAATGGTGGCCACCGGCACCAGCCGGTCGCCGAAGCCGTCATATACGTCGGCGGTGTAGCGATTCCAGGCCCGGCACAGCCCCCGGCGGATCTCATCGTTGCGCTGGCTGGGAACCACCAATCCCCACGTCGGAAAGCAGACGGCCAGGTCCAAACCCAGCTCGTCGAGACGGCGATACATAAGCGATGGGGCCATGGCCGCGGCAAGGTCGTCGGTATTGGCGAACGGGACGCCCCACCACGTCTGGCGAAATGGCCGAACTCGGGGGCGTTCTTCAGGGACCACCCCGGCCCAATGGGGGCTCCCATCGAATGTTCCCGTGGCCCACAGCGCGTTCAAACCCTCGCTGATGCCCTCGTCTCGCACATAACGGTCCAAGTCGGGCCAGTGCTCCCAATAGTGGCCGTCGCTGTCCACCACTGGGTGGTCGATCCGCTCCCTGACCTCGGCGGGTGACATCTCGCTCATGGGCTGAGGCTAGTGATAAGACCGTAGGGTGTGCCGGTGACCACAGGGGAAGCGACATGAGCGGCGAGCGAAACCGGCGGTGGATTCTGCGGGCTCGACCGCAGGGCGACATCACTGCTGACGACTTGGAGCTGATCGAACTCCCAGTGTCCGAGCCCGGTGAGGGCCAGCTGCTGGTGCGGAACACCTTTCTGTCGATGGACCCCACCCACCGAATCTGGATGAGCGACATCGACGCCTACATGCCCCCGATAGAGGTAGGCGAGCCCATGCGGGGTCGTACTTGGGGCACGGTGATCGAGTCCCGCCATCCGGAGTTCCAACCCGGCGATGTGGTCACCGGGGGGCTTATCTGGGAGGAGTACTCGGTGCTCGACCGGGCCGAGCGCATCCCCATGGAGTTGGGGCTGCCGCTGGAGGCGTTCACCGGCGTTCTCGGTCCCACCGGGATGACCGCCTACTGGAGCCTGCTGGACCTGGGCGAGCCTCGCCCGGGTGAGACCTTGGTGGTGTCGGCCGCGGCCGGGGCCACCGGCTCGGTAGCGGGCCAGATCGGCAAGATCGTGGG